>CAZHVY010000043.1:0-27427 GCA_964536305.1 uncultured Geobacter sp. | reverse complement strand
ATTTCATAGGATGAAGACATTATAAATGGTAATTTAGTATATTCCAAGTCCCTTAGTGGTATGGCTGGTGACTAAAACGGATTTTCCTTGCGCGAGAAGGTGACCAATTATGTTGCCAATAGTGTGAGTTTTGCCGGTGCCGGGCGGTCCCTGCACGATAACTGATCCGCTCCGGCGGAGGCGCTTGATAATCTGCACCTGCTCGTCGTTAGCCTCTTTTGCGAGGAGTATGTCGTCATCCTCCGACGCTGTGCCTTCATAACAACCATTCGAAGAGTCGTCTGCTCCGGCAGAACCAAAGCCGTCGCCTGACCATGTTCCTTCCTCAGCCCCGGTTATTTGCCAGAGCGCCGGAGGGAATACCTCCTGCTGGTCAATATCGTCGATTATTGCGTCGATAGCATTTGCAATCCCGGAAATACGTTTGCGGAGAATGAGAACGGGAGAACGCCACATCTGCGGCTTATCATGTGATGCCGCAGGTTCGTCAAGGTATTCGCCTTTAAGCGGTGACACTGTCTGGATAAATGCTTTAAGGAAGGCGCTGGTATCGTCTAGCCCGAGGGGGTGGTAACCTGAAAGTGATAGTTCGTTTTGACGCTTTTTGAGCGACGCAGGAGCTACTTCATTGAGATCGACAAAAAGCCCGCTATACAACTCGGTCTCTCGGTCGGTCTCGTGGATAGTAAACTCAGGCTTGTTTGGGTCGAACTTTAACTCAACGCGCTTGAGCAGTATCGGGTGATTTATTGCTATCTGACCATCGTGGCTCGACTGGGTCTTCCATGCAAGATGGCCGTCTGCGATAATAAGTTCGAGTTGCTCCCCGTCTTTTTCAATTGCGGAGTGAATTTCATAAAATGTCTCGAAAAAGCGCATCGCGCGCCTTGCAAGGATTTCAGGCCCAGCCCAGTCTATGCGTTGCTTCTCCCATATTGATAAACTTTTGATACGCTCATCGTCGTCAACAAAAAATTCAGTTACAGTCTCTCCTTCATCATTAATTCGATTGAGTCTGTCAGCGTGTGACGTTTCGCGATTTGGGTCGTCCCAACCGGTTATTAGCCATTCTAAGAGATTCTCGGGTGGAGGCGGGCAACGCGACAAAACAGGTCGCCTGACACTTACAAGTGTGTCGGGCACCTCAGAGGCTCCGTCTATCTGCACAGGTCGGTAGAGTTGAACGCTTGGATGCACAGGAAGCACTGACAGATCGACAAAACGAGGTTGGTCTTCGAGCTTACGAACCGGGCGGAATCGCAGTTGGTTAGCTTCCCGGAGGAACTGATATAAATCGCGAACGCGTTTTTTCTGCTCAGTCATATTGGTGTCTCATGTTATTAGATTCAAGTTTTTTCAACGGGAGCCGCGGGTGACGCGCCGCCAAGCGTGCGCTTCTACCCGCGTGTTCACGCGCAAGTCGCTTCATCGGCGCGTCACCCGCGGCTCCCGTTCACGCGACGCAGTCGCGTGAACGGCTTATTGATGGCCCCCTGCTCAACTTCCAAAACAGGATATTTAGACTGTGCACATTAAGTACGCGGGCGTTTCAACCAAGTACATCGTTACATAAATACGATGACGTATTATGGATTTCATAATGCAAATTATGCTGGCACAATCTCCTCCTGAAAGGAGGGGGATATGCCAAGAAAAAGTCCATACTCGATCGTTTTGGCGGAAGCTGAGAAGGCAAAGCTTGAGCAAATGGCGAAAGAGGTTCTTTGAAAAATGAGTTCATGGATTGCGCGACCAGCCCAGATCCGGGCGACCCGCCCGGTTTCCCCCCCAGGATAGAAGTGGCTGTTAAAGCGCTGGCATGCGAACCTCCAGCAAAGAATGTATTATTACTTCCTCCCGATAAACTTCAAGAACGCCCTCAATACGTCGACAATGAACCACTGGCCTGCCGCCGGCAGACTGTTGAAGAGGCGAAGCAGGGTTGTTTCCGGCTTGAGCAGGTCGTCCATGATGGGTCGATAGAATTCGGATATGTCCACGCCCAGGACGTTGGCGAGATTCGCCCAGGCGTCTTTGCCCGCTCCCCTGGCGCCGGATTCTATTTGCCCTATGTTGTTTACCCCGCTCTTTTCCGCCAGCTCCGTTTGGGTGAGCCCCCGGAGGCGGCGCAACCGTATCAGATTGTGCCGGAATCGGTCATTTATGTCGCGTTTTGTCACCATTCCGGTATCTGTCAGCGATTTTAGCCAGAATGTAAACTCCTGATACGATTGGGAGAATGATAGTTATTTTTCGGTGGCGTTTTATTTTATTTCTGAAAAATCGAATACTTTTTGGCCGGGCCATCAAAATGCCAACAAATCTAATGAAGTTGGCTTTTGTGTTTTATTGCCTGGCGTTAGAAATGCTTAGACAAATCGGCTTGTATAATAATTTGTAACGGAGGAAGCATGAACGATCTGACCGATTCCGAGAGACTGTTACTCCTGAGACGAATTGTGCGATACCGGGTTCCGCAGGATGTTTTGCTGATGATGCTGGTGTCGGTGATAGAGCCGGTGGCGGCGCGTGTACTGAGAGTCAGGTAGCAATGGAGGCCGGGCTTGTTCCCGGCTTTCTATTTTCCTCGATGCACATTTCTACAACTTCTATGATGTTGCGTTGCAGCTCATCAAGCGTTTCAGCCTGGGTGTGGGCGCCGGGGATGGCGGGAACGGTGGCGACGTAGTAGCCTGTTTCGGTGTCCCGCTCGATGGAGGCTGTTATTGTTCTTGGCATTGCAGTTACTCTCTCAAGGTTTATCCCCGCCTGTTCTCTTCATGCGACGAGAAGTTCCCCGGAGTGTAGAACATTGGGGATAGGTCCGCCTGTCAGGTCCTGATAGATGTCCCGCAAGTTATCTGTCAATTCTTCCAGTGTTTCGCCCTGGGTTTTGTAGTCGGAGAATTCATCCAGCCATCCGATAAACATTCCGTCTTCTTCGAAGTAGGTGTATTTCTTCTTTTTCACGGGTTGGCTCCTTCCCACACATGCGGGGAACGGATATTACTGTCGTTTATTTGCGGTAGACTTCCCTGCGATGTCCGATGCGAACGACAATAATTGTAACTGCCGTATCTTCGATGTGCGCGATGATTCAATAGTCACCGACCCGATATTTCCACATATCGCCGAATATGGAGCCGGTCAGCGCGGCTCCGATGGTACGAGGATTGTCAAGTACGGCAATCCTTTCACGCAGCACCTTGATTATTCGACGAGCGATTTGTTTGTCCAGCCTGGCAAGGTCCTGTTCGGCGGACTGATCGAACTTAATCAGCCAGGCCAAGCCGGGCCTCCACTTCATCAATGGTGAAGGTCCGGCTTCTTCCTGCGCGAAGATCCTCCATCCGCTGGTCGGCAAGATAGATGTCTTCGATGTCGTCTATCACCCTCAGTAGCGCCTCACGAACGTAGAAGCTCTTTGTCCGGTGCGTCTTCCGGGCGAGGTCCTCAAGCCTTTCGTCAAGAGTGTCTTCTATCCGTACCGTTACACTTTTTAAAGCCATGAGTTCACCTCCGTTGTCTTTTGCCCAGGTTCATCCCAACACATGCGGGGATTTGTTCCTCTACGCAGCCTGCCCGGATACGGTCTCTTCCACGAGCAAGTCAAGGGGGATGGCCAGGGCGGCGGCCAGGCTCTTCAATGTCTTCGCGGTTCCCTTGCGCTTGCCGTTTTCTATCTGGGAAAGGTACGCCTTGGAGATGCCTGCTTTCCCTGCGAGGGCTTCAACGGTAACACCACGATGTTCCCGCCAGAGTTTTACGGGATGTTCTCCTTCGAGTTCGCGCCGGACTATTTCGCCGGGGATGCGGAAGCCGTCGTCTGTTTCGCGGAAGCGTCGCAGCTCTTCGATGTCAAGACGATCCTCTTCCGCTTCTATGAGGCTTTCGAAGATATCAATGGGAACGATGGCGTATTCCCGCTTGCCGTCTTTCTCTATATATTGGATACCTGTCATATGTACGCGCCTATGCCGCCGGCTTGAATTCTTCGCGCAATATCCTGCGCAAAACCGTTTCCAAGTCCTCCTGGAAGATGGCTTTCTTCAGGGTTTCGTTGATAAGCGTCTGATATCCTTTTTCACCGGCTTTGTCCTTGAAATAGGCAATAATTCCGGTGTCGAGCATGATGTTGATTCTCTGCTTGCGCGGCGCGTCTTTCAGCCCGACGCGGAAGCGGGCTTTGGCGATGTCTTCAGAGGTTATTTCAGGGGCCTCGTCAGAGATTTTCGAAGAAGATTTTCTGCTCATTGGGGGTTCCTTTCCGCATGGATATGACGCGAATGATATCTTCGCTTTCAGTGTGTGCGATGACAATTACGTCGGTATCCAGCATTCCTATGGTGATAAACCGCTCTTCGTCGTAGTCAAAGCGATTATCGGGGAGGGTAAAAGTTGGCCCGCTGAATACCTTGGCCGCGTTGATGAAATCCAGGCCATGCTTTTTCAGGTTTGTTTGCCTCTTGTTGCCGTCCCATTCAATTCGCATATCAATTATACACATAATTATACATACGTTCAACCTGTAAGCATGATTTATCCCGGTTCGGTTCATCCCCCCGCGCGCGGGGTACGGTCATTCCTCTTCCTCTTCCCGCTTCTTCTCGTCTTCTTTTTCGATTGCCTCGAACATCTGCGCCAGTATTTTCATTCTGGCGGAGCGCGGGAGTGCGGTCAGGCTTTTGATGACTTCTTCCACGTCCCAACCATGCAGCCGTTTCAGCGCGGCGTACACGATCTTTTCGTTATCGTCGGCTGTTTCGCCTGGTTTAGGAGGGAAAACATATTCCAAGTCGGTTACATCTGGCGGACGTTGAAACATCTCCCCTTCGCCGGTTAGTAACCATTTTTCCGATATACCCAAACTGCTGGAGACTATATTTATGAAACGGTCTGATATCTTAGTTTTTCCGTTAAGGACGTTGCTTATTTGCCCCTCAGAATAACCAGTTAAACGAGAAAGTTTTGCAACACCCCCACGTTCGCGTAACCGCTTAATGGTGAGTGCCTCCAATAATCTACCCAAAACATCATTGACCATAAAATAATCCATTGACAATCTATGATTTTCAAAGTAAAAGTATGCATAACATATATGATGTATGTTTTTACAATTGATATTGTAACAACATATCAAGGGTTTATCAATGAAGATAGATTGTAAGGCAACAAAACATAATATTATTAAAACCGGCAGAACGCTGTCCGGTTGGGGTCGTGTGCACAACCTGCCGCGGGGGTCGGTAATAGCGGTCCTCAATAATCGCTTTGCGACAACACGACCTGGTGAAGGCGTCTACGCCCGCATTGTCGCCGCCCTGGAGGCTGACGGCTTTCTGGTCCGCCTGCCGGATGACGACCAGGAGCGGGCCGCGTGAGGTTTTCCTGGGGTAGAGTAAGCTCCCGTTAGACAATATGTTGAACACTTTACCGCTTCATTAGCGTTTCGCAAATGCCATAAGTTGGATAGAGGGAGAGATGATGAAGGTTTCCGAGACATGGGGCCGGGTGGTGAGGGTGTGACGATGGCAATGACGCGCGCGGAAATCAGGGAGATCGCCGTGGAGGTGGCCCAGTTGCTGGCGCCGATGCTGGCAAAGTTGATGCCTTCGGCGGCGCCCGCTCCGTCCGTGGCTGCCGGTCTGGACCCGGACCGGGTGCGCTATGAGGATTCGCAGTTGCTGGATGCGCGGCGCACGATGACAGAGGCGGATTATGTGGTGTATCACGCGACCATCATGGCGGGCCGCGCGGAGACGCTGGGGCAGTTTTCTACGGCGGACCGCCTGATGAAGTCGGCCAAGGCCAGGGCGCGCAAGCTGGCGAGCCAGGGGAGATGAGCATGAGGGTGGAGTTTGTGGCGGTGACGGAGGCGTTTTTCGACAATCTGGAGGCATTCCGGCGCCAGCATCCAAACGCGCGGATTGTGTCTGTGGATGGGCGGATGTGCTACGGGGAATGTTCGTCGTGCCGGTCGCTTATCCTGGGGAACGACCGGTACCTGATGTGGCCGGACGGCAAGATGAGCTGCGCGAATTGTCGCAGGTGAGCGGCGGGACGGGGGCGCTTCGTTATGGTCAATGCGTGGTGGCTGGTGGCGGGCGGCGGATCGGGACGTGGTTGGCGATGAGATGCGAGCGGAGGCGAGGTATCGGGCAAACCAGTGGCTGAGGGAGGGCGAGCGATGAGCAGGTGGATAGCGTGTTCTAATGAGATGCCGGATGCCTGCATGATGGTGCTGACATATTCCCCGGAATCCTGCGAGCCGGTCTGGCCGGCGGCATTTGACGGCGTGTCGTGGGTGGACGATTACGGCCTGCCGCTGGCGCCGCCCGTGACGCACTGGATGATGTTTCCGGACCCGCCGGAGGTGCTGTGACGATGAATACGGTCAGGGAGTTTGTTCCGGCGTATCAGGATATGCTGGAGGCGGTTCCGAGCAGGACGGTGGCGATAGAGCGTTGCTATCAGTTGGCCGGTATGTCCGCCAAGGAGGCCGCCTGGGAGATGGGGATCGATTATTGCCATTTCATGCGGATGATGCGGGATACCGACCCGAATAATTTCCCTCAGAACAAGACTGTTTTGCTGATGAAGAAGATGGGCAACACTTTTCCGCTGGACTGGGAGGCCCGCCAGATGGGCCAGGTGTGCTACCCCCTGGACTTCATGCTGATTCTGGACGGTATCAGGGATGCCCTTTGTTCCGAGGGGCGGGCAGTCAGTTTTTCCGCGCTGTTGAGGGAGATGCGCCGCCGTGGCGAAAGGGGCGCATAAGACGAGGCGTTTTCTTGCGCCATGTGAATGGTGCGCGCAGTCCCGCGAGTGCGCTCCGGAGAAGCGTACGGCCGTTGTGGTGAAGTATGCCGGCACTATGTTCGATTTGTATCCATATCAATGCCCGGACCATGAACCATTGTGGTATCGGGGCATGGAAGGCGTGAGAGCCTGAAAGGGGATTAACGGCTGCGGGGGCGGGACGGCAGGTTTCTTTCATCGATGTGAGAAAGGAGATAAGGATGCCGGGTTTTGTGGATGAGGAGCGGGCGAGCCTGTTGACGCTGGCGCGCGGGGCGGCTATCGAGAGGTTTGACGATGAGATGCAGAGGGTTCTGGATAATATCGTGGACCCCAATACCCGCGGCGGGGTGCGCGAGGTTTCTTTGCGGGTGCGCATCAAGCCGGACGATAACCGGGTGACGGGCAATGTGGAGATTATCTGCACGTCGAAGACGCAACCGGCGCAGCCGTGCAGCACTATTTTCTATATTGGCAGACAAGGCAACCGGGGCGTGGCTTTTGAGCACAATCCGGAACAGTTGACCATGCCCTATCAGGCCCCGGCCGTGATAACGGGCGGAAAGGCGGGTAACGAGTAATGGCGGATCTGACGGCGGAGTTTGTGAACAGGATTGTGGAGTTGTCGCCTATCGATATGGAGGTTATCGAGGGGAGATATTACGCGGACCGGAAGCTGTTTCCGGTGGTCCCCCCGGTGGTGGAGGAGATGAACGTGGCGACACTGACCGGGTTGGGCGATTACCTGAACGCGAATCCGGACCGGCTGGAGCTGGATTCCCTGGTGGCGCATGTGCGGGGTCACAATGATGTGCAGGTGCGATCCCGCCTGACCGGCGACTGGAACCAGCGGTATCTGTTTCTGCATGCCTTCCATGAGCCGAAGGGGTATCCGTTTGGCAAATATCTGCCCATTGAGGATTTCATCATCAATATGCAGACGCATTTTGTGCAGGACGCGGCCACGGCGGCCATAGTGCGGCTGGCGGGAAACCTGGTCCAGGAGGCGAATGTGACCTGTTCCGATGACGGGATGACGCAGACGGTGACGGCCAGGACCGGCATTGCCCGGGTGGCTGAGGTGTCGGTGCCGAATCCGGTGGAGCTGGCGCCGTTCCGGACGTTTCTGGAGATTGACCAGCCGGTGTCGAAGTGCGTGTTGCGGCTCAAGAAGTCGGACGCCGGGCCGCTGGCGGCGTTGTTTGACGCTGATGGCGGGTGTTGGACGCTGGAGGCTATCCGGCGGATCCGGGACTGGTTGAGGGCGAATATTCCAGAACAGGTGACGATTTTAGCTTAGGGCATGGGCCGTGGGGCCCTCCATCTCCACGGCCGTTTTTTGCCCGGGGGAGGGGCGATGAAGGAAACGAGGGGTTATGTGACGCATCCCTGCCAGGGGTGCGAGGCCGGATATTATGGTTGCGAGCTTTATTGCCGACTGCTGGAGAAGTGGAACATGAAGCGCCTGAGGGATGTGGCTGATGAAAACGTGTCCTGAATGCGGGGCGGATCTCCGGCACGAAGGGGGTTGCGTGACCTGCCCGGCGTGCGGGTGGAGTATGTGCGGGTGATGCGTGGATGATTTGCTCTCCAGGGTGGTGGTGACCATCAGGAGCCGGTACGGGTTGGAGGTGGATATCACCGATGATCCGGAGGAGAGGGAGCGGAGGGTTGCCGTTGGGCGGATCGTGATGTCGGGCGGAGAGGTGGCGGCGCTGAAAGGTGCGCCGCCCCAGGCGGTGGTTGTGGCGATGGATATGAAAAAGCGGTTTCGCGGGGCGGAGGTGGAGAGCTGCGGCCCGAGCAGCGGGCCTTATCCTTGGGATGGGGTGGAGCTGCCGCGGCGGAAGGGTGAGACTTATAGGAAGTGGTGGAGGTGAGGGGATGAAAA
The DNA here is from genome assembly GCA_964536305.1 of uncultured Geobacter sp. Classification (GTDB taxonomy): domain Bacteria; phylum Desulfobacterota; class Desulfuromonadia; order Geobacterales; family Geobacteraceae; genus RPRC01. The sequence goes on along the minus strand of CAZHVY010000043.1, from coordinate 18,735 downwards.
ATGACAGTCGACTTGCATGACAACGTGAACCAGCAACTCGATCTATTCAGGCAAACAGCAACCGCGATCCGTTGCTATTGGGGCAACGAATGTTGCCATGATTGTGAATGGTGCGAAGGCGGTCTTATGCTGAGAGAGGCCCGGGCTGGGGGGGAGTCATTTCTTCAAAATTCCACTTTCAAGGGCTGACCCCTCATTTTTACCTGGTTTTAAATTTTTATTTCGGCTTCTTCTTGTCCCATCCATATTTAGCGTCTGTATCTGCAAGAAGCTTTTTAAGATAAGGCAGTTTGCTTGGGTCGCGTCGTTTTGCCAGTATATCTTTACGATTCTTTTCCATGGTTTCACATGTTTTGAGAATACGTTTAGCTTGTTTCTCGCGTGCAAGCCGTTGAAAGTCCGTTTGGCTTTTAAGAGCTACTTCAATCAATTTGACGGCATCTTCTGGTGCAATGGCAAAGAACTCCCGCTTCCGACTGGTTCGCATATCATCAAAAGCACCGTGAACCTGCTTTTCAGCGCGGTCTGCATCAATAACGGGGAAGGCTGCGTAGACATCAAATGGGGCGGGAGTACCAGTTCCTTGGCTAAGTTGTCTGGCCCGGTCCTCAGGATTACCTAATGTCATCCCGATTTTTACTAATCCTGGCATGGCAGAGTTTGTAAGAACATATATGAATCCGTTCTTGTCTTTAGTCATTGTAATCAATCCTTTTGTTTTGGATAACGTGGCCGAGGCGCACCGGCGTAGCGCAGCGAAAACCGTGTGCCGCCGCGGGTTAGGCAGATTCCTGTAGTTTTGCTCGAAGCTCATCTACACTTAACCAGGGCCTGCGCCTGTGAATCATGCGATGACAATTCGCACAGACAAGTGCCAAATCACTTACTTTGGTCTTCTCACCTGGTGTTAGGAAGCTGACTGGTTTGACATGATGACACTCTACGAAACCATGCCCATGTAGCCCATAAGTTGCCTCATAGTCAAAACCACACACCTCGCACTTGAGATTACCTGTTGCAACCAAAATCTGATTTTTCTTTTTATCAGTTAACAATCTATTGCGCTCTCGTGACCGATGTAGCCGAGTTAGAACACGGCCTTCTTCTGCTTCAACATCTTCATCATCAACATATACAGCAGTTGATTCTAGTGATCCACTCTCTACAACGGCAGCAATCGATAATGCAACCTTATGAAGTCGATCTTTGTCGTTTGCAAAGGTATTCCACACCTCTTCTTCAAGGTGTGATCCTCTTTTGAGACCTTCTCCTGGATAATCGGGGTCAAATCTGAGGAAGTTACTGAGTTTCATGCCGACACCGTTAGAATTTCTGAAATCTTCTTCTAGGTCGGAGCCTTGATGAATCGGAAGTTTATTAAGAAGGTTGCTCAGTTTTATTACTTCAGGGTGCGTCTTACTGCCTCTCGCAGTCGGCTCCCGAAAATAAAGGTCCAGGGCAAGTATGAGTTCATCTCGTGTCCAGTCTGGTTTTGCCATTAAACGCTCTCCTCTTTTAACGGACGGCTAGTTGGCGCTACTATGCGAACCTTTGCACATATATCGCCGCCTCAAAATGAGATAACTTCTAGGGGTAAGACAGCCTGGATGGATGCTGTGGGTGACCCGCCGAGGGTCGGTATCCACTCGCGTGTGTACGTCCGGCATGGGCATGAACTTATGGGGTGCAAGTCCCCTGTACGTGAATCCAAACACCGTCGAGATACGGGGTAACCAAGTACTAGCCGAAGGCAAGGGCGTCTCCGCGAGGTGGGCAACCATGGAAACAATCGAAAGCTGGGGGCTGGTCATGGTTGAACCAGCAAAAATTCAACTCGGATTGTTCAAGTAATACTGGAGATTTTGATTTGCTTTTCCCACGAACTGTATTTGCTACCAGAAACAATATCATACGTCAATGGCTGCATTTGTTGTCGGAGGTCCTGGAAGTGGGCGGCGCGATGCTGCAGGCCTGGCTATCGGGGGACTGGAACCATGTGGCCGATGAGCTGGTGGATGTGCAGCAGTCGGCGGATACGGCGCTGCATATCGCTATGGACCGGCATGGAGCGGACAGCTATGGCGCGTATACCAGGGTGACTGTGGGTTGCCGGAGACGGGGATATTATGATGAGCACTAAGGTTTTCCCGACGCTCCTGATTATTCTGGATGTGCCGGCGGCTGCCGCGTTGACGTTTGTGGTGACGTTTTAGGAGGCTCTGATGTATTTCGAGTGGTTCCGATGGTATACCGGCACGCTGGACGATAAAAAGTTCACCGTGGTAGCTAGAAAAGCCCAGGTTCCGCGAGTGATTGTCCTGGGGGTGTGGCAGTCTATCATCGAGCATGCGGCCACAAGGCAAGACCGTGGAAGTCTTGACGGTTATGATTTTGAGGAGAACGCTGCCTGCCTGGAAATTGAACCTGATGAGGTGGAGCGGGTTTATCGAGCGCTGGAAGAGAAGGATGTCATCGCGTCTGGGCGGCTGAAAAACTGGGAGAAACGGCAACCGAAGAATGAGGACCCCACGGCGGCAAGACGGAAACGGGAGCAACGGGAACGTGACAAAATTCGGGCGGATGTTGATGAACTGAAAGCCCTTTTGTCACAACTTCAAGCCGGATGCCACGATATGTCACGGACTGTCACGGCAAGTCACGACAGAGAAGATAAGAGAAGAGAAGAAGAAAAAAGAGAAGAAGAAAAAGCAGCAGCAGCAGAACCAGAGTCAGTCAGAACTGACAGCGAAACGCCGCCACCAGAGCCGGACGTTGCCGCCGCCGCGGAAGTCCGGAACATGCCGGTTTCGGAATGCCGCGCTCTGGTGCGGAAATACCTCGGCCAGTTGATGGATTCGCCGGGCCAGACGTCGATTTTGCAGGATATCTGCCGCCTCTACCCTCGGGAACGCATCCGGGAGGCGTTCGAGGCTGCCGGATGTTCGGGAAAGACACAGCTCAACTGGGTGAAAAAACGCCTGGAGGGGAGGGGTGACGATGACGGACGAGGATCTGCAAAAGGCGCAATCAAGGCTGGAGGAAAAGCGAAGGGAATCAGGCCGCCATGCCCCGCTGACGCCGACTGGCTGGGCACTGGAGGAACGTGAACTGCTTTGCCCGGACTGCGGCGGTTTGTTTTCCGGGAAAACCCCGGCGGCGCTGGCTGCGATAAGGCCCGCTCCCGTAGTGTGCCCGGAATGTTCGGCGAAACGGGCGGCGGCGCGAGCCGAGCTGCTCCGGCAGGAACGGGAGGCCGTGGAGAGGGACAGGAAAGGGCGGCAGATTGCCGGGTTTCTCAAGGCGTCGAACATCGGCGCCCGTTTCCAGGGGATGATCTTCGAGGACTACCGGCCGGTATGCGCGGATGCGGCAAAGGTCAAAGCGGAGTGCGAGCGCTGGGCGAAGTCTTTTGATCCGCGGGGAGGGGGATTTCTGGTGCTGCTGGGCCGCTGCGGCACCGGCAAGAACATGCTGGCCGCGATTGTGGGCCAGGAGGTGATGAGGCAAGGGTTTTCGTGCCTGCATACGACGGTGATGAAGCTGGTGCGCCGGGTGATGGATAGCTGGCGAACCAGGGAGGGCACGGAGGAGGTTGTCAGGTCGTTTACGGTCCCGGACCTGTTGATAATCGACGAGGTGGGCGTGCAGTTCGAGAGCGCGACCGAGCAGTTGGTTTTGACGGAGATTGTGAACGACCGCTACGAGGCGTTGAAACCGACGGTCCTGATAAGCAATCTGACGATCAAGCAGTTGACGGAGGTAATCGGGGAGCGGGCTGTTGACAGGTTTTATGAGGGCAACAGCAGGTTGCTGGCCTTTACCTGGCAGAGCTACCGCCGGGCAAGCCTTCAGAGGGTTGTGTGATATTTTCAGGGGGTGAGAGCATGGATGAGGTCAGGCTGTGCGGCTACCCTGGTTGCGGCAGGCCGCTGGTTATGAGGCTGGACGAGACGCCGGCAAGGTTTGCCCGGCGGCTGTACTGCGACAGGACATGCTGTACCCGGCAAAAGACGCTGAAGATAAGACAAAAGCGCGAAAAGGCGAGAAAGACGCACCGAAAAAGGGGCGAGAGGGTGCAGAGGAAGGCGCCCGTGGAGGTTGCGCCTGTGGCGAAGACGGTTTCCCGTGTCATTCCGGGCCTGTTGATGGCGCGCAGGCTTCGCGGTTCGGTTTATCAGGAAAGCGGTGTGTGGCTTGGTCACGATGAAGGGGAATTAGTGGCTGATATCTGATGTTCAAAAATATGTTGAACAATTGGGGGCGTTGATGTATTAAGGTGGTAATGGTTAAAATCCTATTGTCGGATGGTCGGATGTTGAAGGTAGACCCTGAATGGAAAGCAAAGATGTTGGAGCAGTTGCGGGCGCTGGGCGTGATGGAGCCCGGTTTCACCGGTCAACTGGTGATTGATTGCAACCAGGGCGGCATTACTGCTTTGACAAGGACTGAGAAGATAAGGTAGGGCGGTTAGTTCATTAACCCGCAGGGGAGCTTTTGAACCCGCATCATGTGGCTGTTTTTACGGCCGTGGTGCGGGTTTTTTCGTTGAGGGAGAGTGTTGTGGCGGATGTGGATAAACAGACAAGCGTTCCAGGGCAAACGGTACTGCCGACCATGGCCGGAGAAATGGGGTACGACTCCGCGTCCGCTGCGCTGAAGCCGTGGGAAGAGCGGTTCTGTTGGAAGTACGTGGAACTGGGCGTTGCCGTGCGGGCCTACCAGGCGGTGAAACCGAAATCCACCTACGGGACCGCGCGCTCTGAGTCGGCGAAACTCCTGGCAAAACCCAGCATTTCCGCCCGAATTGCCGAGATACAGGAGGAGATAGGCCGCGAGGCAAAGGCGCTGGTGATGGGGTATCACCGGTCGGTGATGACGGTGGACCGGATCGCGCTGTTGCAGAAGGTGAATGAGGCGAAATCGCTTGAGGAGCTGGACACGGAGGCCAGGTCGATTCTGGAGTTCGAGCAGGTTTCGGCCCGTGATGGCGTGCGAACCCTGCTGAAGGTCCCGACGCGGCATCAGTCGGCGATGGAGCTGGCCAGGATTACCGGCATGCACAAGGACAAGATGGAGGTGACGGGCAAGGACGGCGGGCCGCTGGAGCACTCCCACAAGTACGATCTGTCCGATGAGATGCTGGCGAAGATTGCGGCGGGGGCGGTGTAGTGGCGGGCGTTAGCCAACAGGAGGCGGCCCGGGAGCTGCTGCGCCGGAGACGGGCGAGAAAGAGCCTGGTGGATTTCTCCCAGGCGATTGAGATCCCGGGCGCGCCGGTTTCGGACGACCCGGACGAATGGCTGTTCAAGCCGGTGGAAACGGCGGTTGCTGTCCATCACCAGATTATGATGGCGGCGCTGAACGAGGTGGCTGAGGGGCGGTTGAAACGGCTGATGATGATGCTGCCTCCCGGCTCGGCCAAGAGCTCTTACACTTCGGTGGTGTTCCCTTCGTATTTCCTGGGCCGCTTCGAGGGCACGAAAATCATTCTGGCGTCTTACGGTTCGGACCTGGCCAAGCGCATGGGCCGCCGGGCGCGTCAGATTATCCGGTCGGCGGCCTATCAGCCGATTTTTGATTGCGGACTGTGCGCGGATACCAGCGCGGCGGATGAATGGGGACTGACCAACGGCAGCGAGTATATGTCATGCGGGATTCTGGGAGGGATTACCGGTTCCCGCTGTCAGGGGCTGATTGTAGACGACCCGTTCAAGGGACGGCAGGAAGCGGATTCGAAGATTATCCGGGACAGGACGTTCCAGGCCTATCAGGACGACCTCCTGACACGGCTGGTGCCGGGCGGCTGGCAGGTTATCATCACTACCCGCTGGCATGAGGATGACCTTGCCGGGCGGATTCTGCCGGCCGATTGGATGGGAGAGTCGGGAGATATCGTCTGCCGCGATGGCGAGACGTGGCGGGTTGTGTGCATCCAGGCGCAGTGCGAACGGAGCGATGACCCGGTGGGGCGGGAGATTGGCGAATACCTGTGGCCGGGATGGTTCAGCGAGCAGCATTTCGCCCAGTTCAAGCGGGTGGCCCGGACCTGGAACGCCCTCTACCAGCAGATTCCGGCGGCGGATTCCGGGAGCTATTTCCGGGCGGATGATTGCCAGTGGTACGAGGAGAGACCGAAGCATCTGCGGATCTACGGGGCTTCGGACTTCGCGGTTACTGCGGACGGGGGCGACCACACCGAGCACGGGGTGTTCGGTGTGGACCCCAATGACGACCTGTACATCCTGGACTGGTGGTTCGGCCAGACGCAATCGGATGTGTGGATAGAGGAGGAGCTGGACCTCGTCAAGCGGCACAAGCCTCTGTCCTGGTACGGAGAGTCGGGGGTTATCAGGCGGAGCGTGGAGCCGTTCCTGTTGAGGCGCAGCAGGGAGAGGCGGGTTTACTGCGATTTCCAGTGGCTGGCTTCGATATCTGATAAACCGACACGGGCAAGGGCCTTCCAGTCGCGCTGGGCGATGCGGAAAGTGTTTCTCCCCGCGGGGAAGGATTGGGCGCACCGCTTGTTGCGGCAACTGACCCGCTTCCCGGCAGGCGCGGAGGATGACGGGGTTGACGTGTGCAGCCTGATAGGCCGCGCGCTGGATGATATCGTCGGGGCCAGCGTGCCGGAAGAGCCGAAGAAAGACCGCCGGGATTATGAGAGTGACGATGATTTCGAGGAAGACTGGAAGACCGCGTAAAGGAAACCGATGATGGCTAAAGGGTCGATAACACTGGCGCAGGCGATTGCCTATTTCGATGAGGCGGAAGATTTGTCGCTGGATTCCCGCAATGTGGCGGAGAAGTGCCGGGACTACTACGACCACAAGCAGTATACCGCGCAAGAGGCGGCGGCGATCCGCAAGCGCAAGCAGCCTGTTATCACCCGCAACCGCATCAAGCCGAAGGTGGATTTTCTGAAGGGCGTGGAACTGGAGACGAGAACGGACACGGAAGCGGCGCCGACAACTCCCGGCGACGAAAACGCCGCGAAGATAGCCACGGATGCCGTGAGGTTTGTTTACGATAAGGCGAAGTTTTCCCAGACCAAGTCGGATGTATTCGAGAATCTCCTGATAGAGGGAACCGGCGGAGTGGAAGTGTTCTGCAAGCCGGGCCGCCGGAACGAGATGGAGATATTTATCAAGCGCTATCACTGGGACCGCCTCGGTTATGACCCTCATAGCCGGGAGCGGGATTTCTCCGATACGCTGTACCGCTATGCCGTGGCGTGGATGGATTACGACCAGGCGGTTGACAGGTACGGAGACCGGGAGGAAATCCTGGCGGCGACGCTGAGCCGGGAGGGGGTTTTGTCCAGCACCTACGATGACGCTCCCCGTGTCCGGTGGGCGGACGCAAGGCGCAAGCGCATCCGGATTGTGAAGATGGAGTTCCTGCACGCCGGAGAGGTGTGGGTGTGCGAGTTCACCAGGGGCGGCTTTCTGGCGGACCCGGAACCATCACCCTACGTGGACTGCGACGGGATTCCGGAATGGTCGATTATCCTGCAAAGCGCCCATGTGGACCGGGAAGGAAACCGCTACGGCTATGTCAAGCCGTGGCTGGATGTGCAGGACGAGATCAACAAGAGGTCCAGCAAGCACCTTCACCTGGTTTCGGTGAGGCAGACCTACAGTTCGGCAGGCGCTACGGAGGATATTCAGCAGCTGAAAATGGAGCTGGCCAAGCCGGATGGACACCTGAAGTTCGACAAGGGCGAGTACGGCAAGGATTTCGGAGTATTGCCAACCATGGACCAGGCGGAAGCGCATTTCCGGCTGCTTCAGGAGGCCAAACAGGAAATCGATTCGGTGGGAGTGCATGCCGCTCTGGCCGGGGCCGAGGGGCGCGACCTCTCGGGCAGGGCGATCGGCAAGCTGCAGAATGGTTCCAGCACGGAACTGAAGCCGCTGTTCGAGGCTATTTCCCAGTTTGACAACCAGGTGTGCCGGGCGGTGTGGAACCGTATCAAGCAGTTCTGGACCAGTGAGAGATGGATAAGGATTACCGGCGATGAGGATGCGCCGGAGTGGATAGGCCTGAACGTTCCCTATACCGTGGCCGATAAGCTGGCCGACGAGAACGGCGGGGTGATTCCGCCCGATATGCGGGATAACCCCAGGCTCAATGTGCCAATCGGCGTCAAAAACCATATCGCCGAAATCGATGTGGATTTCAAGATTGTGGAAGTCCCGGACGTGGTGAACGCGATGCAGGAGCAGTTCGAGGCCCTGATATCCATATACCCGGCCGTCCCGGACCATATGAAGCCGGTGGCCTTCGAGATGCTGATAGAGGCGTCTTCGTTGCGGAACAAGAAGAAGTTCCTGGAGCGGTTGAGGGGCGAAGGCGGCGAGGACGGGCAGTCTTGGGAGTCTGCCGCGTTGCAGGACAAGATGGCCGGGCTGCAATCGGCCCTGCTGGAAGCCAAGGTCAATATGACCAATGCCCAGGCGGAGAAGATCCGCGAGGATGCGGACCAGTCCCACGCCTCGAAGGTGGTGAAGATGATTGAGGCCCTCTACTCTGCCATGCAAACCGCCCAGGTGGCTACCACGGCGCCGCCCGGCACAACACAGGTGGCGGACCAGATAGCCCTTTCGGGCGGGTTCGAAGACCAGAACCGGCCGCCCATATATCCGCCGGTTCCCGGGGGAGGGGCGGGGGTGGTCGGCCCGCCGGTGAGGGAAAACACCTCTCCCATGTTTCCGCCTCAGCCAGTGGGGCCGGGCAAGGGGATGATGCGGGGAATTGAAACCAGGGAAAACGATGGTGTGCAGCCAGCAGTATAAATCCTACGAAAAGGAGAAAAGACGATGAGAGCATTGTCATTCAGGAGCAGTAGGTTTCAGCCAGGGTCGCCGCCGATGACCGGGCGGGTGTCGTCCACCGGGGAAACCAAAGGGACGCGGAAAGGAGCAGCGCAATGCAGGATATGAACGATATTTTGAATCCCCCCGCGGAGGAGCGGGAAACAACTCCATCGGAGGATATCGCAACGGAAGAAAGCCAGGGCAAGCAGTCAACGGATGAGGCCGCGGGCGAGACAGCTTCTCAGGTCGCCGCTGAGAGTGACGCCGATTCCGGCGCACAGACCAAGACCGAACTTGCCGCACTGGCCAAGGAGCGTGAGCGGCTGCGCCAGATGAAAGCCTCGCTGGAGTCGGAACGGGCGCAACTGGAAGCGGAGAGGGAGCGCCTTTCCGCCGCCAAGGAAACCAGGAAGGCCGATGAGGCCGAAGCGGGCGAGAAGGAGGAGTCAGGCGGCGGGAAAGCGGATTACCTTTCGGAGCTGAAGGAGCTGAACAGGAAATACCGCACGGCGTTGAAAGATTCCATAATGGACCCCGACGACGAAGACATGGCGAAGGTGGTCGAGGACCTGGAAGACCGGATGGAAGGAGTCCGCCTGGCCATGTTGAGCGAGAAGAGCCGGGCCGCCAGCGAACAGGAAAAGGCGGATTCCGCCTACCGGGCGGCCTATACGGCGCTGCATGAGGAATTCCCGTTCCTGTCGCCCGAACATCCGCAATGCGACCAGGAGCTTATCGACGATATCAACACCTATATGACCGGCAGGCTCCGGCAAGGGGATTCGAGCGTCGCCGCACTGGAGAAGGCCGTCAGACGCTTTGCGCCCGCATACGCGGAACGCACTGGTCTTGCGGGCGGTGGAAAGATGACGGATGGAAAAGAGGTTTCCGGCGAGATTGCGAGAAAGCTGTCCAAAGGCGGTTTCTCGGAGGTAAGGAGCGCCGGAAGGACGCAACAGAGAAAACCATTTACCGGCCCGACTCCCATGGCGGCAATACTGGGCGGCAAGGGCTAGTATCAACCTTTGCGGGATAACTACCCGCCAGGAGATTACACCATGAGCGAAACTTTAACAGCTACAGCGGAACACGTCACCCAGTGGGATGACGATTTCTTTACCTCGTATATCCGCACCAACCGCTTCAAGCGGTACATGGGCGTGGATGAAAACGCAATCATCCAGATCAAGGAAAACCTGACGAAGAAGAAGGGCGACGCGATTACCATCAACCTGATTGGCGCCCTGGACGCGTCAGCCGGCCCCAACGATGGCTCCAGCGATCTGGTGGGGCACGAAAAGGCCCTTCCCAACGATGGCCACAAGATCACCGTCAAGGTGGTCAGGGACGCAACCGTGGTCAACAACCTGGAAGAGCAGGCGTCCCCCATCGATATCCGTAACGCGGGCAAGGTCGCGCTGAAAGACCTTGCCATGCGCTATCTCCGCAACGGGATAATCGGGGCCTTGAGCACCATCAACGGCGTGGCCTACGCCAGCGCTACTGAAGTGCAGAAAGACGCGTGGCTGGCGGACAATGCGGACCGGGTTCTGTTCGGTTCGGCCAAGTCCAATAATGCCGCCAACGACCATTCCGCCGCGCTGGCGCTGGTCAATTCGACGGATGACAAGCTGTCCGGGCCAATCGTGGAGCTGGCCAAACGCATGGCGCAAACGGCGACCACCGCCAACGGAGACGGCATCCGCCCCTATGTATACGGGGAAGATGAAGAGACGTATGTGATGTTTGTTCCTTCCTTTGCCTTCCGCGATCTGCGGGCCTGGATGGTGGCTAACGAGCATTGGGACCAGGCCCTCGAGCGGAGCGAGAAAAACCCCCTGTTCTCCGGACCTAACTCCATCGTGTGGGACGGGGTGATTGTCCGCGAGATTCCGGAAATGCCGGTTCTGACCGGGGTGGGAGCGGACGGCATAGACGTGGCCCCCTGCTTCCTGTGCGGCGCGCAGGCCCTGGGTGTTGCCTGGGCGCAACGCACGAAGACCACCGTCCGCAAGGAAGACGACTACGGATACCGGCAGGGCGTTGGTTTTCAGGAGCTGCGGGGTATCGAGAAGCTCCAGTGGGGCAAGGGCGGAGCGGATGCGGTTGACTGGGCGGTATGCACCGTCTATGTAAGCGGCGAGGCCGACGCCTGAAAAGCGCTGTTGTAGCGGATACGCGGGGGAGGTTATCAGCCTTCCCCGCGCAACAGGAAGGCACATATGACATTCGCTGAAATAGAGGAGCTCGCTCGATACGAAATCTGTGATGATACCGGCTTTTCACCAGATGATTTCAGGGTCAAGCCCGCGCAGATGCTGGCCTATGCCAACGAGGCCGAGATGGAAGCCTGCGTCAGGGGGCGGTTGCTGCGGGATTCCTCCACCACGGAGATCTGCCGGATAGCGATCAGTCCCGGCCTGGCCGTCTATGATTATGACCCTCGAATAATTCTGATACTCAGGGGCAGCATTACCGGCTCCACCAAACCGCTGACAAGGATAAGCCACACTGTCATGGACGCCAAATTGCCGGGCTGGCAGGACATGACCGGCAATGTTCGGGCGTTCGTCACCGGCATGGACACGGGGAAGATCCGCTTCGACAGGATTCCCGCGGCCGGCGGAGTCCTCAACCTCACGGTATCCAGGGCGCCGCTGTCTCCGATGAAATCCTCGAAGGATGCTCCGGAGATACCCGCCAGGCTGCATCAACACCTTATTCTCTGGCTCAAGCACAAGGTTTACAACAATCAGGATGCGGAACTGTTCGACAAAAACCGCGCAGATATCCACTTGGCGGAATTCGAACGGATATTCGGAAAGCGGCCCGCCGACCCGTATGACATTTTCGCTGCCATGGAGTTCACCAACGAAGTTCCAGGCATGGAATGTTGTGGAGAAGATTACTACTAGGAATTCCAGTCATGCCCACCATCACCTACAAACACTACGGCCGCAACAATGTCGATGACGCCCTCAACGTCGGCGCTCCGGTCCCCAACATCCGCCGCCTGGTGTTTACCGAGGCGGTTGACCTGGTGAACGCGGATCCGGACAACGACGGAGGCTGTTCGCGGCGTGGCGGTTTTGTGAAACGCTGCACCGGCAACGTCCGTTCAATGTTCGCCAATGACGACATTATCCTGTTCCACGAAGGAAGTGCTCTGAAGAGGTTCGACCCGGACACATTCGGCTCCACGTTCGTCAATATCAACGTCCAGAACGGGGCCGATGTGGCGTATCAGGACGTGAACGGGCTCATCGTATGGTCCGACGGGACCATCATCCGTAAGGTTTATGGCGGAGTGGATTTTCCCTTGGCTGCTCCTGCGGCGGCATTCAAGGCCGCGACACCAGCGGGCCGCTGTTTTGCCGTGTTCAAACAACACCTGTTGGTGGGTCAGGATGACGGCTTTGTGGTCACCGATCCCGAGAGCGTTGACGAAATGGATTCCAATCAGTGCCGGTTTCCGATGGGAGGCCCGGCGATAGAGATTCTCCCGGTTGACAGCGGGCTCTATGTATCGCTGGACACCGTGACCTATTTTGTTGAAGGCCACGGGCTCCCTCAGTGGTTGCAGCCTGGAGCGGTTCGCCGGGTTCTGGATGTCCCAATCATACCGGGTACTGGCATATCTCTCCAGGGGGAGCAGACCGGTCTCAAGGACGTGACGGGGAATATCTGCATGTTTGCGACCTCCGTGGGCTACTGTTACGGTCTTGCGGGCGGCATCGTGTTTACGACCCGGAACAAGGTGCGGCCGGGTGAGTTCTCGGCCGGTACCGCTGTGCTCCGCGAGCAGAACGGCATGCGGCATTACCTGGCCGTGCTCCGGACCGCGGCCGGCGCGTTCCATGGCGAGGTGGTGAACACCAAGACCCAGGGGGCAGCCCGGTACACCGGCTTTGCTTTCCGGTCCATCGTGTCCCACAAGGGACGGCTGTTCGGCTGCAATGCGGCGGGGATTTTCGAGGCAACCGGTTCCACCGATGACGGCCAGCCGATTCAGGCCAGCGGCCTGAGCGGGGTTTCCACCTGCGGAAGTGATACGGTCCAGTATTTCCCCTACGCCTACCTGACCGGACGTTGTGAGGGTGAGATGGAATTCTCCCTGTCTGTAGACGAGCAGACGGCACTGACCTATCCGGTCACCTGGGGCCAGGGCCGGGAAGGTGTCCACCGGAAGCGGCGAAAGCTTGCCGGTGGCGTAAAGGGGAGTCAGGCTCAAATCGGCTGGCGGAATGTAGACGGTTGCGATTTCTATCTGCAACAGGCGGAGTTGGAGACAGTTCCGACGATGAGACGGGCGGGGTGAATATGAGCATTATTCTGATGGCATTGATCCTTGCAGTTCTGGCGTATGCGCTTGGCTTCCTGCAGGGCGGCAGGTTTGGCTGGAAATCAGCAACTCTCAACGCAGTCAAAGAATACGATTCGGTGTATCAGGAACACGAAATGCGGATTGCAGCGGCGAATAAGAATGAATGTGCCGTCCGTAACCTGGAAGCAATCGCAAGCGGCCATTTAGATTCATTCAGTTTTGCGGACTTGCCAGAAAAGCCCGCGAACAACCGACTGCGACTTGATGCGGCAAAAGCCTTGGCAAGGATCGGAGACGAGTAATGGCCGACATTGACAGCTTTCACACCTTTGTCCAGGGAGCGTTGAGTGATGTGCTTTCAGAGGCCAGAGCAAAGGTGGATGATCTTGGCAATGCTGCGTCAGGGTATCTGGATTTCTTCACCTACAATCCGATCTCGGAACATGACGCGGCTGTTAATTACACTCCGGTCAATGTGACGCTTGGGGCTGTGACGGGATTCAGCAAGCCGACCAAGCCTGCTATTGATGTATCCGCCCTGGACGCCACGGAATCATTGACCCCGTTCCAGAAGCCCACAATTACAGGGTTTGCGCCTGAGGCGTTCGACCCCGCGACCATTGACGGCGAGATAACGGCTCTGGCGGAGAGGATTGTGTCAGCGATGGACTCCGGCGGCCCCGGAATCAGCGATGACGTGCAGACGGCCCTGATGAACAACATGAGGGCGCGTGACCTGCAAACCCTGGACGATGTGCTCCTGAGAGTCCGCCAGGAAAACAGCATGTCCGGCTGGCCGCGCAGCAACTCTCTGACGGAAGCGGCGGAGGCGGAACACAGGAAGAAATATCAGGACACCTACGACAACCGCTCATTCGAGATACTGGCGCTCATGACGGAGCGGGCGCACCAGACAGCCCTTGCCGGGCTGAACGCCGGGATACAGGCGACACAGATAAAGAGCAACCTGCAAGCCGACGTGTGGAAGCTGTATTACTCCATGCAGGGGCTGATTCTGGAGAAATTCAAGGTGGAGACCTCGAGCGAAGTGTCCCGTGTCGAAAGCGACCTGAAAAAGATACTGGCGGATTACGACCGGCTCAAAGTCAAGGTACAGGTTGAGAACGGTCTGAATCTGGACCTATTCAAGGTGGAGAGCGAGGGCGAAGAGATCCGCGTCAGAACGGATACGGCCCTGGAGACGGCCAAAGCGGAAATATCCCTGAAGTCGAATGACAACCTGCTCAACGCGGCGGTAAACGACGCCAAACTGAAGCTGGAGAAGTGGGTAACGGAAACAAACCATATTACCGAGAGGGGCAAGTCGAACATCCAACAACTGGCCAGTTCCAACAGTGTGCGCGTCGAGGCGGCGAAGAGTCAGGCAGCATATTACCAGGGAGCAATTACCTCCCTCGCGCAGATGGTCAGCACCATCCAGCTCAAGGAGGAATAGCGTGGGTATCTATCCTGACTGGCTGGGGCCGTCTATAGATGTGGCGGTGGCAAACCCTCCCCCGGACGTGACCGGCCTGGGGTATGCGGCCAGACCGCCGGAGGTAGCCGGGCTGGAATACCAGCCGGTGCTGTACCCGCCGGAGGTGACGGGTCTTGAGTATGCGGAATAGGAGCAACTTATGTCGGTAGTCATACAGTTTGCAGTCCCGGAGGCGGGAGCGGGAGAAGGCGAAGCGGTAACGGCGATCTGGTACGAGTCGGCGGATGGCACGGAATATACCGAAATAGGCCGGTCACTGCTATCTGCCCTGCCGGTGGAATCAGGGAAGTATGTGTGGGAACTGGCGGAGGCGGATAACACCAACTACCAGCTTGTCAAAACCGCCACGTCTGGCGGGGTTGTGAGTCCCTTCGGTGTGCTGCTTCCGCCCCTGCCCTCGGTTCCCGGTCTGCAAGCCCTCCACGGCAACGCCAAGGAGTTCGGCGCGGCAACCTGGAGCGAGGGCGATACCGTCACCATGACCCTGCAAGGTGAGCAACTTGTCGGGGGCATTGTGCTGGAGCCGGTGACGAGAGTTACCGCTGTTAACGCGCAAGGGCTCTTCACCCTCACACCGGACAAGGGCGCAACCGTGACCATCAAGATCGCCAACGTCACGACCGGCAAGGTATACTACACGCGGATCATCACGATCACTCAGGATAGCGCCAGAAACCTGTCGGATTATTAAGGAGCCAGAATGCTTTCTTCATATTTTTACGGCGCGGGAGCGACAGCGGCGAATATCCTGGCCGATCAGGTCGCTATACTGACCGGGGAGACGAACGTTGCGAACCTGTCCGCCAGTTGCGACAAAGTTAACACGGTTATTGACGCATCGGTAACGGTCGCGGGGTGGACGCTCCACGATGCATCGGCAGGGACTAACGCCATCTGTCTCAAGGCGGCGGTGGCCGATAACGCCAGTCAATACAAGTATCTGGTGGTGGATACCAATTCCGCCGGATACATCCTCCTGAAGGGGTACGAAATCTGGGACGCGGAAGGCCACTCTGGCACGAACCTGATCTACAACAGCAACACAACCTCGTACGCGCAGCGGATCAACACCACCCTGGGGGGCAGGCTGGATATATCGGCCTCTGTCCGGCATTGCTTCGCCTTCTCCTATCAGAACGGCGCATACGGATCGTCCAACGGAACCGCGCCGTGCGGGATACTGGAGCGGACCAGAAGATCGCCCTGGGATACGGTGGCGAATGGCTATCCCCCGTTCGTGTTCCTGAACGGGTTCAGCGGGGGGATATGCTATGAACCGCGCAGCCTGAACGCAGCAGGCGCGGACGTGGTTTCCAATTCAGCAGCAGTTACCTCTGTTCACCTCTTCGGCACGGCAACGAACCCGACGACCACTGTGCCGAGTGATGCAGTGAAGACGCCAAAGCACATGATGATACCATTTGGGGTCAACCAGATAACAGGCGGGCACCTGGGCGGAGACATATCATCACTGTGCGACATCTGGCTCACGACCTACAACAACGGCAGCACCTACGATACCCTGGTTGTGGGTAGCGCAACCTATATGATATGGGCAGTTGCTGCTACATGGCGGTTTGCGGTTCGGAAGGGGTGAGCTATGGCGCAATGGGCTACCGAGGGAACCTGTCTCAGCGGATTCTGTGTTGAAGAAGATCTGTTGTATGCCGCATATCAAATGCCGGGATTCTATACTGCTCCGAGCATCGGCGTCAGCGGCGAAGAACAGCAGGCCAGCGGCGGAAGCATTATCGGGTCCGCGATTGTGAGGGGTGTCAATGGTCCGTAAACCAGGCGATGGCTACCACGGAGAGTTCACCGTATGCAATCCGCAGACTGGCGGCGCGGTTGCCGCTGATTCCCTCCCTGTCGCATCGGCAGCAGTTAACGGGGTGGCGGACGCGGCATTTGTGCTGACGGTCGCCGCTATCGAGGTGGGGCGGTACTCGATTACTGGCGCTGTCCCGGCGTATTCGGCAGGGGATACGGTGGTGATATCCGTTACCGCGGCGGTCGATACCGTGACCGGCAAGGGCGTTGTGGACCGGTTCACCATTGATACCGCCCTCCCAGGCGAAAACGCAACCGCGATTGAGTCTTTGCCCGTCCCGCCAACAGCGGCACAGATCCGGGCGGAGATGGACGGCAACAGTACGAAACTGGCCTATCTGAACGCGACCATATCCTCAAGGGCGACCGTTAACGATGTCTGGTCCGCCGCAACCAGGACCATTACCGACAAGACCGGGTTCAGCCTCTCGACCGCCGGTATCCTGGCGATCTGGAATCAGGCCACGGCAGCCGCCGGGATACTGGTGAATACCTTTGGCGCGAAGTTGCGGGATTGGGCTCTCGGGACGGACAACAAAGCCCTTGTTTCCACGGACGCGCAAGACCTGTCCTCAACTCTCGACGTTAACGCCAAGACGGTCGAGGACAAGGCCGGGTATGCGCTGACTTCGGCGTATGACGCGGCGAAGTCAGCGGCGACGCAGGCGAGCGTTAATGCTATCCCTACCACTCCCCTGCTCGCTGACGACCCGAGGTTGGACCGCATCGCTTCAATCCCCATTACTCCCTTGCTGGCGGAAGACTACACCGAGCCCGATAACGCTTCCATATCAGCAATTCTGGCCGCATTGCAACACAATATGTACGGCCTTGCAGCTCTGGACAGCCAATTGAACGCTATCATCACGGCGCTGGGCGGTGTTGCGGCAAACAGCGATATCCAAACCCTTCTTGTCCGGCTGACGGAGGCGCGGGCGACGCTTATCGGCAACCTGCAATACCTCACGGAGGTTCCCGGCCTCACGGCCGGGCAGATCGACATTCTCACCGAAGCGAGAAACGAGGCGAAGCTCGCCCGGCAACTGGCAGGGAATAAGGCGGCCATCTCGCCCGATGGCCAGACCGTTACCATCTATGCCGACGATGACACTACCCCCTTGTGGACGTTCAACATCCCCGACGCCAAGACCAGGATACCGGCATGATAACGTCATTTATGGGCGACGGGACAAAGGTTTCCGTTGACTCGACGTACAACCTGCGGTGGCTCTCCTATGCCGAGCAGCAGCTGGCGGGACTGGCGAGGGCAAGGGAATCGGCCAATGTGCCATCTCTGGCGAAGAAGTACATCCCGGAAAACGGGATAATCGTTCACGTCAGGGTCTCGTCGGACGACAGGGAAATCGAGATCATCAGAGAGCGGGTGGACGGTTTCCTGTTCCACCCGCGTTCCGGAGAGATTGACTGGAAAGCCCATACTTTTTGGGCGGGATTGGCTTACCGGACGGTCCAGTTTCCCTACGTCAAGGGCGCAGGGTGGCAGCCGAACGGGAAGCCATTGGAATGGTTGCCGGTTGAGTATCCCCTGGCCGATGACGACAAGGGCACTCGGAACATCAAGCGGCGCGGCAACGGGAAATGGAAGTACATCAAAAACCCTCCGGAAAATTACGGCAATATCGACTGGAAGGGGCGGAGTACGGCGGCCCCCGGCGAACGCTCCAACGCGCCTGTACTGACGTGGAAAGGGCCGCCATCCAGGTATTTTGCCGAGGGGATGGAGTTTCCGCCAACCGGGGAGCCATATTACACTCCCAACGTCTACGAGTCCGGGCGGGCGCTGGTCTCTGTGCCGGTCTCGGAAGAACCGGCGCAATACATGGGAGAGCCGGTCCCTTATGTTGTCCTGGGCGCAGCGTTGACCAGGGACGCAGAAGACGAGATGTGGCTGGTGGTGGTCGCCAAGGAGTATTATTACAATGCCTCGACCGGAGAAAGCCGCAATGCGTTGAGGATAGCGGCCCGGAATTACAAAGATCTGGATGATAAGCTGAATGACTGGTATCACGAAGAAGATAATCCGGAAGGTTGGCGGATACTGCTCGACGGGGGCAATTTCCCCGCCGCATCCCCATGGCACTTTAACGCATCCGGCACAGAGTCAAGTTCCGTTCACGCATTTACCATCCACACCATCACCGTCAACATCAACACGCTATCCGCTGAAATGGCGGCGGTCGCGGCGGCAGATAACATCTCAGGGACCGGCCACCAGGAAGGGACCGGGATAATGACCGGGCCGTATA
>CAZHVY010000042.1:0-27589 GCA_964536305.1 uncultured Geobacter sp. | reverse complement strand
CGTCCCGCTCACTGTCATGCAGCCAGTCCAGGCGCTTTTGCAGCTCCAGCTGGTAATCCAGGGAGGATTTTGCCAGCTCCTCCCGTTTGGCCTGGGCAGCGGACCGCGCCAGATCGATTTGCGACTGGGTGTATATCTTTGCCGCCTGTAGTTTCGTCTCCTCTGCTTTTTTGTACTCTTCTGAATCAGCGTCATATGTCGCCGCTATTTGCCGGAACCGCTTTTCCGCCAGTTCGGCCTCGGCCTTTACCTGTTTGTTCCTGATGTCCAGTATTTCGGCCGTGCCTGCGGCCTCGGACCTTGCGCCCTGGGCGATTTGGAGCTCGATTAAGGCAATGTGGTCTTCACCGGCTTTCTTTGCCGTGGCGAGAAGGCGGGCCTGTTTGTCCATTTCTATCAGTTCGGCGTCGCCTTTGTGCTGTTCGGCAAGCCGTTCCAGTTCCGCGAATTTGGCCTTCTGCCAGAATCCCATCACAGCCTTGTTTTTTTCTTCCGCCTTTATTTGTCCGTCATAGTACGCTTCTACCTTGGCCACTCTCTCCCGGTACGACTTTTCATATTGCTCAGTCAGTTCCCGATCCGTGTCGCCTACGGCCTTTGCGTACGCTTCGGCCGCCTTTATCTGGGATAGAGATGCCTTTTCGGCTGCCTCTGTCAGGCGGCCCGCGTTTCTTTCCTTCTCGTCCGCCAGTTCCTTATCGGTCTTCTTGGAGCTTTCGGCATGTCCGCTGTATCTCTTCTGGATATCATCGACGGTCTTGAAAAAGCTGGCCTCAATCTCCGCCATCTTCTTTTTCGTCGCGTCAATGCCATCGAGCGGCGCCCTGGCCAGGGCGGCCAGTTTGTCCATGGTCATGCCTATCAGGGGGCCGAGAAAGGCGAACCCTTTCAGCAAAAACACGATTGCTTCCGAGATGGGTTTCATCCCCTTCAGGATGTCGCTGAACGCGGGCATCAGGGCCTCGCCCACTTGCGCCTTTGTCTCCAGCATCTCGTTGTTGAAGCGGTTGATGGCGGCCTGGCCTTTCTGGGACGCTTCCCCGGCGGCCTTGCCGTAGGTGTCATGCAGGGCTGTGGCCAGCTTGGGCAGCATGTCGTCCGCGGTCACCTGGCCTTGTTCCAGCATCTTGTCCAGCTCGGCGGTGGATACCCCCATGGCCCTGGCCGCGATCTGGAATGCGCCCGGCAGCCGTTCGCCCAGTTGCTGGCGGAGTTCTTCGCTGGACACCTTGCCCTTGCTGATCATCTGCTGCACGGCGTTCAGCGCCCCGGCGGCCTCCTCTCCGGAGAGCCCCAGGGCGGTGGACGCCTCGGACAACGCCGAGAATATGCGCCGGGTCTCTTCGCCTTCCAGGGCCGTGCCCTTGGAGGCGGCGGCCAGCTTGCCGTACTCGCGCCCGGCGGAGGCGATATCCAGACCCAGACGGCCGGCCTCCTCGCGCACGAACGCCATCTCACGGGCCGCGTCCTGGCCGGACACGGAGCGGAACGATGTCTCCAGCTTTTGCACCTCCAGGGCCGCATCGATGCAGTCCTTGGCCAGGGCGCCGATCCCCACCAGGGAGATTGCCTTGGACATCTCCCTCAGGCCGGCGTTGAAATTGTCGAAGGTTCTGGAAAACGCATCCCTGGCGGCGATGATGATTTCCATTACGGATGGCTGGGCCATATGCCATTACTCCTGTTCCGGACAGCGCTGCTTACCGGTTCATCCATTGCTCGAACTCCTTCTCATCCGCGTGATACCCCATGCGGGCCGCTATCGCGACCCGCTTCATCGCCTCTTCATCGTGCCTGTAAACCGCCTGTAAAGCGGCTATGAAGTGGCTGTATCCGTACTCTCCGGCGGCCTGCCCGTGGCCGCGCTCAACGAGGAGAAATAGAGCGTCGAGAAGGTCCGCGCGGCTGAATTTCTCAGGTCTTCGAGGACGGCCTTCACTCCCAGCGTCCCCGCTACCGCGAAAAAAACCGAGTTCACCCGCTTGAACGCCTCCCACACGGCCGCCAGTTCCGAAGGGGCCAGCTCTTGCAGTTCCTCCACCGGGCAATCCACCGCCAGGGGCAGAACCTCCGCTGCCTTGCGGATCACTTCCGAGACGGTCACCGCCCCTAGCCTGCCGTCCTCGCCCCGGATGAGAGACAGGATGTCCTTTGCCTTCAGTTCCGAGACGGTGATCTTCCTGCCGTTGATTTCGATTACTTCGTGCTTGCGCATTGATTATTCTCCGTGGGCTGACTTATAACTTCCGGACAGTAAAAAACTTGCCTTCGGTGGTCGCCAGAACCGGCGCTTCCAGCTCCAGCGTTGCCGTCTCATCGGAGATGAGCGCCAGGGTTTTCAGCGGTGAGAGGCACACGCGATGGGCGGTAAGCAGAACGGGCTCGTTGGCGGCCACCGTGTTCAGTCCCTCGAAGCGCAGGGCGTACTCCTTTTCGGCGTCGCCGAACGCCTCAATGTTCACCTGGTCGGCCCGGGTGTAAGAGACTGCCAGACCGTCTGCGTCCGCGATGCTGTTGACCGCTCCGGCGGCGGTCTGCTCGGCCGCGGTCATGATGTAGAGTGATCCGGAATCGGCGTTGACGGTGTAGTTCTTGTCCAGCTCGTAGGTGACCGGCGTGACGTCATCTGATTTCACCACTACCGAGCTGACCTTGATGTCCGGCAGCGGGACAACCTTTCCCAGGCGCGCGGTAACCGGCGCATCCGTCACGGATCCGGTGGCGACGGTGGTGAGCGCGCCGAACAGGGCCTTTTGCAGGTTCTCCTTGTGGAAACTGTCCAGCGTGAATGCCAGTGTGGCCTTCTTCTCGGTAGTCTGGCGCAAGGCCAGCAGACGGGCGCCTGTGCGGCTTTCCTTTTTCTCGAAAGTTGAGACTTCGAGCGAGGTCTTCAGGTCCGGGCAGTTGCCCACATCGACAAATCCTTGGGGAACGCCGTTCAACAGCTCCGCCAGGTAAACGATACCCTGGCCGGAGTAATACTCGGTTGCGACTTCGCGCGGCATGGTGTGTTACCTCCTTGTCCTTGCAGGGGCGATCCTTGTGATCGCCCTGGTTTGATGTGTCCGGGCAATCACGAGGATCGCCCCTACGTCGTTACGTGACCCCCAATGTATTCAGATAATCGCTTAACCGGCCCTCCTGCACAGGCGGGACCGGGGCGGCGACGGAAAACTTGATCATTGTCTTCCAGGTGTTGGCCTCGTAGCCGAGCGCCATGTCCTCGACATACTCCAGGGCATGCGCGCCGCCTATGCGGAAACCGTTCAGGACCGCCAGCGCGGCGGCAAGATAGCGGTCGTTAGCGGCCTGGGTGTGCGTTAACACCACGACCCCCATGGACACGCGGCGGTTTTTCCCGCCCTCGGACTCCAGATAATGCACCAGCAGTTCCGCCGTGGCGCTCCTCATGGCGTAGGTGTCGGGCTGGTCGGGGTAATCCATGATGGAGGCGCTTGTGATATGGTCTCGCAG
Source organism: uncultured Geobacter sp. (assembly GCA_964536305.1). Classification (GTDB taxonomy): domain Bacteria; phylum Desulfobacterota; class Desulfuromonadia; order Geobacterales; family Geobacteraceae; genus RPRC01. The sequence goes on along the minus strand of CAZHVY010000042.1, from coordinate 24,115 downwards.
GCGCTCCTTGACGGCGGTCTTTATCTCCCTGATGAGCATCAATCTTCCTCCGGAAGGATGTCGGCCAGATAGATCGTGGTCATCTCGTTGCGCTCAACGGCGGCGATGTTGTATGCCTTGCCGCGCGCTACGACCCGCCACAGGGGTATCAGATCGTCCGTGAGCCATGCGGCGTCTCGCGGGTCGCAATCCAGTGATTTCAGGACTGTCTGATCTTCGCAGTCGATAGGCCACGGCACGCGCTCGGCGATGTTGACTATGGCATCCATCCGAATGACACATGCCCCGGCTGTAAACTCCACCGGTTCGCCGAAGGCAGCGATGAACGCCGGGTTTGTCGCTGTCACCATGTCGCGGAAACTCATTTCTCCTCCCCTTCAGACCACCTTCAGCATCAGTCCGTCCTCGAACTTCTGCCCGTTGCTGGTCACCGCCCTGACGCCGATGTTGTAGACCTCTCCCGCGGTTCCGCCCTTCAGCTTATAGATGACCGAATCGGCGCCGTAGACGGCGGCGCCGGAAACCATCTCCGCCGAACGGTCCGCGCCGTTGGCATCCATGACGACCACGGAAGCGGACAGAAGCGTTTCATCGCTGTTCAGCCAGCCCAGGCCGTCACTCCGCCGGAACTGGTGATAGCGGAAGAATTCCTCGTAGGGGGTTTTGGTCAGCATGGACATGGCCGGACCTCCTGCCTGAATGAGCGTGGCCGGACGCAGCCGGAGAACGTCCGGGCGGCGACCGTAGCCCCGCGCACGTAGACGCCGGTGAAGGCGCCGATGATCGCGTCCGAGACGCTGGCCGTCACGGCCGCCGTGATCAACGCCCGCTCGATAAACGCGCCGAGTTCCGCCACGCTGGCGCCCGCCTGGGCGAGGGCGAAAAGGGTTTCGCGCATGGTCTGCGCGTCCGTCTCTGTAGCGCTCGCCGCCGCTATGGTAAGGATGTCCTCGATCGCGCCGCTCAGAAGAGTATCCGTTGCCGCGGTCCCGGACTGGATAACGGTTTGCAGCGACTCCACGCGGGCCGCGAGGTCGGCCAGCGTTGCCAGGGTAACGGCCGTGTCGGTGAGTGTTTCGGTGTAGGTGGCGCCGGACACACCGTCGGTCGCGTCGAAATTATCGAGGTGATAGCCCACTGTGCCGGATGGAGAAGCAGCCGAGTAAAACTGTATGCCGGCCTTGCCCGCCGCGGTTATGGCGGTGTCGGTTATGGGACCGATAACCAGGGCGCCGTCAACGTACAGCGATATCTGGTCGCCGGACATTTTCAGCTTCAAGCGGTATGTGGACCCGGCTGATCTCGTGGGAGATGTGACCGTAGTGCCGAGCTGCGTAACCGTTCCCGCCACAACTTTTCGCAACCGCCAGCCGCCGCTTGCCGCGGACCCGTAACAACTGGCCAGATACATCGTTTTGGCGGAGGTGTTGATGCGGCCGCACACATCGGCGATATAGTTGCCGGAATCGGTAGCGATATGCACATCCGCGATCACTTCATAGTCGGCCGCCGGAGGGGTTGCCGTGCGGTAATAACAGGGAGACGATGTGGATGCCGGCCGGACGCGGTTCGCCGCGATTTCCGCGTAGCCATAATAGCTGCCATGGCGTGTCCAGTCGGGTTGATAGGTCTCCAGGGCATCGCCTTCGCTGCCGTTGAAATTGTCCGTGACAAACGATCCCATCCGCCCCTCTCAGCTTTCGTTTACGTCAAAGTCGTTCTCGTCGAAACCGGGGTTGATTTGCCGGCCGAGGCCCCTTATCACCTCGCGGTAGCCGTCCGCATTACCCACAAACGCCGTGTCTATGCCGAGACTTTCCATGTCGGAGAGCATTTTGTTTTTCGTCAGCGTATGGATACCGGAAACTTTGCCGTCCAATGGATAATCCGGCAGGGGCTTCATGTGCGCATCCTTCACGAACTTTCCGTGATACTTGCCGCCCACCAGCACGAGGCCCCATTTCACCGTGGGGATTCCGGTTTCAGGATCGACCGGTATTTCCCCCATCTCGAAAGGGGTGTCGGGATAATCCTGGATTGCGAGGCGGTAGGGATCCAGGTCCGTTCCGGCGCCGATAATGGGGCATAGATAATACCGTTTCACGTTCTCTCCTTGTATTCCACGCATAGGGAAACTGTCACTGTTGTTTCACCCGGTAGGTTACCTGGAGGGAGTCGCCGTCATTGAGTGTGCGGGAGGTAGATAGCGGCGCGTAACTGACCAGCTTGCCGGTATTGTCGGAGGTGGTAGCCAGAACCAGATACGTGACCGGGCCGATGGTCCCGCCGGCCGCCGTGAAGGTCTTCGTTGCGCTGGCCGCCATATAATCGCCGCTGTCCAGGGCCAGTGCCGGCCAGCCGGTAGCGTTGGACGTTAACGCCTGGGCGGAATAACCGCTACCGGAAGGCTCTCCGGTCAGGGTGGATAATGTGTCCGTTTCAGCAGGGGTATCGTTGTAAAGCCTCAGATAGGTATTCGCCGGAGCGGTCGCGCCGCGTAGGACGACATCCAGAAAGAGTTGCTCCCCTTCGTCGGCAAGGGCGTTGTGGGCGGTCTCCGCCCATTTCAGATGCCCGGAAGCATCGTAACAGGCCAGGCTGAAGACGCCGGCCTCACGAGCGCCGGACTCCTCCCGGAGCGGCGGAGAGCAGGCGGCAAGACCGAGAATGATCAGGGCGGAAAGGATGATTGCCGGGAATCGTTTCACATGCTTCATTTTCTCCTCCTATTGCGCGACGGTCCCGCCGGCGCCATTGTTGTCCTTTGCCGCCAGGCCCTGTGCGATTGCCGCTATCCCGGCGAGTATCAATTCATTGTTCCCCGACTTGATGCCGGCATATATGAGCGCCGCCCCGGTTACCATACCGGCCAATGTGGTTTTCAGGTTTTTCATGATATTCTCCTTTATGTTCAAGCAGTTGAAACCGGCTTCCAAATTTCGCTTCTGAGCGGGTTTTCGGGCAGGCCCCTACCCTTTCCCTTCCGGACAGGTGTGTTTGGCGCATTTGAGGGCGTCGTCCGAGGCCGGACATTCGCCCTCGATGATTATGCAGTAGCCCATCAGTCATTCCACCAGCTTCTTCAGGTCGCGATCATCGACGCCGACCTTCACCGCGACCACCAGTAGTATCCCGCGCATGATAGCCATCTCTTCCTGCAGCGCTTTCGATGCGGCGACGGCGGCGGACTTGCCCTGGTCGTAATCGCTCTTGGTGACATAGCAATCGCCGGTTATCTTGCGATAGACGGTATTGATGATCAGTTCCGTCACCCGGTAGATGACCATGCCTCCGAACAATACGACTACGGTTTGAAGTGACTGCTGGTCCAGGGTCATGGGGTTACCCTCTCAACTCTTCCAGCCGCGCCTCGAAGGCGCCGGCAATCTCCGCCGGAGGCTCTTCTTCAGGCATCAGTGCGAGCACTTCCTCGTAGGTGGACGCTGCCTTAATTCTGGCGAGCAGATCCTCCTGCGAATGCTCCGGTCCCGGATGGGTGGTTTGTCCCGGTTCCGGCGGCCGGGCCGCGTCAAGTCCGATGAGCCGCAAGGCTTCGCTTTCCTCGCGTTCAAGCTGATCTCCAGGGTTGTAGATCCTGCCGTCGGCTTCTATGCGCCCCACGGCGATGAGCTTTTTTTTCACGATTTTCGACATGGTCGGTCTCCCTTCGCGGTAATCGGGTCAAGGGCGGCCTGGAGACCGCCCTGTTATTACGACAGGACCTGAGCGGAAACGAATGCGTCAGGCTGGAGCAGGGCCACCAGCGGGGCGGACTGGACCATGAGGTGACGAGCCGACGGATTTTTCGGAACCCACGATTTCGGGAAGCGGCTGACCGCTGCCGAACCTTCCTCGATGGCTTCCATGTCCTGGATAACCGCATACAGGGTGCGGTTGGCGGTGTTGGCGCTGCCCATCCAGACCTTCTTGGCCGGGACCATGGGAGACTCTGTGCCGGTATCCTCGTCGATGTACCATTCCTCGTAGGTCCAGATATCGACGGTAAGGCCGGGCGCCTTCAGGCGGCCGACGTAGGAGACGCCGTTCGGGAGCTGGCGAGGGTTGATTTCGCCCATGTCAACAGCCCGCATGTCCATGTATTTCTGAACCGCAGGATGCTTGATGAAAGCAGCGGCGGCGTCTGCGCCCATAATTGCGTCGGTCGGGTTGATGCCCGAGTCCTGGCGGATGAGACTGGCCCAGGACTGGAGCTTGGCGACCGGGTCGCTGTTGACGGTGTCGCTCCAGAGGTCGGCGCCGGAAAGGGTGATTTTGTGGGTCGACGGCATGAGGAAATCTACCTCGACGGTTTTATCCCCGCTCTCGCCCTTAATTTTCATGGTGATCTTGCCGAGGTCGAGGGCCTTGGCGGCCATCCACTCCTCGCGCCGGTCGATCATGTCCATGAGCTCCGCCAGGTCCTGGCCCAGCTTGACCTGGGCGCGCTGCTCAATGGTCTGACCGCCGGAGTAGAGGGTCTGGCCGGGGGCACGCTTGAGCAGGTCGGCGGCTGTGGTGATTTTGAACGGCTTGATGTAGCCCGGCTTGATGGTCGAGGTGCTGTAACCCATGTTTTCGACCAGCTTGCCCTCGGACAGGGGCGAACAGAAGGGCGCCATGCGCCGCTTTCCCTTGACGATGTCGACGTCCACCGTTTCGGTTTCAACTGGAGTGGCGGCCTTGAAAAAAGTATCGCGCAAGAAGGTGAACGGCCGCTTCATCTGCTCGATGGCATCGAGCATGGTTCTGGTCTCAAAGATGTCGATGAGGCCGAAGGCAAGGAGCGGAAGCCAGGATGCATCTCCGGCGGTACGCGCCGCAAGCGCCGGGGCGGGATGAAAACAAAGGACCGCGGCGAACAGCAGCAGGCCCCAGGTGGCGATGGTGAAGAGATAATTTCTTTTCATGGTTTTGTAACCTCCGTTATTGGTTCGCCAGGCTGTTTACGCCGGCTTTTTCAGGTATATATTGAGGTCCCGCAGAGCCGCCCGGTGGGTTGCCACCGTGTCGGCGCCGCCGAAGACAACAGCCGACTCATTGAAGGCGCCCGAAAGGTAGACCAGGGCCTGCGCATCGCCTTCCGAGGCGTCGCAGTCCTCTGCCAGGATGGCGACGGGGGCGCGGCGGCCGTCGTCGGCGCCGGCGCTGTTGACAATGACATGTTTTCCGGAAGCGGTGATTTTGCCGAGGCAGGCGCCCCGCACGAGGTTCTCACCTTCCAGGATGGTTACGATGTCGGTGACCGCCGGATAATCCCCGGCGAGCAGTTTGTCAGGGGTGTATGTTTCGGTCATTGGTTTGTCCTCCGTGTTTTTCTAGCCGCCAGCCGTCAGTTGCCGGCCGCTGGTTTTCGTTATTACCTGCTGCCTCCGGCGGCAATGGCCGAAACGGCCGCGGCGCGTTCCGCCTGCTCGCCCGCGGGCAGTGCGCCTTTCAGCCCTGCCGGAGCTGCATCCTTGAGCCCCTGCAGGATGGCTGCGCGGGAGGCCTCGTCGAGGGTGGTTTCGAGGGTTGCCGCCGCCCCGATGGTGATCCCCAGGGCCTTTGCCTGGCCGGCGTCGAGCCCGGCAGAGACCACGGCGGCGAACTTGTCGCCTGCCTCTTCGCCGTGGGTGGCTGCGTGCAGCTCCAGGATGCGGGACCGTTCAGCCGCTACGGCTTCAGCCGTGGCCTGGGTCGCGGCGGCCTGAGCCACCATGCCCGACCGGGCGGCCTGTTCTATTTCAGCCACCAGGCCGGGGTTTTCGTTTCTCAATTCTTCAATCGTCATCGTTTTGTTCTCCTTCCCCGCCTGAGCGGATATGATGCGCCGGGCGCGCGGGCGCCGGGCTTTTGCCATGGCCGCGTCCACCGGGGCGACTTCATCGGCGAGCCCTGCTCTTACGGCCTTTTTGCCTTCATAGATGCCGGCCTCGGTTTCCCGAACCGCCTGGGTGGTTATGCGGCGGTTCCGGGCAACCAGGTCGACGAACATCTCATATGTGTCGTTGACGCTCTCCTGCAGCACCCCGAGCGCCTCGGGAGAGAGGGGCGAATGGGGCGAAAAGTCCGCCTTGCGGGCCCCGGCGTAGACATGGGTGACGGTGATGCCCGCGGACTCTTCGGCCCGGGACAGGTCCGCATGGGTGGCGATGACCCCGATACTGCCGACCCCGCCGGTGCGGGGCAGGATGATGCGGTCCGCCGATGAAGCCAGGGCATATGCGGCGCTAAAGGCGGATTCGTTGACAATCGCGGTGATGGGCTTGGTTCCCCTCGCGTTGAAGATATGGTCGGCCAGGTCGAAAACCCCGCATACCTCCCCGCCTGGGGAATCGATGTCCAGCACGATGGACTGCACGTCGTCATCCACCATGGCCAGGTCGAAGGCCCGGCGGATATCGGAATAGCTCGAAGGGCCGCCGCTGGGATACTCGGAGGCCAGGACCCGGTGCAGCAGGGGGCCATGGATGCCGATGACGCCCAGGCCGCCCTGAGCGCGGTATCCGGCCCGGGAGCGTTCGCGATCGCTTATCTGGGCGGCTTCCACCTCCGGAAAGCCTGACATGTCGAGGTTGAAGCGCGGCCCGAGAATGTGCAGAATGGTGTTGAGCTTGGCTTCGGATATCATGAGCGGGCGGTTCAGAATCAGCTCCGCGATGCGCAGGTTTCTCATGCGGCCTCCTGGTTGCTATCGTCTCCGGCGGGAGGTTCGTCCGCCGCGGTGGAGGACCTGGTAACGGTCGGCTTGCTCGCGTCGCCGTCGTCCGGGAGCTCCAGCTCCCTGGCCTTTTTCCTCTCCCTGGCCCGCTGCTCGTAGATGGACTCCCAGTCCTTGCCGCGCTTGGCCGCATTTTCGGCATCGGTGAGCATGTTGTTCCGTTTGCCGAGGATGGCGGCGGTGATTTCCTTGACCGGGTCGAGGTTGGTGCGTTCGGGCATGACCCAGCTGGCGGCGGTCCATTCGGCCCGTGCCTGGTAGAAATCCGGGGCGCCCTTGGGGAGACGGATATAACCGCGCAGCCAGGCTTCTTCGAAAACCATGGACCAAACAACCTGGCAGAAGCGGGTCACCAGCCAGTCCTGGTACATGCCGAACACACGCCAGGCCTCTTCGAGGGCGGCGCGCGCACTGGAGTAGTTGGTCTTGCTGAAGTCCTTGGCGATGACTTCGTAGGGCATTCCGGCAGCGGCGCCCACGGCCCGGAGGATGGTCTCGACGAACACCGGGAACGAGTTGCCCGGCCGGTCGCTTTTGAGAATCTCCGGCTTTTCGCCATAATTGCCGTACAGGACCTGGCCAGGCGCAACCTCCTGGTAGCAGGTCGGGTCGGTCTCCGTTGTTTTTTGTCCGAACTGCTCGACGGCGTCATATTGCGAAGCGCCCTTACTGATGAAGACGGGGAAACTGGCGGCTACGATAGCGCCCACCAGCTCGAAGTCGAGATAGTCGGACATGTCGCGGAAGAACTTCATGCCGGGACCGAGAATGGAGAGCCCCCGGTTCTGTTCGGGCATCTTCTTGTGGAAGCGGTGGATGATGTTGGGCCGGTGCCCGCTGGCCGGTTTTATCTCGTGGAATTGCCGCAGGTCCAGCGAGTTGCTGAATCGGCCGTCCTCCGGGTCGGCGAGGAAGTAGCCCGTGGGCTCGCCGCGCGCACCGGAACGGATGCCGTCACGCAGATCCCTGACGGCAATCATGCCCAGGGGCGTGCGGAGCCTGATGGGGTCCACGGTCTGCAGGGCCAGGGAATAACGGCGGCCGGGAACATCGAGCATAAGGGGAAGGTTGATGAATTCGCCGTTGACCATCATGCCCCAGATATTCTGGAACTGGATGCCGTAGAAGTCGGCGGTGGCGGTCTCAGGGGTCGCGCCTGTGGCGTCCGCCTCGCGGGACCATTGCTCGAATTCCCATTCCATTTGCTCGCCGATTTCGCGGGCCTGGGGTTCGGAGATGCCAAGGCGCTTGTGGTTGGGTTTGGACTGCGGCCAGAGGCCGACGCCAACAGTGTTGATGGAAATGGAATCTATAAGGCTCGCCGCATGGGCGTTGTTGAGCGCCAGATCGTTGGCCCTGGTGGCAACCGCTTCGCGCTGGCGGGCTTCCTCCGGCCAGGTGACGCGGCGGGGCGACCAGTTGGACATGGTGCCCATGGAACCGCCGCCGGCGCGGGAAACCATGCAGCCCATGGCTTTGTGGTAAGCGGATTGGGAACGGGGGTTGAGATATGTCCTGCCGATACGCGCTCCGCTCATCGTCTGGGCCTCCCTACGAGGATCTGCGGACCAGCGCCGATGATGACCTTCTGGCGCTCGCTGTCGAGCCATTCGAGGGTTTTGCGGATTTCGGCAATATCCTCGCTGGTCCAAGTGCGATCAGTTGCGCCATTCGCCATGCGGTAGCTCTTGCCGCCGGCAACAGCGAGGAGCGCCGCTTTGTAGGCGGCGATCTGAGCTTCGATTTCAGTGATGGTGAAGATTGCCATGGGGGGAGGATGGCAAAAAAGAGAGGGGAAGTCATGCACGTCATGCGCCTTGTGCGCCTCGTGCACGTGGTGCACAACTTTTTTTCGTATGATGCATTTTTTTGAAGTTTTTTTTGACCCTTCGGAAAAACCGGGCAAGGTGACGGTGCCGCACCCAAAGAAGGACCTGCCGACAGGGACCCTGAAAAGCATCTACCAGCAAGCCGGTTGGAAATGGAGGTAAAAAAACATGTTGTATCCGGTCTATGTCCACGTGGGAGACGACAGGCATTGCCACGGGGTTACCATCCCCGACTTTCCGGGGTGTTTTTCGGCTGCGGACAGGTGGGAGGATCTGCCGGGGAATATCCAGGCGGCGGCGGAATGCCATTTTCACGGAGAAGCGGGAGAGATTCCGGCGCCTACGCCCCTGGAGAAGCTGGCGGGAAATCCGGAATATGAAGGCGGGGTGTGGATGCTGGTTGATATCGACCTTTCACGGATATCTACAAGGGCGAAGCGGGTGAACATCACCCTTCCGGAAAACCTGTTGAGGCGCATCGATGAGTATGCTTCGGCACATGGGATGAACCGGTCTTCTTTTCTGGCCAGGGCGGCTGGGGATTTCATGGACGAACACCGCACGTAATCCGGCACTCATCATACGCCGGGGTCCACCATGCGCTGAGTAATGAATTCCTCAACCCCTGTTTCGGGCACCCTCAGCCCGCGAATCCCCCCATACCGAAACGCCGGTAGCTCGCCGCGTTCTATGAGGTTGTAGACGTGGCGGCGGCTGCAACTCATCCGTTTACATACCTCTTGCACAGTGAGCATGGATGTTTTCCTGTAGACCCGGGGTTTTTCCATTATTGTCCCCTTCCCTTCTCAAGCTCCGGCAATTTATCGATTATTATCACTTTCTTCATGGTCACCCCCTGTTCCGGAACCAAGACGGCAACCTGGGCGCCTGCGGCCTGCCGGTCGGCGCAGGCGCCTGCCTTGATTGCGGCTGGTGCAGCATGGCTAGACGCAGGGCTTCATAATTCGGATTCAGTATCTCCCTCACCGCCATGTTGCCGACCCTGATATCAAGGGCCTCGTTGCGGGTGTAGCCTTCGCGGAGTTTCCAGACGCTGACCATTTTGCCGGTCCGCCGGTCTTTCTCGCGGACGGGGTGTTCGGCGCAGAGCATCCTGAACCATTCGAAGTCGTAGTGCTGCGGGAAGTGAAGGCGGCCGGCGCCGTCGGCGCTGGCGAGCCAGGCAAACAGGGTGTCCTTGCCTTCGGCGACGCCGAGCAGGTAGAACGCTACGCCGTGCTTGCTCTTGCTGGGCTTGCGCGGGACGAACGGATCGGCCGGGTTGTTGCTCCCTTTGTGGGCGATGTAACGCCGCCGGTCACGGCTGACGAACTTGGCGACGCGGCGGGCGGCGAAGCCGATGTCGACACCGGCGGCGGCGATGCGCAGGTCGACGCCGGATTCGTGGCGGAAGCGTTCGTTCTGCAGGAAGTTGTGCAGCTGCGCCCATACTCCGGTGTCCGCGGAGAGCGGATCGTCCTTGAGCGGGTCGCCGTGAAAGGACTTGTATTGCAGGCCCCAGCATTCGTCTCCGGGACCCCAGGCGACTACCTCGCATTCGAGACGGTTGCTCTGGACGTCTACGTCGGCGGTAAGGAGGCATGCGGCCAGGGGGACGGTCCAGCCGGCCCCTTCGGGGGCGTAGGTTTCGCGCCGGGTTTTGTAGAGCTCGGTTTCGCGCGGGAGGTCGCCGTCGGCATCCTCGGGGACCGGCAGCCCCAGGCAGTCGTTCCAGAAATAGACGGTGTTGGCCGGTGTCGGGCGGAGCTGCATCTCCAGGTAGGCGGCCGCTACCTTGTGAAAGTCGACGAAGCGGGAGATGAGGGGCGGGATGTGCGCCCAGATCTTGGCCGGCCGCGGGGAGCGGAGCGAGCCTTCGCGGGGCCGCCAGCCGTGGAAGGAGTGCGGCGGGTCGTGGACCTGCGCTCCCAGGGTGACGGCTTGGTCGCGGTCGTCTTCATCCCACCGGCAGCCGCGGCCTTCGCATTCGTACCAGGCGATGCCCTTTTCAGCGAGGTCGGCGGGGTCGATGATGCTTTCGGGCCAGCGCACCTGGCCGAACTTGATCGCCTGGGAATGTCCGCAGAATGGGCATACGGCGTAGAAATCCCATATCGCCTGGGCCTGCTTTTGCGCCTGCCAGATGCGGCCGGCGGCGGTTGACGCGGTACAGGCCTCGATGATCTTGGACATGCGCAAGGCTTCGTAGGTGCGGAAACGCGCGCGGAAGCGGGTGATGGCAGCCTCGGGCCAGAGGTCCACCTCGTCGGCGAAGCCGTAGCGCATGGGCTTGGATGCGAGACGGCCTTCGGAGTTGGACCAGGCCAGGTAGGTGACGGCGCCGTTGCGCAGCCGGATGCGGCGGTGGGCGATGTCGTCGGGGTTTTTTGTGCGCAGTTTGCGGAGCGTGGGTGTGTTGTGAATCATGGGGATGAGCCGGTCGTTGATGGTTTCGCTGCCGGTATCCCGGTCCTGCATGACGATGAGGGCCTGGTCGGGTTCGGTCTCCTGGGCGTAGCCCCAGCAGGTGTGCATGATGGCGGTCTTGGCGGACTGGGAACCGCCGCACAGAAACAGCTCGAGGAGGTATTCGAGGGAGAAGGCGTCGAGCAGGCCGCGGGCGTAGGGGGTGACGTCGATGTCATAGGGGCCGGGCATGGCGCCGACGGCAACGTAGCGGTTGCCGTGCGCCCACTGGCTGCATGTCTGTTCCGGCCGCGCGCGCATGACCGCTATTTCGCCCGGGAGGAGTTTGAATCTCCGGGGCGGCGGCGCCGGGAGCCAGTCGTATTTTTCGGCGAGATTGGACATTGAGTTATTCCGCTTTTTTTGCCGGTAGCATAACGCAGGCTGGAGTGGACAAGCCGCTCAAATCTTGGCCGCTACTCTTCCTCTTCCTCTATTCCCTCGATCGGCCTGCTGTAATTGTCGAACGCCTTCTTATTCAGCCCCAACAGGAAGGAAATCAGCTCCGCGGCGGTTTGCGGGTCCCCTTTGACTATTTTGATAATTCTGCCGGCGGAACTGCGGAAGACGGCGGCAAAGTAGGTCTTGAGATTGCCAGCCCGCTCGGCGAGCTCTATCTCGACCTGGCTTTTCGGCATCAGTTCGCCCAGGGCAGTGCGGAGCTTGAGCTCTCGCATTTCGGCATCGCTCAGGATCCGGCGGACTTCGGCGGCGACCTTTTGGGACTGGAGGTCTCCGTTGCCGCTGGCGCCGTCCTTGCGCTGCAGGTGGAGGCGGGCGTATTCCTGGACCGCCGAGATGGTGAAACCGCCCTGGGGGCGGGCCTTGATTTTCCCTTCGCGCTTCCAATGGTCGTAAGCGGTGGTTTTGGATATTTTCCAGCCTTCCTGGTCGAGGTAGTGGACGACATCGAGAATGGAGGAGAATATCCGCTCCGCTGAGCCGGGCTCCTGTCTGGCGCGCAGGAACTCTTCCAGATCACGGCAGGCCTTGCGGTATGCCTTGCGGTTGGCGCCGGTGGGCTTGGCCTGGACGGCTTCGAGGGCGGCGTCGCGGGCGGCTGTCAGTTCGGTTTCTTTCACGGCAAGAGCACCTTCAGGGTCTCCGGAAGAATCGGGATTGTTTGCCTGGATTTCGGCAAGCGCCTTCTCGGCCGCCTGCATTCTTCGCAGATTTTCAATGCTGTTGTCCATTTGGTATGATTGCATTGCCTTGGCGAGGCCGATTTTGAGCAATTGCTCTTTCTGCTTGATGATGGCATCAAGTTTGTCGCTCAATTGGCAAGCTCCGCCTTCCTTCCCGTGAATTGCTCCCAGCGCTTGACGATTACGTCGCAATATTTTGGATCGAGTTCCATGCCGTAACAGATGCGGCCAGACATTTCGCAAGCAATCAGCGTCGATCCGGAGCCTAAAAACAGGTCTAGGATGTTGTTGCCGTTAAGCGAAGAGTTGACAATCGCTCTCCTCGGGATGTCGACAGGCTTGGTCGTCGGGTGATCGGGGCTCTTGAGGGGCTTATTCACTTTCCAGATGGTGGTCGTGGTGTCATCACTGGCGGCAAGAATCTCGTAGGACGGAACCTGGATGGTACAAAAGCGCTCGCCATCACTGAACATCATTTCGGCGCCGGCATCGTTCGGGGTAATTACGAGTCCCGGCATTTCTTCTAGTACCGTGGAGAGCTTCCGTCCACCGAACCACTTGTGCGGACCTCCCGCTTTCCATCCGTAAAGGATGGGCTCGTGCCGCATGTGGTAATCCATGCGGCCGAGTTTGAAATGGTTCTTAACCCATATCAGGCAGGATTTTACCAGCCAGCCGGAATCGATGAGGCTCTGTCTGAAGTTGATACCTTCAGAATCCGAATGACAGACGTAGATGGGTGTGCCAGGTCGGCAAACGGCAGCTGCGGCGGCAAAGCAGTTGTAAAGAAACTGGTAGAAATCTGATGATTTCATTTTGTCGTTCTTTATTGTCAGGGCCTCCTTCGTGCCTCCCTTGTAATCGACATTGTAGGGAGGATCTGTGAACACCAGATCGGCATGCTCTCCCGAAAGTAGTCGCTGCATGCAGTCTATGCTGGTTGAATCTCCACAAAGCAGACGATGGTGCCCGAGCAACCACATGTTTCCTGGTCGGGTAACAGGCTCAACAGGCAGGTCCGGCACCGAATCGGGATCGGTGAGCCCTTCGGTGGGGCTGATGTTGCCAAGGAGTTTTTCGACCAGGGCATCGTCGAGACCGGTCAGGTCAAGGCTGAAATCCATTGCACTGAGGTTTTCAAGCTCCAGCTTCAGGAGGTCGAGATCCCATTCCGCAAGTTCAGCCATGCGGTTGATGCTGATGCGAAACGCTTTGATTTGCGTCTCGGTGAGATCATCGACCGAGATGACTGGAACTTCGGTAAGACCGGCAGCTTTAGCGGCCTTGAGCCGTAGATGGCCATCAATTATTTCTCCGTCCGAACGGGCCAGGAGGGGAACTCGGAATCCGTAGGTCCTAATTGCCTTAACCATTGCCTTGACAGCATGGTCGTTTTTTCTCGGGCTGCGGGCGTAGGGGGAGAGCCGGCCGGTTTCCCACTTTTCTATCTGCATGGTTATTTCTTTTTCCACGAGTAGATTCCCCATACCGATAACACCAGATAGACGAGAAACATGGCGGCCTGGGCATGCAGGCCCTTATTGAAGTCGACCGCCAGCCAGGATGTATTGGTTACGGTCCACAGGTAGAAGCAGCGCCGGTCCTGGCGGATGTTGAGCACGACGCCGATCAGGCTGATGATGGTTATTATCCAGGTGAAGGCGGTCACGACGGTCCACCATCCTGTCGCTTTTTCCATGCTTCCGCCTGTTCCCAGAATTCCTTTGCATTGACTGTCGTGTAAACCTTCATGCCGTTGATGCGGATGTTGTCTACGCGCCACATGGCCCAGAAATAGCCGATTCCTATGCCGATGATGAGAATGGTGATTTCAGTCACCGTAGTATCCCTTTGTCCGGCATTTGTTCTTGACCTTTGCGAACAGACCCTGGACGTACTCCTGACCGTGTTTTTTCTCCATGATCCGCCAGAAGGTTTCCAGGGACTGGGTTTTGTCGACCATTTCCTCGAGAAGGTGGTCGTCCTTGCAGGCTTCTTCGAGGTCTTCGTATTTCATCTGGACGATTTCCAGAACTTCGAGGTCCTCGGACATGACGTGGTCGAGTTGGTCGCCGAGGGTGTTTTCTTCGACGAATTTCGTGGGGGGGAAGTTGTAAACCGGCAAGAAATCTGACATGGCGTTTCCTTTCTCTATTTTTTATCCTTCGAGCGCTTTGTTGTTTTGCATTAATTCGCCCCAGGCGGCCTGCTACGTCTTACGATCCGGCGCCCGCTGAGAGTCCGTCTCTGAGTGGCATCAGGATTTCCACCCGTTCATCCCATGGCCCGTGATCTACCGGTATCAGCATTAAGGGGCAAAGTGCGTTATTGTATTTTACGAATAGTTCGCCGCGCATGGATTTGACCGACTGTAGTAGAAACTTCGAGTTGACCATGATGTCGAGGCCCGGATCTCCCATGGCAGGAATAGTGGCGGATGCCACTCCTACGCGGGAGATGGCGGAAACGGTGAGAGTATCTTCAGACATTGCCAGACGAACACCCTTGTATTCGCCTTCTGTCATGACGCCGCACGCTTCGATTGCTGCCGCAAAGTCACTCGCGGACACCGTGAATGCGTGCTTGAGATCATCCTGCAATATTCTGCGGAACGCGGGATATTGCCCTTCAGGAAGCCGGACTGCGAGTCCGAGGCCTCCGCCGGTGAGGTGGATGTTGTTGCCGTCTTCAGCCATTCGGTACTCTATTTCTCCAGTGATGGCTGATATGAGCTTGCAGGCGGGGGTGAGAATGGTTATGCCCGGGTTGATGCGGTTATCGAAGTTGAGGAGTTCTTTGGCGGCAAGCGCCATGCGGTGACCATCGGTGGCAACCGCGGTTAATTTTCCACCTTCGCTGATTAAATGCACGCCGCAGAGGTGGAATTTGGATTCATCGCGGCAGGAAGCATGCTGTACGGCGGTTATCAGGTCCGGAAGCGCTCCGCCGCAGATGTGCGTCGGATCCGCGGGGATGGACGGAAAGTCCGGGAATTCTTCTGCCGACAGGCATGATACGCTGTATTTTCTGCTGTCTCCGGCAATTTCCATGGTCATGGTATCACCAAGCGACATTGTTATGAGTTCGGCGTCGATGCTGTTAACAATGCCGTGAAGTTTTTCGGCTGGTATGGCACAGGCGGACGGAGAATCAATATCAGCCCGGCATTCAGCAGTCGCGTGGACTCTCAGGTCAGTTGCCGAAAGGCGGAGGCCTCCGCCGGCGATGCCGGCCAGTTGAATGTGCGACAATATCTCCATCCGCGATCTCCTCGCCACCGCGGCAAGGATTTTGTCCAACGAGTGCATGAGGTCCTGCCTGTTTACCGTGATTTCCATATCGTCTCCTGTGAGTTGCAGGGGGCCGGTCTCCTCGCCCCTCCCCCTCCGCGCCGCGCGCCCTTTATATCCCCATGCTGTACGCCTGCATTCCAGGAGATGACATCCGGGACCGGGGCGGATCGTGCCGCAACCGGATCCGTTCGAGCATGTCGCGGACGGCATGCCCTGACTTCCCGAGCTGGGCGCCGATGGCCGACGGGCTCTTGCCGGCCAGGTGGAGGATGAGGCACTGTAGATACTCTTCCGGCTGCCAGCTGGTCTCATGGATTGGAGTGCCGAAGGTGGCCCGGAACCGTTTGCCGCAGCCGGCGCAGTAGACCTGGCCGCAGTCGCGGAATGCCAGGAGCGCCCTGGCGCCGGTGATGGCGGTTCCACACCCTGGACAGACAGGCCCGGCCGGGAGATATTCGTTGCACATCCATTCCCAGGCCGCGCTTCTGACTACCACCTGCAGTGCTTTCTCGATCGTGACCATCCAGCAATCTCCCTGATTTATCAGTGTGTTACGATATTCCGGAACTCGAAAAACTCTGAACCTGCACGTTTATTGGGAGCCTTGTCGCCCGCATGCAGCCCCCTGCTGGAAGGACCCGCTCACTTAGTCATGCCTTGCCGCTTGAGTTCATGGGCAAACCGCTCATCGAACTTCTGAACGATAAACTTCTGCAACGGTTCTATGACCTCCGGCTTTCGAATCATCGTGGCAACAGAGATCATCTTCCTCTCGTATATGGGAGTCCTTTGCTTTCCATGGCGCGCGAAGACGCCTAAGTGATAACCCTGAGCTCCGCTCTTGCCGTAAGCAACAGCAGCCAGGAAACCACGCAGCCTGGCGGTCTTCCCACCCCTGAGCAGTTGTACTTTGACGCCAAGGTCCTCGCGCTTGCTTCTCACTGCCTTACCTACTTTGCGGTTGATCTTAACGAGTGTATTTCCACGAGAGCGGAGCTCAGTAGCGCCGAAGTACGTCAGTGATATCCCGCCAGCCATGAAATAGATATGAGCCGTGAGATCCGAACCAACAAATCCTGACACATGGATGCGGTCACGTCCCGAGCTCTTGCGTTGCAGGTTTCCCTGGCTGATGTTCCAGGTACGGGACATTGTGCGCACAGCCTCAGTCTTGGCCTGGTTCTTCACCCTATTCAGGGCAGAGCGTGCAGCCTTCTCGACTTTGCTCGGACTCAAATTGGCCATCGCTTCCTTCAACCCCTTCACCTCAATCCTCAACATGATACCTCCGTTGTTACGTTGTCCGGCTTGTCCGGTGCTTGTCCACCCCTGCCGGACATTTTTTATTTAACGAATCCAGTCATTTAACACCGTTGTCCGCCTTGTCCGCTCTTTCTCTATATCCCAAGAGAAATAACACCACTGTTTTTGACGTAAGAAAAAAGTCTCGCGCGTACGTGAGGCAATAGAAAAACCTCCGGACATTCCGGACAAACCCCGCCATGCCTTGTCTATCAAGGCTTTTCCTTGTCCACCCCCTCCGGACAAGACCGGACGGCACGGACATTGCTCTAACCATTTTTGCGGTCGGCACGACCCTTGCAAACGCTCTCATGATTGGCCTCCGGCGGGGAGGGGAAAAGGGGCGGGGTCGCCAGCGTCCACCTCCGCCTTTTCGTCGACGAGTCGAAAACCCAAATACGCATTTGCGCGCCTCGTACCGCCTACGCTGTCAATGGGCACATCCTTCTTCCCGTCTTTCACCTGAATGCCGGCATCCCGCAATAGGCGTGAGAATTCAACACGAAACTGCGGCTCTCCCAGGGGCATCAGGTTCCACCCCTTGCAGCGCTTCACGTACTGCTCGTAGACCTCCGCCTTAGCCTCCCTGGCCGACGGGTCCGCCTCCAGATGTTGCTCGATGAAATACAGCACATTGTTATTGATGCGCTTGTAGTCATGCAGGCTGGCCTGCATACTCACCGTGTCCCTGAAACCCTCTTGCCGCAACTCCACCAGCCCCATCAGCGCCCAGGCGAAGATACCCGGCAGTTCCTCGAGCAGTTTGTCCTTCAGGAAGATATCGGCCGTGCCGCTCTTCACGAACTGCCCCTCGAACTTGATAATCATGATTTTGCGGAAGAAGCCGTCCGAATTGTCCAGCATCTTGGGCAGGCGATTCGTAGAATAAATGAGCTTGCAGAAAGGTTCGAAATCGAATGGCGTCTGATTCTTGAAAGCCGCCGAAATCGGGTCACCGGAGACAATCGCCTTGATTTCCTGCGACTGCATCGCCTTCGCCTCGATTTCGGTCGACATATTGATGAGCTTGTCCACCAGGCGGGATAGATAGAACTGATCCTCCAGACGGCCCATGGGGATATGAGAGCAGTTATCCGGCCCCACCAGCGCCCGCAGGATATTCATGAAGGTCGATTTGCCGTCGCCGCCAGGACCGAACAGTATCAACATGCGCTCGTATCGTGTCTCGCGCGTCAGGCAGTAGCCCGCGAACTTCTGCGCCTCCCGGATCGCCGCCATCTCGATGATCCATTGCTCCAGGCAGCGCTTCCAGGTCGGGCAGTCCGGTATGTTCTTCGGGTCGAAATCTATGGGCAGCATGTAGGTCGCGTAGAAATCCTTCGCATGCGGCAACAGCTCTCCGGTCCGCAGATTGAACATCCCGCTTCTCAGACAGATAAGGTCCGCATGGTCGTTCATCTTTCGCCCGAGCGGCAATGTCGACAGATCTCGAATCATGTTCGCCACGTCCGCGGCCTTGGCCGAATTCCCCTCGTCCTGGAGCATTTGCAGCGCCTTGCTCCTGATGTGAGACAAATCATACTGTTCCCAGAATCGGCCTTCCCAGCGATAAACCAGGCCGGTCAACGGGTCCGCCACCACGTCCAGGTCATCCATAATCGCCCTGGCCAACAGCGCAGGCATGAACTTCCTGCCGCGGAAAAACCGCTCCACTGAAGCAGGCCTCTCAGGTTCCTCCTCCCGCTCGATAACCAGGGCGTGAGCCAGCAGGTCGAGAAGAGCGGACACGCTTCGGCCATGCCTGGCAAACCAGTCAGTCAGATCCTGACCGTGATTCTTCGGATAATGGGATGGCGGGGAGGGATTAGCCACCACTCTCCCCCATCATCCTGGGCCATACCAGCATTCGCACGCTCTTGGCCTGCTGCGCGATAGATGCTGCCGCCGCATGGGCGCCCTTGAAACCGGCGTGGTCGGCATCATAGGCAATCACCACATCGCGACCCGCCATCAGCCTGGAAAACTCATCGCGCCACGTCCCGCAGCCGGCGGTCTGGGTGACCGCATTCAGACCCTGTGACAACGCGCAAATCGTGTCGGGCTCCCCCTCGCAAATCCAGAGCAGGCCCTGCTTCCACTGCGACGGAGGAGGCCAGAGCCGGGTCCGGCCGTAATCGTTCGGCAGCGCCCCGCACTCCTTGCAGATCTTCTTTTTGCTCTTTCCGTCAACTGATGCCTTCCACTTGCCGCCGCAGGCCTGGCACTTGGCGTCATACCAGGAAATCACCTTGAACTGGCCGGCGCCCGGCTGATACAGCCGGATATTGCACAGGCGGCCCTGGTCGTCACGAATCGGGATGGCAATCCGTTTCATGCCTTTCGGGTCCGTGTACTCCCGCAGATCCAGGATCTCGATGACCTGGGGGGACCAGCATCTCTTTTCCCTGAGATCCGCGATCCGCTCCGCCGGGAGGGGCGGGAGGGCATCAAGGACCTCTTCAGGCACGAACACATCAGGCAGACGCTGCTGCTCCCAGCCACTTTCGTCAATTACGTCCCCCGGCGGCTTCGCAGAATGGCTTCTGCCGGGTTTTCTTTGTCCGGTTGACATCTCACCAGCCCCGAATTCTTCCTTGAAATCCCGGAACCCCTTGCCTGTGACCTCCTGCCATAACGTCACCAGGTCACCCCCCGCCCCGCACGACTTGCACTTGAACCAGTCCTCGACGAAATGGTAGACAAATGAACTGCTCTTCTTGTCGCCATGAATGGGGCAGAAACCATGCAGCTTCACCCCTCCGTACATCTTCTCGACCTTGAACAGCCCTTCCGCTATTTCCCGGCACTTATCCGGTCCCAGTTCTTCCAATGCATAGCCCATCAGGAAAACAGCCCCTTCTGGCGTTCAATAACCGGCGGTCGCCCGTTATAGACCTCGAAAGCCCTCTTGTAGCACTCCGTATAGTGCTTCAACGCCGCTGTAAACTCCGCCAGCTTTTCACCCGCCGCGGCATTGTCCAGCCTCTCTGCCGCGGCCTTAAGATGATCAATAATGTCCCTGCGATTCTCCCGCAGCCATTCCAGCCCGCCTGCAGGATACAGAGACTCCAGCAATGAAACGGCATCCGACACCAACCGGACCGCCCGCTCATTGTCAAACGCAGGTGTCTTTTCCTCGGGAACGATCCGGTGAGCCTCAAGGCCAGGAAGAGAAGACAGGCCCTTCATATCAGGCGCCCTTCGGTAACAGCAGGCCCTGGCGCCGGGCCTCCAGCAAGCCGATAATGGCAAGGGGAATATCATTCTCCTCGCACACCTCCTTCAGCCATACAGCCAGCTCAGGAAAATCCGACAAATTCAGGAAATAGCCGCTAACGGCCGGCTCAGACGGAGGGAGCAAGACCGAAAGCGGGCTCTTATCGACAGGCGCCGCAACTGTCAGTGCCGCAGCCTTCCGTTGTTCGTTATAGTGCGCCTTGCAAAGACCATCCTTTACCCGGATCTTCCCGCATCCGGGAACGCTGCACAACAAATGGCGGCCTTTGCGGCCCGGTGGTGATTCCTTCGTTGCCGTCGACATAACCATCTCCTCCAGATTTATCACCGTGACATCCTCCAGGCCGGCGCAGCCTTGGCACGGAAAGCGCTCCCGGCGGCGATTAATCTCGCACTGCCGGGGTGATATCTTTGCACTCATGGGCCGGCAATACCCCATCTCACTCACAGCCTCATCTCCCACCTGAGCAACCGGGTACAATACTCATCACACCCATAGCGATAACTGCCGCAACCCCGGCAAGGATGCTGCTCCAGTTCTTCCAGCTCCTGGTCAACCGCATCCAGGCGGCGGGAAAGCTCTTCGTCTGCCACAACATGGCCCTTCAGCCAGCGGCCAAAACGCTTCAGGCCTTGCCACACATAACCAGCGGCCACATTCAGCAGGACCACCAGCAATAACGGCAACAGATACGGATGTCGGCGCAGAATCTGCCAGGTAGTCGGAAGCATCACGGCATTACCTTTCTGAAGCCCTCATCGAGCCCCCGCCCCTTGTAAAACGGCGGCTCGACAAGGCATTGCAAGCGTAGGGGATAGACGCCCGCAAAAGAAAAAGCGCGGGAACGGGGCGGCTGGCTGAACCGCCCCACGGCGTAGGAGGGAACGCCGCCCCGCATCCACCAACTCTCACCATCTGGCGACAATCCCGGCGCGGGCCGAAGGGGCCAGCTCGTATCGCTCCTGGTCCGCGTCGATGGCCTGCACGCAGGCATGGCCACAGGCAAACGACAGGGCGAAACACACCAGCCACATCAGGAGATTACCCAGCCGCCGCCCCTTCACAGCCCACTCTCCACATAGAGAGTCTTGCCATGATCGTAATCGCAAAACTCAACAGATACACCGGCAGTGATCAAATCATCCGCCCGCTTGCGAAGCAGGAATTTAGACACCGGCAGAGACACATAGCGAGATTTGCCCTGAAGCCCGATACGGCACTCTTGTGCTTCGTCAATCATCTTCAGCAGCTCATTCAGAGTCATCGCTTTTTCCTCCTCATCTCTCTGGAAATCGCCCGGCTTTGCGCCTTCAGGTCCTCCAGCGACATCTTGCTCATCACATCAACCTTGTGCCGCTCCTCCAGGCTCAACTGCTCACGGAGGCCGAACGTGTTCAATATCCGGTCGATCTTCTTGTCCAGAGCGTCTATTTTCTCTTCGAGGATGTTGAATTCAGCGGAACCCATCGTCACGCCTCCGACCTGCTTGCAACCTTAAAATAGTTTTAATCCCTTCCCCGCACTGCTATAGTGGCGGCTACCATGCATCACCAAAAAACCGACAGGAGGAAGGGAAGATGGTTAAATCAATCAAAAGCGCCGTAATAAAAATGCTTAACGACAAAGGTGATGGTCTAACCTTTGTAAACCTTTCAGAAATACCGGGCTTTACTGGCGATGCTTCCATGGAGATAGAAAACAAAAACATTCATTGCTGGTTTCATTGTTCTCTGGATGGCATCAACGCCCTGAAAGAACTCCTCGACGAAAAACGTATCGAAATAACCTCAACGAGCCACCTTTCTTACGTCGTTAACGGCCAGATTCCCCGATATCCTATCGCCAGACACGATAGGTTCTATGAAGAGCCTCGCTGGTTTCCTTCCCAAATTGTTAAGGGCAAGAAATTCAACCGGTGATCCGGTAATTGCTTTTCTGAGCAGCCGGACGAATTCAGCCTGCTCGGTTTTGTCCGGCAATACTTCATTGAGAAAAGCTTTCCATCGTTCAACAGCCATTTTCGTCCCTCCTTTGCCCTGGTCTTGCCGGGCAGGCTTTTGTTTTTGAAAGAGCATATTTAATAATGAATTGGAGCCTGAATCTCTTCTTGATGACACTCTTGAAGCTTGGAAGTGGACGGTTGAGCGACTCGAGAACGAAACCAGCAAGGACGGCATTCTTGCCCAACCGATGCAGAAGGAAAAACGCCACCCTTGATCATCGATACAGATTTGGCGCGGATAGGTTCTTTTTGTT
This sequence comes from uncultured Geobacter sp., assembly GCA_964536305.1. Taxonomy (GTDB): domain Bacteria; phylum Desulfobacterota; class Desulfuromonadia; order Geobacterales; family Geobacteraceae; genus RPRC01. The sequence goes on along the minus strand of CAZHVY010000042.1, from coordinate 1,886 downwards.
GATAGCGCAGCGTATCGCTGGGAATCCCGCCCCAAAGGATCTCAAAAATCTTGACGCCGAATACGCGCACAGTAATTACGTTTCTTGATATTGTTGGGAGATTTCCCATCCTATTACCCCTCCGTCCCGGTCCTCTGCTGCTCCGGGATGTGGCCCTTAATCTCTGCCAATCATCTGAAGAACAGCCGCTATATGCTGGATCGTCTGAAGTCCCTCGAGCTCTATGCGGCGGCGCTCCAGGGGAGAAATCCGGCCGTCCTCGATAGCCTCCGAAAACGCGGTGATATACTCTCCGAACTCTTTAATGGACCTATGTGTCTGGACAACTACATCTCTCATCGTGGAAATTGCTTCAGGGAGGGGAATAACAGTCAGGCCGAACTTGTGCGCCAGGTAGGCAATCGGCGCGGTCGCGTCTTCTTTGTTCTGGCCCTCATGCAAGGTGGCATTGATAATCGTCTCAAGACGATCTATCGGGTTCAGTGTGCCCGAATCGGTAAAATCAGCAGTTGGTTCCTGCCACTTGGATACCAGCGCGGCGCTCTTATGGAGGGCCTTTGCCACTGCCAGCCTGTGCCGCCCTATGCATCTGTCCATAGCCTCGTGCGATTTCATATATCCTCCTACATGGTGGAAAATCATCTTCATGCAGCCCGATCCGTTTCGTCCCGAGACTCAACCAGATAACCTTCCAGCCTCAAAGCATTAATAATATTCGCGTACTTCTCCCCGGTTGAGCGAGCCGGGTATCTGCCCTGGAGAACCCGCAATAACGTCGGTGGAGCAAATCCTCTCAACTTGCCCCATCTGGTCAAATTAAGGCCCGCATTCACCATATTTTGCTTAGTTGCCTGGAAATCAATTTTCATTTGTCAACTTTCCTGTTATAGTTTGTCGATAAACATGGACACGGAACATGCCCGGCTTGTCCTTGGGCAAATCAAAACGTGAACACACAAACTCCGTTATCAATCTCGGAAACCATCATTAAGCACGCCCGGCGAGTTGTTCCCGGAGGGGCGCCGGAGTTTATTCCGGTGACTCCGTTTCCAGGAAAAACAGCACATGAGTGTTTCAGTAACGTGGAAAATCATGTCAAGGCTGCCGGAGGATACGTTCAATTTGGCTGGTACATATACCTATGGCCTCGCGTCCTCTTAGAGTTCGTATTTCACGCAGTTTGGCGTCAAACCAACGGTAAGCTCGTAGATTTGACGCCGCATCCGGATAACGAGCCGGAAATACTATTTCTTCCTGACCCATCGCGCGCATATGAAGGCTTATCGCTAGACAACGTAAGGTTTCCATTAACAAAAAACCCCCTTGTTCTGAGATATATTGAGCTTGCAGAACAACGATTTTACGAATTCAACAAGAACAAAACACCTTACGTAAAAATGTTTAAAGTTGATGGTATTGCGCTTGTTACACCAGGACAAAAATATGAAACAGCTTCCATTGTTCGCCCCTGCTAAAGAAGATTTATCTCTTGGGCCGAAGAGTAACTATAGCGACTATCAAACTTACCTTCGCTCGCCAGAGTGGAAGAAAAAAAGAGAGCGAGCATTCAAACTACTTGGCAGAAAATGCCAGCAATGCGGAAAGACCAAATCACTACAAGTACATCACTTGCACTATGATACCCTCTATGAAGAGAGCGCAGAAGATGTAGAAATAGCCTGCACAGACTGCCACCCAGTAGAAGATATAAGAAGGGCCGACAAAAAAGGCTATGACACATGGCTCCGCAATAAATATGGAGACGATGGCGGTAGTTACGACGATGAAATTGAGTATGAAAAGTTCCAAAACTGGAAATACAGAGATACGTATTAACCCGAATCCGCAAACCTGTAGTTGACGTACCTCTGGCGGGGGTAGTCGGG
>CAZHVY010000041.1:0-27767 GCA_964536305.1 uncultured Geobacter sp. | reverse complement strand
GAGGAGAGGCCGGTGGCCTTGCCCGGCAGGAACTCCAGGTTGCCGTGGGTGCCCACGTGGATCAGAACATCGGCGCCGAATTCCCGGGAGAGCCACTTGTAGGTGGCCACATACTGGTGGGGAGGCGGCACATCCGGGTCGTGGAGGATTTTGCACACCTGGCCGTCGCAGCGCGCCCCTGCGCACCCCCGCTTGGGCTGGGCGCAGACCACGGCGTTGCCGTAGCGTACCCCTGTTACCAGTATGCGGCCGTCCAGGACCATGGCCGCCGGCACGCCCTCCTTTTCTTCGCCGGGCGGGTTTCCCCACGCTTCGATCATGCGGTTGCGGGTCGCTTGCGGCAGCTCCTCGAACCAGGGAAGGTAGCGTTCCACCTCCAGTTGATCCAGGGCGCCCCCCTTGGCCGCGATCTCCTCCACCGTGGTCCAGCGGAATTCCGACACCGCCTTGCGGTCCATGATCCCGTCGATGAGGGCCTTGCCGTCCGCGGGCGGATCGACGGCGTACCCAGCGTCGCGCATGGCGGCCAGGATGCGGGCCACGCTCTCCAGGGTGTCCAGGTGAGCCCCGCCTCCCACGCTCGCCTCCACCGAAACGCAGGGGTTGTTGTGGAGGATGAAGGCAACCTTGCGCTCGGCCGCCGGTTTGCTCCCCAGGCGCAGCCAGGCGGCCACTCGTGCGGCGAAGCGGTCGATGCGGTCGGGCAGGGGTTCGTAGCGTTCGTCCTCCGGATTGGACGCGCCCCGCGAGGCCCCGATCACCATCGGCTCGATGACCCCCTCGAACTCGGGCATGGCGATGCTCCACCCCGCCTGGCGGCCCAGCCCCTCAGGGTCGGCCAGCCACTGGTCCGCGTCCTTGTAGTGGGAGATGATCGGGCAGAACAGGGGGATGTTGAGGCGCTTCATCAGCTCCGCCCCGGCCGGGGCGTCCTGTTCGCCGCCGTTCCTCCCGCCGCCGGCCAGGAAGAAGGAGGAGAGCTTGATGATGCCCCGCACCAGAGGTTTCCCGTCCCGGACAAAGTATTCCTCGATGACCTCGGCGCCGCTCCTGTTCCCCAGGTTGGCGTCCTTTATGGAATAGAAAAACGCCGGGATCACACCCAGTCCCCGCTCTTCCAGCGCCTTGATAAGGGAGCGTTCCACCTCCATATTGCCGTTCACCCAGCTGGAGCGGGAGTAGAGGAGCCCCACCCAGCCCGCCTCCGGTTCTCCCAGGGCGGCGCGGCAGGCGTCCAGGTATTCGCCGGTATCGTTGAAGACACCGTCCAGCAGGGGGTGGTGGATACCTTCCCAGGCCACCGGCGCCGGCGCCAGGTAGCCGGTTTGATCGCCGAACAGGACGGCGCGCAGGTAGCGGACCAGGTTGTCCAGGTTTTCATCGCCGTTGTAGAGAAGGTAGGAGTAGGCCACGGCGGATACCTCCGGACCGGCCGTTGACAGGCGCCACAGGCCCGGGTCGCTCCCGGTGATGATCACGGGTCTCTTCTTTCCGGCCTCGCGGATATCCTGCTCCAGTTCCTCCCAGAAGGGGTCGCTGGTGCGGTAGATGAGGATGAAGCCGGCCTCGTTCATGGCGCGGCGGACCGTGTCCAGAAGTTCCGGCCGCTGGTTGAGCTGCTTGTTGGAAAACGCGATCAGTTCCACACCCTGTGCGGCGCACATCGCCTTGAGAGAAGGAACGTAGTGGGACCACATTATGGTAAAGAGTTTCATGGTAATGCTCCAGAAAATTTAATGAATGTGGCAATAATTCATTCGCTGTATCTTCGTATCAGCCGTGTCCCCATGACCAGGAACAGCAGCGTATACCCGGCCATGACCAGCAGCGACACCAATGCCTCCCCGTCCAGCGCCTCCTTGCGGATGACGATGTTGGTGTGGCTCAGGGGCAGCAGCAGGATCAACCCCTTTAGGATTGCCGGGAGCCGGTCCAGGGGGAAGAAGGTGCCGCTGAAGAAGGCCATGGGAAGGATGAAGAAGTTGTTGTACGTCGAGGTATCCTCGTGGCTCCTGGCCAGCATGCCGGTGATGACGCCCAGGCAGGCGAACATGAAGCTGTTCATCGCCATGGTGAACAGAAACAGCGGTGTAACGCGAAAACCGCCGGGTATGCACAGCCCCATGATCACCAGCAGCAGCGCGGCGAACAGCCCCTTCACCATCCCGGCGGCTACTTCTCCCACCATGATGGCGCCCGCCGACAGCGGCGCCTGGATGAAGATCTGGAAGGTCCGGAAATAGAGGCGGTTCAGATTCAGGGAACTGGCCACCCAGGTGTAGGAGTTGGTCATGGAACTCATGGCCACCAGGCCTGGGATGAGGAAGGAGAGATAATCGCCGCCGCTGATCCGCACGCTCCTCCCCAGACCGAGGCCGAACACCGCCAGGTACATGAGGGGAACCAGCATGGCGGAGACCAGGTAGCCCGGCTTGAGGAGCTTGCGCCGGAACAGGAGCATCTCCCGCAGGAAGATGGGATACCAGCCGCCCAGGTTCATTCGATCCGCTCCCCGGTCAGTTTGATGAACACGTCTTCCAGATTTGTTCGACGCACGGTGCAGCCGTTGTCCATGGTCCGGGCCAGCTCCACGGCCTCGTCCCGGCTACGGGCCAGATGCTGGATCAGGCGTCCGTCATCGGTGACGCGGTCCACCACGTAGGGTCCCACCAGCTCCTTCAGGGCGGCCGGTGTGTCCAGGGCGATCAGCCGCCCCCTGGACAGGATGCCCACCCGATCGCACAGGGCCTCGGCCTCTTCGATGTAGTGGGTGGTCAGGAACACCGTTCTGCCGGAACGGGCGGCGCGGCGCGTCATGTCCCACAACTGTCTTCTGATCTGGGGGTCGAGGCCGATGGAGGGCTCGTCCAGAAACAGGACGGCCGGGTCGGCGAGCAGGGCGCGGGCGATGATCAGGCGGCGCTTCATGCCGCCGGACAGGCCGTTTGCCAGGCTCTCCGCCCGGTCGCCCAGGTCCACTTCTTCCAGCGCTTCCCGGATTTTTCTTCTCAGGTCGGCCACCCGGTGCAGACGGCCGTAGATGAACAGGTTTTCCCGCGCGCTCAGCTCCCGGTCCAGGTTGTTCTCCTGGGGGACCACGCCGATGAGGGATTTGATCGCTCCCGCCTCCAGCGACACGTCGCGGCCGGCGATATGGCAGGTCCCCGAATCGGGCCGGGTCAGGCAGGTCATCATCCGGATGAGGGTGCTCTTGCCCGCGCCGTTGGGACCAAGAAGGCCGAACACCTCGCCGGCCGTTACGGAAAGCGAAACACCGTCCACCGCTGTGACCGGGCCATAGGTCTTTCTCATTTCACGCAAACGGATCATGGCCACTGCCGAAATATCAGCAGGGTGCTGTCAAGCTGCGTCAACTTCAAGGATGAGGGTCTCCGAATCGTCTCTGGATCTGAATCCATGGGCTGTGTTTGTTTCGAAATATACGCTGTCGCCTTCTTCGAGGGGGATGAGTTGCGAACCGAGTAATAGTTCCGCCTTGCCCCTGACGACGTAAACCACTGATTCTTCGCTGTGCATGAATTTCATATAGGGAGCATGCCTGTTTGGAAGTGTAATGAACTTGTGTTTCAGTTTCCTGGTGTGGATGCCTTTTTGCCGAAGCCGGCCATCCGGATCCATGCCGCCTTCCGGAGGGGTTACGGGTTTTGTTTTGCATGTCGCGCTCTTCATTATCTCGAACCGCGCGAGTTCTTCATTATCTTCAAAAAGCTTCGCCAATGACAGGTTCAACGCCTTGGCGATGCCGGAAAGTGTTTTGATGGGAGGGGATATCTTGCTGTTTTCAATAAGAGAAATGAGGGAGACCGAGCAGCCGAGCATGTTTGCGAGTTCCTTCATGCTCATGTTTTTTTCCTGTCTGGCCACTCTCAGTTTCGCACCGATGTTGAATTCATCCATGTCGGCTTCCTTTCCCCGGTTTTCAGGATGCGGGATAGAACAACCGCCGCTCCGTATCCGTCATGACGCCGATGCCCACGCCGTAGAGATGCTCCAGCCCTTCGGCGGTCATGACCCCCTCCGTGGTTCCGTCGGCAATGATGCTCCCCTCCTTCAGCAGCACCACCTGATGGGCGAAGTGGGCGGCCAGGTTCGGGTCGTGCAGGGTCATGAGCACGGTCAGCCCCTTGTCCTCGGCCACCCGACGCACCAGGGAGAGCACCGCGTGCTGGTTGCGGAAGTCCAGGTGTGAGGTGGGCTCGTCCAGGAGCAGTACGGGCGCCTCCTGGGCCAGGGCGCGGGCCATGAGGATAAGCTGGCGTTCGCCGCCGCTGACCCGGGTGTAGGGCCGGTCCGCCAGGCGGCCGACGCCCACGGTCTCCAGGGCGGCGCGGGCCTTGTCCACATCTGCGGAAGACGGGGAGGCGTACATGCCCACGTGGGGGGCGCGTCCCATGAGAACTGCCTCCAGCGCCGTGTAGGGGAAGGGCGGGGTGTGGTCCTGGGGGACCATGGCCAGAAGCAGGGCCCGTTCCCGGAAGGAGAGGCGGGCCGTATCCGTTCCGTCCAGGAAGATCGCGCCGCGGCGCGGCTTCCATATCCCGGCGATGCACTTGAAGAGGGTGGTCTTGCCCGAACCGTTGGGACCCAGCAGGACGGCGATCCGGCCGTTGGCCACGGAAAAGGAGGCGTTCTTCACCACGTCATCCCTTGTGTGGGGATGGCGGAAGCTCACATCGTCGACCCGTATCATCGTCCCCAGCTCTCCTTTCCGTTGCGTTTCATCAGGTAGACGAAGAACGGCGCACCGGCCACCGCGGTGATGATCCCCACCGGGATGTCGAAGTCGGTCATGTTGCGGGCTGCGGTGTCGGCCAGGATCATGAAGGTGGCGCCGCCCGCCATGGTGAGCGGGATCAGCCGGCGGTGGTCGGGACCGGCCAGCATGCGCACCAGGTGGGGCACCATCAGGCCGGCCCAGCCGATGATGCCGCTCACCGCCACCGCGCTGGTGGCCGCCAGGGTGGCGGCGGTGATGAAGATGATCCGTTTGCGCGACACGTTGACGCCCATGGTCCGGGCCTCCTCGTCACCCATGCTTATGACATTGAGCCGCCAGCGCAGCAGGAGCACCGGCAGGCAGCCCAGCAGGATGCCGACGCCGGCGGAGCGGGCCTGGGACCATTCGGCCAGGGAGAAACTCCCCATGAGCCAGAACACGATGCTCTGCAGCTTCATGGGTTCCACGAAGAACTTGATCAGGGAGACCATGGCGCTGAAGAAGGCGGACACGATCACCCCGGACAGCACCAGGGAGAGACGCGACATGCCGCCGTCTCCGGTGCGGGCCACCAGGCAGGCGATCAGCACTGCCAGTCCGCCCCCCAGGAAGGCCGCTGCCTGGAGGGGGATGAAGGGCGCGAAGCCGATGGTCAGGGCGCAGCCGAAGGCGGCGCCGGAGGAAATGCCGAGGATGAAGGGGTCCACCAGGGGATTGCGCAGCACCGCCTGCAACGTCGCGCCGGAAGTGGCCAGGGCCATGCCCGCCAGCCCGGCCAGCGCGATGCGGGGCAGGCGGATGTCCAGGATGATGGCCGTTTCCGGGGAATCGATCCCGGCGAGCCCGTCCCGCAGCGCGGCCAGCACCTGCACGGGCGCCATGCCGTAGGCGCCGAGGAAGAGGGAGAGGAGGGCGGCCAGGAGCGGGGCCGCCATGAGGAGGATGGTCTTAGTTCGCAATGCGCGCCACCTTTCCGTAGGGGATTCCGTATACCTTCCGGTAGAAACCGTCGATGGTCTTGTCGATATTGACATCCCGGAACCGCTCCGGATAGGCCTTTGACGCCATCCAGAGGGCGATGGGGGCGATACGGGGCGACCAGATAGACCAGTGGGGCGCCTTGAAGACGGCTCGCTCCTTTACGGCGCGCACGTGCCGCCATTGGGGATTGCCGAGGATGTCGGACGCGCCGTAGCGGGCGTTCCCCCAGATGAACACCAGCTCCGGGTTCCAGGCCGCGATCCGTTCCAGGGGCACGTCCGCGGTGCGGCCGGCGATGGAACCGGCCGCGTTTTCCAGGTTGATGATGCGGAACAGGTCGCTGGTGACGCCGACCCTGCCCGCAGCCGTGGTCGGCTTGCTGCCGATCCAGACGGCCCGTCTGCGCCCGTCGGGAGGGATGGAGGCGGTGCGGGTGCGGATCAGGGAGAAGATGCGTTCCATCTCGGCGATGGCGGCTTCCACCTTTTGCTCTTTTCCGAACAGCTTCCCCTGGAGCCGCATCACATCGTAGAGTTCCGCGATGCTCTCCGGGTAGACCGCGATCACCGGGAGTCCGCGCGCCCGCAGGAAAGCGACCGCCTTCGGATTGCTGCTCCAGGTGATGATCACGTCCATGGCGCTTCCCGCGGAGTTGATGGCGCGGGAGAAGTCGGGCTTCACGGCCCGCAGCAGGTCGTTTTCCAGGGCAAAGCGGCTGATGCCGGCCACCCGGTCCCAGGCGCCGGTCACCGGCAACAGCTCGTAGGTCTCGTAGAGGACCGCCCGTCTCACCGGGACCCGCACCGTGACATCGGTCCCGGTCTTGTCGCGCCAGGTGATGGCCGCCGCGGCGTCGAGCGCCGTCAGCGGCAGGCAAAGGATTATCAGGATTATAATCAGCGTTTTCATGGCTAGAACTTCAGGTCCAGGTTGGCAAAGAACGAGCGGCCGGGCGCCACGTAGTAGGTGTAGTATTCCCGATCCAGCAGGTTGTTGACGCTGAAGGAAACGGTTGCCCAGTCCGTAACCCGGTACGCGGCCTTCATGTCTACCACGAAATAGGGATCATAGGATCCGTAGACGTTGTTTACCGTGTCGCTGTTGTCGTCGGAGTTGAGGCGTTTGCCCACGTACCTGCCCGAGACGAACAGGGAAGCCGGTCCCCAGGAGGCGTCCGCGCCCACGAAGAACATGTTGCGCGGCGCCTGGGTGAGCTGTTTTCCCACCAGGGACGGGTCCGGGTCATACCCGGTGATCTCCGAGTCGGTGTAGGTATAGCCGGCGAACAGCCGGAGATTCTCTCCCAGTTTCTGCTCTACCTCCAGTTCGACCCCCCTGGTCTCGGCGCCTCCCACATTGGTGTACTTCTTGTTCTTGTATTCCTTTCCGTCGATGATGGTCGTGCCTGGCTGGGTAACGTTGTAGAGCATGTGGCTCAGGTAGTTTTCGAAGAAGGTCGCCTTGATCTTCGCGCCCTTCCACAGGGCCTGCTCCGCGCCGATGTCCCAGCCGAGGACCGTTTCCGGGTCCAGGTCGGGGTTGGCGTTGTAGATGGTCAGGGTGCTGGACGACATCCAGGTCTTGTACAACTGATTGAGGGGGGGCGCTCGGAAGGCCTTGCCGCCGGACACCCTGAGCGTTGTGCCATCCAGAGGCCTCCAGACCAGCGCGCCCTTGGGATTGACCGAGTTCTTGGTCTTGTGAGGATAGGTTTCCGAGGTGGCGCCCGTACCGGTAAAGCCGGCGTAGCCGTCAGAGGATACCCATACGTCGTCGCGGAGACCGGCGTAGAGGGTCAGCGTGTCCAGCAGCGCGATTTCCCCCTGGAGGTAAACGGAATAGGTCTGGGTCGTTCCCCCGCCCCACTGGGCGCTGGCGCCGGACACCGAATCGGGGTCCCGGTAATCGTTCACCGGGAAATTATTGCTGTCCGCGGTGTCGTAGCGGAAGGTGAAGCCGCCGGTGAGGATGTGCCTGTCCATGACGGGCAGGGACGCCTGGATGTCGGTGTAGTAGGTCCTGCTGGGGGAGTCGCTCTTGGTCCCCTTGCCTCCGGCCAGGGTCGCCGAAACGGGCGTGGTGTACCAGTTTTCGATCTGGTCGTTGACGCCGAACAGGAATTTTCCCTTCACCGTGCCCAGCAGGGCTTCGGCGTGAATGGTGTAGGTATCCATGATGTTGCACCCTGTCCCGTTTACGAACGTGCTTTCCGTGACCACCGCCTTGCCCGAGGCGTTGGCGAAGGTGTACACCGGGTCTCCTCCGGCGTTTCTCAGAAAGGTGCGGGGGTCTTCATAGGAATATTTATTGGCGGTGCGCAGCCATGAAAAGCGGACATTGGCGGTATCCGAGATGTCGTACTGGGCCCTTACCGCCGCCGAGTAGTCCCACCAGCCGTTGTCGCCGGTATCGCCCACCAGGTATCTCGCGGCGCCTGTGGTGGAAGAGGTGCGGGTCGCCCCGGTAATGCCGGAGGCCTCCGTAGGCGCGCTGGCCGCCGTGACCAGGGCGGTGGGGTAGCCCCTGGTGGTGCGGTAGCCGAAGGCGGTATAGAGGCGGAATTTTCCGATCCTGTCCCCGTACGAGGCGTAGGAGCTCCAGAGGTTGGCCAGGCCAGCGTCGCTTCCCAGACGGTCGCCATAGCCGCCGGACAGGGTGAATTCCCTCTTGTCGGGCATGCTGCTCATGAAGTTGATGACCCCGCCCATGGCGTTGCCGCCGTAGAGGCTCGACGATGGGCCGCGCACCACTTCAAGACGGCTGAAGTTCTGGGCGTACAGTCCGCCCCACGACTGGCTCGCGGAATAGGCGTCGTTGAGGGGCATGCCGTCCAGCAGGATCAGGCTGCGCCCGGCTCCCGACAGTCCGCGGAAGGTGACGGTGGAGGTGGTCCCCATCAGGCCTTTCACGCGGTTGTCCAGCACCCCCGGCAGCAGGTTCAGGGCCTCGTCCAGGGACTGGATGTTACGCTTTTTCATCTCCGCCGCGGTCACCACGCTCACCGATCCGGGCGCGTCCTCCACGGACTTCTCGGTCCTGGTGGCGGTGACCACGATCTCATCCAGATCGGCCCCCTTTTCCTCGGCGTAGGCTGGGAGAGCAAGCAGCAGACCCAGCGTCAAGAGGCATCTCTTCATTTCTTCCTCCGTTTCAAATTTCCAGGTTTTATTACATCACCCTGTCGCCAGGGCAAATCTGACGGGTATTCTGAAGGAGATAACCTCTCCCTGCATGGCATGGCGGGGGGGCGGCGGGAATGTTCCCACGTCGCGCACCGCGCGTATCCCGGCGTTGTCCAGCATGGAGTTGCCCGATGATTTCACCAGGGAAACACCCTGCAGTTCGCCATGGCGATCCAGGGAAAAGGAGACGACCACTGATCCGTGAATCCCCAGTTTCCTTGCCGCAAGTGGATATTCCTTGTGGCGTTCGATCAGCGACCTCACGGTTCGGCTATACTCGGCCAGGGCCGCCTTGGTTCCGTGCCCATTGCCGTCCCGGGATTCACTCCCTTCACCTCCATCGCCATGGCGGTCTCCGGCGCCTTCCTTTGCCGCTCCCGACGGCGTTTCCGCTGCCTTTTCTCCGGCAGCCGGGGAATTCGCGGCTGTTCCCGGCAATGTTGTCCCGGTCCGCATCTCGTTGGAGGTTATGGTTTGATCTTTAACTGGATGGAAAACCCTGGAAGGCTGTTCCTGTATTTTCTGCTCTGAACGCTGGATGGCGGGAGGCCCGGTTTGCCTCGCTGTCCCGGCCGAAGGGTTCGCGGGCTTGTTCGTTGCCGGCTGTTTTCCAGCCTGGGCGGGCGGGCGAGCCGTTTTGGCGTTGCTTGGAGTCTCGATGGCGCTAAGGTCTATTTCAATCACCGCGGGCTTTCGCGGAGAGTCTTCCATATTTTCTCTTACTGAAATAAAGACTGAAAACAGCGCTGCATGAAAGATCAGAGAAAGAGCAAGGGAACCGTTGAAGGCGAACTTTCCTTTGTCGGCCAGTGTGGTATTGAGGAGACGGGGAGAAATATGTTCAGCATCTTTCACCATGATCAGCCCACGTTTACAGGTGGTCGCGTTAAAAAACACCCTATAATAACACTGAAATATTTTTAGTCAACATAAAAATAGTACAAAATGAGAATTCGTGCTACTGAATGAATACACTTCTGGAAAATATATGTCCAATGGATTGTGGGTATACAGCCGGGTAAAAGGCGGCGGAGAAGGCTGTCCATGCGGGAACTTGGTACTTGCGGAGTAAATGGCGGTTGCTGTGCCGGGCAATCGGGGTGTTATGCCATCATCCGTGGCGGGAAATCGAGGGCTTGCGCCGGAGGTCAGGGACTTGAAGAAGGGGTTCAACCTGGCGTGGGCTCTGTCTTCAGACAGAGTCAGGCGGGCGCTTAATCCAGCAGGGTTCTTATGGTGTTCAGAAATTCACGGGGCGCGAAGGGTTTTGACATGATCAGCATGTTATCGGTATCTATTCCCTTTTTCCGCAAGGCCTCGGTGGGGTAGCCGCTGAGAAACAGGGTTTTCAGATCGGGCTTGATCCTCAGCAGCTCCCGATGAAGTTCCCCTCCGTTTTTTCGCGGAATGACGATATCCGACACCAGCAGTTCAACCTCTTCAACGTGGGCGTGGAATCTCTCCAGGGCCTCGCTCCCGTCCCGCGCGTCTATGACCCTGTACCCGTTACTGGAAAGCAGTTCCGAGAGATACTTCCTTATTCTTTCATCGTCTTCCACAAGCATCAGGGTCTCGTTCCCTCCGGGAAGGGGGAATGGCTGGGTGGGATGCCCCGCAATGGGTACTCCCGTTGACAGGGGAAGACGCACGCGGATCAGGGTGCCCTTGTCCTTCTCGCTGAAGACCTCTACCGTTCCGTTGTGCTGCCTGACTATTCCCTGCACGATGGAAAGTCCCAGACCCGTGCCTTTGCCGCTCTCCTTGGTAGTGAAAAAAGGCTCGAAGACCCTTTCCAGTGTCTCTCCATCCATCCCGGATCCGGTATCTTCGATTTCCAGGCACGCGGTTAAAGGAGGCTGGTCCGAAGACCCACTGGTGTTGGGTTCCGGATCAAGCAAGGTTCTGATGGTTACAATACCTCCTCCCGGCATGGCGTCACGGGCGTTTGTCGCCAGGTTCAGGATGGCCTGGCCAAGGAGGATGCCGTCGGCGCATACCACGATGGGCGCCTTGGAAGGTATGATGTGAAGCTCAATATCTTCGTCCAGAAGCGTGGTTACCAGTCTTTCCATTGAGCGCGCCACCTCATTAAGGTCGATATGTTTCATAACGGCGGTGTGTTTTCTGCTGAAGGAAAGCAGGTTTCCGGTCAGGGCCGCTGCCCGCTCGGCCGCGGAGATGATATTGGCGATACAAGATCGTTCCGGCGAATCATCCGGGACCTTCATCTGCAGGATGTAGGCGAATCCCATGATAGCGGTAATTATGTTGTTGAAATCATGGGCGATTCCACCGGCAAGCTGTCCGACGGTTTCCATCTTCTGCGACTGGCGCAGTTGTTCTTCCATGCGATGGAACTCGGTCATGTTCCGGCCGGTTTCGACTATGCGGATAATCCTCCCCTCCGTGTCCCTGACCGGCACGGCTCGAATATCATAGAGTTTCTTGTCGGGGGTCCAGCCGAAGCTCTGCTCAAGTACCCCAGTTGCCATGCATTGACGGCCCGGGCAGATGTGGCCGGCGCCAATGCGAGCGTGCCATACGTCATCGCACGACTTACCGGTAATTTGTGATGCATCCAGCCCTAATTCCCTTGCCGCGACGCTGTTCGCCCACAGGACCTTCCTGCCGGAATCAAGGAGCAGAACCACGTCAGGGATAGCAAGGAGTACGGCGTTATGTTCTTCATAGAGCTTGCGGAATCGTTGTTCTTCGCCGCGAAGGAGCTGTTGGGCTTCCTTTCGCTCTGTGGTGTCCCTGACGATAAACTGGAAATATCCCGCTCCGTCGACCTCAACGGTTCCGGCGCTTATTTCCACCGGGAATACGGCGCCGTCACTCCGTTTATGGAGGGATTCGCTTATGGCGCCTTTACTGTTTGAGAGGAGCGTCCTGATTTCCTCCAGTTCCGCCCCGGCGCCCGGAGGATACAGGTCCTGAATTTTCACGGCGCCATAATCGCTGCTGGTGAAACCGTAAGTAGAAAATGCCTTTTCATTGGCTTCTACGATATTTCCTTCTTCGTCGGTAACCAGAAATGCGTCGTTGGCCTGTCTGGCAAAGGCGTTGTATCGGACGGCCATGTCCCTGGCCCTGTTTTCCGCCTGGTTCCTTTCACGATTGAGACTGATGTCTCTCCTGTGGCAAAGGGCGGTGACCAGCCCTCCCGCCGCTACGATCAGGAGCGTGGAGATAACAAGCATCAGCGTGGTTCCCCGGTGGATTGGGGCAAGTACTTCGGCCCTGTCGACCTTGGCGATGACGTGCCACGAGGTTCCAGGCGCCCGGCAGACCGCCGCGATTACCGGAGTTCCGCGGTAGTCTGTATCTTCAAAGACGCGGGTTGCGCCGCTCCCGGCCTCCAAGGAACGAACCCTGTCCAGGTCGCGCGCGTTGATACGGCGAAGGAATCCCTCCGGCCAGAATCGCGGTCTGGTCAGGTACAGTCGCTCTCCGTTGACGGTCCCGACAAGGATGGTTTCAAGGGACTTGGACAGCCTGGAATGCTGATGGGCCAGGGGAAAGAAGATCCCTTCCGGGTCAATGTTGATTAACAGCGCCCCAATCGGAGCACGGGCGCCCTGCTCGTCAAAGAGGGGCGCAATCATGGCGATTCGTGGTTTTCCGCCTGCGGCTGAGTGCAGTTCCGCGAGATGGACGTCACGTTTCGCGAAGGCCTTTCCGGATTCAGCTTCAGCGTGATCTTCCGCCGGGAATTCCTTTCCCGCGGCAAGAACCGTTTTGCCGGAACGATCCAGGATGCCTGCCCCCCGGAAATGATGGGAGTTTGCCAGGGCCTCAAGCCATATTGTTATATCTGCGACGTTTTTCGCGTTGCGCCTATTGCGGAAGTAGGCTCTAGAGAGGCGCCGCAGTGTACGGTCACCCGCAAGACGTCTTCCTTCCTGTTGGAGCTGGTCCCGCCATGCCGAGACGAAATTGGCCTTCTCGGAGGCAATCCCTGCAAGACTCATTTTTCTTGCGAACTCCTGCCGTTGAAGCTGCAAATGGTGATGGTAATACCCGGCCCCGCCCACAAGAAGGGCGAGCAGGACGGAACCCGCCAGGAGTCCCCAGGGCAAATACCGGCTGCGCTTCAGGATGCTCATTTCCTATGCCGTTGGGATGGCAACCGGTCAGGGTCCGGGCCTTTGATGCAAAGACTGGATGAAGCGCCGTCGAGGCCTGAAGAGAGATCTGCGGGGTTCCGGGGTGACAGGTGGCGAGGAGTTGCGTCGGATGGGGAGAGAATCGGCTCCGTGGAAGAATGATTGTGGAGATGGAAAATGGTGATGCCGTTGTGATTCGGGCATGTCAGGACGGGAATGTTGATTCCGGCAGTCATTTCGGTAACCCCTCTTTCCGCATGTTATGCGGACAGGTAGCTTTGCGTCACCCGGTTACCCGGGTTTTGCCTTTTCGTATGTAAACAAAGATCCTGTACCGATTTACAGAAAAAGCCGAACTTTGTCAAGACAGATAAAAATTTACTCGCACAGCTGATTTGAATTTAAATTTTGATAATTAAAATTAAGCATCCATTGAAATGGCGCGGCCTGATGGTAGACTCGCTGGAAGCGGCATGCTCGGCAATAAACCTGAAAAAGCACTTGCCACGGAGAATACAGAGAGCTCAGAGGGGTTTCGTGGAATTGTCGTTCTCAGGATAAATTTCAGTCATCAGGCACAATGACCTCATGGGGGAAAGGCCTGAACTATGTTCAGCGAATGTCTTACGGATGCGGGCGCGACTATTTACGAATCGGAAGTGATGCTCTCCCAATACTGCGAACTTCATTATGGACGGGAGTATTTCGGGATTGCAAATTTTCCCCGGAGCTGCGCCACGCTCTGCCGCGGGTTCATGGGAAAGAGAAGAAAGGAACGGGCCCTTGACCTGGGATGCGCCGTGGGCAGGGCGACACTGGAGTTGGCCCTCGATTTCTCCCATGTGAGCGGTGTTGACCTGTCCCGCGGCTTCATCCGGGCGGCCCGACGCCTTAAAGAGGAAGGCCGGCTATCATACCGGGTCGCGGTGGAGGGAGATCTCTTTGAATCCGTTGAGCTTGACCTGGCGGCCCTGGGGCTGGACCGGGCGAGGGATCGTGTCTCTTTCGTCCGGGCCGACGCCGCCGCGCTGCCGGAAGGGTTGCGGGATTTTGATCTGATCTTCGCGGGAAACCTCATCGACAGGTTGCCTTTTCCCCGCCTCTTCCTGAGCGCGCTCCATGAGCGGATAATTCCCGGGGGGCTTCTGGCTCTGGCCTCTCCCTATACATGGCTTTCCGGTTTCACGCCCCGGCAGGAGTGGCTGGGAGGCTTTTCCAGGGATGGGAAGGATGTCCATGCCCTGGACGGATTGACGGAGGTACTGTCGCCCCGCTTCAGGCTGGTCGAGGCGCCTCTGGATGTGCCGTTTGTCATACGGGAAACCGCCCGCAAGTATCAGCACTGCGTTTCGCAGATGACGGTCTGGGAGCGGAGGCGGACTTGACCGACCGGACGTGATTCCATGGCGGAGGATATCAGCCTTTCTTCGTTGGGCCGGTATAGCGGAAGGCCACCATTGTCAGGTCGTCGGATTGTTCCGCGCCGCCGGCGAAGGAGTCCACGGCGCTTCGCACCCCTTTCAGGAAATCCTTCATGCCTCGCGCACTGTCGCATGGCTCCAGCCGCTCGCAAAGACGGTCGTCTCCGAAGAGTTCTCCCGATGGGTTCATGGCCTCCGTAACGCCGTCCGTGTAAAGGAAAAACACCTCGCCGGGCGCCATTCTCTCCTCGCCTTCCTCGAACAGCATTTCCTCCATGGCGCCTACGGGCACCCCTTTAACCCTTTTCAACTGCCTTATCCCGCCGTCGGGACCGACAATGAACGGGAGATTGTGCCCGCCACAGGCATAGCGCATGGCGCCGTCGCGCAGATCCACCACGGCGCACAGAAGGGTGACGAACATGGTGGAATCATTATCCAGCGCCAGTTCATCGTTCAGTTTCCGGAGGGTGGCCGCCGGCGATTCCTCGTCGCGCCAGATGGCCTTGAGAAAGGTCCTGACCACGGCCATGAAGAGGGCGGCCGGGACTCCCTTGTCGGAGACGTCGCCGATGGAGATGCAGATCCGCTCCCTGTCCAGCATGAAGAAATCGTAGAAATCGCCGCCGATGGCGCGGGCGGGATGGAGTTCCGCGTGCAGGTCGAACTCCGGCCTGTCCGGAAAGGCCGGGAAGGTGCGCGGGACGAGGCTCATCTGTATGGAGCGGGCGATTTCCAGCTCGCTCTCGATCTTCTGTTTGGCGGCGGTTGTCGCGCGGAGATCTTCCATGGAACGTTTCAGTTCCGTCCGCATGTGAGAGAAGGAATGGGACAGATGGGCGACTTCGTCACTGCCGGGAATGTGGGGGATGGGCGCATCCAGGTCACCTTTGGCAAGGGTGGCCGCCGCCGCGTCCAGTTTCCTGATGGGACGGGTGATGCTGCGGGCGATGAGAAGGGTTATCAGGAGGAGGATGGCGAAGCCGGCGATGCCGGTGAGCGCTACGGAACGGCTCAGGGAGACCACCGGCGCCAGTAATTCCGCGTCGGTGACGATAATGGCCAGCGACCAGCCTGTGGCCGGGACCGGCGCGTACGCCATGCGGCTCGGCGCCTGGGATACCAGGTTTCTGAGAGAGATGTAGCCGTTTTCGCCGGAGATCATCCGGCGGGCCACGGTACGAAGTTCAGGCCGGTTGTTTGCCTCGGCGGCGCTGAATACCGTCTCTTTCACTACGAATTCCTTGCGCGGATGACAGATGTAGGCGCCTGTCCGGGAGATGAGAAAGGCGTAGCCTGTTTTGGCGAACCGGATTGAGCGCAGCAGGTCCGTCAGCCAGTCCAGAGTCAGGTCGCAGGTGATGACGCCAATCAGTTTCCGGGAGGGGCCGGAACCTTCGAATACCGGAACCGAATATGTCACCATAAGGGCGCCGCCGCCCCCCTGGTCCAGGTATGGTTCGGACCACACCGGCCGCTCCAGATCCCTGGGAAGGGTATACCAGTCCCATATGTCGTAGCGGTAGCTCTCCGCGCCCAGGTCCTTGTAGGCCAGACGTCCTTGTGAACGGTAGACGTATGGAGAATGGAAGCGCGTTCCCTTGCTGGTCGGTTGCGGCGCATAGGCGAAGGCCGCTCCGAATATCTCCGGGTTTTCCCTCACCGCCCGGGAAAGGATCAGCATGATCCGATCCGGCGAGCGCTCGCCGTCCTGTACGCGGGCAGCGGATGCCCTTACCACCTTTTCCACTCCGCGCTGGACGGTTTCAATACGGTTCGCCGTGCCGTCTGCAAGGGATATGGCCTTCTCCATGGCCTCTTTTTCGATCTGCCGGCTGCCCAGCAGATAACATGATCCGGTAATGGCGCCAAGGACAAGGGCGCCTCCGATGAGGGTCAGCAGGATGAGTCGAGGCGCTATCTTGAGACTACGGAACATTGTTTACCCCCGTGGGATGAAAGGCGCTGTATTCAGGCGGGTTACGGATGAGCCCCTGCCTTTTCATGAGTTCTGAAGCCCTGTTGTATTCGGCCCGCCCAAGGGCGCCGATCTTCCAGTGGTCCGAGGGCCCGGGAAAGATTCCGGGCAGAATCTTTTCCAGCATCCATTTCATGTGGCCCCGGTTGGTGGGAACTCCCGCCTCCTGTACCCGGCGCATGACGTTCTCCAGCGCCTCTTTCGGGTGCTCCCGCGCATAGCGCCATCCTTCCATGGTTGCTTCCGCGAAAGCGCGGCACCTTTCCGGGTGTCTCTTCCATGTGGCTTCCAGGGTGTATATGCCGTCTTCCGGGAGGTTGCATCCATAGTCAGACAAGGGGAATGTCACCAGTTCGTCTTCTTCCAGGCCCGCCTGATAAAGCATGTGGTATTCGTTATAGTACATGGCGGAGCAGGCATCGACCCCGTTGTGGAGGAAGAGGGCGACCGAGTAGTTCTGCGTGAACCGCCGGCCGGGGGAGACCCCGTTGGAGGCGAAGATTGCCTCGAAGGGAACGGAAAAGTCACCACCCCAGATGCTTACGCGACGACCGTTAAGATCCTTCAGGGATCGGATGCCGCTTTTTTTTCTGGCGATCAGCATGGCGGTGGAACGATTGACGATCTGCGTGAGGTTGACCAGCGGCAGGCCCGTATCCCGGCGGCGTATGGCGGAGGTAAGGAAGGTGGTGGCGAAATCAGCTGATTTCTCCGCCAGCTTATCAATGGAGCTCTTTTCGGGGCCGCTGTGCGCTATGGTGACTTCCAGGCCGCGCTTGCGGTAAAACCCTTTGTCCAGGGCCATGTAGTAACCCGCGAACTGGGACTGGGGGAGCCACTGCAGGGCTACGGTCACCCTTGCCGGGGCCGCTGCAGATGGGGCCGGCGCCCACATGGGAAGAAAAAGGGCCGCCAGCAGAACCGCCGTTGTCCGGACTAATGAATGCATCGTGCCGGGTCCTCCAATGGATTGATATTCGGGGGCGCCGCGGGGAGAATGCCATGATCCCCGGCCCGTTCCCCGGATGTTCAGGATGTCTCACGTCAAAACAGCCGCAGTGTAGCAGAGAATGCAATTCATTGAAATCGCATATCACCAACCGTTCTCTTCCTTGCCCGGCCGGCAACGCCGGGATTGCCCCGTTGGAGAAGATATGCTATGGTCTGTCCCGGCTTTGCCGGAGAGAGTCTCCGCAGTCGCCGGATAACGGAAGGAAAACATTACAGGAGCAAACAATATGAACGGCTGTCCTTGCGGAAGCGGCATTCCCTATTCCCAATGCTGTGAACAGATTATTCTCGGGTCCCGTACCGCCGAAACGGCGGAACAACTCATGCGGGCGCGGTACACTGCCTATACCGTCGCGCAGGTCGACTTTCTCTTCGAATCAACACATCCCGAGCACCGGGAAGGGTACAATCACAAGGGGACTAAAGAGTGGGCCGAGCAGTCGCAATGGCTGGGACTGGAGATCCTGGGTACAAATAACGGCGGGCCGGACGACACGGTGGGAGAGGTGGAATTCATCGCCCGGTTCCGCGAGTCGGGCGTGAAGCGCGAGCATCACGAGCTCGGCCGGTTCAAGAAGGATGGCGGCCGCTGGTATTTTACCGAAGGTTCCATGGTGAAAGGTCGTCCCGCCGTATCCGGCAAGATAGGCCGCAACGAGCCCTGCCCTTGCGGGAGCGGCTTGAAATACAAGAAATGCTGCGCCGGATGAGGCGCATTCAGTTGCTGGTGTCCTTGCCTTTCTGATTCAGTCAGTGGAAGAGGTCCATTCCTCTTCCCTGATTCCTTCCATTATTCAATTCCTTCCAGCTTTCTTCACGTACACCAGCTTCACCCGCCGAATGCATGATTATTCCGGGAGACGGGATGCGGACTATGCGCCGAGCGCGGCGGCGGCGATCTCCCTTAGCCCTTTCAGGTCCAGTTTGCCCGTGCCCAGGACGGGCAGGCTGTCCACCGCCACATAGCAGTCCCGCCCCGGTTTCCACAGGTTGGGAAGGGGGCTTTCCATCATCAGGCGGTGCAGGGTCTCCGCGTCGGAGGCCTCTCTGGTGTAAACAACCACCAGTTTCTCCCCTTTTTTTTCATCCGGCACCGAGGTTACCGCCAGCACCTGGTTCTGTTCCAGTCGACTGTGGAGCTCGTCCTCGATGACGCCGTGGGGAACCATCTCTCCGGCAATCTTGCTGAACCGGGCCAGCCGATCGGTGAGGCGCACGAAGCCGTCTTCGTCCATGGCGCCGATGTCTCCGGTGACGTACCAGCCGTCGCGGAGCGCCTCGGCGGTCTTGTCGGCCCGTCCTAGATACCCGAGCATCACATTGGGGCCCTTCACCAGGATCAGCCCCGGTTTGCCGGGTCCCACGGGTTCCCCCGTGTCCGGGTCCACTATGCGCACCGCCACTCCCGGTATGGGTTGTCCAACGCTCCCTTCCTTTGAGCCCCTTTGCCGGACCCCGCCCAGTTCCACATCCGGCAGGCTGAGGGTGATCACCGGGGAAAGTTCGGTTGCGCCATATCCTTCCATGGGCCGGACGCCGAATTTTTCCTGGAAGGCGTCGGCGAGCCTGGGCTTCAGTTTTTCAGCGCCGGTCATGACCAGTCTCAGGGTGGCGAAATCCTCTTTCCTGGCCCGCCGCAGATAGGCGAGGAGGAATGTGGGGGTGGCGATGAGGAGGGTTGACCTGTTTTCCCGCGCCATCTGGGCGATCTTTTCGCCGTCCATGGGGTTGGTATGGTAGACCGCGGAAAAGCCGCTCACCAGCGGGAACCACAGGGTTCCGGTGAATCCCAGTGAATGGAAGAAAGGTAGCGCCGAGCAGATATTGTCGTTCAGGTCGACGCGGAACACCATGCGCAGCGCCTCGATGTTGGACATGATGTTGTGGTGGGTGAGTACCACTCCCTTCGGCTCTCCGGTGCTTCCCGAGGAGAAGATCACCGTTGCCGGCCGATCGGCGTTGAAATCCTTCCTGGAACAGAGCAGGCGCGCCGGCAGAAGGCGCGCCTTCACAAAAGCCGCGAGCTTGCATATCACCGCCACCTCCCCCATGAGATCCTCCAGCATGACCATGCCCTCCAGGCGGGGAAGGGTGGGAACCTTTTCCAGAAACGCCCGGGAGGTGATGACGGTCTTGATTCCGCACTGGGAGACCGCCGATTGCAGTGACGCCTCGGATGCGGTGTAGTTCAGGTTGACGGGTATCCTTCCCATGAGCGACAGGGCCAGATTGGTGAGGACCCCTCCCACGGTGGGTGGTATCAGGATGCCCACATGTTCTTCCGGGCCTATCCTTTGCTTCAGTCTCGAAATCAGAACCAGTGCGCCGGCCAGGGTGCGTCCGTAGGAAAACTCCTTGCTGGAGGCGTTGGCCGCCGCCTTGCGCCGCCAGTTCCGTTTCGCGCACTCGATGAAATATTCACCCAGGGGTTTGCGGTATTTTTTGCGGGAGTCGAAATAGAGGCATGAAAGTTCCATTACCGCCTGCCGCACCTCTACGGCGGAGCTGGTGGAAGGCATGGGCGCGCCGAAGATAATGGACACCCGGTATGGTGAAAAGGCGGGAAGGCGGGACAGGAGCCGGCCGTGGGCGTAGCTCAGGATGCTTCCCCAGGCGCCGCCGATGTATACCGGAATTATGGGGTGGCCGCTTTTTCTGACGATGCGCTCGAAACCGCTCCGGAATTCCCTCAGCATGCCGGTGCGGGTCAGCGCGCCTTCGGCGAAGATGCACACCATGTACCCTTCTTCCAGGGCCTGGCGCGCCTGGCGGATAAACTCCACCAGTTCTCCGCGGCTGTCCTCCGATGATACCGGAATCGCTCCCATGAGACGGAAGAGCCCTCGCAGGACCGGCGTATTGAAATACTCACGTTCCATTACAAAGCGGATTCTCCTCTGGCTGGTGGCCGTCAGCAGAAGGGCGTCTACCCACGTTACATGGTTGGGGACGAGGAGGGCCGGACCTTCCAGCGGGACGTTTTCCTCACCCGTGATACGGATGCGGTAGAAGATATGCATCGCCATCAGGGCGAGGAACCGGAGGAAGAAGTCTGGAAGGATGAGGAAGGAGAGGATGGTAAGGACCAGTGTCAACACTCCCAGGACGCTGAATCCCCCGGCCGCCGAAAGCCCCATTATCTTGCTGAACAGGTAGATGACGCCTGAGGCGAGGAATATTCCTATCCAGCTGATGAAGGTGGAGGCGGCAAGGGTCCGGCCCCGGTGCGAGGGTTCGGCGCTGAACTGGATGAATGTCTGGAGAGGAAGGCTGAAGAGGCCGGCGCTGATGCCGAATGCGACGACAATGCCCAGGCATGCGGCAAGGTTTTCGGGAGCGGCGTGCAGAAGGAGGGCGGATGCGGTTATGCCCGCCGCCCCGATGGGTACGATGCCGAATTCCACGTTCCGGCCCGACAGATTGGCGGAGAGGATTGAACCTATGCCGATGCCGAGGGCTGCCGCCAGGAACAGATAGCCGCTGCCGGCTTCGTCCAGACCCAGACGCTCCATGCCGTATCCGATAAGGTTCATCTGGGTGAATGCCGCAACGAACATGAAGAAGGCCAGCCCGATAATGGCGAGCATCAGGTCGCGATCGCTCCGGATGCCGCTGATGGTCCTGAAGATCTCTCCGGGAAAGAGGGCGATCTTCTTTTCCGGCGCGCGCGCCTCGGTGGCTTCGATGGTGGAGGCGGACCAGAGGCCGGCCAGGGCTACCGCCAGGCTGAAGCAGGCGGCAAGCCAGGGACGTTCCGCGGTCACCAGCGAAAGAAGGGAGGCAAGGGCGGTTCCGGCGATGATGCCGAGAAAGGTGCAGGACTCGATGAGGCCGTTGGCCTTCGACAGTTCTTCCTTTTTAACCAGTTCGGGTATGATTCCGTATTTTGCAGGGGCGAAGAAGGCGCTGTGGGCGGCCATTAGAAACACCACCCCGTACAGGCCGTTTTCCAGGCCGAAGGCCAGGGCGGTCACCGCCAGCAGGGCGACCAGCCCCTCTACCCCCTTGAGGGTTGTTATCATCCGTGACTTGGGAAGGCGGTCGGCCAGGGAACCCGCCGGCGCGGCGAACAGCAGGAACGGTATGACGAAGGCCGCGCCCGCCAGGGCCGCGATGACGCCCGCGTTGCCGGCGCCCTGGACCCTTATCAGGTGGAAGATGATCAGCAGCTTGAGGAAATTGTCGTTTAGGGCGCCCAGAAACTGGGCGATGTTGAGCCTGGACAGGCTCTTGGGAAAGGTGCGATCCATGGGTCTCTCCTTGTCGGATGGAAATCGAGCGGCATGAAATAGAAATATATTTAACCTGTAATTGTTTCTTAAAAAAACACCACGGTTAATAACATTTCATTCCGGTATCGGCAAGAAAAAGTATCTGTATATCTGTTTTTCTGGATGGCGCGGGGCAGGAATGCTCTAGAATGGCTTTTGAATTCGGGAACAATTATGGTAAACAGTCGAAAAAACCTCTTTACTATTGTTACCGCGAAAAAGTGAATTACGGAAATTCAATCAGTTACAAAACCGGATATCCGCTTTCGAGGGTATGAATTCTTTCTTCGACAAGGTCATCTTTGGTTGGCCACAGGGAGGAACACATGAGAAAATCAATCATTTTCGCTGTCATGATTATGGCATGTCATGCGACCGTTGTTTCCGGTGAAGAAATCAGCAGGGAAAACATGGCGAAAATCAACCGGGAGCTGGATTCAATCCTGATGTCGGCTCAAGGTTCATACGGCATTTCAAGACAGGAACTGACGGACAGGATTGTTCGCGTAAAGATGTTGCTGGCTGGAAGAGAGCATGGAAGGTGGGGGGGGGATGCCTTTAACGAGTCGGAAATGGGGGATTTGATCGTCAGGGTGAAGAAGGCGTGGCCATATCGTGACCAGAAGGTACTGCTTCAGCGGGTATCGGCGAATTCCCGTTTTTCCATGAAGCAGATCAGAAGAATCTTAGAGATCATCGATTTTCCGGATGACAAAAAAGACGCGGCAAGAATCCTCCTGCCGAGAGCTGTTGACCCTGAGAACATAGATGAGCTGTACAGGATCTTCTGGACACCATCTGACAAGGAATATATTCACGCTTTGCTTCCGCGATGAATATGCTTATCGGGCATTACCGGGCGCCTCGCTCCGTTGTCTGCCGTTGACCGGCCCGGCCCGCTTTGCGGGCATCATCCCTGGAGGGCTTTTGGCAGCCCTCCAGGTTCTGCCTGTCTGATGACGCCGCCAGCGCATGTGCCATCCCTGTCCGTACGGCTGGAAAAGAGGGCAGGGACGCTGTCAGTAGAGTTTTTCGATAAACCGGGAGATGTGTTCGCCGAGGCTCTTTGCCTGGTGGGGAAACAGATCCAGATAGCTTTCCATGCCTACCGCTCCGCGGTAACCTGTTTCCCGATCTTCGAAGTTTGCCAGTTCCCGGCCGCTGGCGGCATCAATAAGGCGTCCTTTTGCTTTCAGGTATGCCTTTCCCGCGCCGAAGCCGACAAAGAATTTGAGCGCCCTGCTTCCGGCGTTAAATTCCGTGATCGCCCCTTCCAGAATCACGACGTTTCCCTTTGTCTCGCCATTATGCGCAATGTTTTTAAACAGCTTTTTCGTCTTTAACTCCATGGCGACGCTCTCGGAGATTGTCTTTGAAAGGAGTGGCTTCATGGCGTCTATTTTGCTCTTTTCCTCCGGATTGATTCGTGAATACTCCGCGCCGTCGGTGGTGAAATCTCGAATGATGAGCGTGTCGTAGGTGGAGAGTTTACGGGATGTATTGATGGTTTCTTCCGTCAACACACCAGGTTTAGGCAGTGGGGCCTCTTCCGAGCGGGCAGGGTGAATTCCCGTAACAAGCATCGATAGGGTCATTACCAGTGCAAATACAAGTTTTTTCATGGGCGGCTCCTTTATGCGGGCAGTATGGTGGCTTCGTTTCGCGGGACGGGATTATACCTTCAAAGCCACATGAAGGAAATGGAAAACGTTGCTGAAAACCATATGGAAAGCGTCTGACGCCTTGCAGTTCCACGTCTTCCGCTGTACATTTTGTCTGCCTGGTAGAGGTGGAATTCAACGAAAAGGAGAATCGCATGCTGAAAAGGACGTTCGTAATCTCGATGGTAACCATTGCCATTGCCGTTGGTCTGTTTGCCCTTCCATCCGGGGCCTTGGCGGAAAACCCGAAGGTGCTTCTGGATACCTCCATGGGAAAGGTGACCATAGAACTGTTCCGGAAAGATGCGCCCGTTTCCGTGAAAAACTTTCTCTCATATGTACGGGAAGGGTTTTATGACGGGCTTGTTTTTCACCGTGTAATTCCGGGTTTCATGATCCAGGGAGGCGGCTTTACCGTTGGAATGAAGGAGAAGCGGACCAGGTCGCCCATCAGGAATGAAGCGGCAAACGGCCTGAAAAATGAAAGGGGTACGATTGCCATGGCCCGCACCGCCGATCCGGACAGCGCTTCTTCCCAGTTTTTTATTAACGTGGTGGACAATAAAGGTCTGAACAGACCCTTGCCGGACGGTCACGGCTATGCCGTGTTCGGCAAGGTGGTAAAGGGGATGGATGTGGTGGACAGGATAGCTTCGGTCAAGACCGGAAGCCGGGGGCCGTTTCAGGACGTGCCTCTGAAGGCGGTGGAGATAAGGTCGGTGAAACTGGTGAAGTAGCGGCAGCCGGCCTCCCAGCTTGATTTCCCGAGCCTGAAATGAAAAAAGCCGGCGCCCATTCATGGAGTTCCGGCTTTTTCATAGTGGAAAAATCTGTGGCGGTTACCCCTTCTCCATCCTCTGCCGCACCACCTCGAACAAAGCTATTCCTGCGGCCACCGAGGCATTGAGGGAACTGACCCCGCCACGCATGGGAATGGAAAAGAGGCCGTCGCACTTCTTCCTCACCAGGGGACGGATTCCTTCCCCCTCGCTTCCGATTACCAGGACAACCGGGCCGGTGAAATCCTGCCGGAAGAGCACGCCCGGCGCGCTGTCGGCCGCGCCGAAGATCCAGAAGCCTTCCTTTTTCAATTCATCCAGGGTCTGCGCCACGTTCACCACCTGGGCCACCGGCACTGTCTCCACCGCCCCGGCCGATGATTTTTCAACGGTCGGCGTGATGCGCGCGGCGCGGTCCTTGGGGATGATCACCCCTTGGGCGCCCGCGCAGGCCGCGCTCCGGATGATAGCCCCCAGATTGTGGGGGTCCTGGACCCCGTCCAGCGCCAGCAGCAGTCCCTTTTCCCCGGAAGCCCGGCAGCGGTCGAGTATCTCGTCCAGTTCCGCATAGGAAAAACCCTCCACCCGCAGGGCCACGCCCTGGTGGTGATCCGTGCCGCACAGGCGGGAGAGGTCCGCCTTTTCCCGGTTCCTCACCGGCACGCCCCTGTCTTTGGCCAGCCTCAGCAGTTTTTCCAGCCTCTTGTCCGTGCTGGTACCGGTCACAAAAAGCTCAAAAGCCTTCCGTGCGCCTCGGAGGGCCTCGATGACGGGATTCAATCCGTAGATGATTTCTTCTTTCATGATTTCCTTTCAGCAACAATCTCGTCCATAATCTTCTCTACCGCCTGCAACGGGTCCGGCGCGGCGCTGATGGGGCGGCCGATCACCAGGTAATCCGAGCCCGCCGCAACCGCCTCAGCAGGAGTCATGACCCGTTTCTGGTCGTCGGTGGAGGCAAATGACGGCCGGACGCCGGGGGTGACGATGAGGAAGTCCTTCCCGCACGCCTCCTGGATCAGGGACACTTCCCGCGGAGAGGCAACCACGCCGTCGATGCCCGCTTTTCTTGCCAGCGTTGCCAGCCGTACCACCATCTCCTGCACCGGATGGTCGATGCCGACCCCCCGCAGGGTCTCCTCATTGGACGAGGTCAGGATGGTGACCGCCAGCACCTTGGATCGCTTGCCTTCCGGGAACTCCTTGTGCAGAATTTCCACTGTCCTGGCCATCATCTCGTAACCGCCCAGGGCGTGGACGTTGAACAGCGTCACCCTCAGTTTCGCGGCTTCACGGGAGGCCATGGCCACCGTGTTGGGGATATCGTGATACTTCAGGTCCAGGAACACCTCGGCGCCGAAGTTTTCTATCATGCGCACGATGTCGGGGCCGTAGGCGGTGAACAGCTGTTTTCCCACCTTGAACATCCCGACCCGGCCGGCCAGGGTCGACACCCAGTGTTTGGCCGTATTGAAGGTGTCGAAGTCGAGGGCGAAGATGATTTTTGAACGGGCTTCGTCTCTGGTCATTTTCATTTTCTCCTGCTGCGCTGCCTGTAGAGGCGCTCGGTAAAGCCCCCTTAATCCAGGAAATGCTCTTTCAGCTTCTGTAGTTGTCTTCCCAATAGATAACCCGTCATCGTCTTAATTCACCCTCAATCCAGCCCCTTTTCCACCAGTTCGATGGCATTTACCACGGCCCTGGCCTTGTTGACGGTCTCCTGGTACTCGGTGGCCGGGTCGGAATCGGCCACCAGGCCGGCGCCGGCCTGGAGGTGGATCCTGCCGTCCTTGACCACCAGGGTGCGGATGGCAATGGCCATGTCCATGTTGCCGGAAAAGGAGAAGTAACCCACCGCTCCGCCGTAGATCTCGCGCCGCACCGGTTCCAGTTCATTGATGATCTCCATGGCCCTGACCTTGGGTGCGCCCGACAGTGTGCCGGCCGGGAAAGTGGCGCGCAGCACGTCGAAGGCGTCGCGGCCTCCGGCCAGTTCACCCTGCACGTTGGAGACGATGTGCATTACGTGGGAATAGCGCTCCACGACCATCAGTTCGGTGACGCTGACGGTGCCTGTCCGGCACACCCGGCCCAGGTCGTTTCTCCCCAGGTCCACGAGCATGACGTGTTCAGCGCACTCCTTTGGGTCGGCCAGCAGTTCCCGCTCCAGGCGCTCGTCCTCGCCGCGGGTCTTGCCGCGGGGCCGGGTGCCGGCGATGGGACGGAGCTCCACCTGTTTCCCCTCCTTGCGCACCATGACCTCGGGTGACGCCCCCACCACCAGGGTGTCGTCCAGACGCAGGAAAAACATGTATGGAGAGGGATTCAGGGTTCGAAGGACACGGTAGATGTCCAGGGGATCAACGGTGAGATCCGCTGAAAAGCGCTGGGAAAGCACCACCTGGATGACATCGCCGGCCCTGACATACTCCTTGGCCTTTTCCACGGACTCCTCGAACACCGCGCGATCCACATTGGACGAGAAGGAGATCTTTCCCGCTGATGGCGGTGTCGATGCCGGCGGCAGTGGCGTCCTCAGTTTGCGGACTATGGCGTCGATCTTCTCTTTGGCCTCGGCATAGGCGGTTTCCGGTGTCTTGCCGTTTTCCATGTGGGCGTTTGAGACTACCTTGATTTTCTGACGGATGGTGTCAAAGATGAGGATGGTGTCGGTGATGACCAGGTAGCTGTCCCAGGCGTCCAGCACGGCGGGCCTGGTCAGGCTGACCCGCTCGAAGTAGCGCACCATGTCATAGCCGATATAACCGACAGCGCCGCCGAAGAAGCGGGGCAGGCCGTCCACCTCCACCGGCGAGAAGCGTTTCATGTGATCCCGGACCAGGCCCAGAGGGTCATCCGTTTCCTCCCGCCGGATGGAGCCGTCCGCGGAAAGGATTTCGACCCTGTTTCCCCTGGAGCGGATGATCTCCTCCGGGCTCGAGCCGAGAAAGCTGTAACGGGCCCATTTCTCTCCACCTTCGATACTTTCCAGGAGGAAGGAGTAGCGGCCGTCGTCTATCTTGCGGAAGGCGCTGACCGGGGTATCCATGTCGGCAAGTATCTCGCGGTATACGGGTATCAGATTCCCTTGGGAAGAAAGGGAGCGGAAGGTCTCGAAATCGGGGTGGTACATGGCGTCTCCGGGAGCTGTAAAAGGTGTGCGGCGGGGCGGCCCGCATGGGGAAAAAAGCTGTATTACCGGGCTTTTTCAAGGCTTTTAACCTATCACAGGCACGGAAGGGTGTCAACCCGCAGGGAAGCGATGGGCTTTTCCGGGCGCTGGAAAGGGAGTATTCAGGGGAGTTCAGGGACTACTCGGAGGAAAAACAGATGCCGTGGGATTTAACGACCTGATCCTGATTGTTTCGTGAGGTTTGCCTGAAGCCGATGGAGTTCTCCTTGACACGGGTCGCCCGATTCAGTTTTCAGGATGAGGCGGAGCGAAAATTTCTCCACGGGAACCTTGCAAAACCCGGTGTGAATGATTAGTTTACTGACTTCAGGAATGTCCGGCAGATAACGAATGATGAAAGAAGGAGAACCGCAATCCATGACCAAGGCTACAAAACATTTCCGCACCGAGGTCCAGCAACTGCTGGATCTGGTAATCCATTCTCTCTACTCCAACAAGGAGAT
>CAZHVY010000040.1:0-29467 GCA_964536305.1 uncultured Geobacter sp. | reverse complement strand
TGAGAGGGTCGGTTGAGATCGGGGGGCGCCTTTATGAACCATATGAGCCTGAAAACCAAGATGACCCTTGCCGTGTCACTGCTGGTCACCTCGATGCTTTTGCTCGTTGCGTTGTTCGTCCTCTGGTATTTCGACCGTCAGGTGAAGAACACGATATACCGGCAGCAGTTTACCCTTGTCTCGGCCATGGCCGAGGAGATTGACGGCAAGCTGCTGAACGCCCGGAAAGCGCTTGTTGCGGTTGCCCGTATCACGAAGCCGGACCTTGCCGTCAACGCTGCCAAGGCGCAGGCTTTTCTCGATGACCGACCGGGAACCCAGACGGTATTCGACAGCGGGCTCTTCATATTTTCGCCTGATGGAAGGCGTGTGGCTTCGTCTCCCCCGGAACCGCTCTCGGAGGGCGACGACTACTGCTATCTCACCTATATCGCGAATACGCTAGCAACCAGTGAACCGCACATATCCGCTCCTTTCCTGCCCGCGCGGCATCGCCGCCATCCGATCGTCATGTTCTCCGCCCCGTTTTTTGACTCTCAAGGGAAGATGGCCGGCGTTGTGGCGGGCGCTGTTGACCTCATGAGCGACAACTTTCTCGGAAAGCTTGCCACGGTCAAAATCGGGGAAAAGGGGTACCTCTATCTTTACAGTACCGACAGGACATTGATCGTCCATCCCGATACGACGAGGATTCTGCGACGCGATGTGCCTCCCGGAGTCAACAGGCTTTTCGATCGGGCGATTGAGGGTTTTGAAGGCACCGGCGAAACGGTGACATCCAGAGGGTTGCATGCGGTCAGTTCCTTCAAACGACTCAGGACCGTCAACTGGATACTGGCGGCGAACTTTCCCCAGGAGGAAGTGTATGCCGCGATTCGCACGGCACGGTTGTATCTGAGTGCCGCACTGCTTCTGGCGCTGTTCGTCTCAATATTCTTCGTCTGGTGGTTCATGGGCCGTCTCACGGCTCCTTTGCTGCGTTTGACCGAGCATGTCACGGTGATTGCCGACGGAGAGGAGGGTCCGGCTCCGATCCGCGTCACCTCCCGTGACGAGATCGGAACTCTCGCCCGTGCATTCAACGAGATGCTGGGCAGAATGGAGCTTCAGAAAAAGTCCATTCAGGAACAGAAGAATTTCTCGGAGAAGCTGCTGCTGAATTCAGCTGTCCCGACCTTTGTCCTGGATGCGGAGCACCGGGTGGTTATCTGGAACAGGGCATGCGAGGAGCTGACAGGCATTCAGGCTTCCGATGTCATCGGAACAACGGATTCATGGAAGGCGTTTCATAGCGGGAAAAGTCCGGCTCTGGCGGATATCGTCATCGACGCGCATGCCGGAAAGATTCCGTTTCCTGACGGGCCGTGTGCTTCTTCGCCGTTCGCTCCCGGCGGGCTGCAGGCCGAAGGGTGGCATACGATGACGGACGGCGGAAAGCGCTACATCTTTTTCGATGCGGCGCCGGTGCGCAGTCCCGAGGGAGAGATCGTCGCCGTTATACAGACCGTGCAGGACCTCACCGGACGCAGGAAAGTGGAGGAAGAGCTGGAATTCAAGAACATCATCCTTTCCACCCAGCAGGAAACATCCATAGACGGCATTCTAGTGGTTGACGGGAATGGCGCCATAATATCCTTCAACCGGCGGTTTGTGGAGCTGTGGGACCTCCCGCCCGAACTGGTGAAGGCCGGGGACGACGCGCCCGTTCTGCGTCTCGTGGCGTCACGGGTCGCCGACCCGGAGAGTTTCGTTGCCCGAGTCAGGCATCTCTACGAACACAAGGGGGAGAAGGGCAGGGAGGAGTTACTTCTTGAGGACGGAAGAGTATTTGAAAGATATTCGGCGCCGATCCTGGGAGAAAACGGAAAATATTATGGAAGGGTATGGTATTTCCGTGACATCAGCGAGAGCAAACAGATGGAAAAAGCTCTCAGGGAGAGCGAAGAGCGCTACCGGAAACTGGTGGAGCTGTCTCCTGACGCCATTTACATCCATACCGGAGGGATTCTTGTATTTGCAAACGCCGCGGGCGCAAGGCTCCTCGGCGCGGAGCGTCCCGAAGATCTTTACGGCAGGCCGGCCCTCGATTTCGTCCATCCCGAGTATCGTGACCTTGTGATGCGCCGTCTCGGGGGCCTGAAGCTCGACGGTGAAAAAAACCCGGTTATCGAAGAGGTCTTTGTCCGGTTTGACGGGTCATGCGTGGACGTCGATGTATCCTCCCTGGTATTCATGTATCAGGGAAAGGAAGCCTTTCTGGTCGTGGCCCGCGATATTCGCGAGCGAAAAAAGATGCAGGAAGAGCTGATCAAGGCCCAGAAGCTGGAATCCCTGGGGGTGCTGGCAGGTGGCATCGCCCATGACTTCAACAACATTCTGACCGGCATTCTCGGGAGCCTGTCGCTGGCGAATGCCCGGCTCGATCCGTCTCACGCCATCGCGAAACACCTTCTCGATTGCGAGAAGGCTGCGGTCAGGGCAAGTCAGCTGACCCGGCAGCTCTTGACCTTCTCGCGCGGTGGAGAACCGGTAAAAAAGATCATCGATCCCGCGCTCCTCATTCGGGAGGCGGCGGCTTTCGTATTGCGGGGATCAAATGTGCGAAGCGTCATCGATCTGGCGGACGGCTTGTGGAATATTTCGGCTGACAGCGGACAGATCAGCCAGGCGCTGCACAACATCCTGATCAACGCGGTCCAGGCAATGCCCGGCGGAGGAGAGGTCACGGTGCGCGCCGAAAACGAGACGTTCGGCCCTGGGAACGCTCACCAGCTGGCCGCCGGCAATTACATCCGTATTGTGCTGGAGGATCGCGGCTGCGGCATACCACCGGAAAATCTCGTCAGTATCTTCGACCCCTATTTCACGACCAAGGCGAAGGGAAGCGGTCTCGGGCTCGCATCGGTCTACTCCATCGTCAAACGCCATGGTGGCGCCGTCGAGGTGTCCTCAACACTTGGGGCGGGAAGCAGCTTCACCATACATCTTCCCGCACTGCCCGGTACCCGGGCCGAAGAAGAATCAGTCGGGAAGGCGCCGGAGCTGGCTGGAGCCGGCGGCAGGATCCTTGTCATGGATGACGAGGAATCCATTCGCGACATTGCAACGCAGATGCTTGAGTTCATGGGATACGAGGTGGAGAGTTGCAATGAAGGCCGAGAGGCTGTGGAATGCTTCAGAACGGCATGGGAGCGGGGTGTCCCCTTCGACGCCGTGATACTCGACCTGACCGTGCCGGGAGGCATGGGGGGGATGGAGGCCGCCGCCCATCTGCTGGAGATCGATCACGATGCCGTACTGATAGTCTCCAGCGGATATTCCAACGACCCGGTGATAGCCAACTTCCGTTCCTACGGTTTCAGCGGCGTTGTGCCGAAACCGTTTACCGCCGCCACGCTGGCCGGAGAATTGGAGAGGCTGGTAATATCACACTGATCGCTACCGCTCCTCAATCTCCACGCTCACCACGTCCACGTCGGGGCGCTCCTCCACCAGCCTCTCTTCGAGCTTCTCCAGGGTCTTCCTCGCCTCGGCGCGGCGGCCATTGACCGTGACGAACCCCAGGAGAGCCTCGCCGTGCACATCGTGCAGGTCTACCTCGGCGGCGGACACGTTGAAATTGTTGCGGGCGCGGGCAAGAATGCTCTTGACGATGCCGCGCTTCCCCTTGAGGGAGCGGCTCAGGAGACGGAGATGGACTACCGCGGCAAACACATGCATGGTCGCAACCCTCCATACCGGGTCTTTATTAAATCAATATTTTCAGGCCAGAACCTCAGACCCGACATTATTGAAAACCTGGCTGGTCTTTCCGGCTTCGGGTATACTCAGCTGCGCCTTAACCCATTATCCAGGAGACAACCGGACCATGTGCCTGATCCTGTTCGCCTTTCGCCATCATCCCCGCTATCCGCTGATCGTGGCCGCAAACCGGGACGAATTCCTTGAACGGCCCACCGCCGCGGCATCCTTCTGGGATACCGATCCACCCATCCTCGCGGGACGGGACCTTCTGTGCGGCGGCACATGGTTCGGCGTTTCCAGGCAAGGCGGATTCGCCGCCGTGGTGAATTACCGCGATCCCGACTCCCGCAAAGCCGACGCCCCCTCCAGGGGAACGCTCGTCCCGGAATTTCTCCTGGGGGGCGCCCCGTGCGAGGTCTTCCTGGACAACCTGCGGACGAAGGGGAACCTTTACAGTGGGTTCTCCCTTCTCTTCGGGGATGCCGGGCAACTTTTCTGTTTTTCCAACCAGGGAGAGACGACGCCCCGGGTTCAGCCGGGCATCCACGGCCTGAGCAATCATCTGCTGGACACCCCATGGCCCAAGGTGGTACGGGGGAAAGACCGGCTGAAGCAACTCCTTTCCGATGACAGGGAACCTGACGTGGAAGAGCTGCTGGCCATTCTCACCGACCGCTGGCTTCCCGAAGACCATCTCCTCCCGGACACCGGCATAGGGCTGGAGAAAGAACGGCTGCTCGCCCCGCTCTTCATCTCCGGCAAAGGATACGGAACCCGGTCCTCCACCGTCCTCATAATGGGCCTGGACGGAACGTTCAGCTTCACGGAACGCGCCTGGCAGGGAACTCCCGACCACGGAACAACGGTTTCCCATCGTTTTCGTATCGGAGAGTGAAGCGTCACACCTTGTCCCGGTTGGCGATCCCTATCTCCGTCAGCCCCTCTCGCAGCTCCAGGCAGGCCGCATCCACAAGCTGTACCCGCTCATCCTCCTCGCCGCCGGTCACGGTCAGGGTAATGTCCAGCTCCGGCGTCTCACCGAGGGTCCTGGCCAGGGACTTGATGTATACCCTAGGATGCCTGGGAACCACGCGGCTCAGGACCGGTTCCAGGATTGATTCGTCATTGCAGCGCACCGTAATGGCCCGCATGATGGACCCGCCGTCGCCTAGTGTTTCATCGAGGAAAGCTTGCAGCGATACGGTGATGATCCCCTTCAGCTCGGAAGGGACACCAGGGAGGCAGATAATGGCGGTCTTCCCGACACGGAACAGGACGCCGGGCGCTGTGCCCACCGGGTTATGCAGCGGTTCGGCCCCCACCGGCAGCCAGGCCATCTTCTCCCGCGCCGGATTGAGCCCCCCTTCCGCCATGATCCCCCGCGCATGGAAATCATCATAGCTGTCCTTGACCATCCGGCGCGCCCTCTCATCCAGCCTCAGCTCCACGCCCGCGCCTTCGGCCACGGCGGCCACGGTCAGGTCGTCCGCCGTGGGGCCGAGCCCCCCCGAGGTGAACAGAATGTCCACCCCCCGCTCGATGGCGGCCCGGGTCGCGGCGGAGATCTCCTCCGGGATGTCGCGCAGCATGGTGGCCCGGGCGACGTAGCCGCCCCGGCTGTTGATCAGTTTGCATATCCAGTTGGTGTTGGTGTCCTGGATATCGCCTATGAGAATTTCATTCCCCACCACCAGAATCTCAACTGTGACGTGTTCCGACATGGGACCTCCTCTATGAAATGAAGGGAGAGCGGGATTTCGATTGAGGGATCAGTGTACCACAAAAGAGAAGAATTAGATTAATGAAGAAAAAAGGAGGGGTGAAAGGGGAAAGGTCGCCGGGACCATTACCCCGTGCTGCTCTTGGTGATGAGGATGACCCCGATGCAGACCAGCGCCGTCCCGGCCCAGCGCAGGGGGGTCACCACCTCGCCCAGGAAATACTGGGAAAGGAAGGCCACCAGCACATAGTTGAGGGCCTGCATGGGCAGGGCGACCGACAGGTCTTCCCAGGAAAGGACCGCCAGCCAGAGAAAGAAAAACACGGCCAGCATGGCGGTGCCGAACACCAGCTTGGGACTGGTGAGCGCCTGGTAAGCGGCGGACATCATTCCGCGCAGGTTCATGGCCGAAATGTCGCCCAGCTCTTTCATGCCCTTGGTCAGCAGGATGTCGCCCACCGTGCCCGCGGAAACGGCCAGCAGCATAACAATAACGGTCTTAAACATCTCTTTTTTCCTCTCCTCTGTAATTTTGCAAGGTTATTCCGATCGCCCCGATCCTGTCCTTCACCCTGTCGCTGGTCAGGGCCGCGAGCTCCTCTTCGTGGAGGTAGTCGGGCATCCATGCAGCCAGTTCGGGGTCCGGTTTGCAGCCGGGGTGGAAGTAAATCTCCGTCAAGCCGTCTTCCAGCCCCTCCAGCACCCGCAGCAGGTATTCCTCGGTCATCCTCCCGGAATTGAGGAGTCCCTTCACTTCGTCGCTGTGGGAGACGCCGAGTCTTTTCAGTATCGGCAGGCACCGTTTCGCCAGGCGGCCGAAGATGAAGGCGTCAAGCGCCCTCCCCACCCTCCTCTCTCCATGGGCGGCCGGGTCCCGCGCCAGGTCCTCCCTGGTCAGACGGAAACTGGTGATGCCGTGCACAGGCATCAGGTCGGCCAGGATATCGAATACGGTGGGATGCATGTGGATATTGAGATGGCCGTCGATGTGCGACAAGGGAAGCCCGGTTTCCCGGAAGCGGATAATCTGCGCCTCGATCTCCCGCCGCAGTTCCTTCTTCAGCGAAGAGCTGAAAAAGAAGCGCATCCCGGCCCGCACAGGGTCCCTCGGGAAATTTCCTTTCGCGTCCACGAGGCCGGGGATATCCCGCGGCGGCAGCACGGCCCGACCCTGAACCAGGGTCAGGTGGAGGCCGACCTGGAGCCCCGGGTTCTCCCTGGCCATACCGACAGCCTCCGGGAAAGCATTCCCTCCAACCATCAGCGACGCACTGGTGAGGATTCCCTCCCTGAAGGCAGTGATAACGGCCCGGTTGGCCCCGGTGGAGAGGCCGAAATCGTCGGCGTTGATAATGAGCTTTTTCATCGTCTGACGGAAAGAAGCGGTCCCGTTTCAGGAGCAGCTCTTGCACTCCTTACGCTTCTTCATGTAGGCCATGTACTGGGCGCCTTCCTTGAGGAGCTTCTTCCGGTCCTCGCTGCTGGTTATCATCTTCAGCACGCTTCGGGCTATGTATTTGGGACGGAAGTAGAACTTGTTGTAGATGTCCTCAACGGCGTCGAAGATCTCCCGGTTGGAGAGATCCGGGTAATTGATGACGCAGGTCTGGTGCCCGGTGTCATCCAGGAAGCTGTCCGAGGCTATCCATCCCTCCTTTTTCGCCAGGTCGTAGAACTCCGTGCCGGGATAGGGAGAGGCAAGGGAGGCCTGGATGGAATTGATATCCAGGCATTTGGCGAATTCGATGGTCTCCTTGATGGTCTCACGGGTCTCGCCCGGCAGGCCCATGACAAAGGCGCCGTGCACCGAGAGCCCGAGTTTCTTGCAGTTCCTGGTGAATTCAATGGCCTGGGCCTTGGTGACGCCCTTCTTCACGTTCTTCAGGATCTGATCGTTGCCCGACTCGTACCCGACGACCACGTGGCGCAGTCCGGCCTCACGCATGATCTTCAGTGTCTCGTAATCGCAGTTGGCGCGGGCGTTGGCGGTCCAGGAGACGCCCAGGGGCTTGATCTTTTCGGCCACGGAACGGGCATGTTCCCGGTTGGCGGTGAAGGTGTCGTCGTCAAAGGATATCTCCCGGACGTCGGTCAGGTTGTCCCTGATCCACTTCACCTCCCGGTAAACGTTATCGGCGGAGCGGACGCGCATGGTTCTTCCGGAAAAGGTCTGGGGCCAGAGGCAGTAGATGCAGCGCGACGGACAACCCCGGCTGGAATAGATGGATACATACGGGTGGAGAAAGTGGGGGATGATGTACTCCCTGATGGGGAGATCGCGCTGATATATCTGACTAGCGAAGGGGAGCGCGTCCAGATCGGCTATGGGCGGCCGGTCCGGGGTGGAGAAAACCTGTCCGTCCTTCCGGAAGCTGATGCCGTCAACACGCTCCCATTCCCGTCCTGCGCACAACTCCTTTATGGAATAGTCGAATTCTCCCCGGCACACGATGTCCACCGCGTCTGTGGAACGCCGGAGAGACTCC
Source organism: uncultured Geobacter sp. (assembly GCA_964536305.1). Taxonomy (GTDB): domain Bacteria; phylum Desulfobacterota; class Desulfuromonadia; order Geobacterales; family Geobacteraceae; genus RPRC01. The sequence goes on along the minus strand of CAZHVY010000040.1, from coordinate 21,517 downwards.
TCCGGAAGCACGCTCACATGGGGACCGGTGAGGATCGTGACGATGGAAGGCTTACTCTCCTTGATGCGGCGAGCGGTCTCCACATCAATGCCGAAGGTCGGGGTCGAAGTATACATCACCACCATATCGTAATCGGCGGCAATGGCGATGCAATCGTCCAGGGACAGCTTCTGCACCGGCGCATCCACCACCCGGCTCCCTTCAATCATCCCGGCCGGGAAACAGAGCCATGTGGGATACCAGAAGGATGTGACCTCGCGGGACGCCTGGTAGCGGGCGCCGGCGCCGCCATCGAAATCCTCGAAGGTGGGGGGGTTCAGAAATAACGGTTTCATGGGTACTCCTGTCTGCTATTCATCATCCAAGCAAAAGTCCGCGACGCCGGGAAAAGCTGCTCAGGCCGCATAAAAAACAAACAGACACAATAAAGAGCGGCTCCATTTTTGTCAAGACGAAAGGTCGGCACACTCAGGAAGAATCGGCAGATGATTCAATGTGTTCCGTGCTCCATTCCGCATTGGATTCCCGGTAAAACCGCATGGTTGAGAAATGGGTCTGCACGCGGGGCCCCTGGCTCACTGAACTGAAAATGGCTGTGCTTCGCGGAGCGCCGGGAAATGGAAGAAACCCCAGGGAACCTGCCCCCGTCTGAACCATTCCCATTTTTCTTGTCCACCTATCCCTCATATTTGCTTGAGTTTTTGTTATTCAGTGGTATCCTACAACACTCCCATGAAAAATCTCTATCAATCCTCCGTTCGCCGCCGCACACGCCGTTCGGAGAAAAGGCGTTTATGAATCTTTCCGACATCCGGGAATCCTGGTTCCCCAGTCCCACGGAATCCGAGGCGGTCCCTTTCCGTAACGCGGTAACCATAAGCAACCTTGGCCGGGAAAGAATACTGGCGCCCCTCATGATCTGCGCCTCGGCGATCCTCATGGCCCTCGATTACCTGGCCAGGGGCGACACTGAGTCGTCGTGGAACCTGGCGGCATCGGCTATTCTTTCCCGTGGGTTCATCATCGCGTTTCTCGCAACCTTCCTTTACGTCACCAGGCATCCGGTAACAAGGGTTGCCCCCCGCCATCGGGCCTGGGATACGACCTTCGTAGTGGTCTGCCTCTCCTGGATATCCATCTTTTCCGGGGCCTTGCTTGCCGTAAGGCCTGGTATCGAACCTTACCTGACCGCCCTCTTCACCATCGCCGCGCTTATCCTGCAGGGAACCCGAAGGAGCATGCTGACCTTCGGCGCCGGACTGGTTTTTTTCATTTTCTCCGCGGCCACGGCGCAACCTGAACAGCGTCTGATGCTGTCAGCCCTGGTCAATGGTTCAATTTCCACACTGCTTGCCTTCGTAATTTCCCAGGTGGCTTTTGTCGTGCGCCTGCGGGACTTCCGCAACGATGAGTACATTACCGAGCAGAAAAGGGAACTGATGGAATCCAACGAGCGGCTTCAGAGACTCTCCTTCATAGATCCCCTTACCAATATAGCCAACCGCCGTTTCCTGGAGATGTCGCTCTCCCGCGAATGGAAGCTTCACGCCAGGTCGGGCCTGTATATGTCGGTCCTGATGATTGATATCGACTGGTTCAAATCCCTGAACGATACCTACGGTCACCTGGCGGGCGACGACTGCCTCCGCCGGGTCGCCTCCGCGCTGGAGTCGGTGCTCAGACGTCCCACGGATCTGGTGACCCGTTACGGCGGGGAGGAATTCTGCATACTGTTGCCGATGACGGAAAGGGATGGGGCGATCTGCACGGGAAAACGTGTCTTGCAGGTAATAAGGGGGCTGGAGATTCTCCACCAGGGCTCGCCACTGGGCCGCGTTACCGTAAGCATGGGAATTTCCGGATGCCGTCCCGAGCGCACGGATAGATGCAACGACCTGCTGCGCTCCGCCGACAAGGCCCTCTATGACGCCAAGACGGCGGGCAAAAACAGGATCGCCTGGCGCTCTCTCATCAAGACAGAGGGGGCGGACATCTTGCCCATGCCCGAACAGCTTTCCCTGGATATGCCGCCCCCACTTGAGTCACAGGCCGAATCTTATCCCGTCTCAGCTTCAAGCCAGGCGCCCCCGGCCGGCGGTTCGGGCGAAAACGGATTCGCCGCACTGGATTATATCTCCGGCCGCGGCGGAGAAGTTGCAGAAGATTTTTTCAATATGAGGGACAGCTTCATGAGGGAAAGATACTGAAGAGGTCGTGCATGCAAAACTGTTTCAGGCATTGAACCTGTATTCGGCAATGGGAGTCATCCTTCGCTCACTCCGGAAGGCAAAGCGATAATCTCCGGTGGCGTGAGCGACTTGAACGGGCCATGGAGGCCCGTATTTTACAGCTTATTTATGAACACCTCCCGAGGACGGCTGGTGCCGTCGGAAGGACCCACGATCCCCTCCTGCTCCATGCGCTCGATGATGCGGGCCGCCCGGTTGTAGCCGATGCGGAGACGGCGCTGGACCATGGAGATGGAAGCCTGACGGGTTTCCGCCACCAGCGCGACGGCGTCGTCATAACGCTCATCGACCATATCCTCCTCTTCCTCCTTGTCGCAGGTCTCCTTCATTTCCAGGATCGCCTTCTCATAGACGGGCTTCGCCTGCTTCTTCAGGAAATCCACCACCCGCTGCACCTCGGAATCGGAAACAAAGGCGCCGTGGATACGCTGCAGCCTGGCCGTTCCCGGAGGGAGGAAGAGCATATCTCCCGCGCCCAGGAGATTCTCCGCGCCATTGCAGTCCAGGATGGTGCGGGAGTCGATCTTGGAGGAGACCTGAAAGGAGATGCGGGCGGGAAAGTTGGCCTTGATGAGCCCGGTTATCACATCCACGGACGGCCGCTGGGTGGCCAGGATCAGATGGATCCCGGCGGCGCGGGCCATCTGGGCCAGCCGGGCGATGGATTCCTCCACTTCCCGGCCGGCCACCATCATCAGGTCCGCCAGTTCGTCCACCACGATGACGATGTAGGGCAGGCGCCCATGCTCCAGGGGCTCTTCCTGGGACCGTTCGGATGTCTGGCTCTCCGCCGGGACGTCAGACACCGGCTCTTCAACCACCTCATCCATCACGATCAGTTCGCCCTCCGGCTCTCCGCCTTCAGCCTCTGCTTCCAGCTTCTTGTTATAGGAATCCACATTGCGCACCCCCTTGTCGCTCATGAGGCGGTAGCGCCGCTCCATCTCCTTGACCGCCCATTTCAGGGCCAGGGACGCCTTTTTCGGATTGGTTACCACCGGCAGGAGAAGATGAGGGATCCCTTCATAGATGGAAAGCTCCAGCATCTTCGGATCGACCATTATGATGCGCACGTCCTGTGGGGTCGCGGTGTAGAGCAGGGAAAGGATCATGGTGTTGATGGACACCGACTTCCCGGAACCGGTGGCCCCGGCCACCAGGAGGTGGGGCATGCGCGCCAGGTCGGTTACCACCGGCAGACCGGCGATGTCCTTGCCCAGGGCCATGGGAAGCTTCATCTTGCCGCGATTGAATTCCCCGACGCTGAATATCTCCCGCAGAAACACCATCTCCCGCTCCCGGTTGGGAACCTCTATTCCCACCACGCCCTTCCCCGGGATGGGGGCCACGATGCGGATGGAAAGGGCCTGGAGGGCCATGGACAGGTCGTCGGACAGATTGGCGATGCGGTTCACCTTGATGCCGGGACCCGGCGCATATTCAAACATGGTGATGACCGGCCCGGGATGGATGTCCGTCACCTCGCCCTCCACGTGGAAATCCCTGAGCTTCTTTTCCAGAAGCCTCGCATTCATGGTTAGGAGTTCCTTGTCAACGCGCCGCCTGGTCTCCGGCGGCGCATCCAGGATCGACATGGGAGGCGTCCTGTAAGGACCTTCGGCGCGGGCGAATTCAAAAGACTCCTGGACCGGAGCGCTCCTGGACTCATCCCGTTTCTTTTCCTTTTTCACCACCGGCGCGGGCGGGGAAGGATTTGGGGGTGAAAGCGGGGAAGGCGCCGTTGGCGGATGGATGAGAGGCGCGGGCCTCGCTGTTCCAGGCTCTCTTGCGTCGCGCAGTTGACGGTTCAGTTCCTGTTTCTCCCGGTAGTTGGCCCAGCGGCTTTTCAGGGCGGAAATCCCCTCCCCGGCAATCATGACGAAGGAGAATCGGGACAGGACCATCACAGATATGGCCAGCACGGGTAGAATCAGGAGAAGGGCGCCGGGGACACCGAGAAAACCCTTCAGCAGGTTGGCCGCATTGAAACCTATGGCGCCTCCGGTCTGCACCTTCTGACCGAACAGCGAAGTCGTCTCCAGATCGAAGGCGAACAGGGTGGCCAGCGATATGAGGAAGACAAGGAAACCTGCCCCTTTATAGGCGCGCCACTGAAATTCCTTGAAGCGGAGGAGGCGATAGGAGATAAACAGGAGCGCGCCGGGAAAGGCAAGGGAAGCGAGACCAAAGACCTGGAGAAAGAGGTCGGACAGATAAGCGCCCGCCGTGCCGCCGAAATTATGGACCTTCGCGCCCGTTGCATAGGTATTGAACGACAGGTCGTCGGTGCGATAAGACAGGAGCGCGATGAGAAGAAAGAGCCCGGCCGCGCCGGACAGTATTCCTTTGATCTCCTGAATCAGTTGTGCTTTTCTTTCCTTGTTCATATGGTCACACCCGGCGATTCCACCATCAGTGAAGAGTGCGACAAGGTCTCGGCTGAGCTCACGCAAACCCAGCGCCAAGCCTTTCCCCTCGACTCATCACTCATCACTTTTCACTTTTCACTTTTTACTTTTCACTTTTTACTTTCACCAAACCCATCACATCTCCAGTATCACCGGCAGTATCACCGGCCGGCGCTCGATGGTCTTGTTGAAGAAACGCCGCAGCACCCGGCGCACCTCCATCTTCACCTCGTTCCAGTCGGCCATGACCTCCAGGTTCACCCCCGCCAGGGTGTCCAGCACGATCTTCCTGGTCTCCTCCAGATACTCCTGGCTCTCATCCTCGAACACGAACCCCCTGGTGACGATATCCGGACCATAGATGATCTCGCCGGAAGCCTGGTTGATGGCGATGATAACCACCACCATGCCGTCTTCGGACAGATGCTTGCGATCCTTGAGGACGATGGTCCCAACGTCGCCTATCCCCTTTCCGTCCACAAAAACCCTGCCGGATTCCACGGCGCCGGCAATCTCGGCCCGGCCGCCGGCAAAGGTGACGACATCCCCGTTCACCGCCAGGAGGCAGCGCTCCGGGTCGATGCCGACCTTGCGGGCGAGACGTGAGTGGTTCACCAGGTGCCGGTATTCTCCGTGGATGGGAACGAAGAAGCGGGGCCGCGTCAGGTTGATCATCAGCTTCAGCTCTTCCTGGCTGGCGTGTCCCGACACATGCACCTCCGAGACCTTCTCGTGAAAGACCTCGGCGCCGCGCCGGTAGAGGTGGTTTATCAGGTCCGATATGGTTTTTTCGTTTCCGGGAATAAAGCGGGAAGAGAGGATGACCGTGTCCCCGCGCTCCAGCTTGATCTGCTTGTGATCATCCATGGCGATGCGGGTCAGGGCGCTCATGGGCTCCCCCTGGGAGCCGGTGGTGATCATGCACACCTCTTCCTTTGGAAGCCGGGGAAGGTCCTTAAGGTCCATGAGGAGGTCATCGGCGATACTGAGATAGCCCAGGTCCCTGGCTATCTGCACGTTGGCCAGCATGGAGCGGCCATTGAGGAGGACCTTGCGGCCGCAGCGCCCCGCGGCGTCCACCACCTGCTGAACCCGGTGGATATTGCTGGAAAAGGCCGCCACAATGATCCTCCCCTCGCACTGGGGAAAGATCTCGTTGAAAGCCTCGCCGACATAACTCTCCGATACGGTGTATCCCTCGCGCTCCACGTTGGTGGAATCGGCCAGGAGGGCCAGGACTCCCTCCTCTCCGTAACGGGAGAAGGTGGCCAGATCGGTCAACTGGCCGTCAACGGGCGTCTGGTCCAGCTTGAAGTCGCCGGTATGGATAACCACACCTTCGGGCGTGCGGATGGCCAGGGCGCAGCCGTCCACGATGGAGTGGGCGACACGGATGAATTCCACCTGGAAAACACCGGCCCGGACCGTATCCCTCGGTCTGACCACCCGCGGATCCACCCTGTGGTCCAGGTCGTACTCCTTCAGCTTCTCCCGCACGAAGCCTAGAGTGAGGGCCGTGCCGTAAATGGGGGCCTGGAGTTCGGAAAGGACATAGGGGAGAGCGCCGATGTGGTCTTCGTGACCGTGGGTAAGGAAGATTCCCCTGATGCGATCACCCTTGTCCCGCAGAAAGGAGATGTCGGGGATCACCAGGTCGATGCCGAGCATGGAGGGCTCGGGAAACATGAGGCCGCAGTCCACGATGATGATATCCTCGCCGTACCCGTACACCATCATGTTCAGGCCGATTTCACCCAGCCCTCCCAGGGGGATTATCTTCAGGCCGCTCTTTTCCTCAATTTCATCGAACATCATTTCTTTTCGCAACCAGCCTCGCTATCTTTCCATCGCAACGGGCGATCCATTCCGCGCCCGGCGAGTTCAGCCCCCGTACGGCATAGAAGGAGCTGCGCAGGGAACGGTAGGCGATGAGCGCCCTCTTTGAATTTCCTTTCCTCTCCATCTCTTCGCCAAGAGACCAGAGTCGGGCCGCCGACCTTTCCACCAGGGAACTCCAGGGCGTGTACATATGAATCGCGGCCTCATACCCGGCAACGGCCGCGACGAAATCTCCCCGGGAAAGGGCCTCCTCTCCACGGGAAAACTGTTCCCGCTGCCGGGCCAATGTGCTTCCCCAGAGGATCGCAATGCCGAGAGCCGCCATAATCAGCCCGTGAATGATGATTCTTTTCAGTGAATCCACTTATGGGATCATCCTTTGAAAAAACCGGGCGCGGCCAGCATAAGCGTGCCGGAAAGGGCAAGTATTACCCCGGCTGGGACGGAGCAGGCCGCCATAATGCCCGCCGGCCCTTTCAGGCGGTGGGCCGCGGGAAGGCCCCACGCCGCCAGCGCGATACCCAGGGCAATCTGCGCTACGTCAAAAGGCACGCCTCAGGCCTCCAGTCCGTTTTCAATGGCTTCCCTGACCTGGTCGATAAGGTCGTCGCGCTTCTTGCCGGTGGAACCTTTAGTGGGAATGGGATCGCCGAAGCGAATGGAAATGGAGCCCGGGTGGATCTCAAGGCGCTTCGCGGGATTGACCCCGGCGCTGCCGTTAATGGTGAAGGGGACGATGGGAACACCAGCCCTGGCCGCCAGCAGAAATCCCCCCCGCTTGAAAGGGAGCAGTTTTCCATCCATGGTTCGCGTCCCTTCGGGAAAGATGACCACGCTTGTTCCCCCGCGAATCTTCTCGGCCGCCGACTCCACGGTCTTCAGAGCGCGGCGGCCGTCACTCCGGTCCAGGGGAAGATACCCGGCCCGTTTCATGGCGTAACCGAACAAGGGTATGCGGAACAACTCTTCCTTGGCTATCCAGCTGAAATGACGCGGCAGAGCTGCGTAAAGGGAAAGGATATCAAAGTTACTCTGGTGATTTCCCATGAAGATAACCGGCTCGCCCTCCGGAATCTTGTCAAGGCCCGCGACCTTTACCCTGGCGCCGGCCAGAAACAGCGAAAAGCGCCCCCAGAACTTTCCGTAGTTGTGGAGGAACCTGCCGGTCGGATCAAGAAAGGTTACCGGAACCCCGGTGAGTATGACGAACAGGGTGAAGGGAACGAACAACAGGAGAAATATAATGGCGCGTACCATACGGACTTGTACTCCCTCGGAATTTCGCGACTAAGGTACTTTTTTTTCCCGGTTGAGTCAATGAATTCTGTCCGTTACGCCCATTGATGAAAAATCGCCGCCGGAAAACCATCCGGCGGCGATTTAAAGACACGGAAAAAAGCGGCCCTACTTCCCGACGCTCAAGGGGATGAATTTATAGCCGGAGAAGACCTTCGCCGCTTCCGTCGACCTCAGAAACTCCATGAACTTCAATGCAGCGGCCCTGTTTCTGCCGTCCTTGACCGCCGCCATCGGGTACACGATTGGTGAATGACTTCCCTTGGGGGCCGTGGCCGCCGCGGAACCGCTTTTCATGGCAACGGTATCCGTCAGATAGACCAGACCGGCGTCCATGTTGCCTGACTCCACATAGGAAAGGACCTGACGGACATCCTTGGCGAACATCACCTTGGCCTTGACGCTGTCCCAGAGCTTGAGGCTCACCAGGGTTTCCTTTCCGTATTTTCCGGCGGGCACGGTCTCCGGCTGGCCGATGCTGATGGATTTCGCCTTGTCAGGCAAATCCGCGAACGATCTGATTGCTCCCTTCTTTTCCCTGGCCACCACCAGCACGATCTCGTTTCCCAGCAGATCTGAACGAGTTTCAGGGACAATAAGCCCCCTGGCGGACAGCGCGTCCATCTGCTTCTTCCCGGCGGAGATGAAAAGGTCTACCGGCGCCCCCTCCTCTATCTGTTTCTGAAGCATGCCGGAGGAACCAAAGTTCATTATGACATCAACAGCCGGATTTTTTCTTGTGTACATATCCCGCAACGCGGTAATGGCATCCTTCATGCTGATGGCCGCCGATACCCGCAAAACCGTCTTTTCCGCCGCCAGCGCCGTTCCATGCCCCGGCGCAACCCCCATGAAAAAGGCCGCCGCGACAAGAATCAATACATAACTTCCGATGTTTTTCATTTCCATCATCCTCCCCTGATATTGTTCTGGCAGACAAAAACTCCGAAACACCCCCATCAGACGGCCGTCCCGAATTTCCGTTCGTACTTCCAATCACCGCTGATTTCATGAAGGCAGCCAACACGGCTGCCCCTTTCCAGGTAAAGCACCTCATCGGCAAGGGATTTCATCTCTTCCCTGCTGTGGGTGACCAGAACGAAAGGAATGTTCCAGCATCTCTGCAACTGCTTGAGCTCATCCCTCAGATCCTTGCGGGTGGCGGAATCCAGGGCGGAAAGAGGCTCGTCAAGGAGGAGGAGCTCCGGCTCCACCATGAGCGCCCGAGCCAGGGCTACCCGCTGTTTCTCCCCGCCGGACAGATTTGCCGGATAGCGGTCCTGGAGCCTGGAAATCTTCAGCATCTCCAGCACGTCACGCACGCCCATGCGGTAACTCTTTCCCCGCTTGCACCCCCCGGGAACGCCATAAAGCACATTTTCCTTCACGGTCATATGGGGAAAGAGAGCGTATTCCTGGAAAACATAGCCTATCTTTCTCCTCCGGGCAGGAATGTCGACGGTGTCCTCGGAAGAGAAAAAGACCTTTCCACCCAGGGAGATGCGTCCGCGATCAGGCTTTCGCAGCCCCGCAAGACAGTTGAGGATGGTCGACTTCCCGGAACCCGACGGCCCGAAAAGCACCAGGATTCCATTTTCGAAGAAGAATTCCACCTCAACGGTTATTCCCGAAAAGACCTTCCGTATCTCAGCGTTAAGCATTTTTCCATCTCCCCGCCGGCATTCCCGCTACCCGGGACGCCCGAACCGCCGCGCCATGCGTGACGGCCCTCCTGGACAAACTTGCATTCACCAGGCCGATATCCGGCTCGGCTATTTGAACACTTCCTTTTTCTCCAGATAACTGATGCCGCCGTCCTTGAAGTTGATGACGACAGTGCCCGAAAAACCATCCTTTATGATATTCATTTCCTGCAGGACATCAGCGACGGCCCTCTTCCAGTCGACCTCCGTCCTGTTGATTTCCTTTGCCAACCGACTTCGAGACATGCGCAATCCCTTCGCATTGCTGATTAAGAAGCAGGCTCCATCAAAGCCCCGACGAAAGCCTCCTCCCCCCCCTGCTGTTTCGTCAGGCCGACCGGCCGGCGGCCATAAACCCGTCAGCCCCGCATTCCCTCTTGTTCAGCAGAAAGCTGTCGACAGAGGACGCCATCATCTCCATGCGTCCGGCCGCCGCCCTCCTCGCCCGCAACAGAACGAGCTGGGCGACGATGCTGACCGCTATCTCCGCGGGCGTCTCGGCCAGGATACTGATGCCGGTGGGGCAATAGACCCTGAGCAGGTCATCGATGCTGAAGCCTTCCGCGGACAGCTCCGTGAAAAGGGTGTCTCTCTTCCTCAGACTTCCGATGAGTCCGATATATCCCGCCCTGGTCCTCAGGGCCTGCTTGACAAGTGTCTTTTCATACCGGTGACCCCGGGTCGCTATGATGACGAAGCTGTCTCTGGTGAGGGCAAGCCCTCCAAAACAGTTATCGAAAGACTCCAGCGCCACCACGTCGTCGACGGATGGAAAGCGTTCCCGGTTGGCGTACTTGGCCCTGTCGTCCAGCACAACCGTTCTGAAGCCGGACTTCCCGGCCAGTTCCGCGGTCTCCTGGCCGATGTGTCCCGCGCCGAATATGTATACGGTCTCGGGGACTCTCCACGGATTGATGAAAACCCCGCCCGCGCCAGAATCCCTGATGACCGGCAAGCGTATCTCTCCCAGTTTTTCCATGTCTTTAACACATTTCAGCAAAATGGGGGCGACTGTCTCATTACGGCTGCTCCCTTCAAAGGGGAACAGCATCCGTTCGCCGGAACCCTTCTTGCCGCCGTTTCCGGACACGGGTGTAACCAGGCAGGATTTCTTCCCGTTCAACTGGGCCTCCATCAGTTCATGAAATAACGATCTGTTTTCCGGAACGGCCGCTATATACTCGACGGCAACCGTTATCCCGCCGCAGATGGAGGCGGAAGATAAGGCATCCGCTCCGTTTTCGGAAAATATGCTGATGAGAGGACCGCGGTTTTTGAAGATCCCGGCGGCCAGCCTCTGGACCTCTGCTTCCCGCTCCCCGCCTCCGATACTCCCGCTGATCCGGCCGTCCCCCAGGATCAGCATCCGGGCGCCCGCCAGGCGGCTGCTCACGGCGCCGTCGACAACGGTCGCCATTACCAGGTCTTCGTCCCGCTCCAATACTTCCAGTATGCTTTGGATCATTTTGCTCATAGTAAATGTCCCGACTGCACGAAGCAGGCCCCAAAAAAACGGCCGGCGGATATAAACATCCGCCGGCCGCTTCGGGACAGAACTGTTTACTCCTTTCCAAACATGGGAGGCGACACTGTTTCCGGCGGCGCCCACAGCCCGCCCCCCTTAGCGTATGCCGTAGGGAAGACGGGTCGGAGATAGATAAATATGTCGGTTAGTTTCGTTATATAAAATACTATATGACGAATGCAAGCATTTTCTTCCTTTCTTTATTCCCCGGACCCTTCATCCAGGTTCCGGGGCCGGACCTGCTGGACCTGAACGCAAACCCGCCGGGGCCGCCTTTTTCTACGGTAAACCGGAGACAACCCTCCTCATCTCCCCCTCCGGCGCCTCGACACCCAGGAACAGACGGTAAAAATTCCGCGCCTCCTTGACCATGTCTATCCGGTAATGATCAGGATAGAGACGGTTAAGGACCCACTTGAGGCCGATAAAACGCATGAAGGAAGGAGGACGGTCAAACCAGTTGATGGGCGCCGAGGGGATCAGATACACCCTCCCCGTCTTCACGGCCCGTATCTTTCTCCAGAGGGGATCCTTGAACACCCGCCGATGGAAACCCGCGTCAAACGCCAGGATCACTTCCGGGTCATACATCAACACCTGTTCGAGGGAAACCTTCTCCAGGCCATAGGGATTCCTGGACACGCACCTATGGACGTTCACCCCGCCGGCGAGGCGGATCAGCTCCACGTGCCTGGATGTATCGCACTCGGTGCTGAGGCCGTCCGGCCCCTCGGCGTAATATACCGTCACCCGTTTCTCGCGCGGTATCCCGCCGACGACCGCCCCGGCCTCCTCCAGCGTTTTCCTGCCGTAGTCGCTGAGTTTCCTGGCGCGCCCTTCCCTGCCGAGAATCCGGCCCGCGCGCAGAAAGGCATCCGGGTACTCCGGAAGCGTATCGACCGTCAGTTCCACGACCGGCATCTTCATCACCTTCATCTGCTCGCTTACCTTGGCGCTGAGCGACTGGTCCAGTTTCGAGGTAAAGATGACGTCCGGCCTGATCATCATCAATGTTTCCCGGTTCGGCGCCTGCCCCTGGCCGAACCAGCCGATGACCGGTAGACGGCTCATGCGCCCGTGAAGATATCTCTTCTGCTCTTTCCTGACCGGAAAATTCAGTCCGGCCAGCATCGTCGGATCAATGGCGTACAGAAGATAGGTCCCGGTCGGCCCGATGCTCACGACTTTCCGCGCGCGGTCCGGCATTGACAGTTTCCTGCCGTACATATCCACAATTTCTTTTGCCCCGGCAAGGGAGGCGAACAGAACCAAGGCCGCCATCCCGATTCCCAGAATGCTTGCTGTTTTTCCCACATCCTTCTCCTTGAATCGAAAACATGCTCACTGGATTAGACCGGCCAGGTTTCCAGAACCCGGCCGGTCCGCCTTTTCCTACGGAGAACCGGAGATAATCTTCCTCATCTCTCCGTCCGGGACCTCAACCCCCAGGAACAAGCGGTAGAACTCCCGCGCCTCCCGCACGATATCCGCGGAGTACTCCTTCGGGTAGAGGCGCTTCATTACCCATTTCAGCCCGATGAAGCGCATGAAGGTGGGAGGGCGATCGAACCAGTTGAGGGGCTGGTCCGGAATCAGGTAGACCCTCCCCTCCCGCACCGCCCGCACCCTTCGCCAGCGGGGGTCATGCCACACCCGCCGGTAGAAGCCCCTGTCCATGGCCAGGATCACGCCGGGATTATAGATAAGCGCCTGCTCCAGGGTCACCTTCTCCATGCCGAAGAGGTTCCTGGCCTTGCAGCGATGCACGTTCACCCCTCCCGCCAGCCTGATCAGTTCATTGTGACGTGATTCATCGCACTCGGTGGTGAGACCGTCCGCTCCCTCGGCGTAGTAGACCGAAACCCTCTTATCCGCCGGAATGCCGCGGGAGAACGCGGCGGCGCGGTCGAGGGTCTTCCGGCAATAATCGCTCAGCTTTTTCGCCCTCTCTTCCCTGCCGAGGATCCGGCCCATGCGCAGAAGGGCGCCGGGGTAGTCGGAGGGCCGGGCAAGGGTCATCTCCAGGACCGGCCTGTTCAGCATCCTCATCCCCTGGTTGACCTTGAGGCTCAGACTGGTCTCGTCGTTGGACACAACCACCAGTTCCGGATTCAGCCGCAGCAGCTCCTCCATGTTCGGGGTCGACGCCTCGCCGAAGGTCCCTCCCACAAGGGGAAGGCGCCACACATGCCGGTGCAGGTATTTCCTGTCCTGGCCCCTGATGGGAATGTTCATGCCCACAAGCATGGTCGGGTCCAGGGCATACAACAGCCAGGTATCGGGCGGCGAGGCGCTGTAAACCTTCCGGGGATGGTCCGACAGGGTGAAACGTCTGCCGAACATGTCGGTGATCTCCCCGGCGTCGGCGCCGACCGCAACGGACAACAGAATGAGCAGCGCGCCGATGAAGTAAAGCCTCGTATAGCAACTTTTTTCGCTTCTTATCATTTACATTTCACCTTACTGGAGAGCTGCCGGGCTTTCAAAACCCGGCAGCTCTGCCTTATATGAAACTAACCCCACCCCGCCGGAAAAAAGGCGGCCGCCGGAAGGAGGCTCAACCGGCGGCCCATCACAACCGCTGGCGGAGGAAGGAACCAGCCTTCAGAATCTTGCGGTGACGCCGCCGAAGATGTTGCGTCCCCGTGCGGGCAAGCCGTACCCATCTTCATAGTTTCTGTCACAGATATTATTGAAGGCGACGTATGCCTCGAAATTGTTCAGGAACTTCTGGGAGATCCTCATATTGAGGAGGAAATAGCCCGCGACACTCTGGATTTCCGTCTTCGGTTTGGTCGGCGTGGGCAATTGGGTGTACATGTCGGCGAGAAGGATGCCGTTCAGGTCCAGGCGGGTTTTGGTGTACGGCACGGTATACTGGACACCCATATCCAGTTTGTGCTCAGGCACGTTCGCCACGTGATCGGTCGCCCTGCCCGCGGTCTGATCGGTCGCATGGTTGAAGTTGTAGCCCAGCTTCAGCGTCAGGTCCTTCATCGGGTAGAATTCGGTCGCCGCTTCGATGCCGTATATCTCGACATTACCGAGATTTTCGTACGGCTGGTAAGGACCGGATACGGCCTGGACTATCATGTCGGAGATGTCGTGGTAGAAAAACGACAGTTGACCCCACATGATATCGCCAAAGGAGCGGGACACGCCGATGGTGGAATTGATGGCGACTTCGGGTTGCAGTTCATAGCTTCCGGTACTGATGTCGGAATAGAGCTGCCGCAGGGTCGCGAAACGGGTCTTGCGGGCAACGGAGGCGAACAGCTTGGTAGTATCCGGGAAGAGATAGACGGCCCCGATCATGGGATTGAAGCTGTCCGAGGCCGGCCCCGTCGGCAACGGCGTCTGGCTGATGAAATCTCCCGTAGCCTTATCGGTTTTGTTCTTGTTTGCGTCGGTTACCTTGAACCAATCATAGCTCCCCCCCACGACCACGGAGAAATTCTTCGAAATGGTCACCTCATCCTCGATACCCACCGACCCGGTCCAGGAAAAATAGTGCGCGAACGGCAGATAGTAGTCGTCATGTTCCTTGTGCGAGTCGCCCCGGTAGTTCAAGGCGAGGCTTACCTTGTTCCAGGAAACCGGCCGCCATTCCGTGATGAGCGAACCGCCTACCATGTAATCGTAGTAGGCGCTCCTGGCTACGATGTCGTTGTAGTTCCAGTCGCGATAGGAGTCCATGGCGTCGGCGTGATTGTGGTAGAAGACCTTGCCCTTCATGGTAACCTTGTCGCCCAGTTTCTGCTGTCCGCTCAGGTCGAGCCCCCAGTCGTCATAGCGGTTGAAACCGAAAAAGTTGGTGAAGGCGGGGCGGGTTAACGAGGGACGTCGAACATTGATGATGTTACTTGGGATCGGCTTGTCTCTGGTTGTGTAGTGGAAGTTGAGATAATACTCGGAGCCCGCGGACGGTTCGATGCCGAACTTGGCCCATACACTGTCCTTGGAGTAGTTGGACTGGTTGCGTGTGCCGCCGTCCTCGAAGATCCCCTGATTAGGTTTTGGTCCATTGGTGGTGCCTACAACCGGCCTGAAGCCGTCGGACATCCGCCATCCGGAGGCCTGGCTGTGCTCGTAATTCAGCCAGTAGTTGAAGATGCCCTTCTTCATGCCGTGGGAAGCGGATGCCTTGTAGTAATCCACATCCCCTCCCTCGGCGTTCACGGAAAAGAAAGGTTTATCGACCCCCTTCTTGGTGATGATATTGATGACCCCGCCTTCGGCGTTCGCGCCGTAGAGGACCGACGCGGCGCCTTTGGTGACCTCTATCTTGGCCACATTGTCCGTTGAGAACTGGTTCAGGTCGAGGTAGCCTCGATTGGTTTCATAGTACGGGACACCGTCCATAAGAATCAGTATCCTCTGCTGGTCGAAAAAACCGTGGATGGAGACCATCGGCTCGTTCCTGCCGTTCGTGATGACGGTCATGCCCGGGGTGTTCGCCAGGGCCTCGGCAACGGTGCGGCTGTTCGTCGCCCTCATATCCTCGGCGGTAATCTCGTTGGTGATGGAAGCCTCCTTGGAGACGGGAGGTTTTTTATCGCTGATATACACCTCCCCGAGGGAATAACTCTCATACCCCCTCGCCTCCTTCTTCTCATCCGCCGCCCATGCCGCCGAAGTCGCCGCAAAGACCAAACCGGCCACCACGACTGCCACCCGATACGTTTTCATACCTATTTCTCCTCCTCTTGATTGAATATCACTCTCCCCGAAGGGAAGATGTGGCGTACCCTGCAAGCAATATCTCAGCAGACCCTATCCAGGCCCAGCCGCCGCAACCGCTCCACGTTGAGCAGGTTTATCTTGCGCATGCACGTCCCGAAAAGCCGGTATCCTCCCCCGCCCTCGCCCAGCACATCCAGCGCCCGGTCGATATCGGTCACCACCACTGTGCCGACCATGGCGGCGTTGCGCCGGAAGAGCGGTTCCGGCACAAATCCGGCGGTAGGCCCCACAACGGCAAAGGCGGCATCAGCGGGAACGAAGCTGATGAGCTCTTCCATGCTGCCGTTGGCGATGGCGGCCCCGGTAAAGACGGCGGTTTCGCAGCGGGCAAGGGTTTCAGCGGTGCGTTCCGGCGCAACGAAGGTTCCGTACCCGGCTTCGGCCTCTTCCTGAGTCTCTTTTTTGCGGTCGATGATGGTGACTTCAGCCGGGCACAGTTCCTTCAGCCGCTTCAGGAGCGGGATGATCGCGCCCACCAGGCAGACCCGGCGATTACGGAACAGCGATGGAATTCCCGATAAATCGCCGCTTGCATCAATGGTGTAACGCCCGTCTTCAAAGAACGGCGCCGACAGCGCATTCAGCGTAGCCAGCCTGATGACCCCGGCAAAGGGACCGGGAATATCTCCTGCCATGACCGCGCGGGCATGCATGCCCCGGATGGTAGGCGCGCTTCCCTTCAGGATGCGGTTACCCGCGCTTCTCACAACCTCGGGAGGGGTATAGGCGACACCGCCGCAACCGTTGGAAAGCTTGACTCCGACAAAGAAGACCCCCACCACCAGCCGTTCGATAACCAGGGAATCAAGCGCATTGCCGTACATGCCACGCAGGGTTTTCGCTGCTTCATCCAGGATTGGAGCGGAAATCCCGGCAGTTCCGGAAACCTCGGTTATGTCTGTCTGTACACTGGATACTTCATTCATTGATTTTCTCCTCCATGACCTCATCCGATATCCTTTCCTGGAGTCTGTGCCTGCCCGGTCCCGGACACGGCAAGCGGCGCCGGGGGTGAAGGCCGCAACCGGCACTCCTACAGAAAGCTGAAGGACAGCTCCACTCCGCACTGAAAACCGGGGTCCCTGTATGCGCCGGTTACGTAACGGGTGGCATAAAGCTCGTTGCCCAGGTTCTTGCCGTAAACGGTAATCCGGGTGTCCCTGTCGAATATCCTGCCTTTGTACCCCACATTGAGATCCACTCTCGTATAATCGCCCAATTCATAGTAAACGACTCCCATGGGCGACGAACTGCGACTCTTCGGGCCGACATAACGGATATTCATATTGGCGAAGACGTTCTTGTAGCGGGCGCCGAGAAGGGCACTCACGAAATGGTGGGAAATACTGTCATTGGTGGTATCGTCGTTCGTTGTGATATACGTGTACTGTAAACGGTAATTGAAGTACTTCAGGAACTCGCCCGATATGCCGGTTTCAAATCCTTTTGTCGCTACCTTTGCGGTGCTCACGAACTCAATCTCGTCCCCGGTTGAGGGATCGATGTAGCTTGTGACATCCTTTTTGCCGGTAAAGGGATCAGTGCCCTTGGCGCTTACTTTCTGATTATCCGTGTCATAGTAGTATATGGTTGCCCAGGGAGTGACGGCGGGATGGATCGCCGCGAGAATTCCCAGTTCGTACCGCGACCGCTTCTCGGCGGGTAGCGGCGATCCGTCAGGGCTTATCTGGTAACCGGTTGCCGTTGAATTCTCGGTATATGCATAACGGCCGGTAAGGGTGAGCATGGAGGTCAGTTTGAGAGAGGTTCCGACGGTGTAAACGAAGGTTTCCTTTGCCCATTCATCGAA
This sequence comes from uncultured Geobacter sp., assembly GCA_964536305.1. Classification (GTDB taxonomy): domain Bacteria; phylum Desulfobacterota; class Desulfuromonadia; order Geobacterales; family Geobacteraceae; genus RPRC01. The sequence goes on along the minus strand of CAZHVY010000040.1, from coordinate 3,944 downwards.
GTCCTCCCCCGTCACCGGGCTGCTGTTATAGTGCTTCTTGTCCATCCTGAATCCGGCGTCGATAGTGAGCCGGTTGTTCAGCATCCGGTGTTCGTCGGCGATATAGGCGCCGTACATCTCCTCATCGTTCTTAATAAAGCCAGGCGCAACCCCGCCAGGGGCGACATACGTAAGAAACTGGCCTCCCAGCCTGAGGGTGTTGTTTTCCCAGGCGCCCACATGCCTGAGGCTGACGTTGTGTCCGCTGCTGTTCTGGTCCCTTTGCGTCACCTGGATCGCGAGGTTGTTGAAGGCATACTGCATGGTCGTCGTCTGGGTTTTGCTCCAGGGCGCCTCCACATTGAGGGAAACCAGGTCCGAGTTCAACTTGTTCATGTTCATGTCGGACACGGACAGTGTGCCGACTTTCGACCAGTCAAGGGTTCCATCTTTCCGGGTTGCCGGCGCGAGAATCAGGCCCCACTCCAACTCCTTCATGCCCCAGCTCTTGTACCAGAGCAGATCGGCCTTCAAAAACGGGCTCGTGAACCCTCCCCGGAAAAGGAGCGAATCGTTGCGGCTCGCCATGTTCCAGCCGGATTTTCCGTCGGTTCCCTTGTTTTCATAGGACAGCCGGTAATCGAAATTCCCGCGTTTTTCACCCGCATAGAGGTTTTCCCTGTGGGTGTTGAAGCTTCCGTAGGCGCCCACCAGGCCGGCTTCCGGTTTTGATGAGCGTTTGGTCTTGATCACGATGAATCCCTGGTTGGACGAACCGGTACTCGAACCGAAGTTTGTCAGGGGGCCGAGGGTGACGGCCGTTGCATCCCTGACTATGCTTACGGACTCGATGGAATCCACGGGGAGTGACGCAAGCAAGCGATCTGCCTGGGTGATATAGACGCCGTCCAGGATGATGCCGTAGTTCCCGCCCCTCATGTTGGCGAAGAACATGTGTTGCCGTCCCTGAAAGGTCACTTCCATACCGGCGGCCTGCTGTATGACATCCCACACCGTCTCGGGCTTGAGGGCCTCGATATCTTCTTCGGTAAACACCTCCACCTGGAGCTTGCTGCTCTCTGATACCGCATAGGGACTGGTAACAGCCTCTCCTATACGTTTTGCCTTGGTCCCGATCCGCTCCAGTTCATGGGTTTCCTCTTTTGCGGCCTGGTCAGCGGCGCGCGCGGATAGCGCGGGACCGGCAACTATCAGAACAGCGAAGAACAGCAACATTTTTTTCATATTCCGCTCCTTTTGCACATTGTATTATTAATTAATAAAATATTATGTATTGCCGCGCACGCTTTCAGTTTTCCAGTTCATACTCCATGGGAATTACCAACCGCGCGCTGACCGGCGGTTTCGGAAATGGGGCGCTTCTTGTCACGGTATTCTTCGCGTCGCCGTCCAGAAGAGGCACACCGCTGCTTCTGACGATGCGCACGTTGCTTGCGCTGCCGTCACGCTGGACGACGAACTCGACGGAAAGCCTGCCGCTCCAGCCCATGCGCCGCGCCAGGACGGGGTATCTCAGGTTTCCCGCCACCAGGTCCCGGATATAGGCGAAATGTTTTCTCAGATAGCGCATCCGCAGGGTTTCGGCGCTCTCACCATTTTCATCGCCGCCGGATTGATCTGTCCCTGAACCGTGGCCGGAACCAGTCCCCGTCCCGCTGCCGTTTCCCTGGCGGCTGGAGATGAAACCAGCGCTGCCTGCGATCGCCGCGGATGCGGGCGGGAGCTGGGACACCGCCGTTGTCCGCGCAAGCGGGACTGCTTCCGGCGATTGCTCCAGCGGAGCCGGTTCGGCGGCATGCTTCGGGAAGGAGTCGGGCCTGGAAAAGACAGGCAACGGCTTCGCCACACTTGAACGCCGTGACGGTCCGGCGGGTCGGGACGGAGGAGCCCCGCCAGGATCGTTCTTTATGTTCTCGTTTTTTGTTCCCTGTACCCTTTCCACCGTGAAATCGATCAGGACAGGCGCTTTTTGGGGCGCGGACATATCAGCAAAGGAAACCGCGGCGGCCAAAACTGTCAGATGCAGCGCAAACGAAAAAAGAAAAGACTTCGTTTCGGTATTCATCTTCCATCCTTCCTGAACCCAACATCTTAATCTTTCCCGATTCATCCCCTATTCTTTGCGGAAGACAATCCACATGCCCTCATCGTTACGGGTCAGAGTGAAAGAGCCGATCCCGGCCGCCTCCAGCGCATCGGAATAGCGTCTGTTGTCATGCCGGGGCAGGGTCCGCCGGTTCTCCAGCCACTCCGGATCTTCCTTTTCCATGCGCTTCCGGATGGCTTCCCTTGTTTCCGGGTCGCCAAGTCCGCCGCCCACGTAGGCGCTTCCTCCCGGTTTCAGAACCCGATTGATCTCCTGAAAGGCAGTGGCAAGCTCATCCCAGAACGGAACCGAGCCCCTGCTGATAACCAGATCCATCGAGGCATCGGCCAAGGGAATTGCCTGCACCTGACCGAGGAGGGTTTCCGCGCGTCCCGTCAGGCCGCTTGCCGCAATGTTCTCCTCAGCGCACCCGAGCATTTCATATGACATATCAAGAAATACGAAATCGAGATCGGTAATCCGCGCCAGGGCAAGACCCAGGTAGCCGCCGCCACAGCCGACATCAAGGCAGCAGCCGGAAGAAATTCCGGTTTTCTCCAGAATCCTGGCGGCGTAGTAGGTGTAAATCGGCGCATTTATGTCCAGGGCGACCCGGTTGTATCTGCTTACCTCGGATACTTTCATGGCTTCCCTTTTCATCTGGCGATAATCCTCCTCATTTCGCGTTCCGAAACCTCGACTCCAAGGAAGAGCCGGTAGAAATTCCGCGCCTCTTTAACCATGTCAACCGGGTATTCCCTGGGGTAGAGACGGCTCATGAGCCATTGCAGCCCGAGTATCCTCATGAATGAAGGAGGACGATCGAACCAGTTGAAAGGGGTCCGCGGTATCAGGTAGACCCGTCCCTGCCGCACGGCCCTGATCCGCTTCCACGCAGGGTCCGTGAAGACCTTGCCGAAAAACAGCCTTTCCTGGACAATGATCACATCCGGGTCGTAGAGCATTACCTGTTCCAGGGAAATGTGTTCCATCCCCTTATGACTGGACGTATGGCAGCGATGGACGTCCGTGTCACCCGCGCGTTTGAGCAGTTCCACGTGGATCGAGTCGTCGCACTCCGTCTTCAGTCCGTCCGGCCCCTCCGCATAGTAGACCTTCGGCCGTTTCGCTTCGGGAACACACTTCACCGCCGCGTCCACACCGGCCAATACCTTGCGGCTGTAATCGCTCAGCTTTTTCGCCCGCTCTTCCCTGTTGAGGAGCCTGCCAAGAAACAGGAATACGTCAGGATAATCGGAGAGGCTTTCCGCTACTGCATAGACATAGGGAATATTCAGCTTCTTCAGGGTTTCTTCCGATCTCGGACTATTGGGCGATTTCCTGTCGCTCCACATGAGGAGGAGATCCGGTTTCGCCTTCAGCAGAGTCTCGATGTTGGCGGTCTGACCCTGCCCGAAGAGACTGCCGATAACAGAAAGCCCCTGGACTCTCCGGTCAAGATATTTCATGTCTTCTTCCTTCAACGGGAAGATGAGACCCGCCATCAGGCCGGGATCAACGGCATACATGGTGTAAGTCCCGTAGGGTGAAGGCGCGTAGACCTTCTTGATGGTATCGGGAACCGATACGTTGCGGCCAGCCATATCGACAATCTCCTTCGCGCCGGCCACACCGGAGCAGACCATGGGCAGCGCAAGGAAAAGACAGATTACGGCGGTAAGGCTTTTGCTCTTCATTGTTGACATGGAAATTTCTCCTTGTTCATAACAGTACGCGGACAAAAAGCTCCGCATCAGATCAAAAAAAGACCGGCGAGACAACACACGCCGGCCTTCCCAGTCGGTGAATCGTCTCCTTTCCAAAAGGGAGGCGACGCCGTTTCCGGCGGCGCCCATCG
>CAZHVY010000039.1:0-30303 GCA_964536305.1 uncultured Geobacter sp. | reverse complement strand
GGGCGGCACCGGCGGCGGCATCGCCTACAACATGGAGGAGTACGAGCGGATGGCCCTGGCCGGCATCGAGGCCTCCCCCACCGGCGAAATCCTGGTGGAGGAGTCGGTCATCGGCTGGAAGGAGTTCGAGCTGGAGGTGATGCGGGACACCAGGGACAACGTGGTGATCATCTGCTCAATCGAGAACTTCGACCCCATGGGGGTACACACCGGCGACTCCATCACGGTCGCCCCCGCGCAGACCCTCACCGACAAGGAGTATCAGATCCTGCGGGACGCCTCCCTGAAGATCATCCGCGAGATAGGCGTGGACACCGGCGGCTCCAATATCCAGTTCGGCGTTAACCCGAGCAACGGCCGCCTGGTTGTCATCGAGATGAATCCCCGGGTCTCTCGCAGCTCGGCCCTTGCTTCCAAGGCCACGGGCTTCCCCATCGCCAAGATCGCCGCCAAGCTGGCCGTCGGCTACTATCTGGACGAGATCCGCAACGACATCACACGGGAGACCCCGGCCTGTTTCGAACCCACCATCGACTACGTAGTGACCAAGGTCCCCCGCTTCACCTTCGAGAAGTTCCCGGCCGCCGACGCCACCCTCACCACGCAAATGAAGTCCGTGGGTGAGGTCATGGCCATCGGCCGCACCTTCAAGGAATCCCTGCAGAAGGCGCTCCGTTCCCTGGAGATCGGCTCCCGCGGTTTCGAATCGCGGCTTTTCGACCTCAGTGATGAGACGAGGCGCGCCCTGACGTACAAGGAACAGTCCCTGCTCATGGAAAAACTGCGCATACCCGGATGGGAGCGCCTCTGGTACCTGGGAGACGCCTTCCGCTACGGCATGCGGGAGCGGGAGCTCTACGGAATCACGGCCATAGACCCATGGTTTCTGACCAACATCCGCCAGATCATCGAGATGGAAGATGAACTGAAGACGGCCCGCCCCGTATGCGGAAAAAGGTCGCCCGAGCTGCGGGATACCCTGAAAAAGGCCAAGGAATACGGTTTTTCCGACCTTATGCTCGCCGGCTTCTGGGGCGTCACGGAGGAAGAGATTCGTAAACTCCGGATATCCATGGACATCATTCCGGTGTTCAAGCGGGTGGACACCTGCGCCGCCGAGTTCGTGGCCTACACACCCTACCTCTACTCCACCTACGAAGAGGAGTGCGAGGCCGAACCAACGGGCAGGAAGAAGATCATCATCCTTGGGGGCGGTCCCAACCGCATCGGCCAGGGGATCGAGTTCGACTACTGCTGCGTGCATGGTGTGTTCGCCCTGGCCCAGGACGGATACGAGACCATCATGGTCAACTGCAATCCGGAGACGGTCTCCACGGACTACGACACCTCGGACCGCCTCTACTTCGAACCCCTCACATACGAGGATGTCCTGAACATTGTCGAAAAGGAAAAGCCGGACGGGGTCATCGTGCAGTTCGGCGGCCAGACACCCCTCAAGCTGGCCGTTGCTCTGGAAAAGGCCGGGGTCCCCATTATCGGAACCTCACCCGACTCCATAGACAGGGCCGAAGACCGCGAGAGATTCCAGGAGATGCTGCACAAGCTCCACCTGCGTCAACCGGAAAACGGCACGGCCCGTTCCTTCGAGGAAGCGGAAAAGATCGCCGAACGTATCTGCTATCCGGTCGTGGTTCGCCCCTCCTATGTCCTGGGAGGCCGGGCCATGGAGATCGTTTACGATGTGGATGACCTCCGCCGCTACATGCGCACCGCGGTCCAGGCATCCCCGGAACACCCCATCCTTGTGGACAAGTTCCTGGACGCGGCTATCGAGATCGACGTGGACGCCCTGTGCGACGGCCGGGAAGTTATTATAGGCGGGGTAATGGAGCACATCGAAGAGGCGGGAATACACTCCGGAGACTCGGCCTGCTCCCTCCCCCCCTACTCCATCTCCCGGAAAACCATGGAGGAGATAAAGAGGCAGACAAGACTGATGGCCCTGGAACTGGAGGTCAAAGGCCTCATGAACGTGCAGTTCGCTCTAAAGGACGGAGAGATCTACATACTTGAGGTTAATCCCCGGGCCTCCCGCACCGTCCCCTTCGTCTCCAAGGCGACCGGCAGGCCGCTGGCCAAGCTGGCGGCGCGCGTCATGGCGGGCAAGACACTCAGGGAACTGGGAATAGTGTCGGAGATCGAACCCGGGCACGTGTCTGTCAAAGAAGCGGTCTTCCCCTTTGTCAAGTTCCCTGGCGTGGATACCATCCTCGGCCCGGAGATGAAGTCCACCGGCGAGGTTATGGGGATCGACTACGACTTCGCCAGGGCCTTCGCCAAGGCCCAGCTTGCCGCGGGGGTTAAGCTTCCCATGTCCGGCGCCGTTTTCATAAGCGTCCGCGACAGCGACAAGAAACATATTGTCTCGCAGGCTAAAACACTGTATGATAACGGCTTCCAACTGGTAGCCACCAGGGGAACCGCGGCATACCTGGAGGAACGGGGGATCCCGGTCCGTGTGGTAAACAAGGTTACCGAAGGCCGGCCGCATATCGTGGACGCCATCAAGAACAACGAAATCAGCATGGTGCTGAATACGACCCACGGGGCTCAGGCTGTGGCAGATTCCTTCTCCATCCGCAGAAGCGCCCTGGTGGGCAATATCGCATACTTCACCACCACGGCCGGCGCCAAGGCGGCGGTTGACGGCATTCTTGCCATGCTCCGCTCCCAACTGGAGGTAAAACCTCTCCAGGAGTATCTGTAGAGGGTCCGCGACTCATTACGGACATTATTATAATGAAAAAAGAAAGGGGCGGCCGATTCGGCTGCCCCTAACGTTTTAGGAGGCTTGCACCACAATGTCACAATCAGTACCCATGACCAAGGAAAGCTACGAAGCGCTTCAGGAGGAACTGAAGCGCCTCATCAGGGAGGAAAGGCCCAAGGTTATCCAGGACATAGCTGAGGCCCGCTCCCACGGCGACCTTTCCGAAAACGCGGAGTACGACGCCGCCAAGCATCGCCAGGGCTTCATCGAAGGAAAGATCCAGGAACTCAAGGACAAACTGGCGCGCGCCTACGTGGTAGACCTGTCCAACATGACACCCGACAAGGTCGTGTTCGGCGCCACGGTTACCCTCTACGACACGACACTGGATGAAGAGGTGACCTATCGTATCGTCGGTGAAGACGAGGCGGATATCAAACTAGGCAAGATGTCCTGTTCGTCACCGGTGGGAAAGGCGCTTATCGGCCACCGCCTGGACGATACGGTGCGGGTGAAGGTACCTTCCGGACTGAAGGAGTATGAAATCATAGATATCAGCTACGCGTCTTAGGGGCGGACCGGTCTGACCAACCTTTTTCCGACGGTACACGCCGGGCGCGTCAGGCCATATGTCAGACTATCCGTCCGTGCTGCCCCCGGTTTCCACGGTAATCGTCACATAAACGGCGCCGCCTCCCCCTGACGGGAGCGGCGTCTTCCTCCTCGCTTTCCCCACTTCTCCCAGCAGGTCAAGGAATTCTCCCAGCCTTTCCCGTTCCACACGCACCCGGGCGACCCCGCCTCTGCCCCCGACTTCCCATCGTACCGCCTCCCCTCCGCACAGGCCCGCAATCCTCACGATCTCCCGGTAAGCATCATGTGCGTCATCAACCACAAGGAGCACGCGCATCTCTTCACGCAACGCCGGAGCGGCCGCTTTCGTCCGCATGGCGGGCGAGGCTTTCTCCTCTTTGCCACGATCTTCCCCTTCCCTGGGCAGGTCCACCCCGCGTCTTTCCCGATACGCTGGTGGCGAGGCATGTTCCTGTCCAGCCATGGGAGCGGGATGGGGCGGAGGGGCGAAGCCGGGCGCCTGCTCATCCCGATCCTGCTTATCTGGAAGAACGGCGGCCGGTTCGTGACTGATCGGCGGCGCCGGGGAACGTCCTTTCGGGGAGAGGGGCGCCCCTGTTTCTTTCTCAGAGACCTTCGCCTCCGGAACCGGCCGGGACAGCTCCTTCTCGCGTGAAGGAAGGGCCGGGGGCGTGGTCCGTACCGGCCCGTCCCCCATTTCCGCCACCGGTGGAACGGCAATCTTCATTTCAGGCGAGACGGTCCGGTACACCATGTAAACGGTGACGGAAAGAAAAACCAGGGCAGCCGCCTGGAGAGGGATCCGCCGGCGAAGGGGGAAAAAACGTCGCATCAAGCCTTTTTCCCGCGCCGCCTCCTCCTGGATGCGCGCCATGACGCGCCCTGTCAGCCACGGAGGAGGCGTCTCCTCGCCCAGTTCCCGAATGTGTTCCACCGTCCGTCGCAGCTGACGCAGGGCGTCCCCGCACTCCGGGCAGGTCTTCAGGTGGTCCTCGATGAGAGACCTCTCGCCAGGGGTAAGCTCCCCGTCCAGATATGCCGACAGCATTTCCCGTATCCCGGCATGGTCCATCAGATATCTCCCAACACCCGCTTCAGGCATCCCCGGATTCCTTCCCGCGCCCGGGAGAGCCGCGACTTGACCGTACCCTCGCCAAGACCGAGAATGGCGCCGATCTCGGCATAGGAATATTCCTGAACATCCCGCAGCACGAGCGCCTCCCGGAATCCGGGCTCCAGACCGTTGATGCATCCCCGCACCCGCGCCCGGATCTCCTCCCGCTCCAGCATCTCCTGAACCGAAGGGCCGGGGGACGGAGGGTCGAAACAGCGGTTATCTTCACAGCCCGGAAAGGGCTCATCCATGGAAAACGCTTCCCTGGAAGAGCGTGTCCGGGTCTGCTGCAGCCGGTTGCGCGAAAGGTTTACGGCTATCCTGGTAAGCCACGTGGAAAACAGGGAATCGCCCCGGAATGTCCCCAAGGCCCTCCATGCCGCCACAAAGGCGTCCTGGGTAACCTCCGCCGCATCGTCATAATCCCCGAGGATACGATAGACGAGGGTGAACATCCTTGTCTGATGTCTTTCCACCAGCGACTCGAAGGCCGCCTGATCACCCTTGCGGGCGGAGCTAACCAGACGGGTGTCATCATCAACTATGGCGCCGCGCTTTTCCCTTATCATAGAAGACAGCCACCGGAAGGACTTTGTTCCCTCATGCCCCATTCTCCCGGGCGCCCGCCCTTTTTTCTCGGTAATATTCACGGTAGGCCTCGTAATCCCTCAGGGAATAGAGGACAAATATGACCTTTTCCGGGCAGTCATGCGTCTCCAGGAAGCGCAAGGTCGTATCCAGGGCAATCCGGCAGGCCTCCCGGACCGGATATCCGTAGGCGCCGCAGCTGATGGCCGGGAAAGAGATGGTTCTTGCCCCGTTCGACATGGCAAGGTCCAGGCAGCTTGCGTAACAGGAAGACAGGAGACGAGGAGAATCATCACCGTCAATATTGTAGACCGGACCCACCGCATGGATCACGTGGCGGGCAGGCAGATTGTAGGCGCCGGTAATCCTCGCCTCGCCGGCCGGGCACCAGCCAATCTTCCGGCATTCTTCCAGCAGGCCTGACCCGGCGGCCCAATGGATCATGCCGTCCACCCCTCCACCTCCCAGCAGGGTGCTGTTGGCGGCGTTAACCACGGCATCCACCTCCACCAGGGTGATGTCGCCCATCCTGATGACAATCCTGTCAAGGACATCCGGCTTCATTAGATCCCCATCCCACGTTCTCAAGGCGCGCCACGCGCGCCATTGCATGCTGTTCCGATAGCGGTATTCTTGTCAGGAAAGGACCTTCCACGCAAGCAAAATCTTGCGATGGTCTTTTGCCCTCCAATTGTGGTAATGTGCTCATTATTCAAAATGAAGATGACCCCAGAGACTATCTCCTTTGAAACCGGTACATTCAGGTTTCGGCAAGCCGGCTGCCCCACCGCCGGACAGTTTGTGTAATTCCACCATGGCAAGAGGAATAATCACTGCTGTCTCCACCAAGGCATAACACCATGGTCTTCATGTCCGCCCTCTTCAGCATGCCTTTCTCCAACTTCCATGCCAGGGGTGCGCCTCCCCTCCCGTCAGCGGCAGCGCAATCGTTTTGCGGGCTTCAACGGCGCATCCATATCTCCGGACGTCTCCGCATATTTTCCAGCGCATTCTTATTATTGATGATTCTGGCGGCGCCTGCCCCCACAAAAGAGATTCCGTCCTCGGGACCGACCGGAAACCGCCAAACCTCGGAGCCAGAATCTCCCGCGAGTCCGTATGATACCGCCGACAATGAGGCGCCGCGGCAATCGGGCCGGAATCTCCCCCGCCCCACTCTCGGTCTGGTGTTTGCCATATTAATGGCCTCGGCTTTGCTGGCCGCGGCCATTGCTTACGCTCTGAACCGCTCCCTTCGTCACCTGGTCAGACAGCGAACCGCGGAACTCAGAGACGAACTGGAAGAACGGAAACGCATCGAGCAGGAACTGACGAAAAGCGAGGAGAGGCTGAGCCGTTTTTTTGAGGCAGCCTTCGAAGGAATTTTCTTCCACATGGAAGGGACAATCGTAGATATTAATCCAGCCATAACCGAGATACTCGGCTACGCGCCCGAAGACGCCTACGGAAGGTCCATCATGGAGTTCATTGTTCCGGAATCCAGGCAATGGCTCGCTGAAAGGATGGAAGCGGGCGATACCGGCCCATATGAAGTGACGGGAATACACGGAAACGGCTCCCTGATTCCCCTGGAAATCCGGGCCCGCTCCATCGACATGGGCGGTGTTCGCGCGCGGGTCGTCGGCTTCCATGATATCTCCCGGCTCAAGCAGGTGGAAAACGAGTTGCGCCGCTACCAGGATGAGTTGCTGGCCAGGACCGAATCCCTGGAAGCTATCCGCTCCATATCAGACAGGCTGTACCGTTCTCTCGACCTTCCCACCATCGCCCGGTGCGCCGTTACCTCGATGATGCTCCGCGCCGGCTCCCCTTCCGTGGCAATCTTTCTCCTGGACGAAAAGGGAGAGTATCTGCAAATGCTCTTCTCTCAGGGTTTCGAAAAACCGGTGAACGAGGCGGCGGGACGGATCCCCGTCCGGGGGAGCCTTTCGGGCCTGGCCGTTGAAAAACGGGGTGTTGTGGTCAGCATGGATGTGGCCGGTGACGATTGTCTGGAGCCGACGGTACGTCAATCGCTCATGACCCACGGGTATAATGGCGCCGTGTCCGTGCCCCTCCTTGCCGAAGAACGTGTCCTGGGGGTCTTGAACCTCCTCTATGGCGCATGCCCTTTGCTTTCGCCCATGGCGGAGCAGGAGTTGCTGATAATCGGCCGGACCATAGGACTCGCCGTTTCCCACGCCCTGAACGTGGATCATCTGCGCAACGAGATGGCCGAACGGCGAAAGACCGAAGAGGCCCTGCAGCGCCTGAACGCCGGCCTGGAGCAGAGGGTCATCGAAAGGACCGCGGAACTGGCGAGGGCCAAGGAGCGGGCCGAGGAGTCCGACCGGATGAAATCGGCATTCCTGGCCGCCATGTCCCATGAACTCCGTACCCCCCTGAATTCGATTATCGGCTTTACCGGGATCCTCCGGCAGGAACTGGCGGGACCGTTGAACCCGGAGCAGAAAAAGCAGATGGACATGGTTCGCAACAGCTCCAGACACCTTCTGGCGCTGATAAACGACGTCCTCGATCTGACAAAAATTGAGGCTGGGCGACTGGCGTTGGCAAACCGCGCTTTCGATCTCCGCGCCTCCGTGGAAAAAGTGGTGAAGACCCTTCGTCCACTTATGGACACCAAGGGCCTGGATCTGTTTCTCGAAATGGAACCGGAATGTTTGACGGTTGTCAGCGATCAGCGCCGGGTGGAACAGGTTCTGCTGAACCTCCTGGGGAACGCGATAAAATTTACCGACAAAGGAAGAATTGGCGTCAAGTGCCGGCTGCAGGAAAATACCGCGCATGTCTCAATAAGCGATACGGGCATCGGCATACCGGCGGAAGAGCTGAAAAACCTCTTCAAGCCCTTTCTTCAGTTGGAGTCCGGACTTGCAAGACGCTACGAGGGCACAGGACTCGGTCTATCCATATGCAAGAGCCTGCTCGAGAATATGGGGGGTGAGATATGGGTTGAGAGCGCCGTCGGCAAAGGTAGCACCTTTTCATTCTCGCTACCGGCCACGGGAGGAAGGTAATGAAGAGAGAGGCGCCGGCCATTGTATCAATCCGAGGCTTACATATCCTTGACCCCATCAGACCGGGGAGCTTCATCTCGCGTACGGAAGGGTACCCGGCAATATCTCATCTTTGGGGGAAACGGCAATGACACGAATTCTCATCGTGGATGACGTCCATGAAAACCGATACCTGCTGGAATCGCTTCTGCTGGGCCATGATTTCGACGTCTCTTCCGCCAGTAACGGCGTGGAGGCCATTGAAATCTTAAGGCGGACCCCTCCAGACCTTATCGTGTCGGATATTCTGATGCCGATAATGGACGGATACGCGCTGTGCCGCCAATGCAAATCCGATGCGCGCCTGAACAGAATCCCTTTCATATTCTACACGGCGACATACACGGAACCGGAAGACGAGGAGTTCGCCTTGAGTCTAGGAGCTGATCGCTTCCTCATCAAACCCCAGGAACCGGAAGAACTGGAGAGGATCATAAGGGAGGTCCTGGCAAGCCCCCGTGATGAGCTACCAACGGCGGAAAAAAGTCCTCCCGAGGAATCCGACTTCCTGAAGGGATACAACAGGGCCCTTTTCCGAAAGCTTGAGAAAAAGATGGCGGACATGGAGCGGTTGAACCAGACCGTATCGCTGGAAATTGCCGGAAGAAAGAAGCTTGAAGAGACTCTTTTCAGATATGAACGAAGATTTCAGCTATTTCTCGACGCATCTCCCGTCGCCGTTGCCTGGGCCGACATACAGGGAAACATCATCTACTTGAACAAAAGATTCGTGGAGCTTTTCGGATATGAAATCAGCGACATCCCCACCATGGACGCATGGTTCGCCCGCGCCTATCCGGACGTCATAATCCGCTCGCTGATGGCAAACACATGGCGCGAGGCAAGGGACTACGCTTCGGCGGGATTCCCTCCACCCCGGCCCATCGAGGTCCAGGCGGCTTGCGGGGAGGGCTCGCTCCGGCACGTCTCCGTTGTGGAAGCGGTTATCTCTGACATCCATGTTTCCATGTTCAGCGACCTGACCGCTCGCAAGGAACTGGAAACCCAGCTTATGCGTTCCCAGAAGATGGAATCCATCGGTCAGCTTACCGGAGGGGTAGCGCATGACTTCAACAACATCCTCTCGGCAATCATGGGATACGGGCACCTCCTCATGACAAAGCTGCCGGTGGAAGGCCCTTCCAGAGGATACGTGGAACAGATCCTCAGGGTCTCCGACCATGCCGCGAACCTCACCCGGGGACTGTTCGATTTCAGCAGAAAACAGATGGCCGAGCTAAAGCCGGTAAAGCTTAACCCCATAGTAAAAGGCGCCCAGAGCTTCCTGAACCGTCTCGTGAATGAAAACATCGACCTGAAGATCGCCACCTGTCACGAGGAACTGGCGATAATGGCCGACCCCTGCCAGATCGAACAGATCCTCATGAACCTCGTGGCCAACGCCAGGGACGCCATTCATGGAGGCGGCGTTATCACAATAGATACAGGAAGGTTTGAACCTGACGATGATTCCATGAGATCTCTCGAACTCGAGAAGAAAGGTCCTTACGCCCTGCTTGCCATAGGCGATTCCGGTGAGGGCATGGATAAAGAGACGCTGGAGAAGATTTTCGAACCTTTTTTCACCACCAAAGAGGTCGGCAAAGGGACCGGCCTCGGACTGGCAATAGTCCACGGTATTGTCAACAGGCATAACGGTCGAATCCACGTGCGCAGCGAACCGGGAAAAGGAACCCTGTTCAGCGTCTACTTCCCGGTCCTGGATATCTCAGGCGTAGGTGGAAAATCAAAGAAGTGTCCTGAACTGGCCGGGGGCACGGAGACAATACTCCTGGCCGAGGACAACGAAGTATCCCGGAAGGCAACGGCCCTGACTCTGCAAAGCATAGGCTACAACGTCCTGGAAGCCGGCGACGGTGAGGAAGCCCTGGCCCTGCTTCAGCGGCACGGAAAAGACATATCTCTTCTTATAGTAGATGTCGTGATGCCGAAAATGAGCGGGTGGGCAGTCCGCGAGGAAGCAGTCAAGGTTAATCCGGATATGAAGGCAATAGTGATGAGCGGGTACCCGGAAGAGGTTGTCAACGCCGGCATATCAGACATTGATGGGATCGGCTATCTGAGCAAGCCTGTGCCGCCATCGATCCTTATCGCCAGGATAAGGGAATTGCTGGATTCGCCGGCAAGGTGAAAAGCAAGGGATGGAACCGTCTACAGCCACCCCTTTTTCTTGAATATGTAGAGGGGCAGCACCGCGGAAAGGACAATGAACACAAGCGCCAGCGGGTACCCGAACCGCCAGTGCACTTCGGGAATCATCTCGAAGTTCATACCGTAGATACTGGCGATCAGGGTAGGCGGTAGGAAGATAACCGACATCACGGTGAAGATCTTGATGACCTTGCTCTGTTCCATGCTCAGGTGGTTCAGAAAGAGGTTCTGCAGGTAGTCAAGGCGTTCAAAGTTGAAATTCGCCGAGGTGAGGAGCGAATTCACGTCCTTCATCATCATGGAAAGCTCTCTTTTGTGGTTTTCCGGGATGATGGAGCTCTTCAGAAGGGACGAGATCACGCGGTGCTTGTCGGTAAGGTTCTCGCGAAAGGTTATATTAATGTCTTCGTATGATGTTATGTAATCCAGAAACTCGCTGGGCTGGTCGAAGGACTGGGGATCCCTCCTGCCGATGGTGACGATCTCCTTTGACAGGTTTTCGATAAGGTCCGCGTCGATGTCCACCCGCATGGCGAGGATTCCCGAAAGGACATCGGCGCCGTTGTGAAAGGCGCGAGGAGTGAGCCGCAACTTACGCGAAAATTCAGTGAAAATGCGCAGTTCACTGAACCGGATGGTGGCCAGAAACTGCCCTTTAAGGATGAACGATACCGTTTCGTTGCTGATCTTTCCTTCCTCTTTGACGAGAAAAGAGGTGTTTATCCAAATGCCGCTCTCATCTTCCCAGTATCGGGAACTGTATTCTATCTCTTCCGATTCCTGGCGGGTCGGAAGTTCAAGTTTCAGTGATCTTTCTACGGCGATGCTCTCTTCGGGGGTAGGGGATATCATGTCCAGCCAGACCAGTGTGGATGTATCCAGGGTTTCCAGATGGTCCTGTTCAATGGTGAGCGCCTTGATGACATCTTCCGCGCGAAGGTATGCTTTGATCATGATAATTCCCGCCCGGGTTGAATCTGTACGGCCGGCGGACAAGGCCGGCCGCAATCGTGGTGAGAGTAACCAAGGAGACGCGAAAGGTCAAGATTAAAGAAGGACTCACTTGAAATCACGGCATATTTTAATATTAAATAATTTATTATAATACGATTGATATATTCGATGGTTTTCCGGGATGAATTTCTGAATCCGCTTAATCAACATTGGATACCGGCGCTGCCTTGCATATTTTATTTTCTATAATAAACTGGAATCACAATGCGTTCTGCCTCAAGCCCGCCCGTGCGCCGATATTTCACGAGGGTGTGGATTCGCCTGGAAAGTGAAAGGAGAGATTCATGGCTTCATTAGAAGGAAAGAAGGCACCGGATTTTGAACTCGACGGAAGCGATGGGAAAAAACATTCGCTGCAAGATTATTCAGGGCGCACCGTCATCATTTACTTCTACCCGAAGGACAATACCCCGGGATGCACAAAAGAGGCATGCGCCTTCCGCGACGTCCACGGGAAATTACAGGAAACAGACGCGGCGCTCCTGGGCGTAAGCAAGGACAGCCTCAAGTCCCACGATAAATTCATCCGTGATTTCGGACTCCCTTTCGTGCTTCTTTCCGATCCCGACGCGGAAATGATGAAGGAATACGGCGCCTTCGGCGAAAAGGTGATGTACGGAAAAAAAACCATGGGCACAATCCGCTCAACGGTGATCATCAGTCCCGAAGGCATGGTGCTGAAACATTGGCAATCCGTAAAAAAAGCCGAAAACCATCCCGAAGAGGTAGTTGCCTGGCTCAGGGAGCGCAGGCCATGAGCTCGCCTTCTTCCCCTAACCGAGCTTGATGACCATATTTCTCTGGATACTTGCATTGCTCCTTGTAGCGGCCGGGATCGCCGGCGCCATTCTACCCGCTCTGCCCGGCGCGCCGCTGGTGTTTTTCGGATTGGCGACAGCCGCCTGGATCGACGGGTTCCAGAGGGTGGGCTGGCTTACCCTCGCCTTTCTCGCACTCCTGACAGTCATGTCTCTCCTTGTGGACCTTCTGGTCTCCGCAAAAGGCGCCCAGCAATTCGGCGCGGGACGCGCGGCTGTGACTGGAGCGTTGATTGGCGCCATAGCTGGCTTGTTTTTCGGCCTTCCCGGTCTGATCCTGGGACCTTTCACCGGCGCTTTTGCCGGAGAGTATCTGGCGAAGAGGGATCTGCTCAAAGCTGGAAAAGCCGGTTTCGGCGCCTGGATAGGGCTGTTGGGAGGCATAGTGCTCAGGCTCTCGCTGAGTCTGGCGATGGTTGCCATATTCGCAGCCGCCTATTTCATTGACTGAATCATCCGCCTCCGGGGCCGCCTTACCGGCCGCGCAAGGGGATCAAGGAACGGGACCACGGGGTGTGCAATATATTATTCTGGCTACCTGACGCCGGATAATGATATAGTGGCGCAACCGTGAGAATTCCCGCATAGTCCGGCAGGGCACTTTACCAACAAGGAGGAAGTGTTATGACTGAAAATGTGAATGCAGCAGACAGGCATGGCCACACGCCGCTCATCAATGCGGCAAAGGAAGGAAAGGTCGAACTGGTCGGCGACCTCATTCATCGTGGCGCTGAAGTGGACGCACGGAGCATCAAGGGCAAGACAGCGCTTCATTACGCGGCGGCAAACGGTAAGGCGGAGGTTATCAAGACACTTCTGGAAGGCGGGGCAACAGTGGATGTGCGGGATCGCGACGGTCACACACCACTGATGCTGGCTGCCAATTACGGTTGCAACGACTGTATCGGATATCTGATAGATTACGGCGCAGATCCCAACGCCAAGACCCTCTGCGGTAATACAGCCCTCACCTACGCGGAAACCAACAACCACCCGGACACCCTGGATTTACTCAAAAAGCTGCAAAGATCCAAGACTGCGGCATAGCATTCGGCACGGGGGCGCTTCCGCGCCCCCGATGTCTTTCTCTACCAGAGATAACGCCTCCTGATCCAGGGAAGCCTATTCACCCCCCGAGCCCTGAATGCAAGTTTTTTCAACCTTGGCGCCTTGGCTCCCCCTCAAGCAAACCGGCCTCCGGTCCAGTTCCTGGCGCACCGCGCGCAGGAGATCACCCGGGGGTATGGGCTTGTCCATGAGGTTCATTCCCGCTTCGGGAATAAGTCTCCTGGCAAAGACATCCGCCGTATATCCGCTCATGAAGATAACCCGTATATCCGGTCGCACCTTGCGGATGGTGTCATAGACTTCCCAACCCGTTTTTTTCGGCATTATCACGTCCAGGAGCAAGAGGCTGACACCATCCGCGTTCTCCATGAACCTTCGTATGGCGTCTTCTCCATTCACCGCATCGATGACCTTGTAGCCGTTTTCCTGGAGCAGATTCTTCGTCAATACCCTCACGGTATCGTTGTCCTCGGCCACCAGAAGGGTTTCGCTGCCCGACGGATACACCTCGTCGCCGCCACTTCGCCTCGCATCACGGGCAGGCGCTCTGAAGGGAGACGGCACAAGTTCCCTCTCCCGGATGTCTTCCCGGATATCCTCCTCGTCAACTATGGGCAGATAGATATTGAATGTCGTGCCTTTGGAGAATTGTGAATCCATGTCTATACATCCGTTATGCTGCTTGATGATGCCGTAGGCTATTGAAAGTCCGAGCCCGGTTCCTTTTCCGACTTCCTTGGTAGTAAAAAAGGGTTCAAATATACGGTCGCGCGTCTTCTGATCCATGCCGATGCCCGTATCTTCAATGGAGATCACTCCATACGAGCCGGGTTGAGCGACTCCGTGCGCATGGTGAAATTGACTTTCCATCAACACAAGTGAAGTGCTGATGGACAATCTGCCGCCCTTGGGCATCGCGTCCCTGGAATTGGCGGCCATATTCATGAGAACCTGGCTAACAAGTCCGCCGTCGGCCATGACCCACAATGGCGTATCGCTTAACGTCAGGGCCAGCTCGACATCTTCCCCCATCATCATGGCAAGCAGTGATTGTGATTTATATACGATTTCATTGAGGTTAAGCAGGCTCGGATCGATCTTCTGCTTTCTGCCGAATGCTAGAATATCCTTGATGAGGCGGGCGGCTCTTTCGCTGGATGAAATGGTGTTGTCCACGAAAAAAGAAAGAGGATCATTAGCTTTGATGTTTTTTCTCAACAGATGGGCATAGCCGAGGATCGCGGTAAGAATGTTATTGAATTCGTGCGCGATGCCGCCGGCCAGTTGCCCCAGGGCCTCTATCTTCTGCGCCCGGAACAAATGGGTTTCCAGGCGAAGCTTCTCTTCCTCCGCCCTTTTCAGCTCGGTGATGTCCAGGACGACCCCGACCATCCCGGCCGGCTTTCCTTCCCTGTCCGCATAGGCGGCCCTTGAAAACAGCACCCGGCGATCCGTTCCGTCGGCATGCTTGAGAATAGCCTCATTCGTCCTCACGCCCGTTTCCGCATCCGTCCGCATTTCAGCGTCACCGGCGGTATGCAGGATATCGGCGATATAAAGGTCCATGGCAGATTGCCCTGTCAATTCGTCGTTGGTGCATCCGAAAAAGACCTCGTACGCCTTGTTGCACCCAGCGTAGCGGCCATGAACGTCAGTATAGAATATGGGGCTGGGTATGGTGTCCAGGAGGGTGCGATGGAATTTCATCTGGTCCTGCATGGCGGTCTCCGCCTGCCTGCGCTCATCGATTTCCTTTTTCAGAACGAGATTGGTTTCAGCTATTTCGTCATTCCTCTCCTGGATTGTCCTTCGCAGAAGAAAACCGGATCTGATATGCTGCTCGAACGTATAGCTCATGTAGAGCCCGGTAACCGAGAACGTTGACAGGATAAATGTATTGCTGAACAGCACACTTGAGGGTATGCTCGCATCCCACAGGGCGACAGCTTCATAAAGGATGAAAATACTCCACGTAAGCGCCGACGCTGTGACGAACCGTTGCCTGAAATAGAACAGCAGAATGAGAAGCAGACCCGCATAGGACATGTAGTTCCCAGGAGGCGCCGCCTTTATGATCATCATCACCACAACCGCGCCGGCTATGAACCCCGCCACGAATATTGATATCTGCGCCACTTTTCTGAACAGACCGGCATACGTGAATGCCAGGAGCCCCAGCAGAACAGGGCAGACAAGCCCATAACGCAGTGTCCAGGCAAACTCCTTGATGTCCGGGATCACTCCGTAATCATGAACTCCGAACAGCGCGTAGAGGAACACTCCGACAACAAGATCCAGGCGCAGTTGAGGGAGGCTGTTTCTGAAGGAATCCTCCAGGAACTCGTTCTCCAGATGACGGTCTGAAAAGGCAAGGGTAAGGGGATTGTGTTCAGGAATTCTCTTTGGCTGCATGGGATATCCTCTCGACGCCGGAAGGGCGTGCGGAAACCGCTTGAGCCTGACCGGACAAAATGGAGACGGATTGGAATCAAGCGGGTGGAAGATAAATTTTGGTGATTTTTTACATAGTTCAATTCAATTAGCAATGGCAAACTATCCTTTTTTTTCCCTTTATGTCAAGAAAATCATGTTCGGACCCCTTCCGCCCCGGCAAGGTCGCCGGCAGCGTAACCAAGGGCCATCACGAAAAGGGCCTGCCATGAACAGATACTCCCGTGTAATTACACTCATAACCCTGTCGGCAACGATCCTGTCCCTTTGCTTCCCTCTGGAGACCATTGCCTCGAGCATCCGGGTTTCGGATGATTACGAGATAGAGGACTTCAGACTTCTGTCCCAGGATATGGGGCCATATGCTTCATCCTGCTCCGGCCAGGCACTGACCCCTTCATGCTGGAAACTCCGCCTGTCGGAATTCATGGACAGGCATTACGCGCCATGGAAAGAGAGCGCTTCAGCCTCATTCATTGAAGACGCCGCAAAGACAATGCGCGAGCATTCCCGGGCCTCCTGGTACGGAGAAAACCGGCGCAAGACCCCTGCCGCCCGACTCCGGCAGCTGCTGGCGAACTGCGATCTGGAACACATGCCATCCCTGAACAGACCCGCCATAGCGCTTTACCCTTCCGCCATGCGCGTCCTTCCGACGCCGGAGCCATTCTTCAAGAAAGCAGACGATTTTCCCTTTGACGTTCTTCAGAATGCGGCCGTCAAGATGAATGACCCCCTGCGGATCCTCCATGTCTCATCGGACGGGCTCTGGGTGTTCGCCAGGGGCGCCGACGCAAGCGGATGGATTGAATCAAGGGATGTGGCGTTCATCAGCGAAACCCGGGCTGCCGAGTTGACGGAAAAGGACCTGATTGTCATCGTAAAGGATGAGACTCTGTTGCATGACGCGAAAAACGGCGCCATTGCAAAGGTAAATCTCGGGACACTATTCCCCCGCATCTCCGAAGACGACAATTCCTATAAGGTCCTTGCCCCGATCCAGGCGGAAGGCAGGGAAACACGCCTGATCGAAGCGCGCATCCCCAAGGATGCGGCCAGGAGGTTTCCTCTGGATTTCAACCAGGGAAATATTGCCTTGGTGGGCAATCAACTGCTGGGAAAGCCTTACGGATGGGGAGGACTCCGCCACAACAGGGACTGCTCGTCCATGATACGGGATTTCTATCTCCCCTTCGGCCTCTGGCTACCGAGGGGTTCCTACAACCAGATACATTCCGGCGCCCCGGTTTCTCTCTCCAAATTGAGTAATTACGAGAAGGAGCGCCTGCTCATGGAAAAGGGGGTCCCCTTCCGCACAATAGTCTATCTGCGCGGCCACATAATGCTGTACGTGGGAAACCTGAACGGCAGGCCTCTGGTATTTCATGCGTCATGGGGGGTCTCCGTAAAGGATGAAGAAGGAAAAATCTACAAGCATGTAATAGGAAAATCCATCATCAGCACGCTCACCCCAGGCTGGGAGTTGCGCCCTGCGACCGGCACACTCCTCGACAAGCTGAAGAGTTTTCTGGTCCTGGGAGAATGTCCCCCATGACATTCCGGCGCATCTGACAAGGATTGGTTCCGACAATAGGATATATGACAGGTTCCGTCTCCATATCCTGGAAATGGAAGAAAAGGAGGTATGCCATGCGTTATGTGAATGCGGAGCGGGTTATCGCCGCCCAGTTCACGACACCCGCGGAAAACCCGCTGGTCACCGATGATACAAGGCTGATGGATATATGGTTTTCAGGGCCCCACGTCAGGAAACAGATGTTCAGGAAGGTGAAAAAGGCGGAGCAGGAAACCCTCGCCTTACGGCTGGAAGAGCGAGGGTTTCTTCGTTGCGGAAACCTTCTCTTCGACCCTGGTGAGGTCTGGTTTGCCGAAATGGAAAGTGAGCTTCTGGGAGGTCTGATAACCATAGGTTTCGGAGAAACCGGCAAACCGGTGGAACTGAAGGTTGACGCGGAAACGATGGCCGCGCTTCGGGCCCTTGGGCAATCAGGCAGGTAAGCGGCCGGGCAGGCCATCCACCGGGATTGCATGTTCTTTCCCGCGCTTGCGATTCGCGGCGCCGCGGAAAATCCCGGCAGACCCGGAACATCCGGCCGCAGACCGGCGCCAGAAATCCGTTGACAGTACAACGGCAATGGTAGTTTAATAACCTGTCGACGGATGCGCCTGTTACGCATCCGTCTCTATTTGCAACTTTTACTCGACATATCAGCATCGCTGGGGGAGTTTCGACTGAGAGTCCACCGCCGTCGCAGGAGGTGGACAACCCTTTGGACCTGATCCGGATAATGCCGGCGGAGGGAAGCGAAAGCAGCGGGCAGCGGGAATGCTCCCGCGCTCAAGACCGCTTTCAGCGGTCTTTTTTATTTCGCCCGCCGTGTCAGCGCGGATGAAGAGGAAATAATGGAAATAACTGTCAACGGCGAACGGACATCCACTGTCGCATGCTCGGTGCTCGGATTGCTCAGCCAGCTGGGCATAGACCCGAGACGCGTGGCAATTGAACTGAATCTGGAGATTCTGCCGAAAACGGACTACGGAACAACTTCCCTGCGGGACGGTGACAAGATCGAAATCGTCCAGTTCGTTGGCGGCGGGTAACAGGAAAGGAGCTAGTACATGCCGGAAATGACTGACAAACTGGTTATCGCGGGCAGGGAGTTTTCTTCCAGGCTCATGGTGGGAACAGGTAAGTACGCGGATTTCAAGCAGACGGCCAAGGCAATCGAGGCCTCGGGAGCGGAGATTGTCACTGTCGCGGTTCGCCGGGTAAACATCTCGGACAGGAGCAAAGAGTCTCTGCTGGATTACATCGACCCGAAAAGATATACCCTTCTTCCCAATACAGCGGGATGCTATACGGCGGATGACGCCGTGCGGACCTGCCGGCTGGCCCGGGAAGCAGGCCTGTCCGACTTCGTCAAACTCGAGGTGCTGGGAGATGAAAAGACGCTGTTCCCCGATAACGAAGAACTGCTGAAGGCCGCCAAGATACTGGTAAAGGAAGGCTTCACCGTTCTGCCATATACCAGTGATGACCCGATCATCTGCCGGAAGCTGGAAGACCTGGGATGCGCGGCAGTGATGCCGCTGGGGGCGCCCATCGGCAGCGGCCTCGGCATAAGAAATCCCTACAACATCCGCATAATCATGGAGAACGTCAAGGTCCCGGTAATTGTAGACGCCGGGGTCGGCACCGCTTCCGACGCGGCCATCGCCATGGAACTGGGGTGTGACGGCGTCCTCATGAATACCGGCATAGCCGGGGCAAAGGACCCCATCGCCATGGCCGAGGCCATGAAACTGGCGGTTATTGCCGGACGTCTCGCCTTCAAGGCGGGAAGGATTCCGAGGAAACTGTACGCCACCGCCTCAAGCCCCATAGAAGGTCTGGTGGAATAGAGCCGGACGCAGGTCTTTCATAAAGATGCGGAAGGGCTCGAGCCCATGGTAATTTCGGAAAAACCGGGGATAGACTTCACCCTCTACCTGATAACCGATCGCAGACAGACGAGGGCGGGGAACCTCCGCGCCGCGGTGGAAGCGGCTCTCCGGGGCGGGGTTCGAGCCGTGCAGCTCAGGGAAAAGGACCTCTCGAGCCGGGAACTTTTGAACCTGGCAAGTGGCATGAGGGAGCTCACCAGCGGCTATGGCGCCAGGCTTTTCATCAATGATCGTCTGGATATCGCCATGGCGGCTGAAGCAGACGGGGTCCACCTGGGAGAGGAGAGCATTCCGGCGGACCGGGCAAGGGATATTGCCGGGGACAGGCTGCTCATCGGCGTCTCATGCCACAGTCTGGAAAAGTCGCTGAGCGCCCGAAACGCCGGAGCTGATTTCATCACCTTCAGCCCCGTCTTCTTTACTCCCTCGAAGGCTCAATATGGAGAACCCCAGGGGATTGAACGTCTGAAGGAAGTATGCGAAGCGGTTGATATCCCGGTATTCGCCCTTGGCGGGATCAAGATGGACATGGTTCGGACGGTCATCCGGCGGGGCGCGGCCGGCATCGCCCTTATCTCCGCCATTCTGGCGGAAAAGGACCCGGAACGCGCAGCGGTTGAGATGCTGGCGTTATTGAAGGAATGCTCGCGACAAAAGGACAAAGGCTGAAGCAAAAGGAGAGAAGGCGCGTCGGCGGTAATCCCACCCCTTGCACCCCGGCCATCCCCGATTATCCAATGGACACCAACCTCATTCATCCGGAACTCCGCTTCAACTCTTACGGTTCACACCTGCGCCGGCGCTTCGGATGCCGAATCAGCAAGGTCAACGTGGACGGTGGATTCACCTGTCCGAACCGCGACGGGACCCGAGGGACCGGCGGCTGCATCTACTGCGACAATCGTTCTTTCTCGCCCGGCGGCGCAAGCCAGTCGATCCGGCTTGAAGAGCAGATTGCCAGTGGGATGGCCTTCCATCGGGCCCGGCTCGGCAGCGAAAAATTCATCGTCTATTTCCAGAAGTACTCCAACACCTATGCGCCGGTGGAAAAGCTCCGGGAGCTATACTATCGGGCACTGGCTCAGCCGGACGTGATCGGACTCTCCGTGGGAACGAGACCGGACTGCCTCAGCAAAGGGTCTCTTGAGCTGCTGCGCGAGATCGCCAGGGATCGTTATGTCTGCCTGGAACTGGGACTCCAGTTCATGGACGACCGCATCCTGAAGAAGATCAACCGGGGACATTCTCTCGCCGAATACCTGGAGGCCCTGGAGCGGGCCTCGGGGCTCGGGTTCGAGATATGCACCCACCTCATATACGGATTCCCGGGACAGAACCGTGACGATTTTCTGGCTACCGCGGAAACCATCTCCGCCCTCCCGGTGGATTCCCTGAAGATTCACCAGCTTCATGCCGTGCGCGGGACGACGCTGGCCGGCATGTACGAGCGGGGAGAGTTTGTCCCCATAAGCCACGACGAATATGTCAGCGCCGTATGTGATTTCCTGGAAAGGATCCCCCCCCGGGTCACCATCCAGCGACTTTACGGTTCCGCGCCTCTTGCCATCCGCGTCGCCCCAAGCTGGAACCTGAAAAACAATTCCATGTGGTACTCCATCGTACACGAACTTAAGAGACGCGGTACCTGGCAGGGTCGGCGATTAACGGAGGAGAGGAAGGCGGCGGGAAACAGCGGTCCATCCTTCTGACACGCCACCCATGACGGGGATTACTCCGTCGGAGCGGCGTCACCGGCGGGCTTCTTGCCGCGGGGGCCGCGCCGGCGCTTTTTCTTCACCGCTCCCTCCGGTCCGATCATTCCTTCGCCGGCAGCGGGAGAGGATGGAAAGGCGCTTGACGGTCCGGCGGCGCTCTTATGCCTCGTTTTCGCGCCCCTCTCCTTGCCCCGCCGCCCCTTCTCTCCGGATTTGGCAATCTTCTCTCTGGCGCCGGGTTTCGCCCGGACGTAATCGGTAACCAGCAGATCGTCATCGGCCCATTCCACCGGAATCTTCTGTTTTGAATACTCCTCAATGGCCTCAAGATGGAACGCGCCGTTCTCGTCAGCCAGCGAGATGGCCTTTCCTTCGGCCCCGGCCCTGGCGGTGCGGCCTATGCGATGGACGTAGTCTTCCGCATCCTGGGGGAGGTCGTAGTTGATGACGTGGGTAACTCCATCGATGTGCAGGCCGCGCGACGCCACGTCCGTGGCTATGAGGATGGGCAGCCTCCCTTCCTTGAAGTCCTCCAGGATGCGGAGCCTCCGCTTCTGGTCCACATCACCGGAGATCACCCTGCAGGGGAAACCATTGACGTTCAGCCGGTCGCGCAGAAATTCCGTTTCCCGCTTGGTATTAACGAAGATCATGGTCCTGGCCATCCCCTCCCGGCGCAAAAGTCCCAGAAGAAGAGGAAACTTCTCCTTGCTGGCCACATGATAGAGAACCTGTTCCACCCGCTCCGCGGTCATCTTCTCCGGAGTGGCGGATACCTTTTCCGGCAGGTTCATGAATTCGTAGGCCAGTTCCATTACCCTCTGGTTGAGGGTGGCGGAAAACATCATGTTCTGCCTCTTGTCAAAGGGGGGGAGGCGTCGAAGGATAAAGCGGAGGTCCGAGATGAAACCCATGTCGAACATTCGATCCGCTTCGTCGATAACCAGCGCCTCGATCCGCTTCAGGGTGTAAACCTTCTGCTTCAGGTAATCGATGAGTCTTCCCGGGGTGCCGATGATGATATCAGCGCCCTCCTTGAGGGCGTTGCGCTGCTTCTGGTAATCCACACCGCCGTAGACCGCCTGGATTGTGAAGCCGGTATGGGCGCCCAGGAGGTGCGCGTCCTTTTCGATCTGCACCACCAGCTCACGCGTGGGCGCCAGGATGAGTGCCCGGGGATTGCTCTCCCCGGACGTCCCGGGAAGGGCAAGCAGGCGGGTAAAGAGGGTAAGGAGGAAAGCAGCGGTCTTGCCGGTGCCTGTCTGCGCCTGACCTGCCACGTCCTTGCCGGAGAGGGCAATGGGGAGCGTCTTTTCCTGTATCGGGGTACAGTCGCTGAATCCGGCATCCTTGATGCCCTTCAGCACCTGTTCCGGAAGATTCAATTCGGTAAATCTCATGTTCAGTAATCCTTTTTATCGTTATTTCAATGGGATAGCTATAGCACAGCCGAAGAGCAATGGCAAGGAAGAGAGCGCGTTTCCACCGGAAAGACCAACAAGACGCTTTTCCGCCCGGGATCGCCGTGCTAGAGTAAACAAATTTTTCAGATAGGGGAAAAATAAATGCAGTCTTTCATCCACATCGAATCGCCCAACTACCTGCGGGCGGAGAACCTGGAAAAACCGGCCGACTGGGCCGGTATTTTCGGGAACGGCAACCCTCTTGCACTGGAGATCGGTTGCGGCATAGGTGATTTCATCGCCCTTACAGCCGCGGAACAGCCTGAAACGAATTTCATCGCCATCGATTTCTATAACAAGGGATGCTACAAGACCTGCCGCAGGATAGACGTCCGAGGCCTCCGGAACGTGCGCGTCCTGCGGGAAGAGGCTCGTCAGTTCATCACCGAGCGCATCCCGGCCGGGTCGCTGTCAGCTGTCTACATAAACTGCCCGGATCCGTGGCCAAAGAAAAAGCACCGCAAGCGGCGACTGGTGAACCGCCAGTTCATGGAATTCCTGCGGGAGTACCTCTCAGCGGACGCGGACTTCTACTTTGCCACCGACTTCGACGATTACGGCATCGACGTTGCCGGCATGATGGCGGGACTGGACGGATTCGAAAACCGCCTGGCCCCGGACCTCTACAGGCATGAAATGGAAGGGTACCACCTGTCGAAATACATGAAAAAGTTCATGGCCGAAGGAAAGAAAATCTACTTCGTCCACTACCGGAAAACCGAAGGGTAGCAAGCAGGCCCCAGCGGCCGGCCCATCACCATCCACCACTTTTAACTTTTAACTTTTCACTTTTTACTTTTAACTTTTAACTTTTCACTCATCACTAGCCTCTAAAGGAGATTCCCCCCATGCGCGCATATCTGACCGCCCACCTGCCCGGCGTCGGCGGGCTCATCAAGGAAGCGCCCGAAGACTTCCAGGTAACGGAGATCCCTCTCTATCAGCCATCAGGCGAGGGAGAACACATCTACGCAGAGATAGAAAAAAAAGGCGTGACCACACTGGAGGCCATCCGCCGCATCTCCCGCGGCCTCGGCATACAGGAGCGGGACGTGGGATATGCGGGGATGAAGGATGCCCGGGGCATCACCCGTCAAACCCTTTCCCTTCCCCGGGTCGACCCTGACACCTTATGGTCTCTCTCCCTCCCAGGCATCCGTGTCCTTTCCGTAGCACGTCACCGGAACAAGCTGAAGACGGGACATCTGGCAGGCAACGTGTTTACCATTCGCATACGCGATGTGGACAGCTCCGCCCTGAAAAAATGTGACATCATTCTGGAAATCCTGTCACGAAAGGGCGTACCAAACTATTTCGGAGAGCAGCGTTACGGCGGATTGCACAATTCCCATCTTATCGGTCGCGCCATGCTGAGTGGAGATTTCAGGGCCGCGGTGGACGCTGTCATGGGCAACCCGCAAGTGATTCGTGACGAAGGATGGAAAAAGGCCGTGGAGGCGTATCATCGGGGAGACATTGCCGGAAGCCTGGAATTCTTCCCTGGCCACTGCCGGACGGAACGGGACATATTGAAGCGACTGGAAAAGCGGCCGGAACATTACGAGAGAGCCCTTGACGCAGTATCTCCCAGGCTGAAGAGGCTATACCTTTCCGCCTGCCAATCCTCTCTTTTCGACAGGGTTCTGGAAAAGAGGCTTGACTGTATTGATATGGTGGAAGAAGGAGATCTGGCATTCCGCCACGACAACGGCGCCTGTTTTGTCGTACGGGACCGGGAAGCGGAACGTCAGCGCGCCGAAGATTTCCAGATCTCGCCCACCGGGCCCATGTTCGGCTGCAAGATGAAACTCCCGGAAGGAAAGCCACTGGAAGTGGAGGAAGGCACATTGTCGGAAGAAGGGCTCACGCTTTCTTCATTCAACCTGCCTGGCCCGCTAAGGATGGAGGGAGAACGGCGTCCGCTGCGCGTCCCTCTCCTGAATCTCTCCAGCTCCATTGACGATGAAGGACTCGTTCTGACCTTTTCCCTTCCCAGAGGCGCGTACGCCACGTCGGTTCTCCGCGAGATCATGAAGCCGAAAATTCCATCTTGACAATATTAGAACAATATTCTATCTATGTATTAAATCATCTTATTCAATCACCAGGAAGGTTTTCGCCTTCCCGCCAATGAAAATGGTTTTCACAGACTCCCGCTGCTTACCTTACGATAAAACAGCGGGTTTTTGATTTACATATTAAAGCATACGCATTTGCATATTCACATATCAGCGACATCTTTCGCCCAACGAGGCCCCCAGGCGCTCCCGACCCTACCCCCTGGCCTCCGGCAACCGGCGAAAACAGACATCCGCAAGAAGGGCAGAGAGTAATGGCAAAGAAAGAAAAATCCGATTATCTCATCCAGTCGGTTTCCCACGCGCTGGATCTGCTGGAGCAGTTCCACGAGGAAGTTGACGAACTGGGCGTGACAGAGCTGAGCAAACGCCTGAATCTTCACAAAAACAACGTCTTTCGACTCCTGGCAACCCTTGAGTCCAGAGGATACATCGAACAAAACAAGGTAACCGAAAACTACCGGCTCGGCCTGAAGACCCTGGAAATGGGACAGACTTTCGTGAAACAGATGGGACTTCTCCGCCAGTCCCGGCCGGTTCTGGAAGAGATGGTGCGGGATTGCAACGAGACGTCCTATGTGGCCATACTGAAGGATTTTTTCATCATATACCTTGACGTGGTGGAAACAGACCTCACCGTGCGCGTGGTTCCAAGGGTAGGATCAAGGCTGCCGGCCTATTGCACCGCCGCCGGCAAGGTACAGATCGCCTATCTGAACGAGGAAGAGATTGAAGAATATATCCCCGCCAAGGAACTGAAGGCGTATACCCCCAGCACCATCACCGATCGCGATGAATTAATAAGGAGCCTGCGAACGGTGGCGGAAAACGGTTACGCCATCGACGACGAAGAACTGGATGTGGGCGTCAGGTGCGTCAGCGCGCCCATACGGGATTACACGCGAAGAATTGTAGGCGCGGTCAGCATCTCCGGTCCTTCCATGAGGCTTTCACTGGAGAGGATTGAAAAGGAACTGATTCCACTGGTGAAGAAAGCGGCGGAAAACATCTCCTTCAAGCTTGGTTTTCATAAATAGTTTCCATCCGGAGTTTCCGGATGGAAAACCCCTCACCCGACGTCAGCCCGCCCCAGACGTTCAAGCAGCCCTTCCCATTCACCCCTGACAATGCCTTCGGTTTCCAGCGGCGTGCCGCTGTTGTCTATAACCACGTCACCACGAGCGGCCTTTTCCTCCAGCGGCATCTGGGCTGCGATCCTTGCCATCGCCTCCTCCCGGCTGATTCCGTCACGCTTCATCAGCCGGTCAATCTCCGTCGCCCCCTCTACGGACACGACCCATATCTCGTCCATCATGGATTCAAGACCCACCTCAAACAACAGGGGAACAACATAAAAAACCGCCCGGCGCCCCTTCCTCTCCTCTTCGGTAATACTCCGTTCCGCCAGCTCCGCCACTGCCGGGTGGACTATCGCCTCCAGTTTCCGGCGGGCCGCTTCGTCGGAAAAAACAATCTTCCCCAACGCCTTCCTGTCGAGAGCCCCGCCCTGCAGCAGAACACCTTCGCCGAACTCCCGCGCCACGGCGTAGTATGCCGGTTCTCCAGGCGCCACAACCCGACGCGCCAGAACATCCGCGTCAATAATGACGGCGCCCAAGGATGAAAGTATCCCGGCAACAAAACTCTTGCCGGAAGCAATGCCGCCGGTCAGTCCGATTATCTTCATATTCAGAATCTCCAGCCGTCCGACGCCTTCCCTTAGGAACTGCAAACAAATAACATGGGCATCTTGCATCTCATCTTCAGGTCATCTTTGACCGGACCTCAATCACCAAATCCTCAACGTAGCCCTGCTACGTCTGCGGTTTGGTTCAATCAGTTCAGCCAAATCTGAACTGAATCTGAACGCAATTTTGACCATGCTATTCATTCACAGTTCCTTAGAGAAAAACCCCCGAATCAATGAAATCGGGGGTTTTTGCAGAAACGGACAACAAAACCGACTCGCTCCGGGCAAGGAATCAGAGGCCCAGCTCCAGTTGCCTCCACTCTTCCTTAACGGGCTTCGGACCGGGATAGTAACGGGGACAACTGGCAATCACCGCCAAAGGAGACTGCTTGCAGTGCCTCCGGCACGAAAGGCAGAGCCTGTTTGCCTCGGGTCGCTGTTTCATCTGGGTCTCAACCTATCTTTCTCAGCCAGCCGAACCTGTCGGGAACCTTGCCATACTGGATCCCCGTAAGCGTATCATAAAGCTTTCGGGTAAGACTCCCCACTCCTCCATCACCCACGGTCAGGCTCTCATCCCGGTAGCCAAGGGCGCCAACAGGGGTGATTACCGCGGCTGTACCGCTTCCGAAGGCCTCCTTGACCTTGCCGTCACGGATATCCGAGACAAGTTGATTGATCTCGATAGGACGCTCTTCCACCCTGAAGCCCAAGGAGTCGGCCAGACAGATTACCGAATCCCGGGTCACGCCGTTGAGTATGGAACCGGCAAGGGGCGCCGTCACTACGCAGTCCTCATACGCAAAGAACATGTTCATGGCGCCGACCTCTTCAACATACCTGTGATGGACGCCGTCCAGCCAGAGAACCTGGTGGAAGCCCTTTTTCTTGGCCTCGACGCCGGCGATCAGGGACGAGGCATAGTTGCCTCCGGTCTTGGCCTCACCAGTCCCGCCGGGCGTGGCCCGCACATATCGATCTTCCACGAGGATCTTCACCGGATTGAATCCGGATGCGTAGTAGGCGCCCACCGGAGAAAGAATGACAAAATAGTAGAAGTGATCCGAGGATTTTACCCCCAGAACAGGCTCAACCGCAATCATCGCCGGCCGGATATAGAGAGAAGTCCCCTCCGCCGTCGGTATCCAGTCCTTTTCCATCTCGACCAGCCGCATGATGCTTTCCACGAAAAACTCTTCCGGGATACGGGGCATGCAGAGACGGTCGGCCGAAAGATTGAAGCGGCGAGCATTCATCTCGGGACGGAACAGGGTAACAGCGCCGTCAGACCATTTGTACGCCTTGAGGCCCTCGAATATTTCCTGGGCGTAGTGAAAAACGAGACAGGACGGGTCAAGGACAAAAGGCTCATAGGGCTTGATCCTGGCGCCAAACCATCCCCTGTCGCCCTTCCATTCCACCAGAAGCATCCGGTCCGTGAAGATTTTTCCAAAACCGAGCGCCGATTCATCCAAGGCGCCGGCCCTCTTGCTCTCTCCCGGCAAAGGGAGAATCGTGATTTCCATGCCTGAAACCTCCCGTATGAAGCTCAGTCAGCCTTCCATCCTTCTTAATTAGATAATCGTGTAACACAGAAGCCTCTGGCGGGCAAGATTTTTTCAATCTCCCTTTCTACTGAACACTCAGTGGGTATACGTGAATACTCAATGAATTTAAAAGCTATTTGCCAATCGGAAGGCGATATTTGTCCACCTGGACATTTTTAGCTTCGTTAAAAATATCGAGCCGACAACCACTGGCGGCATTACATCCGGGCGTCCGGGTTAGTGATTGGAAAATACCTGATTTTTCCAGTTGAAACAGAAAGAGTTTCCTGATATATTTTTTAGCACTCATCAATGATGAGTGCTAATACGCAACGACACCGGTTTCAGTGGTGTTCCCCATACAAAAAGGAGGTACGAAACATGACAACCGCTCTGCCCGTCATTTCCGACAGCATGAACCTGTACCTTGCCGAGATCCGCCGTTTTCCGGTCCTGACAGCCGAAGAGGAGTATCGTCTCGCAGTGAAGTTTTACGAAGAAAAAGACCTGGAAGCCGCCCATACGCTGATCACTTCCAACCTGCGTTTTGTGGTGAAGATTGCCAACGAGTACCGCGCATACGGAATGAAGATGATTGATCTCATCCAGGAAGGCAACGTAGGCCTCATGATGGCCGTTCGCAAATTCAATCCGTACAAGGGATTCCGACTCATATCATATGCGGTGTGGTGGATACGGGCCTACATCCAGAACTACATCATCTCGGCATGGAGCCTTCTCAAAATCGGCACGACCCAGGCCCAGCGCAAGCTGTTCTTCAAGCTGAACCAGGCAAAGAACGCCATACGAAACATGATAGGAGAAGACGATGTGCCTTCCGCCTCCCTTTCCCTGGATGTGAAGGAGTCAGAATTCGTGGAGATGGAACAGCGCCTGCGCGGTGACTATTCCCTGGATTCGGAAATAGCCTCTGGTGATGGCTATACCATGCTGGAAGGGTTGGCTGACGACAGGATGAACCAGGAAGAGGTCCTTGCCGAACACCAGGAGGCGGCAATCCTGGAAAAGGAGATCTCCCGGGCGATGACCCGCCTGAACGAGAAAGAACGGTACGTCATCGAGCACAGGGTTTCCGCCGAAGAACCCATGACCTTGCAGGAGATCGCCGATCACTTTTCCATCTCGCGGGAAAGGGTTCGCCAGATCGAAGAGGGCGCCCTGAAAAAGATGAAGACGATCCTCACCCCGCTCGTATCACCATCCCTTGACCATATCCCCGCTGCCGCCTGAGTGAAGGTCGCGGCATTATTTCCCGCCCCGTCGTTTCCATGACGGGGCTTTTTCATACCCGGAATCGGAGCCGAAACCATGCTCACCCGCAAACAACACGAAAGATATTGCCGCCAGATACTCCTGGAAGAGATAGGCTGCGCCGGGCAGGAAAAGCTCCTCGACGGCAGGGCGCTGATCATCGGCGCCGGCGGCCTGGGCTCCCCCATTGCCCTCTACCTGGCCGCGGCGGGAGTCGGGACCATCGGCATCGCCGACGGCGACGAGGTGGAACTCTCCAACCTTCAGCGGCAGATCCTTCACTTCACTCCGGACATCGGCGCCTCAAAAGTTTCCTCCGCCAGAGAGAAGATGACGGCGCTGAATCCGGATGTAATGGTCGTACCTCACCAGACATCCGTAAATGGCGAAAACATTGAGGAAATCATCAAAGGGTACGATTTCGTGGTGGACGCCACCGACAATTTTCCCAGCCGTTTCCTCATCAACGACACCTGCGTCCGCCTGAGCACCCCCTATTCCCACGGCGGTGTGCTCCGATTTTTCGGGCAGACCATCACCGTCCTGCCCCATTCCTCACCCTGCTATCGCTGCATCTTTCCCGAGCCGCCGCCGGACGAGGTTGCTTCGGCATGCTGCCGTGACGGAATCCTGGGGGTCGTCCCCGGAGTCATCGGCTCAATCCAGGCTACCGAGGCCATCAAGTACCTGACAGGCATCGGTGAAATGCTTACGGGACGTCTGCTCACCTTCGATGCGCTGCGGATGCGTTTCCGAGAAGTGCCCGTGAGTAAAAACCCCAGATGTCCGGCCTGCGCCGGGTAACTAGCCGGACTCCGCTCTCCTTGCCGCACACGTGACAGTCATTGTGCGGCATCCATCCTCCAGCTGTTACCCCGCCAACTTCAATCCTTAATCTATTCCTATTCTTCCGAATTATTTCTCAATCCAAATCTGATCCGCCATCCCAACCGAATGACGAACAGAAAGCACATTATCCATGCATCCCGGACAAACACGGTAGGGATATTCATTACGGAACCAGTGATGGACGGAAAATTGATTATACATTTTGTATTAACACGTGATATTAATACATTTCATATTTTTCCTGGTTACGCGGAAGATTGGCGCCATCAAACGCAACTCTCACGGAGGAAAAAATCATGATCGGATCCGTTATCGCGAAGAAGAATGTCAGGGCAGCTCTCGAAGCGCTTAATCGGCGAGATGTGACCGCTTTCCTGAAAGATTGGGCGGAAGATGCGGTATGGAACTATCCTGGCGATCTGCCGGTCGGCGGCAGGTTCGTGGGAAAGAAGGCAATCAAGGGCTGGTTCGAGAACCTGATGCTGCAGATGCCCCAGCTGAAGTTCACCGTTCACAGCGTCAGTGTCTCCAATGTGTTCGATCTGGTCGGAAACAATACGGCGGCGGCCCATTGGGAAGTGGACTTCACCAACA
>CAZHVY010000038.1:0-30316 GCA_964536305.1 uncultured Geobacter sp. | reverse complement strand
ACAAGGTGCAGCCGGGCATGATCTGGATGAGCTTCCACCATGCCACGACCCCCACGAACCAGCTGACCGTACACGCCTTCGACCCCATCAGCCAGACGGGTGAGTACAAGATCTGCGCGGTTCAGTTGGAAAAACTCGCGTAACAGCAGCAACCACCACATCCGCCGGGCGTTTCTCGCGCCCGGCGGATGTGGTGGACTTTTCATACCTATTTCTAAGACTTTCCAATTGCTTTCGCTTGACTTTACACAACATGGAGTGTAAACAATTGTGTACAGGAGGCACGTCATGGCGACAAACCTTGCAATTGACGACAAACTGATCGAAGAAGCCCGCATCTTAGGCAAACATGCGACCAAAAAGGCGGTTGTTAACGAGGCGCTCCTGGAATACATCCAGCGCCGAAAGCAGGCCGAAATTATCAGTCTCTTCCACACGGTAGAGTATGATCCAGACTATGACTACAAGATACAGCGAAAGAAGCAATGAAGGTCCTTGTCGACACATCGGTATGGTCCCTGGCTCTGCGGCGAAGTCCGCCGACTACCTGCCCGGAAGTATCAGAATTAATCGAGTTGATCAAGGAAGTACGGGTCACGATAATCGGACCGGTACGACAGGAACTCCTCTCAGGGATCAGGAACGAAGCGCAGTTCCGGAAACTGTGCAGTCACCTGCGGGCGTTTCCCGATCATGAGATAACTACCCGCGATTACGAAACAGCGGCTGAATTCTTCAACCTGTGTCGTAGCAATGGAATCCAGGGTTCGAATACCGACTTTCTCATCTGCGCCGTTGCTGCGAGGCACAAGATCCCCATATTTACCACGGATGGCGATTTCCGGCAGTTTCAACCCCATCTGCCGATTACACTCTACGCTCCACGTCTCTGAACGACATGACCCGGCCAATGGGCATCCTTACGCCCTTGACTTTACACAGTGTAAAGGGTAAGCGTTTGGGTACGCCGCCGACTACGACCACAGGATCCAGCGAAAGAGACAACGAAGCTCCTGGCCGAAATATCAGGGGACAAAAATCCAGCCATACGCGAGCTCAACCTAATCCGTCTTCTTCAGGAGCGCAACTGATGACCAATCACAAAATCAAACTGACCCACATGGTGAAAGCGGCCGGTTGAGCGGCCAAGCTGGGCCCGGAGGGCCTGGAAGAAGCATTGTCGGGACTGTTCGGCGAACCGGACGAGAATCTTATCGTAGGTCCGGAGACCTCCGACGACGCCGGGGTATACCGCATCGGGGACGAGTGCGCCCTGGTGGAGACCACGGACATCATCACCCCGCCGGTGGACGACCCCTACCTGTTCGGGGCCATCTCCGCCACCAATGCCCTGTCGGACGTCTTTGCCATGGGCGGCCGGCCCGTGACCGCCATGAATCTGGTCTTTTTTCCGAAATGCCGCATCCCCCCCGAGATGTTGCGGGAGATCCTGGCCGGAGGCGCCGCGAAGATCCGCGAGGCGGGGGCGTGCCTGGTGGGCGGACATACCGTGGAAGACGATGAAATCAAATACGGCCTGGCGGTAACCGGCCTCGTACATCCGCAACGGGTAATACGCAATTCCACGGCCCGCCCCGGGGACATCCTGATCCTCACCAAGCCGGTAGGCACAGGCATCGTCTCCACAGGCATCAAGGCGGAGATGGCCGATGACGCCACGGTGGAGGAGGCATGCCGCTGGATGACAACCCTGAACGCCACGGCGGCGGCCATCATGGCCGAGTGCGGCGCCCACGCGGCAACCGACGTGACCGGATTCGGACTCATCGGCCATGCCACGGAAATGGCCCGCGGAGCCGGAGTCACCGTAGCGCTGGAACGGAAAGCGATACCGGTCATCAGCGGCGTCGCGGAACTGATGAACGACGGACTGATCCCCGCCGGCTGTTACCGGAACCGGGACTATTATGCGCGCTTCCTGCTGGACAAGCGACGGCCCCGAAACACGGAAACGGCGTCCCCGGCGGACGACCTTATTCCCCTCTTCGACCCCCAGACCTCGGGAGGTCTGATGATCGCCCTTCCCCCTCAATCCGCGGACGCTTTTCTCCTCAAGGCGTCCGGGTCCGGCTGTTTCGCGGTCCCCATCGGCGAGATAACGCCTTATGGCGGCCATGCCGTGGAGATCTGCTGAACCTCGCGACACCCTTCCGCCATATGGATTTTTTCCATGCATGCCCCTTTCATGATTACTAATTTCAATTAGACATGAAGGAAGCTATTTGATAGCTTCTCAACCGGCAACACATTCATTAATTCCCCAAGGAGCAATGTATGAAGAAAATCTCTCTGACTCAAACGGCGCTTGCAGGCGCGATTCTGCTGCTTTCATGCTCACCGGCGTTTTCGGGAAGCCTTGACGCTTTCAAAGGCGAAAAGGGCGTCCTGAAGATCTCGGGGGGAACGGCCCATATCCCGGTCATGAAGGACGCGGCCCAGCAGGTCATGACCGCCAATCCCGGCATCCAGATCACCATAGCGGGCGGCGGGTCCGGGGTCGGCATCAAACAGGTGGGCGAGGGCCTGGTGGATATCGGCAACACCGGCCGGAAACCGACAAACGACGAGATCGCCCGCTACAACCTCCAACTGTTCCAGTGGGCCGTGGACGGCGTGGCCCCGGTGGTAAATCCGAAAAACAAGGTGAAAAAGCTCACCAAAAGCCAGTTGAAGGACATCTTCGCCGGCAGGATAGACAACTGGAAAGCGCTGGGCGGTACGGACAGAAAGATCAACCTCTACACCCGCGACGAGGCGAGCGGAACCCGCGAGGTGTTCTGGGAAAAGGGCCTGGACAAGGGCGCCATCATACCGTCCGCCCATGTGGTCGTTTCCAACGGCGCCATGAAATCAGCTGTTGCCCAGGACCCGTACGGCATCGGCTACGTGTCCGTGGGCCACATCGATCGGACCGTAGCTCCGGTTGCCCTGGACGGGGTCGTGCCGACCATCGAAACCGTGCGCAAGGGCTCCTACAAAATAGCGCGGGGTCTGTTCAGCAATACCAAAGGGGAACCGGCCGGCCTGAAAAAGAAGTTTCTTGATTTCCTGTATACTCCTGACGGCATTAAGATTATTGAGAAACACGGCTTCATCCCGGTTCGATGAAAAACCTCCGGGAACTGGCGGCGGAGAAGGTTTTTCTCTTCTCCGCCCTGGCAAGCTCCGCCATAACCGCGGGCATTCTCATCTTCATGGTGTTCATGGGCCTGCCACTGCTGCGCGAGGGAGGCTTCCTTTCTCTTCTGCTCAATACATGGGAACCGTACCAGGGTCTCTATGGTGTGTTCCCGATGATTGCCGGGACCCTCGCCATATCCCTCCTGGCCCTGCTGGTGGCGTTTCCGCTCAGCCTCGGATGTTCTTTTCTCACCGCCGGCATCGCACCGAAACCGCTTCAGAGACCCTTGCGCCGCTTCATCGAGCTGATGACCGGCATTCCGACCGTTATCTACGGTTTCGTGGGCATCTTTCTCCTGGTCCCCATCATCCGGGAGTTCTTCCAGGGCGGATCCGGAATGTGCGTACTCACGGCTTCTCTCGTGCTCGGCGTCATGATCTCTCCGACCATGACCCTTTTCTTTCGCGACGCCTTTGACCGGATACCCGCCACCTACCTCAAAGCAGCCGATGCGCTGGGCGCCAGCCCGGTCCAGAAACTTATCCATGTCATGCTGCCCGAAGCGAAGAAAGGGATCCTCAACGGGGTCATCCTGGCGCTGGGCCGCGCCGTGGGAGACACCCTAATTGCCCTGATGCTCGCCGGCAACTCCGCCCAGGTCCCCGACTCGGTCATGGCGCCGGCCAGAACCCTGACGGCCCATATCGCCCTGGTCATCGCCGCCGACTATGAAAGCCCCGAATTCCGCTCCATCTTCACCTGCGGGGTGGTTCTCTACCTGTTCACCATGGTGGTGACATTCTTTGTCCGCTATCTTGCTCACGGAAAGGAAGAAAAGATTTGAGACGCGCAATCCTGGAAAAACTGACTGTCTGGTTTTCCTGGGCCGCTGGCGTCACTCTCTTGTCCGCAGTATCCGTCCTGCTCGGCTTCCTTCTGCTGAAGGGCCATGAAGCGCTCAACCCGGCCCTGATCTTCGGCGAGGCCCCGCCCCTGCGGGCGCTCCTTTTGAGGGAACGGGTCTTTGACGGCCTCTTTCCCGCCGCGGCCGGGACACTGTCCCTCATCATCCTGGCCATTGCCTGGGCCATACCCGTCGGCATCACCACCGGCATCTACCTGGCCGAGTATGCCGAAGGCCGGGTGAAAAGGGCGCTGGATGCCTTCTTCGATGTACTGGCCGGAATACCGTCCATCGTGGTGGGGCTTTTCGGCTTTGCCGCGTCCGTGTTCCTGCACCGGCATCTTTCCGGGCGCATCGGTCCGTGCCTGCTCATATCGAGCATCGCCCTCTCCTTTCTGGTGCTCCCCTATATCATCCGCACCACCCAGGCCGCCCTGGAGGGAATCCCCCGGGACGTCCGCCTCACGGCGCTGGCCCTGGGCGCCACCCGCCTGCAGAACATTTTCCTGGTGCTGCTGCCGAAATCCCTGTCCGGCATCATGAGCGGGATCGTGCTGGCCATCGGACGCTGCGCCGAAGACACCGCGGTGATCATGCTCACCGGCGCCGTCGCATCGGCGGGTATTCCTAAATCGCTCCTGTCCCAGTATGAGGCGCTGCCGTTCTACATCTATTACATCTCGTCCCAGTATACCGATCCCGCGGAGCTGACCAGGGGATACGGCGCCTCCATCCTCCTTCTGTTCCTGTGCGCCGCCCTTTTCTCGGCGGCCTACGGTATCCGGAAGGGGCTGACCCATTTCACCCTGTACCGACCATGAACCATTCAGCCGACGATAACATCAAGATACGTGTAAGCGACCTGAGTTTTTCCTACCGGAATCGGCCGGTGCTCAAAAACGTCACGGCGGACTTCGTCGAAAATTCCCTTACCGCCATCACCGGACCGTCCGGCGTGGGCAAATCCTCCTTTCTTATGACGCTCAATCGCCTGTGGGAAGACCTCCCGGGCGCTTCCATGAAAGGAACGGTGGCAATCAGGCTTCAGGGGAGATTGCGGGACATCTACGACCGCTCCATGGCCCTCACGGAGTTGCGGAAAAAAGTGGCGATGGTCTTCCAGACGCCCAATCCGCTTCCCATGAGTATACGCAAGAACATGGCGTTCCCCCTGAAACTGGCGGGTGAAAGAGATAAAACGGCCATCAATGCCAGGATTGAAGAGACGCTGCGCATGGCGAACCTGTGGGACGAGGTCAGGGACAGGCTGGACGATGACGCCCGCGCCCTTTCGGGAGGCCAGCAGCAGCGGCTGTGCATCGCGCGGGCTCTCATTCTTGAGCCGGAGGCGCTGCTCCTGGATGAGCCCACCTCATCCCTTGACCGGGGATCGACCGTGATCATCGAGGAACTCCTGACCGGTCTCAAGGAGAGACTCACCATCCTGGTCGTCTCCCACTACCTGGAGCAGGTAATGCGCATCTCGGACAGGGTTCTCGAGTTTACCGATGAGACCATCGTGTCGGGATAAAAAGAAGGAGGGTTTTCCGCCATGCTACGCTGCGAGATACCGGAAAAGGAAACGATGGTCATCGAGCACCTTATTCTTGATTTCAATGGCACCGTCGCCGTTGACGGGGTCCTGGTCCCGGGTGTGCCGGAAAGGCTGCGTGACCTGAGCTCCCGGGTGACCATCCACGTGATCACAGCCGACACCAACGGAACCGCCCGCGCCCAGCTCGCCGGCCTCCCGTGCCGGGTGGAGATTATCGGGACACGGGCACAGGATCTGGCAAAGTTAGCCTATGGGGAAAATCTGGGGCTGGACTGTGTCGCGGCCATCGGCAATGGCAGAAACGATGTCTTGCTGCTGAAAAACGCTGCTCTGGGCATGGCCGTTATCCAGGCCGAAGGCGCCGCCTCCGAAGCCCTGTCGGCGGCGCGGATAATCTGCACCGGCATCAATGACGCCCTGGATCTGCTGCTGCGGCCCCACCGCCTTACGGCAACGTTACGCAACTGACAGACGCTTAATGTACGGATCAAGAAACGTCCTGCTATCGGAAAATTCAATCCGGATCATTCCTGATGTGGTAATTATCAATTTGATTTCACCATCTCCATCAGATATCTTCCCATACCATGCAACCTACCATTGCCATGTGCAACATCTTCGACCAGGATGCGGAAAGGCTTGCCGGATTTGCCGTCGAAAACGGCTTTGACGGCATAGACTGGTCCATTGACCCATCCCTGCCCGAAGAGGATTTCCTGTCCCGGATGAAGTCTCTTTCCGGCTTCCAGGTGCGTTTCCACTGCCGTTTCTTCGGAGTGGACCCCGCCTACACCGGCCACAGAGGAGACGAATCAATGAAGCTCCTCATTCGCACAGTGGATCAGATTGCCCTCGCGGGCGGACGGCATATGACCATCCATTCCGGACTCGGCAATCCGTCCGGAGAAGGCGTCAGCGCTGAACGCGCCATCGAAAACCTGGCTGTTCTGGCAGAGTACGGAAAGAGCAACGGCGTTGCCGTGGCCCTTGAAAACCTCACCACTCCTTTAACCAACGATCCCCGCTTATTCCACCGTATCGTGGCGGATAGCGATGTCCGCGTCACCATCGATATCGGCCACGCCCATGCGGTGCGCAACCTTCACCACAGCGGCGACACCTTTGGCGACTATGTCCTTCCCAACCGGGACAGGATCCTGAATGCCCACATCTACCATACGGAACTGGAAGGCTTCGGCCACGTACCGCCAGGTTGCCTGGCGGATATCCACAATCGCCTGGACCTCCTCGGCCTGGCGGCCTCCTGCGACTGGTGGGTCATCGAGCTCATGAATCCGCTTGAAGTACTGCGCACCCGCGATATTCTAAACAGTTACCTGTTTTCATCCTCGCTTCGCCCCGGTATGGCTTTGCGCCACGACCCCCTTCCCCTGGTCGCAGCGTAGGGTATACTTTGGAAGATCAGCCGGCCCACCTGATTCACCGCTAAGGAACTGTAAACAAATAACATGGGCATCTTGCATCTCATCTTCAGGTCATCTTTGACCGAACCTCAATCACCAAATCCTCAACGTAGCCCTGCTACGTCTGCGGTTTGGTTCAATCGGTTCAGCCAAATCTGAACTGAATCTGAACGCAATTTTGACCATGCTATTCATTTACAGTTCCTGAGGACATCCCATGCGCTGCATACTGCTGCTTCTCGACGGACTCGGCGACCGGAGCCACAAGGCACTCGAAAACAGGACCCCCCTTCAGGCGGCCCGCACCCCCAATCTCGACAGGATCGCCTCCATGGGCATGAACGGACTGTTCCACGCCCACCTCCAGGGCGCGGCCCTTCCCAGCGAACTCGCCCATTTTCTCATGTTCGGCTACCGGATGGAGGAGTTTCCCGGCCGGGGCGCAGTGGAGGCGCTGGGTGAAGGTCTGGACATCCGCCAAGGCGACGTGGCCCTGCTCGCCCGCATCTTTTCCGTAGCGGAGGAGCAGGGGAGTCTGATTCTCACCCATGAAGACCCCAAGCTGGAGGGGGATATCTGCCGCATGCTGCATGAGGCGATCCGAAGGTTCTCCCGAGACGGAATCGAGGCTGAATTTCTGCCCACCAAGGGTATCGGCGGCATCCTCCGCCTCAGGGGAGAGGTTTCGAAGGGGGTGACGGACTCCAATCCGATTATCGAAGGCCGCCCCCTCATGGAGGTCCTGCCGCTGCGCTCCCTTCGCGACGACCCCCGCGCCCGGAACACGGCCCGCTTCATCAATGACTACCTGCGCTGGAGCTACCGGACCCTGTCGGAGCATCCCGTCAACAAACAACGGGCCGCAAGCGGGCTTTTCCCCATCAATGCCGTGGGAACCCAACGGGCCGGGATGCTGGCCGCTCTCCCGTCGTTTACGGAAAAATGGGGCCTCAAGGGGCTGCTCATCGCATCCGGCGCCGTCTACCACGGGCTCGGCCGGGTGATCGGCATGGATACCAGGA
The DNA here is from genome assembly GCA_964536305.1 of uncultured Geobacter sp. GTDB lineage: Bacteria > Desulfobacterota > Desulfuromonadia > Geobacterales > Geobacteraceae > RPRC01. The sequence goes on along the minus strand of CAZHVY010000038.1, from coordinate 22,269 downwards.
AGGTCGGGGACACGGACGACCCGGCCGGGGACCTGCGGGAGAGGCTCAAGACGGCGTACAAGGCCGTTGACCATGACTTCATCCATGTCCATACCAAGGTGACGGACGAAGCCGGTCACACCAGGGACCCTCTGGTCAAGAAACGGGTATTGGAAGAGATCGACGGCGCCCTCGACTACGCCCTGGCGGAGATCATTCCGGATGATGACGTACTCTTCATCGTTACCGCCGACCATTCCACCGCCTCTTCCGGAACCATGATCCACACCGGGGAAAACGTGCCCCTGGTCATGACCGGGAAGTATGTCAGGAGGGATACTGTGCGGACATTCGACGAAGTGAGCTGCGCCGCCGGAGGACTCAGCCTGGTGAGAGGCAATGAGCTCATGTACCTGATTCTGAACTTCCTCGACCGGGGCAAGCTCCAGGGACTCATGGATTCGCCCGATGACCAGCCGTTCACGCCGGGTCCGTACACTGCCTTGAAGATTGACTGAACCGCCATCGCCCGGAGTCCACACATGAACGAAGAAACCGACCGCATTGCCGAAACCGGAGTCATCCACGGCCGCTTCCAGGTTCTCCATAACGACCATCTCGCCTATCTCCTGGCGGGAATGGCCCTCTGCCGCCATCTGGTGGTGGGGATCACCAACCCGGACCCGCTCCTGACAAAAAGAGACGCCGCCGACCCGAAGCGGAGCGACCCGGCCGCAAACCCGCTCACCTATTTCCAACGCTACACCATGACCCGCGCCGTGCTGGAAGAGGCCGGCATCCCGCCGTCCCGCCTCTCAATCGTCCCCTTTCCCATCAACCTTCCGGAGCTCTATCTCTATTACGTTCCCCTGGACGCCCTCTTTTTCCTCTCCATCTACGACGACTGGGGGAGGCGCAAGCTGCAATACTTCAGATCCCTCGGTCTCGCCACCCACGTGCTCAGAGAAGTATCACCCGCCCGGAAAGGCCTGAGCGCCACCGACGTCCGAAGCAGAATGGCGAGAAATGATCCGTGGGAACATCTGGTCCCCCCCGCTGTCGCGGTTCTCATGAAAAAATGGGGCATACCCGGCCGCCTTCATGAAATGACGATTCCCTCCTGAACAGAATCACGCCCTCCCGATAATTATCGTAATAATAAATAAGTTTCATCGGCAATATAGATATTATCCATTTGACTTTCTTTCTATATTCACTGTATCTAAAACCGTTTATTTTTCGCTCAATTATCTCTTTTCGCTGTAACTTTAACTACATATCGACGTAAATCACGGAACATTCCGCCTGGGCAGCGGGGGTCCCGTGTCCACACCAGGACAAGAGGGAGAGGAGGTGAAAGGAAATGAAGAGTGGCCGTCACCGCAACCAATGTACGCGAGGCGGATGGGCCGAAGGGTTTGCCTGACTCCGGCGGACCCTATTTCTCGTGTCGGAAATAATTAAAATAAAGGGAGAATATCAAACATGGTAAAACTTACGATTGACGGGAAGGCGGTAGAGGTCCCGAAAGGGTCCATGATCATCGATGCCGCGAAAAAACTGGGGATATCCATTCCCACGCTTTGTTATCTCGAATTACATGGCGATATGTCCGGCGCCAACTCATCATGCAGGATCTGTGTCGTGGAAGTCACGGGCAGAAAGAACCTGGCGCCAGCCTGTTCCACCCCGGTCATGGACGGCATGGAAGTCAAGACCGAAACAGACCGTGTTATCGGCGCCCGAAAGATAAATCTGGAACTGCTCCTGTCAGACCACCCCCAGGATTGCCTCACCTGTCCCAAGGCAGGCGCCTGCGGCCTCCAGGACCTCTGCTTCCGCTATGACATCAAGGAAAGCCGCTTCCGGGGACTGATGAGCGAATTTCCCCTGGATGAATCCAACGAATTTTACGTGCGTGACAACAACAAGTGCGTCAATTGCCGCCGTTGCGTGAACGCCTGTACCGCCAAGCAGTGCACCGAAGCCATCGACTTCGCCAAGCGCGGCTTCTATTCCCATCCGGCCGCGCCGTTCGATGACCCGGTCCGCGATTCGGTGTGCGTCTCCTGCGGAAACTGCGTCTCGGTCTGTCCGACCGCGGCGCTCATGCCCAAGTCGAAAGAGAAATACCGCACCTGGGAAGTCTCCAGAACAACTACCACCTGCTCCTACTGCGGCGTCGGCTGCCAGATGGACCTGCTGGTGAAAAACGGTAAGGTCGTGGGGGTAGAACCGGTCGACGGCCCGGCCAACAACGGGCTGCTGTGCGTCAAGGGCAAGTTCGGCTACGACTTCATCAACCACCCGGATCGCCTGACCAAACCCCTCATCAGAAAAGACGGCAAACTGGTGGAAGCCACCTGGGATGAAGCGTTGAACCTTGTTGCCGAAAAAATCAAGGCCGCGAAAGAGGCACACGGTCCCGAATCTCTGGCCGGTCTTGCTTCGGCCCGCGTAACCAACGAAGAAAACTACCTGTTCCAGAAGATGGTCCGCGCCACCTTCGGCGCCAACCAGGTGGACCACTGCGCCCGCCTCTGCCACGCATCCACGGTAGCCGGACTGGCCACCACCCTGGGAAGCGGCGCCATGACCAACAGCATCGCCGAAGTGGCCGATTGCGACCTCATCTTCGTTACAGGTTCAAATACCACGGAAACCCACCCGGTTATCGGCGCGAAGGTGCGCCAGGCGAAACAGAAAGGCGCCAAGATCATCGTGGCCGAACCGCGGCGCATCGACCTGGCCGGGGACGCCGAAATCTTCATGCAGATCACGCCGGGCACCAACGTGGCGCTCTTCAACGGCATGATGAACGTCATCCTCTCCGAAGGACTGGAAAACAAGGAGTTCATCGCCGAACGCACCGAGAACTTCGATGAACTGAAATCAGTGGTGAGCAAATACACCCCGGAAAAGGTCGCCGAAATCTGCGGCATCAGCGCGGAAGACCTGAAAAAGGCGGCCCGCATGTACGCCAAAGCCGACAAGGCCTCCATCATCTACTCCATGGGCGTGACCCAGCACAGCACCGGCGTCGACGGCGTCATGGGAACTTCCAACCTGGCCCTCCTCTGTGGCCACATGGGCAAGGAATCCTCCGGCGTCAACCCGCTGCGCGGCCAAAACAACGTGCAGGGCGCCTGCGACATGGGCTGCCTCCCCGGCGACCTCCCCGGCTACCAGAAAACCGCCAATCCGGAAGTCATCGCCAAATTTGAAAAGGCATGGGGAGTGAAGCTCTCCGACAAGCCGGGTCTCACGGTAACCGAGATCGTCGGCAAGGCCGGCAAGGGCGACATCAAGGTCCTCTACATCATGGGCGAAAATCCCATGCTCTCCGATCCGGACCTGAACCACGTACAGGAAGCCCTGGAAAAGACCGAATTCCTCATTGTCCAGGACATCTTCCTCACCGAGACAGCTGAACTTGCCGATGTGGTGCTCCCGGCGGCCTCCTTCGCCGAGAAGGACGGCACCTTCACCAGCACCGAACGGCGCGTCCAGCGCGTGCGCAAGGCCATCGAACCTCCTGGTCAGGCCAGGGCGGACTGGGAGATCCTCGTGGAAGTAATGAAGCGGCTCGGCTATGACAAGCAGTACAACAATGCAAGCGAAATACTTGACGAGGCCGCCACGGTAACACCCCAGTACGGCGGCATCTCCTTCGCCCGCATCGAAGAGTGTGGCCTGCAGTGGCCATGCCCGAACACCGATCACCCGGGCACGAAGTACCTCCACAAGGGTACCTTCTCCCGCGGCAAGGGTCTCTTCAAAGCAGCGGAATACATCCCGTCCGCGGAACTGCCCGACGCGGACTACCCGTTCATCCTGTCCACCGGCAGGATACTGTATCACTACCACACCAAGACCATGACCGGAAAGGTGGAGGGCCTTAACAACCTGTTCCCCGGCTCGTTCATCGAGATCCACCCGGCGGCGGCCCGCAAGCTCGGAATAAACGACGGCGAAAAGGTCAAGGTGGCCTCCCGCCGCGGCGATGTGCTCTCCGTGGCCAAGGTAACCGACAAGGTGGAAGAAAACGTCCTTTTCATGCCCTTCCACTTCGCGGACGGCGCGGCCAACAGGCTGACCAACAAGGCCCTTGATCCGGTGGCCAAAATTCCGGAATTCAAGGTCTGCGCTGCTCGCATCGAGCCCTTTGATCGTGTGTCTGATTACACCTAGCAACAAGTTTAATTTCTGATACGTTGCTACAGTCGGCGAGACGGAAACCAGGTAATCTCCGGAACCGTCTCGCCGAACCATTCCTTACAGCTTCCCCCCCCTGCCGCCTTATCCTCATGAAGTGTAACTTTCTACCAGCACCAATATTTATTATATCCATAATATTTAGCGCATACATCGATATTAACCATTTGACTTCCTGCGCCTGAAACCATTATGTACTCATTAACATAACTAACAACGAAACAAACTTTTCTTGTTTATCTCTAAAGTTACGCCACATACGTTATGCCATGCCATGACATGGATATTTTAACGAGGGAGGAAGAAATGACGATGAAGCGTTTGGCCAATAGCGCCCTGCTGCTGGCGGTTTCGCTGCTGGCAGGGTGCGGAAGCTCGGTAGTTGAGAAAACCGTTACCAGTGATGTGCGCCTGGTAGCGGCCTCAAAGGATTTCCCCAATGCCGATCTCCTGGTTACCCCTGAGTCCGTTCAGGCAAACCTGAACAAAAGCGGGCTGGTAATAATCGATGCCAGGGGATCAGGGTACGATACCGCCCATGTTCTCGGCGCCATCAGCATGAAACACAATGATTTCTGGGAATGGGGAAAGGGCCTGAAGGACACCGCGACACTTGAGGGCCTTCTGGGCAAGGCAGGGCTGACGAGAGATTCCAAAATTGTTATCTACGACAACACCTCCGCGTCCTGGGGCGCGGCCGGCCGTATCTTCTGGATGCTCGAATATCTGGGCTGTACCGACGTGCACATCATGAACGGAGGCTGGGACAAGTGGATCGCGGACGGCAGGCCCGTCGAGGCTGCCGTAACTACCCTTCCCGAAAAGAAATTCACCGCGCAGGTAAAATCATCCACACGCGCCACGGCCTCTCACATACGGGATCGCTATCAGGACAGCGACTTTGCGATTATCGATGCCCGTACCGATGAAGAATTCATCGGCTGGCAGCTCTATGGCGAGACACGGGGCGGCCACATCCCCAACGCCGTACAGATTCCCTATGCCTGGTACTACGCCACCGACAAGACCGTCCTGAACTATGCCGATCTGAAAACGCTCCTCGAATCCCGCGGCATTACCAGGGACAAGGAGGTTACGTCAAATTGCACTGTCGGCATCCGCAGCGGCTATGTGTATTTCATCCTCCGGCTGATGGGGTACGGCAAAGCATCGAATTACGACGCTTCCATCGTAGAGTGGGCGGCCGACGGAAATCTGCCCATGGAGAAAGCAACGAATTACTGGAGGATGGTCCATGCCGGATGGGTAAAGGATTTGATTGCAGGCAAGACTCCCCCCACATATTCCGGCGGCGGGTACAGGATATTCGAATGCAGTTGGGGCGAAACTTCATCCGCCTATGACAAGGGACACATCCCCGGGGCCGTTCATTTTGACACGAACAATGTCGAGGCAAGGAATTACCTCGACCCGACTAACCCGTTTCCGGTAACGGACGCCAACGAAATAGTCTGGGATCTGGTGTCAGACGACATACTGCAGGCCAGGCTTGCCCGAATGGGCATATCCAACTCTACAACGGTAATTGTGTATGGAAGCTCGGGAAGCGCTACCACAAGGGTCTATTGGGCTTTGCGTTACGCAGGGGTCGATGTTCGATATCTCAATGGCGGTTATGCGGAATGGACAGCAAACGGAGGCGCCTCCGAAACAACACCCAATCAGCCGGTTCAGGCGGCATTCACCATCAACCCGCAGTCAAAACTCAAGGCATTGACGCCCGAAGTAAAGGAATATGCCGACTACTTCCGGGCAAACGACAAGCTGCTCCCTGGCAAGGTCGTCGTGGATGTGCGAAGCAAGGAGGAATATGCGGGCGAAGTCGTGGGATACGACGACCCGAATATCACCAGAAAAGGCCGCATTCCCGGAGCGGTCTGGGCATACAACGGCGGCAAGCCCAACTACATGGATGCTGATGGGACAATACGCAGCTACACGGAAGTCAAGAAGATGTGGAAGGAGCTTGGCATAACATCAGACAAAGCCCTGATCTTCTATTGCGGAACCGGTTGGAGATCAACCCTTTCCTTCTTCCACGCCGACCTGATGGGCTTTTCCCATATCAAAAACTATGATTCCTGGTATGTCTGGAGCACCTTCTGGAACTCCTCAACGGGGACGATACAACGCAATGCGCCGTTCAATGACCCCTTGATGCCGATCGACTCCGGTTGGCCGGGACCCTGATCCATGTAAAAGATACTCCGGTCAAAAGCAGCAACCATCCCGGCGGGGACGGCATTCAACGTCATCCCCGCCGGTTCATCCCAGGAGGGAATTCAGTGACACGATTTCTGACAAACACTCTCTTCACGGCCCTGATCGTGACCCTGTCCGCAAGCTCCGTTTTCGCCGGCGCATGGACACGGGAGAAGGGCAAGCTGTACGACAAGCTGGGATTCAACTTCTACTACGCGGACAAAAACTTCGACCCGGACGGCGGCAAGAGTGATTTCGCCAACAACGGCGCCTTCCGCGATTACAACCTGAGCAACTATATCGAATACGGCCTGACGAACAACCTTACCCTGATCAATTCCATGGTCTACAAGCACATCGACAAGAACGAGACCACGGCAGACATGACCACCTGGGGGGTGGGCGACATCGACGTGGCGGCCCGCTACAAGATGGCGGAAGGAAACTGGGGCATCCTGTCCGCCCAGGCCCTACTGAAGATCCCGTCGGCCTACGACAAGAACGACCGGCTTCCCCTCGGCAACGGCCAGTTCGACTATGAGGGCAAGCTCCTGTACGGAAAGTCCCTGTATCCGCATATCCCCGGCTACGTCAACCTTGAGCTGGGGTACCGCTTCCGTGACGGCGACCCGTCCGACGAATTCAGGTACCTGGTCGAGTTCGGAATCGATGTAACCAAAAACTTCTTCGGCAGGTTGAAACTGGACGGGATATACAGTATTGATAACGGGAACAAGTATGCCTATGACGGCAACCCCACCACCACCAACAACTTCGACCTGGGGAAGCTGGAAGTAACCGCGGGCTACAAGATTACTCCCGCGTGGGGTGTTGAACTCACCTTTACCCCGCCCCTCTACGGACAGAACACCGCAGCCGGATTCAACTACATGCTGGGCATCTTTTACCAGACACCCTGAAGGGAATGAAAATGATTGAGACGGACGCGCCATCGCCGGAAGAGCTTCGCCCTTCCCTTCAAAAGCTGCTGGAAGAGGTCCGGAAAGGATGCTCTGCATGCGATACCTGCCTTGGCGACTGTGCGTTCCTGCGCAAGTACGGAAACCCCGGGCGGATTGCCGACGCCTACAATCCAGCGGGCAGGGAGTCCCGGTCTCTCCCCTTCGAGTGCAACCTGTGCGGACTCTGCTCGACAGTCTGCCCGGAAGGACTGGACCTGAAAACCATGTTCCTCGAGATGCGGCGGGAGACCGTTGACCGGGGCGACGGCAGGTTTCCCGAGCATACCGTCATCATCAACTACGAAAAGGCGGGGACATCCCGGCGTTTCACCCTCTACCGCCTGCCGGAGGGGTGCGACACGGTATTCTTCCCCGGCTGCGCCCTTGCGGGTACCAGGCCGGATGGCGTCAGGAAGGTCTTCGCCTCCCTGCAACGGACCATCCCCGCGCTTGGAATAGTATTCGACTGCTGCATGAAGCCGTCCCACGACCTGGGGAGAGAGGCGCACTTCCTGGCCATGTTCAACGAGATGCAGGACTATCTCGTCGGCCAGGGGGTCAAAACGGTACTCACGGCCTGCCCGAATTGCCATCTGATGTTCGGCACATACGGCGATGGCCTCACTACGAGCACCATCTATGAAGCGCTGGCCGACGGCGATATCCCCGTCGGCCGGGTTTCCGGAACGGTTACCATTCACGACCCCTGCTCCATACGGAAAGCGCCGGGCATTCACGCCGCAGTCAGGAAACTGGTCGGCCGCACGGGTCTGGCAATCGAGGAAATGCCCCACTCGGGGGCTGCCAGCATCTGCTGCGGCGAAGGGGGTGCTGTGGGGTTTCTGGCGCCGGAACTTGCCGAGGGATGGCGCAATCTGCGCCATTCAGAGGCGGACGGCAGAAGGATGGTGACCTATTGCGCCGCCTGTACCTCGGTGCTGGGGAAAGGGGGATCATGCAGTCACGTTATCAATATCCTGTTTGACGCTGAAAACGCCCTTGCCGGAAAGGCAAAGGTTTCAAAGGCGCCCTTCACCTACATGAACCGGCTGCTGCTGAAACGAGAGTTCAAGAGGAGAGAGGGAGCGGCGCTGCTGCGTGAACGGACCTTCGCGGCCGGAGACGAAACCCGGAAGAGCGGCATGAAACCCCTGCTCCTCGCCGTCTTCCTGGTGGCCGCCATTGCAGCCGTCCACTTTTCCGGCGCGTCGCGCTATCTTGAACAGGAAAAACTCAGGGAATTGATCCAGGGATACGGCGTCCTTGCCCCGGCGCTCTACATCCTCATCTACTCCCTGGCCCCTGTTTTCTTCCTCCCCGGTCTCCCCATCACCATCGTGGGGGGGATACTGTTCGGCCCCTTCTGGGGTGTGGTCTACACCATCACCGGCGCGACTATCGGGGCTTCCCTGGCGTTTCTGACCGCCCGTTACCTGGCCAGGGACTGGGTTGACCGCAAGCTGACCAGCCCCAGATGGCGGCGGCTGGATCGGGAGGTCGAAACCCACGGCTGGAAGGTGGTGGCCTTTACCCGGCTGATCCCGGCATTTCCCTTCAACCTTCTCAATTACGCCTTCGGACTGACAAGGATCCCGTTCACCCACTATGTCGCCGCAACCTTCGTGTGCATGCTCCCGGCATGCATCGCCTTCATCGTCTTCTCAAGTTCGCTTCCCGGCCTGATTCGCGGAAAGGTTTCGCCCTCGCTATTGGCCGGAATCCTGCTGGTGGCGGCCGTCTCGCTGATACCGGTGGTGCATAGACGCATCAAGGCCCGCCGGGAAAGGAACTCCACCACATGATAAACGGTTCCTCCATCGCCCTGATCATGCCGGCGCGCAACGAAGAACCTTGCCTGCCCGGAGTCCTGTCCGCAGTTCCGTCAGCAATCGATCAAGTCATCGTAGTAGACAACGGCTCCACGGACGAGACCGGCGCGGTCGCCAGGAAAAACGGGGCGCGGGTAATCCATCATCCCGTGCCGGGCTACGGGAGCGCCTGCCTGGCGGGAATCGCCGCGCTCACGGACACCCCCCCCGATGTCGTGGCCTTCGCCGATGCGGATGGAAGCGACGGCGTTGAAAACATACGGGCCCTGCTGGCGCCCCTGGTCAATGGTGAAGCGGACATGGCCATGGCGATACGCGTCCCCGATTCGGGCGGCGCCCTGAGCCTCCAGCAGCGCTTCGGAAACCGGCTGGCCACCTGCCTCATCAGCCTTATCTGGGGACATGCGTACCGGGATCTGGGTCCCATGCGCGCCATCACCTGGCAGGGCCTGGGTTCGCTGCACATGGAGGACCTGGACTTCGGCTGGACCGTGGAAATGCAGATCCGGGCGATAAAGGCCGGATTGAGGGTGGTTGAAATACCCCTTCCCTACCATGTCCGGGCCGCCGGCCGGTCCAAGATCAGCGGAACCGTTTCCGGCGTTTTCCGGGCCGGGTTCAAGATCCTGTGGGTAATCGCCAGGGAGTTCTTCCGGAGGCGCTGAAAAGACAAATCCGGGAAAAGGGGCGCGCCTGGCCTTCAGCGCCCGCGGGCGGACTGCGTTTTATCCATAATCGGCAGTTGAAACCGTTCGAAGAGAACGACTTCATTGATCCGGCGCGGCAATCCCGGCGCCGGTTCTTCTTGCGAAAAACCGGCTGGACAGGTAGGCAACCGCCGTTGCGAAAAATACCGCCGCCGTGACTCGCGGGTCCTCCCTCCATTGACCGAGTATGAAATAGGGGATCTGAACCTGGTAGGTCAGGAAGACGGCCCAGCAGAGCACAATGCCGGCCGGACCAGCGCAAAAGGGGAGGAACACGGCGAGAGACAGGGCATACCAGGGCTGAAGGGTTGGTGTCAGCAGAAGCATGGCCATGGAGGTGGCATAGAACGCCTCCATCACGGCGCGTCCTTCGAATCCGGGGCATGGTTTCATCTTCAGAAGGCAGGCGGTGCGGAAAAATATCCAGGCCGCAGCTGTCAGAAACCCGCCGAACAGAAGCAACCTGGAAATCCCTCCCGAACCCGTCAGTTTCCGCAGAACGTTGAACGCGAAGCCGGCGAATTCCCAGTGCCGGGAGTAAACGCCCAGCGTCTCGGCCATATTGACCAGATGGGGCAGGAACGGCAGAATGAGGGCGGCCGAGGCGGCCGCGAAACCAAGGACATACGACGGACGCCTCCGGGCCGGTATCAGCAGGGTCAGCGCGGGCAGCAGGGCGATGGGAAAGAGTTTCACAAGGGCGGCGCAAGCCGTCAGGGCTCCGGAAAGCCCGAACACCCATCTTCGCCCGTCGGGGGAAGAAAGGTTGTCACGCTCGGCCAGAATCATACACACCGCCCCCATGAGCATGGCGAGACCGGCGCCGTCCACATGCCCGGATCCGGCAATCTCCAGCACGGGCAACGGATTCCACGCATACAGGGCGCAGCGCTGGAGAGGCATTCCCAGCCGCCCCAGGGCCCTCATAATCAATACGCACAATCCCATATCAAACAACAGCAGCAGCGCCTTGAGCCCGGTGACGCCCAGGCCGGGCAAGGCGCCGAGGGCGAAGATCGCCTGCGCGGCCGGGGGATAGATTGTCACATATTCCGGATGGTTGATGCGCGAGTGCACGGCGGCAAGGCCGGGCGGAGGATGAACCGCCGCCGGAGCGGAGGCATAGGGATTTTCGCCCAGCAGCGTCCGCCTCCCATCCCACACGTAGCGGTAGATATCGTCGGAAAGTTGCGGCGGACCAAAAAGGAAGAAGATTCGCAGAACAAGCGCCACCCCCAGGATCACGACAGGGGAGAGGCGTGCCGCGCCCCGTTCCCCGAAGTACAGGAACAGGGCCGACATGACGGCAACCAGAGCGGTAACGGCCGTCAGCAAAGGCAGGGCGATACAAAGCTCCGGTTGAACGGCCAGGAGAGCGAAGGAGGATGCAATAATGACAGGAATAAGATACGGAACGGTTTTCATGGGGACAGTGGTGTTCATGCGGATATTGGCCGCAGCGGCCATTGTTGTCGCATACTCCTCCGGCGCGGCGGCCGCTGATCTGGGAGTGATCGATCCGTCGACTCTCAGCTCCGGCTTGTCCAGATGGATAATTCTCGACGCCCGCCCGCCGGGTGAATGGAAGGCGGCCCGCATTCCGGGCGCCAGATCTTTTTCGTGGGAGAACTATACCAGAACCGACGCCAATGGGGTGGAATACCGCATGCTTCCTCCCCTGCAAATGGCTGGGGCCCTGGGGGCCATGGGCATAAACGAGAAAACGCCTGTTGTTGTCTACGGCGACGCCGACACCAGCTGGGGTGGAGAAGGCTGGGACATATGGGTCCTTTCCCGGCTGGGACACAAGGGGCCGATCCGGCTTCTGAAAGGAGGAATCCAGGCATGGCGCGCGCACCGGCTGCCGCTTGCCTCGGGCGCGGAAAGCACTCTCCCCCGGAAGGAGCGCTATCAGGTAAACCTGAACCCCTCCATCGACATCACCGCCGGGGAGATTGAACGGCGCAGGGGCTCGCTGACCATTGTCGACGTGCGCTCCACCCTGGAGTGGCTCAAGGGCAGGATCCCGGGGTCCACGCGAATTCCATGGAACCAATTCCACAGCGGAGAGGACCGCCGCCCCCTTTCTCCCGGAGAGTTGCGAAAACTGCTGGCAAAGCATGGTATTGCCTCCACGAGGCCGGTGGTTTACTATTGCGCGGGAGGAATACGTTCCGCCTACACATGGCTCGTTCATGAACTGGCAAACCAGCCCGGCGCCATCAACTATGAAGGCGGAATGGCCGACTGGAAAAAGAACGGCCCCCAATGACATCCCTCAGCCCCTGCTATTTCTCCTGAAAAAGGAATGGATGCAATGAAGGTTCTGTACGATATCTGCGCCGTCGCGCATTTCTCCGCCCTCGGCCTCCTCTCTCTCTATGGCCTTCACCGGCTATGGATGCTTGCGGCGTGGTCGCGCCTCGACGGAAATCCTCCGCTGCCCGGCCGTACTCCGGACGCGGCCGGATTCCGTCCCAAAGTCACCGTACAGCTCCCCCTCTACAACGAGCGTTTCGTGGCGGAGCGGCTCATCGATGCGGTGGCGCAGCTGGACTGGCCTTCCCACAGCCTGGAGATTCAGGTCCTCGACGACTCCACGGACGACACCCGGGACATCATCGCCGGACGGGCATCCTTCTGGCGCGGGCAAGGGGTGGACATAAGCCATATCGCGCGCTCACACCGCCGTGGTTACAAGGCGGGAGCGCTGGCCGAGGGGCTGACGGCCGCAAAAGGGGAGTTCATCGCCGTCTTCGACGCGGACTTCACCCCAGGGCGGGACTTTCTGCGCAAGACGATCCCCTGCTTCTCGGACCCGAAAGTGGGTATGGTCCAGACCAGATGGGGATTCCGCAACGCCGAACATTCTTTTCTGACCGCTGTACAGGCGCTGCTGCTGGGTCCGCATTTCGCCATCGAGCACCAGGTGCGTTATTCGAAAGGGCTTTTTTTCAATTTCAACGGCACGGCAGGGGTGTGGCGGCGGAATGCCATTGAAAGCGCCGGGGGGTGGCGGCCGGACACGGTGACCGAGGACCTGGACCTGAGCTACCGGGCACAGATGGCCGGCTGGAGATTCGTCTACCTTAACCACTATTGCGTGCCGTCGGAACTGCCCGTGACTTTTTCGGCCTTCCGTGTTCAACAGCAGCGATGGGCAAAGGGCTCCATACAGACAGCCCGCAGGATTCTCCCCGGGCTTCTGAGCAGAGATCTCCCTCTGCCGGTAAAATGCGAGGCCATGGCCCATCTTCTGGCGAATTTCTGCTGGCTCATCGGCGCCATCGTGTTCCTCACCCTCTATCCCGCCGTAGTTGCGCGCGTATGGGTCGGCCCGAGGGAAATGCTCTGTCTGGACGCGCCGCTCTTTCTGGCCACCACGGTCGCCATCCTGACATACTTTTCTGCATTTCTTCGGGCGGAAGGTCAGGAGCGGTCGCTGCGCCGGCTCATGTTTCTCCCCGTTATCAGCATCGGCCTGGCGCCCAGCATAGCGCTCTCCGTACTGAAGGGTGTCTGGAGCCGTGGAGGAGTCTTCGATCGGACGCCAAAGTTCGGTATCACCGGCCGCTCCGCCCTTCCGCTTCAGGCGTTTCTGTATCGCAACGCCAATCTTCCCTACCTGCTGCTCAACTTCATTCTTTTCTGTTACAGCCTGCTGCCTCTCTGGTTTGCCTGGCAGCGGAGCACATGGTATTCGCTCCCGTTCTTCGCCCTCTTTCCGGGCGCTTTCCTGTATGTCCTGATCCAGGAAACGCGGGAAGCACTGAACATGCGCGGACCTTTAACGTCCCCTTCGGCCATGTTCGCCAAATTCAAGCCAACGAGGAACACCCCCCATGCAGATTGATTCGCTTCTCAAAAAAGCACGAAACAACGAACGCCTGACCCATTGCGAGATAACCGGACTCCTATCCCTGCCGCCCGCAGCGCCAGGCGCCTTCCAGGTCCTTGCGGCGGCCAGGGAGATTTCATCCAGGCTCTGCGACAACCGGGCCGAGGTTCACGCCCAGTTCGCCGTAAACCTGGCGCCCTGTTCGAAAAACTGTATGTTCTGCTCTTTCGCGGCCAGGAACGGCATCTTCAGGACCGGGACACGGCTATCACCGGAAGAGGCCGTCGGCGCGGCCCTGTCCTTTGAGCAGAACGGCGCCAACGCCATCTACCTGATGTCTACAGCGGACTTCGACGAAGACGAGTTTCTCGAATACGGGCGTGAAGTCAGGAGAAATATAAGGACCGACACGGTTCTGATCGCCAATGTGGGCGACCGGGATGAAACGGGCGCCCTGAAACTGAGGAATGCCGGCTTCAACGGCGTATACCATGCCCTGCGCCTGAGGGAGGGGAACGACAGTGACATCAACTCGGAAAGAAGAATACGATCCGTCAGGGCCTTCAGAGAAGCCGGCCTGATGGTGGGGACATGCGTCGAGCCGGTCGGCCCCGAGCATACCAATGACGAACTGGCGGACCTTATTCTGTTCACCGCCGACCAGCAGCCCGCCTTCAGCGGCGCGGCCCGGCGCATCTCCATTCCCGGCACGTCCCTGGCGGCGCGGGGAATGATCAGCGAACTGCGCATGGCCCAGATCGTGGCGGTAACCCGTCTTGCCGTGCCCCACGAGGTGAAAGGCAACTGCACCCACGAGCCCTGCGGCATCGGCGCGCTGGCCGGGGCCAACCTGTTCTGGGCCGAGAGCGGCGCCAACCCGCGGGATGTCAAAGAAAAGACGGAAGAAGGGCGCGGCCATACCGTGGCAAGCTGCGCCGCCATCTTTCACGAGGCGGATTGGGACGTTCAGCCCGGTCCATCCCTGTTTTTCAGGCCAAGATGAACGGCCTGTCCGTCTCCGTCATCATTCCGGCGCTGCGGGAGCAATCCAGGATAAACGGCGTCATTGAACGGATTACCGAAGCGGCGCCGGACTGCGAGATAATCGTCGTAGACGGTGATCCCCAAGGGACAACCATCTCGACAATCTCCGATACCCGCGTCATCCGCCTGACAGCGCCCCAGGGACGTGGATACCAGCTGTCCGCGGGCGTGGAAACCGCCTCCGGCGCCATAATCCTCATGCTCCACGCCGACTCGAGACTGCCCGCAAACGCCATTGCCTCAATCCGGGACGCCGTCGCGCTCGGCGCCGACTGGGGCGCATTCCGTCTCGGCATAGACGATGGGCGCCTGGCGTTCCGGCTCATCGAACGCGCCGTCGACCTGCGCTGCGGGCTCTTTTCCCTGCCCTATGGCGACCAGGGGATATTTGCAACAAGAAAGGCCCTTTCCGCGGCCGGAGGCATACCACGCATCCCTCTCATGGAAGATCTGGAACTGGCGCTGCGCCTCAAGCGGGCGGGCCAACGCTTCGCCCTGCTGGAGGACCGTATCTCAACGGCTGCCAGACGGTGGCTAAAGGACGGCGTTTTCCGCCGCACCATCAGGAACTGGTGGCTGCTGCTGCGCTACCTGACCGGAACGGACCCTGAAATTCTGGCGGGAAAATACCGATGACGGACGAAAGGGTAATCGCTCTCTTTCTGAAGACCCCCGTCCCGGGGCGCGTAAAAACACGCCTGGCCAGGGACATCGGTCATCAGGCCGCCTGCCGCGTCTATACCGGACTGGTTGAGCATGTAATATCGCAAGTCGTGGAATCCGGCGTTCCCCTGGCCATATGCTTCGACGGGGAACACGATGATCTGCCGGAATCATGGCTCAAACCTGCCCAATACGTTCTCCGGCAAACCTCCGGAGACCTGGGCCGGAGAATGGCGGCCGCCTTTCATGCGCTGTTCAGGTACGGCGCCGGACACGTGGCCCTCATCGGAAGCGATATCCCGGGCATCAACCCCGACTACCTCCAGAGCGCGTTTTCCATGATGGATCGCCACGCCATGGTCATCGGACCGGCGACGGACGGAGGCTACTGCCTGATAGGTTTCAGACGGTCCTCTTTCACTGCCGCTGTGTTTGAGGGAATCCCGTGGAGCACCGACCGGGTATACCGGATGACCCTGGAGGCGGCCGCGAAAGAAGGCCTGGACGCAGCGGCGCTTCCCCCGTTGAGTGACATAGACTCCCTTGATGATCTGCTGAGGATGACGGTCGGAGACGGCCCGCCCCCCCAATCGTTTTTAGCGATACCTCGGCCAATCTGATTCGTTATTATCAATTTGACATAACCAGCCAATCCGGTAGGATCCTGGACCTGTCAATCATCGCCATTTTGTTTGACCCGTAAGGAAGCGAACTTGCGACAACCTAGCGCGCTTAATCTTTGGACATACCGGATCCTCAAGGCTGTCATAGGGGGCGTATTCATCTATTCCGGGACGATAAAGGTCATGGATGTAAAGGGATTCGCCCGAATGGTCTCCCAATACAACCTTGTCCCTGATCAGTTGCTCGCGCCCGTTGCCTATGGCCTGCCCGTAATCGAAATAATCGCCGGCATCGGACTCATTTTCGAAATTCCCGGCGCCCTCACCGCCATATCCGGAATGCTGGTCATGTTCATAGGCATTCTCTGGTATGGAATCCTGAAGGATCTGGACATCGACTGCGGGTGCTTTTCCACGGAAGAACTGAAAGGGCATGACAGCCTGAAACAGGCCCTCTACCGGGATATCGTAATGACAGCCGTCTGCGGCTATTTCTATCTTTATCGCTTCATGCGCGTCAAGCGCGGCCAGGGATGGCCGTCTATCAAAAAAATCATCTAGGAGGTATCAGGAATGGAAGCAGGAATGAAAAGAGGTGTTTGCGCGGTCTTTGGTCTGTTTGCCCTTGTGGCGGTGACTACGAATGCTCATGCTTTGGGCGTTAAGGAGCTTGAAACGGAAAAAAGCGCGGTCACCTTCGCCAGGGAAGTAGAGCGCGGCGCGTACAAGATTGTAGACACCAACGAGCTGAAAAAATGGATGGACGAAAAGAAGAGCATGCTCATCGTCGACACCATGCCCTACGCGGACAGCTACAAGAAGAACCACATTCCAGGCGCCAGACAGATGGAGTTTCCGATTCCGGAGATGAAGACCCTGGACGACAAGACCAAGGCCGAACTGGTAAAGCTTCTTGGTCCCGACAAGAACAGACTGATCGTTTTCTACTGCGGTTTCACCAAGTGCACCCGGAGCCATAACGGCGCCATGTGGGCAGTGAAGCTGGGTTACAAAAACGTCTATCGCTATCCCGGTGGCATCAAGGGCTGGATGGAAGCCGACTACCCGGTCGCGAAAGTGAAGTAGTGACTGAGATACAAGAGGCCGGCGCCTCTTAACTCAGCGCCGGCCTCCCCACCCTCCCCTCGGGACACAAACCCCGCCGATCCATCCATACCACCTGATAGTTGGGAAAAATCACGTCAGTTGATGAAATATCACCGGCCTGAGAGCCCGTATTTTTCAATCAGCAGTTCCGCCACGCCGGCTGCGTCTTCCAGGCCGAAGAGGGGCACGCCCACATCCCACCGGGCGTCGCTTACAAGGGCAATCAGCTCCTCAGCGCCGCACAGCAGTTCACGGCTGTGGACCGTGCGGTTTATCTCTATCTTGGGCTTGTCGGATCTTTTGTAGCCCTCCGTGATAATGATATCCATATCAGTGATCAGCTCGGCCAGACGGTCAAGGCTCATCTCCTCCTCCACCTTCTTGATCAACGCGAATTTATCCGGTGAAGAGATGAGCACCGCGTCAGCGCCCGCCTGGGCATGACGCCACGTGTCTTTGCCTGGTTTGTCGATATCGAAGCCGTGGGCGTCATGCTTGATGGTCCCTACCCTTACCCTCCTGAGTTTCAGTTCCCTTAGCAGCTTTTCCAGAAATGTCGTCTTGCCCGCGTCGGATTTTCCCACAACGCATACAATCGGCGGTTTTGCCATCAGTTCCTCCCTTACATTATGGTTGAAATCAAGCTCGAATTGCCGCAGATGTCTGTTCCGCGGATTGTTTCTCCCGTTTCATCTTCATCAACCTGAAAGCGAATATTGCGGCGGAAGCAGGTATGCCCTGACAGTCTCTCCCTCCTCCAGCGGACCGTGCCCCGGAGGGATATCCACGAGGGCGTTGCACATCAGCATGGACTTGACGGCGCCCGGGCTCTGAATTCCCGACGGGGTTACATGATAGCCGCCGTTGCGGAATAACGCCGTGACCATCAGAAAGCGGCGCTGCTTGCTCTTTTTGCTGAAGGGACGGTCCATGACCGCGTTGACCGCGGGCAGGTCCTGGACAGGATTTCCGCTCATGCCCCGCAGGATCGATCGAACCAGCATGAGGAATGATATCATGGCAGCGGACGGATTTCCCGACAGGCCTATGATCAGCCTGCCGTCTTTTTCTCCACAGGCAATGGCGGTTCCGGGTTTCATGCCCACCTTCCAGAAAAGTCTTCTGGCGCCGCACAGGTCGATGGCGTCCTTGATCAGGTCCCTGTCGCCAACGGAAGCCCCTCCGCTGGTGATGATCATGTCGCTTGCCGCCATCGCCCCGGAAACCGCCGCGGCAATGGCATCCATTTCATCGGGAATCGTAGGGCCGGGCACGGCGATTCCGCCTGCTTCCCGTACCTGGGCGCAGAGAGTAAAGATATTGCTGTTGTATATCTTTCCGGGAAACAGGGGAGCGCCGGCCTCCATCAATTCATCGCCGATGGAGAATATGGAAACCCTCGGCTTCCTGAAGACACGGACCGTCCTCCTTCCCAGGGAAGCCAGGAGCCCGGCTGCCGGGGGGGTAATCGTCATCCCCTTCTCGAGGATGGTCTCCCCCTCCTTCACATCCTCTCCCCGCTGGATGATGTTTTCACCAGACCTCAGGGAGGAGGTCACCAGGATTTGCTCTCCCTCCCTGGTTATGTCCTCGAACTTTATTACCGCGTCGCAACCTTCGGGAAGAGGCGCTCCGGTGGTAACCTTGATTGCCTCCCCGGAAAGGATCGGTCTGGTCGGCACATCACCGGCATATACGGTCTGAATCACGCGCAGGGAGACCGGTTTGGCCTCGCCGGCTTCAGAGATGTCCGCCGCCCGCAGGGCATAGCCGTCCAGAGGGGATTTGCTGAAAGGGGGCACGGGAAAACCAGCCGTGACATCTTCCGCCAGAACCCTTCCCAGTGAATCGGCTATTGGCGCATCCTCATCACCCATGGGAGAGGAGTATTTTTGAAAGATTTCACGTGCTTCTTCCAGGGAAATATATTTCTTCATTTTTAGCGGCTCCTTGAAGCGCCGGCTTCCGACTGTCCTCGTATCACGGGCCTGGAAAAGGAGCCGTATGCGGTCAGGTATAGTGACAGCCATAGAGGGTAGCCTTTTCAGGCGTCAAGTTCAATCGAATACTCGCAGGGAAAACGCAGGCCGGTTTGCATCCGGGGGTTCCTGATGGGCATTCTTGAGCGCCTTTAAGGCGAATGGGGTGGAAGTGGGCGGGATCTGTAAAATTCCAGAGACATGATTAAGAAAAGCCGGGCGCATGGCGCGCCCGGCTTCCTGTCCTGCGATATTACGCTACTTTTTCAATCTGAACAGCGGCGACCTTGTATTCGCCGGTCTTGCTGACCGGATCGAAGGCATTGACGGTCAGCTCATTGGTGGGCGTTTCCCGATAGTGGAAGCTCATCCAGATCATGCCCGTCAGGACCTTGTCGGTGACATTCACCTTGGTCACTACGCTGCCGCGGCGCGAGGTAACACGCACCTTGTCACCCGTGCACACTCCGAGGCTGGCTGCGTCCACGGGATGAAGCATGGCCATCTCTTCCGGCCGGTGGGCATCCAGCGCCGATGAATTGCGGGTGGTGACGTTGTAGTGGTACAGGATACGGCCGGTGGAGAGGAGAAACGGATATTCCTCGTCAGGCATTTCCGCCGGCGGTGTATGCTCGATACCCTTGAAGAGACCCTTCCCGCGAGCAAAGCTCTTGGTGTGGAGGATCGGGGTACCCGGATGGTCGAGGGTCGGGCAGGGCCACTGAAGACCGGTATGCTCGATCCTTTCGTAGTTGATGCCGCCGTATGCCGGCGTGAGGGCGGCCATCTCGTTGAAGATCTGTTCCGGATGGGTGTAGTCCATCTTGCAGCCCATGCGGTTCGCGACCTCGCAGAGAATCTCCCAATCGGCCTTGCAGTCCCCGATGGGCTCTACGGCCTTGCGCACGCGCTGTACGCGACGCTCGGAGCTGGAGAAGGTGCCGTCTTTCTCAGCGAAGCTGGCGCCCGGGAGAATGACATCGGCCAGCTTGGCGGTCTCGGACATGAAAAGCTCCTGCACCACCACGAATTCCATGGCGTTGAAGGCCTTCTTGATGTGGTTGGCGTCCGGGTCGGTCATGACCGGGTCTTCTCCCAGAACGTACATGGCCTTCAGCTTGCCTTCCACGGCCGCATCCATCATATCCGGGATGGTCAGACCGGGCTTGTCGGAGAGCTTGACGCCCCACGCCTTTTCGAACTTGGCCTGGGCCTCGGGATTGACGACCTTCTGGTAACCGGGATAATCGCCGGGGAGCGCGCCCATGTCGCAGGCGCCCTGAACGTTGTTCTGGCCGCGCTGCGGGTTCACGCCGCAGCCTTCCTTGCCCAGGTGACCGGTGAGCATGGCGATATTGGCAGTGCTCATAACGTTGTCCACGCCGCAGATATGCTCGGTAATGCCCAGGGTATAGCAGAGCATCGCCTTTTCGGTGGTGGCATAGAGACGGGCCGCGTCGTAGAGGAGTTTTTCGGGCACTCCGGTCATCTCGGAAACCTTGGCCGGGGTGTACTTTTCTACGGTGGCTTTCAGGGCCTCGAAGCCTTCCGTGCGCTCTTCTATGAATTTCTGGTCGTGCAGACCTTCCTTGATGATGATGTGCATCAGGCCGTTAAGGAGAGGGATATCGGTGCCGGGACGGTGCTGGAGCCAGATGTCCGCGATATCGGCAAGCTCGATGCGGCGCGGATCGGCCACAATCAATTTGCTCTTGCCGCTCATGACGGAAGACATGATCTTGGCGCCGGCCATGGGATGCGCTTCAGTGGGGTTGGAACCGATAACAAAGAATAGGTCGGTATTGAGGTAATCAGCGAAAGAGTTGGTCATTGCGCCGCTGCCGAAAGAAGTAGCCAGACCGGCTACAGTGGGAGCGTGTCAAGTTCGGGCGCAGTGATCGACATTGTTGGTGCCGATCCCCGCGCGCATGAATTTCTGCATGACGTAGTTTTCTTCGTTGGTGCAACGGGCGGAAGAAAGAGCCGCTATGGCATCGCTGCCGTACTTGGATTTGATTGCGCCCATCTTGCTGGCGACCAGATCCAGGGCCTCATCCCATGAAGACTCGACGAATTCGCCGTTTTTCTTGATCAGGGGCTTGGTGAGCCTGTTGGGGCTATGGACATAGTCGACGCCGAAACGACCCTTCACGCACATATCGCGTCCGTTGGTCGGGGCGGCGGCGTTGGAGGTAACGCCGATAACCTTGCCGTCCTTGACGTTAAGGTCGAAGTTGCAGCCCACGCCGCAGAAAGGACAAGTGGTGCGGACCTTTTCCACTTCCCACTTTCTCGCCTTGCCGAGCATCGCCTTCTCGGTCAATGCGCCGGTGGGGCACACGGCCACGCAGCTTCCACAGGATACACAGACGGAATTGGCCAGTGTCGTATCCATGGCAGTGGCGACCTTGGTGCGGAATCCGCGGTATGCGAAATCGATGACCGCGCGTCCCTGTTTCTCTTCACAGGCCCGGAGGCACTTACCGCACAGGATACACTTGTTCATGTCCCTGACGATGAACAGATTGTCGTCCTCAAGTGAAAAATCCTTTTTCGCGCCGCCGAACGCTCCCGGCTTGACGTTGTAGAAATAGGCGTAATCCTGAAGCTTGCAGTCGCCTGCCTGGTGGCAGGTAAGGCAGTCTTCCGGGTGATTGTCGAGCATGAGCTCGAGGATGGTTTTTCTGGCTTCGATAACGGCGGGAGAAGCGGTTTCAACAACCATGCCTTCGGCAACCGCGGTTACGCAAGAAGCGGGAAGGTTGCGGGCGCCCTTGATTTCCACCACGCAGATACGGCAGGCGCCCGGGTTGGTGAGCTCGGGATCATGGCAAAAAGTGGGGATGAACGACCCCGCTTTCCATGCGGCTTCCAGGACAGTCGTTCCGGCGGGAACGCTTACCTGTTTGCCGTCTATGGTCAGAGTGACTGTAGACATTGATGATACCTCCTTTGAGTTTTACGGTGATATTTTAAAAAGCTAAGCCTTGACGATAGCATCGAACTTGCACTTGGCGACGCAGGCGCCGCACTTGATGCACTTGTCCCTGTCGATGGTGTGGGCCGCCTTCTTCTCGCCGCTGATGGCCTCGACCGGGCA
>CAZHVY010000037.1:0-31210 GCA_964536305.1 uncultured Geobacter sp. | reverse complement strand
GAGCGATTCCGTTTCGGCCGATCATGGCCGGAACCGGAGCGAAGCGGGCTTCCCAACCCACGGCGGTGCGTTCCAAAACGTAGAGCCGCGCCAGGGAGGTGTCCGCCGAGTCGGCCACCACCAGCAATAGCTGGTCCCCTTTGATCTCTGATTCGGACAGGGCCACCGGGGTGTCGCCCAGCGTATCCGGGGAACAGCCGGCGCCGACCAGCAGCGCCAGCAGAAGCAGAAATCCCAGTATTTTTCTCTTTCCTCTCATAAAGAACATTCCCTTTCTGTGCAATGGGTGAACCGGCGGTTCCCGGCGTCACCGTATTCGCCTGTTTAGGATGAGCATCCTTTTTCAGCCTTCACCATCATACCAGCCTCTGCGCTCATGGAAGCATCCGTCCGGAAAAGACCCCGCTCCATCCTGGATTCCGGTGCATGGCCCGAGGTTTCACGTCCCCCAGCCTTTGGCCTAGTTCCGTGCACCTCCGCAGATATGATTCCCGGCCGTTCATCGCGATGCGGAATACGCCCAACGGCGCCAGTTGCCCCAGGTCGCGGCAGTAGCGGTAGTGGCAATTCTCTCCGAGCAGGCCGTCCAGCGCTTCCCCCATGCGGGCCAGGACGTCATCGGCCGCGTCCGGAGCTTCCACATATAGCACATAGGCGGGCGGGGTCTGTTCGTCAAAAGCGAGCATGGCAAAGAGCGGCCGTAAGCCGACGCCATCCCCTGCCTTTCGGAGCGCCTGACTGACATGCTCTTCATGGAGCTTTTCGCCGAAACGGTCCGAGATGAAATCGGCCTTGCCGACAAAGTACATGAGCGGCGTCCCGCGATGGAAACCCGTGACCCGCACCAGGTCGTGGAGACGGTAGCGGTACAGCCCGCCGGCGGTGGTGACCGCCAGGGAATAGGTTTTCCCGGCTTCGAGCTGGTGGAGCAGCCGTGCCTCTCCCCCGTCATGGGGGAGAAATTCGAAGAAGTGGGAGCGGATGGCGGGGAGGCAACCGTCAAGGCCGGTCAGCGGCAGGGTGGCGAAGCATTCGGTGGCGAGCAGACCCTTGCCCTGGACCACGGCGTGGGGGAAGAGGCGTTCCAGATCCTCGGCCGGTCCGGCGGCGGCCGCATCCCGCCAGCAGCTGATCAGCCGCAGCCGGGGCCAGAGACCGCTATGAACGTCTCCTGGTGACCCATTGCCGGCACAGGCAGCCCGGATCTCGGCGGCGCGGCGTGCGTCAGGCCGGTTGATCCGTTCCAGCCGTTCCGCCAGGGACGGTTCCAGGGGCGCGGGGGGCGTCAGGGTTCCCGCGGCCACGTCATCGGCAAGTCGGGACCACCAGCGGCGCAGGTGGTCGCAGAGGATGGTCAGGAACGTGGGATTCCAGACCGAGACCAGGGTCAACCGGCGGCTGCGCAGCAGGAACAGGAGCGTGATGTACCAGAAGCTCTCCATGTCGCGGATCAGCTTGACTTCCGGCGGAACCGCCTGCGCCGAGCGGACCAGCCATCCCTTGAATCCTCCCAGGTACTCGCTGTCGTCCTCGAAGCCAACCGGTATGCCGCCGCCGGTTCTTTCCGGTTTCCGGGCAGCAGGGGTGATCGACCAGTAGCTCCGGCCGGTAATCAGCGAGGGAAAGGCGAGGTACAGGTCGGCGATCCAGGGGGCGATTCCCCGCTGGAACTGGCTTTTGAGCCCTTCGGTATAGGGTATCAGCTTGGAAGCGGCGGCCGAGCCGCTGGTAGGCTCCAGCAGAAGAACCGGATCAGCAGTCAGTATGCCCGGTTCTCCGGCGGCGATCCTGCCGATGTACGGCTCGAAATCCCTGTAGTCGGCCAGGGGCGCCGCTGCCTGGTACTCCCCGGGGGTACGGATGGCGGCGAAGCCGTGGAGACGTCCGTATTCGGTGTCTGCGTTCCGTCGGAGTATGTCCCGCAGCGCCTCCCACTGCGAGGCCTCGCACCTGTCGAGGTCCCGGTGGAAACGCCATGCTTCGGGCAGGGTGGAAAGGAACCAGAGGCCGTTTGCGATGGCGCTCCTGAGCAGTCCTATCATTCTTCTCCCCGCTTCAGGCCGAGCATCCTCCTGCCGGCCGGGGTCAGGTTGCGGAGATCCACTTCGGTCAGGCAGACCAGTTCATCCCCGTGCAGGTGGCCGGAATTGGCCTTTTGAAAGAAAGCGACGTGGGGGTCTTTCAGGCGCTGCTCCGTCACATCCGCCACTCCGGCCTTGAGAGGCGTCGGTTCCTTCAGGCGCACCACGCCGCTTTCCGCGTCGTATTCGTGGGGAAACTTGCGGGACGCCAGACGGTCCATGATGCGGCGTACGCCAGACGGGCACGGGCGTTCACGGCAGGGATGGAAGGTCCTGAAAAATACCGGCAGGAACCGGTAGGTCTTGTATCCCGAGCTGATGAGGAACCAGTACACCGCGCGGTCTTTGATCCCCTCCGCCAGATGGAAGAAGAGTCTGCCCAGGAGGCGTGGAAGGAGGGTTTCCCGCCGGAAATCATGGCTGACCACCGTGTCGCCGGAAAAGAAGGCCGCCACCGGCCTCCCGTCGATATCTTCTTCCAGAAGCATCAGGGTGGAGAAGCCGCGCAGCGCGCCGCCGTCCATCTCGTGGAGGAGGGCCACCCATTCCTTTTCGGAAAGGTCCGCCTCGAAATGTTCCGGCCGGACATTATCATAGTACCTCTCCATGAGCCGCAACATGGCGCCCCGATCCCCATCGCTCAGTTCCCGCACCGGCCTGACGGTCCCACGGAGGCGACCCTCGATGAGCGGTCCCGGCAGGTCAGAGCACGGCGAGTTCCACATGGCTGATGCGTGAGTCAAGGCGGTCATGAAATTCGCTCCCGTCGTCCCAGCCGACCGTATAGAGTCTGCTGGTATAGTCTATATGGGGATAGCGGCGCGCCGCTTTCAGGAAGGGGTCATGCTCGGCCATGCCGAGCATGAGAAATCCTTGGCCCCGTGCGTGGGCCGATTGTATCACCTGCCGCAGCAGGAGGTCGAATACCACGGGTTCATTGTCCGCGATACAGGTAAAAGCGGCGTAGCCCATGGAAATGGCCTCGCCCGGCCGGGGAAGGGGCCGAAATCCCCGCAGGCGGGCATACAGGTCGTACAGGGGCCGCCCCCGGCGAAGAAACCCGCCATAGCCGTGGACCACCGACTGCTTGAATGAGGACTGGTCCCAGAGGCCCATGACGCCTGCAATGCGGCCGCGCCGCAGGGCAACCAGGAAGTCAGACGGCCGGAAACCCCGTGTCCGCGCGGCTTCCGGCGCGAAGTCCGCGACCGCGCATACCGGGAAAAACTGCCGCCGCGCCCCGCACCGGTTGAGGAATTCGACCATGTCGTCCAGGTGTATTCCATTGCCGGGGCGCACTTCGAACCCTGCCGGGATCATCGCCTCAATCCGCCGCGCATGCAGGGCCAGGGTGTGGATGCGGGCCAGCGGCCGATAGACCGGAAAATGGCGTCTCGCCCTGTTCACCAGCACCCCTTCCGCTTCCCGGTTTCCCTCGATAATGGTGGTCAGGTATCCCCTGGTCCGCCGGTCTTCGTGCAGCTCCCTGAGGAAGCGGAATCCCCCCGAAACCAGCCATCGGGAGCGGAAGCGGCGGTCCACCCGCAGCTGCCCCAGGTAGCCGACGGTCTCCTCCCGGCCGTTGATGAACAGCCGTCGCAGGAAACGTCCCGCCAGGGCGGCGATATCGCCGCTCGGCAGGCGCCGGGCCACCAGGGTCTGGTGGAGATCGCCCATCACGTCGCAGCCGTGGAAGTAGGAGGGAGAGCGCTCGTATCTCACCGAGACGCTCCCCGGCACCGGGTTCTCCCGCAGGAGCCGCAGGATCGCCTCATCGTCGTCGGGCGTGGCAAGGTCGAAGGTGAATTCGGTCATAGGCGCTCGGAATTATGTCTCCCCAGGGGAGGGGGGAGTTCAAAAACCTTGACAATATCCAAATTACAGAGACAGGCTATCTGCGTCCGGCAACGGCTCAGTGAACCCTTCGTCCCCCAGCGGATACTCTCTCCGCTGCCGCGCCTCGCGCCGCATCAGGAGGTTGATCAGGAAGAAGTGGAACCCCATGAAAGCGGTGCGACTGTTGACCCTGAAGTCCAGGCCCCGGCGCAGGATGGAGCGCAGACCGAAGAAACGGAGGCGGGCTGCCGAGCACCGTTCTTCCAGCTCGCCGGCGGAAATGCCCTCCGGCGCGAACGGCAGCATGCCGTAGCGGTACCCGGGATCGAGCCACCAGCGGTCGAAGAGAAGGCGGCCCTCCTCTTCCAGCCGCCGGTAGAGGGGAGTTCCCGGAAAAGGGGTGAGATGGTTGAAGGCGGTGAGGAAAAAGCGGTGGGCCTCGGCAAATGTCGCTGTCCTGTCCACCGTTTCCGCCGTGTCGCTCCCGTACCCGAAGACAAAGGTCACATAGAGCCGGATACCAAAGCGGCGCAGGTTGGAGAGCGCGGCCTCGTAGGTCCCGAAGGGGGTGACGAAGCCTTTTCCCATGGTCTCCAGGGTTTCCCGGTCAAGGCTCTCCAGGCCGATGAGGAGCCCCTGGCAGCCGCTTTGCGCCAGCAATCCCAGCAGTTCATCGTCAAAGGCCGCGCCGATCCCGGCCTGGCCGACCCACTTGATCTTCAGGGGAATCAGCGCCAGGAGCAGGTCCCGCGCCTCTTCCGGGTCCGCGACGATATTGTCGTCCACGAAAAAGACCAGCGGCTTGTCGATGCGGGACAGTTCCGCGACCACTTCGTCGACGGGACGGCGGCGGCGGGTGCGCCGGAAAAAGGTCTGGATGGCGCAGAACTCGCACGGGTACGGGCAACCGCGTCCGGTCTCCACCAGCGCCACCGGGAGATAGTTTCTGCCCTCGAAGATGGAGCGGTCCGGCGCGCACCCCGCCAGGGAAGGAAGGGATTCGTGGCGATAGAAGCGGGCCGGCCGGTTACGGCGGAAATCGTCGATCACCCGCGGCCAGAGCCCTTCCGCCTCGCCGATTACCACTGCGTCGGCGTATTCGGCCACTTCGTCCGGCGCCAGCGTGGCATGAAATCCTCCCATGACCACCGGCGCCCCCCGCTTCCGGTATTCCGAGGCAATCTGGTAAGAGCGCCTGGCGGTATAGGTCTCCACCGTAATCGCCACCAGGTCGGTGGGGTCGTCAAAGGGAATCGCCTCCATGCGGTCGTCATGGAATCTGATCTCCACGTCATCCGGGGTCAGCGCCGCCAGTACCGCCGGGGCGAGCGGCTCCATCTGCCAGGAGCGGATGTAGGGTTCGCCTGTGCGGCGTCCCATGCAGGGCTGGATGATGGTTAGCCTCACGGGCGTGCCTCCGCCGGGACCCGGCCGCGGTACCAGCGTTCATCGGGCGGCGTACCGGGATTGTCCAGGGAAAAGGGATGGGCGAAGCGCTGTTCGCTGTACAGACGGCGCACGAAGATGCGGTAGGTGAGGTTGCCGACGAAGTTGATGAGGGAGTTGGTGGAGAGCCCCCGCATGCGCCGGGCGGCATGGCCGATGCGGAAGGTCTCCCGGTACGCCCGTTTGAAGCCCCGGTACAGTTCCTCCGGGGTCATGAGCGCCGGTTGGATGACCACATGCATGGTGTCGTAGTCGTCCCAGTTGTAGCTGAGGATCCTCCCCTCCCCCTGAAGGCGCCGGAACAGCCCGGTTCCGGGATAGGGGGTATAGATGGAGTAACGGGGGATATCGATCTTCAGTTCGTTGACCCGATCCACGGTCCGCGGGAAGGTCTCCGCGGTGTCGTGATCGAACCCGAACACAAAACACCCCTGAACGCTGATCCCCATGCCGTGCATGGCGCGGATGAGCTCATCGTAATTCACCGGCGTGTTGAATCCCTTCCTGATCTCCTTCAGGACGGTCCGGCTGTCGGACTCGAAGCCGAACAGGAGGTAGCGGCAGCCGCTGGCCTTCATCAGGTCCAGCAGCTCCGGGTCGTTGACGATATCCACCGTGGCCAGGCCCCCCCATTTCTTCCCCAGGGGTATCATGGCCCGGAACAGCTCCTTGGCGTACTCCGGATCCTCTGCGATGCTCACGTCGTTGAAGACGATGTATCTCCCCCGGGTCAACCTGATGTCGCGGATCACGTCTCCCACCGGCCTGCGGAGATAGTTGGGCCAGACACCGGGCACGGTGCAGAAGTCGCACACCTTCTTGCAGCCCCGCGTCGCCTGGATGGTGTCGGGGATCATGTAGCCCGAACGCCGGTGCAGATCGCGGCGGGGAGGCGGCACGCCGGGCAGCGTGTCAAGAAGGGGCTCTTCCTCGTAGACTCTTTTCATGCGTCCCGCGCGGAAGTCCTCGATGAGCCGGGGCCAGGCATCCTCTCCCCGGCCGATGACAATGGTGTCGGCGTGGCGGATCGCCTCCCCCGGCAGGATGGTGACATGCACGCCCCCCAGGACCACCGGGACGCCCCTCGCCCGGAAACGATCGGCCAGGGCGTAGCCGCTGTTTGCGCAGCCGGTAATGAGACTGATGGCCACCAGGTCGGCATCCGCGTCGAGCGGGATCGGGTCCACGCTGCCGTCCACCAGGCGGATATCCATGTCCGGGTATGCCGGGGTCAGGGCCGCCAGGGTGCAGATGGAGAGCGGCATTTCCCTCATGGAGCGGACCAGGGGGCCGAGCCTCAGCTTGTGCATGTGCGCGTCCGGCATGATGAGCAGCAGCTTCACAGGCGGTTCTCCGTTTCATCTTCGCGCTTCCGTTCGAATCCCCGATACCCCAGCATCATGCCGTGCTTCTTCATCATCTCGCTCCGGAACAGCGGGTTGTAGGCGAAGTAGGTCAGCAGGCTCCGCAAATCCTTGGCATTGGTCTTGAAATCCGTGGCGCGGCGAAGGATCTGGTACGGTGAACTGTGCCTCATGCGGGCCACGTGGCCGAGCCCGGAAAGCCTCTCAGGGGTCAGGCGCCGGGGCCGGAAGGCCGCGTCGCCGAAGCGGTACTCGTCATGGAGCCACCAGCGGCCGTCATACAAGAGCCTCCCTTCGGCCTTCATCCTCTCATAAAACGCCGTGCCCGGATAGGGGGTGAGGATGTTGAAGGCCGAAAAAGCGAACTTCTTGGACAGCGCCCAGTCGATGGTGTCGAGGATGCTCGCCTCGGTCTCGTGGTCATAGCCCAGAAGGAACGCGGCCCACAGCATGATGCCCGCGTCCCGTATCCTCTCCACCGCCTCGTCGTAGGTTCCGAACGCCAGGTTGGTCATTTTGTTCATTATGGCCAGGTTGGCCGGATCCCGCGACTCGAACCCCACCACCAGCCCGGCGCAGCCGCTGCGCGCCATCAGGTCCAACAGTTCCGGGTCGGCCGCGAAATTGAGGCTCGCCTGGGCCGTCCAGCGCAGCTTCAGGGGGACCAGTTCACGGAACAGGGCCTTGGCCGCCTCCGCATCGGCGATGATGTTGTCGTCCACGAAGAAAACCAGCTTCCGCCCGTCCCGGGCCACTTCATCAGCAACCTCCTTTGGGGAGCGACAGCTGAAGCCGCCGCGGTACAGGTTGCCGGTAACGCAGTATTCGCAGGTATTGACGCATCCCCTGGAAAGCTGGGTAAGCATGACCGGCAGATACTTTTTCCCCTGATAGATGTCGCGGCGCGGCTGTATTGGCCCGGAAGCGCCGGTGTCAGCGAAGGGGCGGCGGTACACGGGTTTCAGTCCTCCGGCTTCGGCGTCCTCAAGGATGTCCGTCCATCCGTCATCGATGTCCCCCATCGCCAGCGCGTCCGCATGAAGGGCGGCCTCCCGCGGAATCATGGTGGCGTGGCACCCGCCAAGCGCCACCTTCGCGCCCACCTCCCGGAAGCGGTCGGCGATTTCGTAGGCCCTGCGCGCGGTATAGATTTCCGTATTGATGGCAACCATATCCCAGTGTTCGCCGTAGGGGACCGGCTCGAACCGGTCGTCGCACAGCGAGACCCGGTGGCGCTTCGGAGTGAACCCGGCCAGCACGGCGAAGGTGTGGGGTTCCATCCTGCCGTAGTCGTTGTACGGCCGTCCCCGGACCAGCCCCATGTTGGGCTTGACGAAGAGGATTTTCACAGCGGCGCACCCCGCACGCGGGACTTGGCGCGGATATCCATCCCGGATACCAGATTCGCCTTCAGAAACACGACCAGGTTATCCAGGCTGCCGAAATGGGCGCGGGAGGGGAGACGGCGGATGATTCCCGGCAGGCTGTGAAAGCTCTCCCGCGCCCTGCGGCACCCCTCGGTGAGCTGGCCGGCGCTCATGCCGCGGGGATGGAGGAGGGCCTCCTGCCACCGGTAGGACGGCTCCAGCCACCAGCGGTCATACACCAGGCGTCCTTCCCCGGAAAGCCGCTCGTAAAGCGGTGTGCCCGGTATGGGCTGGAGCGGGTTGAAGTTGGCCAAGCAGAGCTTCTGTTTCAGGGCGAACTCCAGGGTGCGGTCGATAGCGCCGGGCCCATCGTTGTCATAGCCGAACAGAAACGTGCCGTAGACCATGATGCCTGCTTTGCGGATGCGGCCGAGGCGCGATGCAAATTCAGAGGCGCGGTTCCACCCCTTGCCCATCTGCCGGAGGTTGTCACTGTCCAGCGACTCGAATCCGATGATCAGGCTCTGGCAACCGCTCAGCCGCGCCAGGGCCAGCAGCCCCGGATCGTCGGCGATGCCCGCGTCCATCTGGGCGGACCAGCGCACTTTCAGCGGCAGCAGGGCCTCCATCAGGGAGCGGAGCGCATCGCGGTCCGACATCATGTTGTCGTCCACAAACAGGATCCTCCGGCTGCGGCACGACTCGATCTCTTCCACCACCGCAGCCACGGGCCTGTGCCGCACCCGGCCGCCGTAAAACGCCCGAATGGAACAGAATTCACAGGAGCGCGGGCATCCCCTGGCGAACTGCACCGGGCGGATGGGGAGGTAGTCCCTCCCCCTGTAGATAGAGTGGTCCGGTTGCGCCGCCTCCAGGGGGCCGGGCATTGGCGGGGCATAGAGACGCCGGAGGCGTCCGGACGCGGCATCGGCCAGGACAAGGGGCCAGCTCGCCTCGGCGTCCCCCGTGACAACGGCGTCCGCATGTTTCAGCGCCTCCTCCGGGAGCAGGGTCGGATGGAATCCTCCCATCACGACCGGCACGCCCCGCTTCCGGTAGTCGGCGGCTATCTCGTAGGCCCGCCTGGCGGAAAAGGTGCAGGCGGAGATGGCCACCAGGTCGGCCGTGTCGTCACGGGGGGGTTCTCCCAGGCGCTCGTCAACGGCCCGGACCTCGTGCTCCTTTGGGGTAAGCGCGGCAAGAACGGCCAGCGCCAGGGGTTCCATGACGGCGGGAGTGCGGTATCCTTCGGCGAAGCGGGGCTGAATCAGGGTTATTCTCATGGATTTCCTTCCATGTCCATGGTAAAAAAACAATAATCAATCCGGGCTCACGCGCTGTTATTGCACTTCTTCCATATCGTGTCAACGGAGTAAAACGGCGGCGCCCGAATTTCACGGTAGCCGCGGGCACGCCTTGACATTCCCTCTCCGGACTGTTAAGTTGTCTTTTGACAACTAATAGCGAGGTCTCACCATGGAAGAGCTCACTCCCCGCCAGCAACAGGCGCTGGCATTCGTCACCGGATTCATCGACGCAAACGGCTACCCCCCCACCCTGCGGGAGATCGCGGCCCACATGGAAGTCAATGGGACCCTGGGGGTGATGCGCCACCTGGACGCCCTGGAGAAAAAGGGGTACCTCACCAAGGCCGCGGGCAGCTCCAGGGGGATCGTGCTCGCCGGCCGGGCCTCCGCCCTCCCCCTTCCCATCGTCGGGGTGGTGCGGGCCGGCCTTCCCCAGCCCGCGGTAGAGGACATAGAAGGGTTTTTCGCCATCGACTCCACCCAGCTCCGCTCCGGCGGGTCCTTCTTCCTCCGGGTGAAGGGGGACTCCATGATCGGCGCGTCCATCCTGGAAGGGGACCTGGCCCTGGTGCGGCCGCAGCAAACCGCCGACAACCGCGATCTGGTAGTGGCCATGGTGGACGGCGAGGCGACCCTGAAACGCTTCTTCCGGGAACGGGGCCGCATCCGGCTGGAGGCGGCCAACCCCAACTATGACGACATCATCGTCCGGCCAGGCAAAGGCGAGGTGACCATCATCGGCAAGGTGGTCGGCATCTACCGCCCCCTGGAGTGAAGCCATGGAACGGATTCGGGAGCCGGTGCGGGTGGCCGTCATTTTCACCCCGGGAAGAAATATCCGGCCGGTCTGGTTCGACTGGAAACGCAGGAAGCACACTGTCCTGGAGACCACCTACTCCTGGCCGGAGAAGGCCGGGGACAAGCTATTGATCCACTTCGCGGTGGTGGACGGAGAGGCCCTTTACGAGCTGGTGTACGATACAAGGGAGCAGAGCTGGACCCTTAACGGGGTGGAGGCGGGGTAGGGGACGAGTGCTCTTTGTCGACCGATTGACGGCTTGTCGTCGGGGGGCAATAGGGATAATATGTGCGCATGCATTATACGCATGAGGAGTATGGCATGGAAATACGATTCTTCGACCCGGACGCCCCGAAAAAACCGATCAACCTGAGTGTCAACAGCGACCTGTTGCGCCAGGCCAGGGAAAGCCGCATCAACCTTTCCCGGACCCTGGAACAGCGGCTGGTGGAGTTGATCAGAGAGGAACGGCGACGCAACTGGCTGGCGGAAAACCGCGAGGCCATAGAGGAGTACAACCGCCGCATCGAGGCCCATGGCGCGTTCAGTGACGGATTGAGGCGTTTCTGATGGGCCGGTTCGACGTCCATGAGAATCCGAATCCCGCCACCCGGCAGACGGTTCCTTTCCTGCTCGACGTGCAGACCGGCTTACTGAGCCACCTCTCCACCCGTGTCGTAGTGCCTCTGGTATCGGCCGCCGTCATGGTCAAGGCGGCAAAATACCTCAATCCCCGCTTCGAGATCAGGGGGATCCCGGTTGTCATGTCAACGGCGGAACTGGCCGGTGTGGCGGTGCATGATCTGGGGGAAAAGGTCGGCTCCCTGGAGGACCAACGCAACGAGATTATCGCGGCGCTGGATTTTCTGGTAACGGGATTCTGAGTGAGGGTAGGTATGCCCTGGAGGGACCATGCGATACCATGTAAGGATTACAAGATAGACATTTCCCTGCTGCATCAGATAGACGACCCGGAACTCCTTGACCATATCCGGCGGGCGGGCGTCGTTTTTTATGAAAAAGAGGAAAAATCCGTCCGGCATGGGGATCGTCGCCCCGAGAGTTGAGGCCCATGGACCACGACTACCTGGAAAAACTGAAACAGACCCACCCCACGCTGCGGCTGATTGCGGCTGACAATGCCCCTCTCATCATAAGCTTTCTCTTTCTTGTGTTCATCCGGCCCAATCAACGTTCCCTCCCCCAGGCCGAGATTACCTCCCGGTTGGACGACTACCTCTTCCACCTGCGGGAAATCCACGGAGAAGAAAAATATCCCCGGTCGGCGCGCCAGTACCTGGAGGACTGGGCGGGCGGCAAGACCCCTTTCCTGCGCAAATACTACACCGATTCCGGCGACGAGCCGGAATTTGACCTCACCCCGGCCACCGAAAGGGCGGTGGAATGGCTGCAAAGCCTGGCGGAACGCCGCTTCGTGGGCACGGAATCGCGCCTGCTGACGGTATTCAACCTGCTCAAGGAGCTGGTGCGCAAGACCAGCCTCGACCCGGCGGCGCGCATCGCCGAACTGGAGCGGCGCAAGGAAGAGATTGACGCCGAGATTGAACGGCTGCGGGTCGGCATCGTCGAGACCTATGACCCGACCCAGGTGAAGGAGCGTTTCTTACAGGCGGAGGAGACGGCACGGCGGCTCCTGGCCGACTTTCGCCAGGTGGAATACAATTTCCGCGCTTTGGACCGGGAGATCCGCGAACGGATCGCCCTCAGCGACCGTCCCAAGGGCAAGCTCCTGGACGAGATATTTCATGAGCAGGACGCCATCCGCGACTCGGATCAGGGAAAGAGCTTCCACGCCTTCTGGGAATTCCTCATGTCCGCTCCCCGCCAGGAGGAACTGGCCGAGCTGCTGGAGGCGGTCTACGGGCTGGAGGAGGTACGCAGCCTCAATCCTTCGCCGTTTCTGTCCGGGATCAAGTTCAGCCTCATGGATGCCGGTGAAAAGGTGTACAAGACCAGCGGCATTCTGGTGGAGCAGCTCCGCAGGTTTCTGGACGAACAGGGGTATCTGGAAAACAGGCGCATCATGGAACTGGTGAAGGGGATAGAGAAGAAGGCGGTGGCGATCAAGGACGCGTCGCCGACGGAACGGGACTTCGCCTTCCTGGACGACATGCGGCCGGACCTGGAGCTGGTCATGGCCCGCGGCCTCTTCGCGCCGACGACGAGCGCCGCCATCGGAGACTCCAGTGTTACTGTGGGCGAGGCGGATATCCAGGTGGATGCCCTGTACCGCCGCAACTTCGTCAATGAGGCCGAGCTGCGGGGGAACATCCGCAAGGCCCTGCAGACCAGGCCCCAGATCACCCTCTCCCGGCTGGTGGAGTTCTTTCCCGTCCGCAAGGGGCTGGCCGAGGTGGTGACCTACCTGGAGCTGGCCCACAGGGAGGGCACCCTGGTGACCGAAGATGTGGAGGAGGAACTGACTTTCAGCAACGAGGCCGGAGAGGTGAGACGGGTTTCGTTGCCGAGGGTTATTTTTGTGAGATAGGAAAACACCATGAACGACTCTTTCGATCTTCCGCGCGCCGCATCCATCGTCATCATCCACCTCTTCAAGGGGGTCCTCTACCAGGATCAGCGCCCGGAGCAGTGGCGCGACCTGCTGCAGAATCAGGCCGCGGTGAGCGACTATGTGGCGGCCATCGGCCTCCAGCTCTACCTGGACGAGGCCGAGGGTTACGCCTTCCTGCGCCAGCGGCCCGAGGCGAGCGATGAGGAGGAAGGGGGCGAGTCCCTGCCCCGCCTGGTCCAGCGGCGGCCCCTCAGCTACCCGGTGAGCCTCCTCTGCGTGCTGCTGCGCAAGAAGCTGGTGGAACTGGACGCCGCGGGCGGCGAGACCCGGCTCATCCTGAGCCGCGACCAGATGGTGGAGATGCTGCGCGTCTTTCTCGGCGAGCGGAGCAACGAGGCCAGACTGGTGGACCAGATCGACGGCCACATCGCCAAGGTGGCGGATTTCGGTTTCCTGCGGCGGTTGAAGAAGGATGAGGACAACTACGAGGTGCGGCGCATAATCAAGGCCCTGGTGGACGGTGACTGGCTGGCCGAGATGGACCGCATACTGGAGGAGTACCTGGCCCATGCAGACGCTTCCGCTTGATTTCGCAGCCGACGACTCCCTGACCGGTTTTCGCCTGAGCCGCTTCGAGGCGCTGAACTGGGGGACCTTTACCCACCGGGTCTGGACCATCAACCCGGCCGGCCACAACGGACTCCTCACCGGCGACATCGGCTCGGGCAAGTCCACCCTGGTGGACGCGGTGACCACGCTGCTGGTTCCCCACCACCGCATCATCTACAACAAGGCGGCCGGGGCCGTGGGCAGGGAGCGGGATCTCTACTCCTACATCCGCGGCGAATACAAGAGCGAAAAGGACGACTCATCCCAGGCGGCCAAGCCCATCAGCCTGCGTGGCGAGGACACCTTTACCGTGCTCCTGGCCCATTTTTACAACGCCGGGTTCGGCCAGGGGGTGAGCCTGGCCCAGGTGTTCTGGATCAAGGACCACCGGCGGAATCCGGAGCGGTTTTTCGTGGTCGCGGAAACGGAGCTTTCCATCGCCGGCCACTTCGGCGATTTCGGCGCGGACATCCTCGACCTGAAGAAACGGCTCAAGCGCATGAAGCGGGTCACGGTGCTGGACAACTTCAAGGAGTACAGTTCCCGCTTCCGCTACCTGTTCGGCATCCAGAACGAGCAGGCCCTGGAGCTCTTCTACCAGACGGTTTCCATGAAATCGGTGGGCAACCTGACCGATTTCGTGCGCAACCACATGCTGGAAGCCGCTGACATGGAGTCGCGCATCGAGGCCTTGCGGCGCAACTTCGACAACCTGAACCGGGCCCACGAGGCGGTGCTCAAGGCCAAGCGCCAGATCGAGCGCCTCACCCCCCTGGCAACGGACGGCGAGCGCTACCGGGAACTGGCCGAGGAGATCCGTGACCTGCGCGCCTGCCGGGAGGCCCTGGCCCCCTGGTTCGCCTCCTTGAAGGTCGGCCTGCTCACAACGGATATCGACAGGGCGGAGCTGGAGATGGAGAAGACCGCCTCGCGGCTCGCCTCGGTCCAGGAGGAACTGCGCCAGCTGCGCCGCCGGGAGGGTGAACTCCTAACCGGTATTGACGACAGCGGCGGCCGCCGGTTGCAGACCCTGGCCGACGAGATCACCGGCCTTGTCCGGGAACGGGACGACAAGCTGCGCAGGGAAGAAGAATACCAAAGGCTGGCCATGGCCGTGGGCCTGAAACCGGCGGGAAGCGAAGAGGACTTTTTCCGCAACCGGCGGGAGGGTGAAGCCCTTCTCGAACAGGTGACGCGCGAATCGGAGGAATGGAAAAAGGGGGAAATAGACCTGGGATTGGAGTTGCGGAGGCTTTCCGGGGAGCAGGCCGAGCTGGCGGAGGAAATAGACTCGCTGCGCCGCCGCGCCGGCAACATACCCCTGAAGAACCTGTCCATGCGGCGGGAAATGGCCGAGGTCCTGGGAATCGCCGAAGAGGAACTTCCCTTTGCCGGAGAACTCCTCCAGGTGGACCAGCAAGCCTCGGCCTGGGAGGGCGCCATCGAGCGGCTGCTCCACAATTTCGGCCTGAGCCTGCTGGTCCCGGAGGCGTTGTACAGCCGGGTGAGCCACTACGTGGAACGCACCAACCTGCAGGGACGCCTTGTCTATTACCGGGCCAGGTCGGCATCGGACGGCGCTTCCGCCTTTGCCGCCGACCCCGATTCGCTGTTGCGCAAGCTGCTGGTCAAGCCGGACACCCCCTTCTACGGCTGGCTCCTGGAGGAACTGGCGGAACGCTTCGATTACGCCTGCTGCGATGATCTGGAGATGTTCCGCCGCCTTCCCCGCGCCATGACCAGGAACGGCCAGATCAAGTCCGGCGGCAAGCGCCACGAGAAGGACGACCGCCGCTCTATCCACGACCGGAGCCGGTATGTGCTGGGGTGGGACAACAAGGAAAAGGTCAAGGCCCTGGAGAGCAAAAAAATCCAGGTGGAGCGAGCCGCCCGGGAGAGCGCCGGCCGGCTCGCCGATCTGAACCGGCGTCAGGGCCTGCTTACGGAAAGGCGGGACGGGGTGCGCGACCTGCTCAACTTCACCGATTACGCCGCCATCAGCTGGGAGCCGCTGACCGAGCGGATACAGCTCCTGGAAGAGGAGCGGAGCGAGCTGGAGCGGAGTTCCGACACCCTGCGGCTGCTGCGGGAGCAGTTGCAGGGCGTGCGGGAGGAGATAGCCATCAAGACGGCCCGGCAGGACAGCCTGAACAAGGAGGCGGGCCGGCTCGAAGAGCGGCTCTCCGGCCGCCGGTCCGAACGGGCCGAGGCGGAAATCCTCGCCGCAACGCTGGAAGAAGAGGGGCGGAGGGAGCTCACCGCAAAACTCGACGAGGTTCGCGGGGGGGTGCAGAAGGACGCGGCGCTTACCCTGCAGAGCTATGACCGAATCCAGAGGGAGACCCGCGATGCCATCGATTCCCGACGGGAAGCCATGGACAAGAGGCGCCAGCGGCTCACGGAAAAGATCCTCGGCCAGATGAAGGACTACAAGCACGCCTACCCGGCGGAAACCGCGGAGACGGACGCCGGGCTGGAGTCCCTGGGCGAGTTCGCCGCCATGCTCACTGCCCTGCGGGAACAGGACCTTCCCCGCCACGAGTCCCGCTTCAAGCAGCTCCTGAACGAGGAGACCATCAAGGACATCGTCCTGCTCCAGAACCAGCTGGAAAAGGAGAAGCAGCAGATCTCCGGGAAAATCCGGGCCATCAACGGCTCGCTGCGGGAGATCGAATACGGGCCCGGAACCTTCATCGAGCTGACCACCGACCGCACCCCTGACCCGGAGGTGCGCGATTTCCAGGAGGAGCTGAAGCAGTGCCTCTCCCATACCCTGGGCGATCCCGAGATCTACAACGAAGCGAAATTTCTCCAGGTAAAGGCGGTCATCGACCGCTTCAATGGCCGCGAAGGCTTCGCGGAACTGGATCGGAGGTGGACGCGCAAGGTCACGGATGTGCGCAACTGGTTTACCTTCTCCGCCAGCGAGAGGTGGCGGGAGGACAACAGCGAGAAGGAGTATTATTCGGATACGGCCGGCAAATCAGGCGGGCAGAAGGAGAAGCTGGCCTACACCATCCTGGAATCGGCCCTGGCCTACCAGTTCGGCCTGGAATGGGGCGCGGTCCAGTCCCGCTCCTTCCGCTTCGTGGTCATCGACGAGGCCTTCGCCAAGGGATCGGACGAGAGCACGCGCTACGGGCTGGAGCTGTTCAGAAAGCTCAATTTGCAGTTGCTCATCGTCACGCCCCTGCAGAAGATCCACGTCATCGAGGAGTATATCCGGTCGGTACACTACATCTACAATGAAGACGGCGCCAACTCCATGGTGCGCAACCTGACCCTGGCGGAATACCAGGCGGAAAAGGAGCGCTACCGCGCAGGGGCAACGCCGTGATCTCGCCCGGTGCCGTCAGGGAAA
Organism: uncultured Geobacter sp.; assembly: GCA_964536305.1. GTDB lineage: Bacteria > Desulfobacterota > Desulfuromonadia > Geobacterales > Geobacteraceae > RPRC01. The sequence continues at coordinate 14,507 of CAZHVY010000037.1, read as the reverse complement.
AGGCGCTCAGGGTCTGGCAATCTGGCCGTTTCCTCTCGGCGTGGCTCAGCGGAGAATCAATGTTTCCCCTCGATGTCCCGTTCCGCAAGGTCACCGCCGTTGAGGCCCTGGAGCGTTTCGCCGAGGTGCGGGCCTGGGTGAACCGCCTGCGCGAAGGGAGCAGGGAGGCGAGGGGATTCGGCTACTCCCTGGAATTTGCGGAGGTCAACCACCGTCAGCTCGGTGTTCAGCATTTCCCGAACCGCATCCGCTTCGAAACCGGGGAGGATTTTCTCCGTTTCCTCGGCAAGGGGAAGGATTTCGCCGCCTTCAAGGCCCTGGCGGAACAGACCATCGGGGAACAGCCGCTCCTGAAAGAGTGGCTGGAGCGCAAGCCGATGAAGGCCCTGGAGAACCGGGAGGCCTGGCCCGGGGCGCTGGCGGTGTGCCGTTTTCTGCGGGACAATCCCAGGCCGGGCCGCTACATCAGGGAGCTGGACATAGCGGGCGTGGACAGCAAGTTCATCGAACAGCATAAATCGCTTCTGCGGGAGTTGCTGGATATCGTCCTCCCGCCGGAGGCCGCAGACCCGGAGATCACCTCCCTGTCGGGCCACGGCTTCGAGCGGCGCTACGGCTTCCGCTACGACGAGCCGCTGATCCGTTTCCGCATCCTCGACCCGGAGTGTGCTGGCCCGTGGGGCGTGAGCGACATCAGCGTGCCACTCGGCCAATTCCTGACCCTTCATCCCCCCTGCGACCGGGTGGTGATAACGGAGAACAAGACCAACGGCCTGACCTTTCCGCCCCTGGCAAGGTCGATGGTGGTCTTCGGCCTGGGCTACGGCATCTCGTCGCTGCGGGACGCGGCCTGGCTCGGGGAGAAGGAGCTCCTCTACTGGGGCGATATCGACACCCACGGCTTTTCCATCCTCTCCCGGCTCCGGAGCTTTTTCCCCGGCGCTCGCTCCCTGCTCATGGACCGGGAGACCCTCATGGAATTCCGCCGCCTGTGGGTGAGGGAGGACGACGACAAGCGCTGCGCCGCCGATCTCGGCAATCTTGACGAGGCGGAACAGCGCCTCTATTCCGACCTGAGAGACAATATCCTCGGCAAGAACATCCGCCTGGAGCAGGAGCGGATCGCCTTTGCCTGGTTGAATAAAGCATTGTCAACCTTAACGGAGATATAGGCCGTGCCTCACCGTACCATCCTCCATGTCGACATGAACGCCTTCTTCGCCTCGGTGGAGCAGGCAATGAACCCGGCCCTGCGGGGCAAGCCGGTGGCGGTCATCGGATCGGCCAGGCGCACGGTGATCACCACTTCGTCCTATGAGGCGCGAAGGTATGGGGTGAAGACCGGCATGGCGGTGTGGGAGGCAAAGCGCTGTTGTCCCGACCTGATCCTGGTCGTCGGCAACAACCGCCGCTACACCCACACCTCGGCCGGGATCGTCCGGATGATGCTGGACTACACGCCGTTGGTGGAGGTCTTTTCCATTGACGAGGCATTCCTGGACGTAACCGGTTCCCTGAGGCTGTTCGGCCCCGCCGAAAACATCGCCATGCTCCTGAAATCGCGCATCCGTCATCGCTTCGGCATCACCTGTTCCATCGGCATCGCCCCCAACAAGATGCTGGCAAAACTGGCCTCCGACATGGAGAAGCCGGACGGGCTCACCATAATCAGGCCGGAGATGGTCGCGGGAGTACTGGAAAAGACCCCCGTCAGTGATATGTGCGGTATCGGCAGGAAGACGGAGAAGCAACTGCGACTCCTCGGCATAACCAGCTGTGGCGAACTGGGCCGGTTTCCCGTCGATATTCTGACAAAGAGGTTCGGGATTGTCGGCGAACACCTGCATCGAATGGGAAAAGGGATCGACGAATCACCCGTGATACCCGCGGAGCAGGCTGAGCCGGTGAAGTCCGTCGGCCATTCCATGACCCTGGAGCGCGATATTGAGCGGCGCGAGGAGATCCTGAGATATCTGCTCCAGCTCTCGGAGATGGTGGGAAGGAGGGCGAGGCGGTACGGGGTCAGCGGCAGAACCGTGCATCTCCAGGTGAGGTATGCCGATTTTTTCAGCAGTTTCGGCAGGCAACGGACACTGCCCGATTATATCAACCTCAGTGACGAAATTTACCGGGCCGCCGTCGGAATTCTGGATTCGGTCACCCTGGAGCAGCCGGTAAGACTTCTGGGAATAAGCCTTTCCGGCCTCCGTCACGGGGAAACGCAACTGCCGCTGTTCTCCGAAAATCCGCGGAAGGTTTCCGCCACGCAGGCCATGGATCGGGTGAACGACCGTTACGGAGAATTTTCCGTTACCTTCGGCACGCTCCAGGCCGATGATGAGGAAAAAGGTTCCTTTGTCATTTCTCCCGCATGGAGACCTGAGGGGATACGATGCGTTGACGTGGAGTAATGGGTAATTAAATGACGGACCCGGAAAGCTGAAAATACCTCAAAAAGGGCACTCCATAATGCTTTTGCGGTTTTAATGGGTGATTTTTGGGCAGGCCGGGTTGAACAGAAGCAGGGTTTTCCAGAAAAAATCATCATTAGGCCCGTGACGTTCCCTTGCGAACCCGAAGCAATAGAGAATCAATTCTAGCACATGGTCATGCCGGGTCAAAAAAACAATAAAAAAAGGCGGTTGGAGTCATCCGGAGAAAACGACTCTGGCCTGATTCGTTGCTGTTCCCGGCAAAATGGACCCGGAGAATTGGAAAATGAAGATCCGGTGTGGGCAAAGTATGACTTTACTCCGATGTTTCAGAACAAATTGGCACACAATATGCTGAACATACAGGAAGAAACTCAAAAGCCATGTCAACCCTCCAGATCAATACCTCCCTTTGAACCCGCATCCTGCCTGATGCGGGTTTTTTTTGTGCCTGACCCGACAAGGCAAACAGGATAAAAGCGCCATCCCCGCCGTTATTCGGCCCGGAATCATCTTCATCAACAAGTATGTGGATTAACTGTGGATTACGCGAAAAACTCCAGCGGAGAAATATCTGAAGAGGGGCTCAAAGGTCCATTTGTTTATTTTTCAGGCCAATTTTCACCGGAACATCGGTAATTTATCCAGGCACGAACAGCGGATTGCGGCCATCGAGATATCACCTGCAAAGACAGATGCATTTCTTGGCTGCCTACAGGGGTGTGCATAACCCTTGAGAAAACGCGCCGTCAACCTCACTTCGGCCATACTCAGGAAAAATGGACAATTAAGAAAAGGGATACCGGGATTGGTCGGAATTCATGAAAAAAAGGGGGGATTTTTCCCAACAGGAAAGTTAAAAAAGGGCCGCGTTCCAACGCAACCCCCTTGAGCTCCGAATGGTGGGCGATACTGGGTTCGAACCAGTGACTTCTACCGTGTGAAGGTAGCACTCTCCCGCTGAGTTAATCGCCCGTGATGTGCATCCATGAATAGCAAAACCGCCCTTAACTGTCAAGGGCGGATTCCTGTCTCCATTCCTTGAGGCCTGCTCCCGGCGCCCGGTAGCGGCCCATATTTGCTCTTGACAGCGGGCATCTCCTGTTCCAATCTTTTGTCGGTGCGGGACAGGCGCAATAATGAATCCGGACGGTTTCCATGGATAGATACAGGCTGGAAAAGGGCATGGTTCAGGTATATACGGGCAACGGCAAGGGAAAAACCACCGCCGCGCTGGGATTGGCCTTCCGGGCAGCCGGAAGGGGGCTTGCCGTCCATATGATCCAGTTCGCGAAGAAGGAATGCTGCGGCGAACACCTCGCGGCGGAAAGATTCGCCGATTGCCTCACCATTACGAGGATGGGACACAATGGCTGGCTGTGCGGAGAAAAGCCCGGCGCCGAAGCATTAAGCATGGCCCGTAAGGCCTTCGAGCTGGCCCGGGAGGCGGTAAAGGGCGGGCTTTACGACCTGGTGATACTCGATGAGATAAATAATGCCGTGTCCCACGGCCTCATAGGTGTGGACGAGACTCTGACGCTGATAAGGGAAAAGGGAGCGAACGTCGAGCTGGTGCTGACCGGCAGAAACGCGGCGCCCGAGATCATGGAGGCGGCCGACCTGGTAACAGAAATGCGGGAGATCAAGCACTACTACAAGGCGGGGATCGCGGCGCGGATCGGAATAGAGAAGTGAATGCCGTCGCAAGAACGGCCGGCCAAGGACTGACAACCAGCCGGCCAATCCCCGCCGGATTTTATCAGCCGGTCGCTACCGGCCATTGGTCCATCAATAGTCGGCTCGCAGGCGATACCCGACTCCAGGTTCGGTGATTATGTGCCTGGGGCGTGAAGGTTCCTTTTCCAGCTTGTGGCGAAGGTTGCTGATATTCACCCTGAGGACGTGGGGCTGTTCCACATAGGCCGTACCCCAGATATGTTTCAGAATGAAGCCGTGGGTCAGGACCTTTCCGGCGTGGACCACCAGCAACCGCAACAGTTCGTATTCCGTCGGCGTCAGCTGCACTTCGGATCCCGCCACAAGCACCCTCCTGCGGGACAGATCCACCTCCAGCTCCCCCGCCAGAAACACGGGCTCTTCCGCCTGGCGCAGGGAACGGCGCAAGGCTGCCCGTATACGGGCAATCAGCTCGGCGACACCAAAGGGCTTGGTCAGGTAGTCATCCGCGCCGGCATCCAGGGCGCTGACCTTGTCGTCCTCCCGCTCCCGAACCGAAAGGACGATAATCGGCGTCTGGGACCATTCCCGTATGCGCCGTATGACCTCTACCCCGTCCATATCCGGGAGACCCAGATCCAGGAGGATCACGTCCGGCCTCGTTGCGACGGCCGCGGAGAGCGCCGCAAAACCGCTCTCCGCCTGATGGATTACGTAATCCCCCGTATCCAGAGCGGTTCTCAGAAATCGCTGAATCGGCGGTTCATCGTCCACAATGAGCAATCGTGGCGGATTGTTATCCTTCCGCATGCAATTCTTCCTTTCCTTTTCACAATCTCAGCATGACAACGATCCGCAACCCGCCTCCGTCTCTGTTTTCGGCCCGGATGACGCCACCATGGGCCTCCACGATCCCCTTGCAGATGGAAAGCCCAAGCCCTGTTCCAGAGGCGCCCTCAGGAACAGGCAACCGGTAGAACTTGTCAAAGACCCGTTTCAGATCACGCTCGGGTATGCCGGGACCATGATCGGCGACTTCGATTATCAGACTCTCCCCCTCCGCCCTGGCGGATATCTCGATGGGGCTTTCGGCCGGGGTGTATTTCAAGGCATTGTCCAGCAGATTGACAAGAACCTGGGTCATCAGGGACATGTCGAGCCTGACCGGGGGAAGCATGGGAGGGAAGCGGAGATCAACCCTCCTGTCTCCGATCCGCCTCTCCATGGCGGCCAGGGCGCATCCCGCCAGGTCCTCCACATCGCACATCTCCTTTCTCACCTTTACCGCTCCTGATTCCAGCTTGGTCATGTCCAGGAGATTGCCGACGAACCGGTTAAGCCGCTCCGCCTCTTCCCTGGCGATATCCAGCAACTCCAGTCTGGCTTTGTCCGCAAGCGTGTGCACCCTTTCCCTCAGGGTATCCAGAGCGCCGGTAATGGTTGCCAGGGGTGTGCGCAGGTCGTGGGAGATGGAATTCAGCAAGGCTCGTTCCAGGTTCTCCCTGGCCTGAAGTATCTGGGACTGCTCCGCCTGACGGGAAAGCTGGATGCGTTCCAGGGCCATGGCTGTCTGGCTGGCAAAGGAATCCAGCAGACGCCTTATCTGTCTGGAGCGGTAATCGGATTCGCTCCCCAGCTTTATTCCCAGCACACCCAGCTGGTTCCCGGAGGCCTGGAGCGGCAGATGGAGAAAATGGGCGGCGCCGAGCGTCCCCGTCCCCCGTCCCGCTTCCTTGCCATTGCGGAAAACCCAGTCGGCCACAGCCATCTCCTTGTCGCCGGGATGCATGCCCCTGCCGGCGGCTGCGACCCGCATGTGGTCGCCTTCCGGAAGGATCACTGCGGCCTTGGCGTTCAGGGATTCCCCGAGGTTTTTCAGCACGGCCTCCAGCATGGTTTCAATATCGGCGGTCGAGGCCAGGTCCCGGCTGAGGTGATAAAGGCTGTTTGTCTGTTCCTCCCGGTCGCGGACCGCTTCCGCCCTCTCGCGAGCCTTTGAGACCAGGGAACTGATGATCACGCCCACCGCCAACAGCGCGACGAAAGTGATGATGTACTGGGTATCGGCCACGGCAAGGGTCAGGTGAGGCGGGACACAGAAAAAGTCGAAGGCGATCACACCGAGGAAAGCCGTGAGTATGGCCTGTCTCCGGCCGAGGCGCAAAGCCGCAACCACCACGATCAACAAATAGATCATGACCATATTGACCGGTTCAATGAAGGAGCGCGTCAACAGGCTCACCAGAGCAGCCGCCGCAACCAGCGCCAGGCTCGCCAGGTATCCCGAAACGGGAACAGGCGTTTTCGGTCCCGCGCCGGTGAGGTCCGCATCCGGAAAGGCCGGCGTGACGCTGACCACATGCACGTCGATTGGTCCGCTCAACCGGATGATCCGGTCGACGGCCGGAGGGAAGAAAAACTCCCGCCAGCGGGATCCGACGGGTTTGCCGACCACTATCTTGGTTATGTTGTGACTGACCGCATAGCGGATAACCGCTTCCGCTACGGAAGCGGACGATACCGTAGCTGTTTGCGCCCCGAGGCTCTCGGCCAGCCGGAGATCCCTCCACACCCGTTCCCGGTTTTCCCGCGCATGCCTGCCCACGTCCGGGGTTTCAATGTAAACCGTATGCCAGCCGGCCTTCATCTCGTCCGCCAGGTGGCGGGTCATTCGGATGAGCCGTTCACTGAACGGGCTGCCGCTGACACAGACCAGAAGCCTCTCCGCGGCGGGCCAGGGGCCGGGAATGGCCCGAGCCTCCATGTAGGCCCGCATCTGCTCGTCCACCCGTGCGGCAGTGCGCCGCAATGATAGTTCTCGCAGTGCGATGAGGTTGCCGGGACGGAAGAATTTTTCAGCGGCCCAGGCCGCCTGCTCGGGAATGTAGACCTTGCCTTCGCGCAACCGCTGCAGGAGCTCGTCAGGCGGAATGTCCACCAGGCGGATCTCCGCCGCCTGATCCAGCAGGCTGTCCGGAACCGTTTCCCGCACCGCCACCCCGGTAATCTGGGTGACAATGTCTTTCAGACTGTCGAAATGCTGGACGTTCACCGTAGTGTAGACGTCGATGCCGGCGGCCAGGAGCTCCTCCACATCCTGCCAGCGTTTCTCGTGCCGCGAACCCGGGGCGTTGGTGTGGGCCAGTTCATCCAGCAGGGCGATGTGGGGTCTCCGGGTGAGAACAGCGTCGATGTCCGGCTCCCAAAGCAGCACACCATGATACCTGATGCAGGCCCTGGGGATGATCTCCAGTCCTTCCAGCAGGGCGTCCGTCTCGGCGCGGCCATGGGACTCCACGTACGCCGCAACCACGTCCCTTCCCTCGCGTTTCCGCTGCCGGGCCGCTTCCAGCATGGTGTAGGTCTTTCCCACCCCGGCGGCGTAACCGAGAAATATCCGCAACCTGCCCCGGCCGGTCAGTTGTTCTTCGGCCCGGGCGAGCCTGAGCATGGCCTCCGGCGATGGGCGGTTTTCGTCCTCTTTGGCGCTCATGGCGCCAGTTTATCCAATGCCAGGTTCAATGCAAGCACATTAACGCGCGGCTCGCCCAGAAAGCCCAGCTGACGATCCTCGGTATGGACGGCAATTAGCCCGGCCACCTTCTCCATGCTCATTCCTCGGATTCCGGCGACGCGAGGGAGTTGCAGATTTGCGGCTTCCGGCGTAATGTGGGGATCGAGTCCGCTGGCGGACGCCTGTACCAACTCCGACGGGATCGGGCCGCTCAGACCGGCGGCCCGCAGGCTGGCTACCCGTTGGGCCACTGCCTTCAGGTAGGCGGGATTGGTGGGGCCCAGATTCGAGCCGCCGGAGCCTGCCGGGTTATACGGGAAATACGTGGTCGCGGAAGGTCTGGGCCAGAAGTACTTGGGATCGCTGGACGGCTGGCCGATGAGAACGGAGCCGACCACCCGGCCGGTCTTGTCGGTCATCAGACTCCCATCGGCCTGCTGGGGGAACAGGGACCGGGCAATGCCGGTGACCACGACCGGGTAGATGCCGCCGCAGATTATGGTGAAGGCGATGAGCATGAGGATTGCGGTTTTAAGGTCTTGCATGGGTTATTCCTCTCGTAGGGGCGAACCGGTGGTTCGCCCCTACATTGATTCTATCTGCATCCACATCCCCACTACCATATCAATCCCTTTGATGCCCAGAAACGGCGCAACAATTCCTCCGATCCCGAAGATTAACAGGTTATGGATCAGGAGCTTCTCTGCCGGCAGGGGACGGAACCGGGTCCCCTTGAGGGCCAGCGGCGCCAGCAACGGGATGATGAGGGCATTGAAGATGACCGCCGACAGGATGGCGCTCCGGGGACTGGTAAGCCCCATCACGTTCAGCACTGCAAGTTGAGGGTATATGGTGATCAGTGCCGCGGGTATGATGGCGAAATACTTGGCGATGTCGTTGGAGATGCTGAAGGTGGTCAGGTTCCCCCTGGTCATCAGTATCTGCTTCCCCACCTCCACGATGTCCAGCAGCTTGGTCGGGTTGCTGTCCAGGTCGATTATGTTGGCAGCCTCGCGGGCCGGCTGGGCGCCGGTGTTCATGGCCACGGCAACGTCTGCCTGGGCCAGGGCAGGGGCGTCGTTGGCACCGTCGCCGGTCATGGCCACCATGTAACCCGCCGCCTGGTTGTCCCGTATCAGTCGCAGCTTGTCCTCGGGCCTGGCCTGGGCCAGGAAGTCGTCCACCTGGGCCTCGGCCGCGATGGCCGCGGCAGTCAGCGGGTTGTCTCCGGTGATCATCACGGTCCTGATCCCCATGCCGCGCAACTGTCTGAAACGCTCCTGTATCCCACCCTTGACGATGTCCTTGAGGTTGACGACGCCGAAGATATCCCCCTCGACGCAGACCACCAGCGGTGTGGCCCCGGCGCGGGCGATCTCGTCTACTATTCCATCAAGTCCAGCGGGATCCGCCTTCCCCCCCGCTTCACGGACAAAGGAAATTACCGATTCGGCCGCCCCCTTGCGGAACCGCTTTCCCTCAAGGTTTACGCCTGAAAGGCGTGTTTCCGCGCTGAAGGGGACGTTTTCCGCATCTGCCGGAAGGGCGTCCGCCCGCAGTCCGTATTTCTGCTTGGCAAGCACCACGATGCTGCGCCCCTCGGGGGTTTCGTCGGTAAGGGACGCCTTCATGGCGGCCTCGGCCAGCTCCTGCCCGGTATGGCCGCCTATGGGAACGAAGGCCACCGCCTCCCGGTTTCCCAGGGTGATGGTGCCGGTCTTGTCCAGGAGCAGCACGTTCACGTCGCCTGCCGCCTCGATGGCCCGGCCGGAGAGGGCAATGACGTTCTTCTGGATCAGGCGGTCCATGCCGGCGATGCCGATGGCAGGAAGGAGCGCGGCGATGGTGGTAGGCGCCAGGCAGACGAACAGGGCCGTCAGCGCCGTGAGCGAGACCGGGGCGCCCCGTCCCGCGGCCTGGACGCTGTAGACGGAAAGCGGGCTCAGGTTGGCGCACACCAGCAGGAACACAAAGGTCAGGGCTATGAGGAGCACTTCAAGCGCTGTCTCGTTGGGGGTCTTTCGTCGCCTGGCCCCCTCGATCAGGGAGATCATCCGGTCCAGGAAGGTCTCGCCATGATTGGCGGTGATCTTCACGATGATCGAGTTTGCGATGACCGTAGTACCGCCGGTGACGGCGCTCCGATCTCCACCCGACTCGCGCACCACCGGCGCCGATTCGCCGGTGACCGCCGCTTCGTTCACCAGGGCCGCGCCCGCCACCACCTCGCCGTCGCCGGCTATCAGCTCATGGGCCTCCACCTGGATGTGGTCCCCCTTGCGGAGCAGGCTTCCGGGCACAAGCTCGTATTCGGCGCCGAACTCCGGTTTCCTCAGACGTCTGGCCTGGACCTCGGTGCGTGTCCGGCGCAGGGAGACGGCCCGCGCCTTGCCGCGTCCTTCCGCCAGGGCCTCGGAGAAGTTGGCGAAGATGACCGTGAGCCATAGCCAGACGGATACCTGCCCGGTGAACCAGGCCGGTTCGGGGCCTTTGCCGGTGAGAGACCTGACGAAGGTAACCAGGGTGATGAAGCTGGCGATCTCGACACAGAACATGACCGGATTGCGCCACAATGTACGGGGATCGAGCTTTTTTAAAGATTCGACCAGGGCGGATCGCATGATCCGCGGCTCAAAGATGGAAATGGGTGCTGGAGCATGTTTCGTCATTCGTGTTGTCTCCTGTAGGGGCGCATCGCATGCGCCCCCGGGCGGACGCGGTCCGCCCCTACCAGTGCATCATTGTCATGTGTTCCGCGATCGGCCCCAGCGCCAGCGCCGGGAAAAAGGTCAACGCTCCCACAATCAGGATGACAAGCGTCAGCCATACGGCAAAGGGCGCCTTGTCGGTCGGCAGGGCGCCCAGGCTGGGGGGAACGTACTTCTTCTCCGCCAGGGCGCCGGCCATGACCAGCACGGCGATGGCCGGGACATAGCGCCCGAGGGTCATGGCCAGGGCGCCCAGCAGGTTGTAGAAATTGGTGTTGCCTTTCAGGCCCGCAAAGGCGCTGCCGTTGTTGTTGGCCATGGAGGCGAACGCATAGAGCACCTCGGAAAGCCCGTGGGCGCCAGGGTTGGCCATGGACGACACGGCTGCAGGGGCGCTCATGGCGATGCCCGACAGGATAAGAACAACTATCCCCGCCGGCAACACCGTCAGGATTGACATCCACATCTCCCTTATTTCGATCTTCTTACCCAGGTACTCCGGGGTCCGGCCGATCATCAGGCCGGAGACGAAGACAGCGATCACCGCGAATGCCAGCATGGTATAGAGTCCCGAGCCGACCCCGCCGGGGATAAGCCCGCCCAGAAGGATCAGGCCCAGGGGGACCATGCCGCCGATGGGGGTAAGGGAGTCGTGCATGGCAGCAACCGCACCGCAGGATGTGCCGGTGGTGGCCACCTCGAACAGGCTGGCGCCGGCCAGGCTGAAGCGAACCTCCTTTCCCTCCATGTTGGCCCCCTGCACACCCATCCTGGCGACAACCGGGTTGCCGCCGGCTTCCATAGTCTGCATCACGCCGAATGATGCGAGCAGGATGAACAGCATGACCCCCAGAAGCGCCCATCCCTGACGGGTATTGCCGACCATGATGCCGAAGGTGTGGGTAAGGGCGAACGGTATCAGCAGGATCAGCAGGACCTCCAGGTAGTGGGACAGGGGGGTCGGGTTCTCGTAAGGATGGGAGGAGTTGGCGTTAAAGAAGCCGCCGCCATTGGTTCCCAGCTCCTTGATGGCCTCCTGTGAGGCCACCGGACCCATGGGAATGGTGACTTTCCTCACCGTCACGGTTTCGGTAACCGGCTTGCCCGAGAAGTCCGTGACCGGATTTCCCTTGTCGTCCAGCTTCGCTTTTTCGTAGCTTGCGGACTGGACCAGAGGAACCGTCTTATAGTCGCGGAAATTCTGGATCACCCCCTGGGATACCAGGACCAGGGACGCCACCAGGGAGATGGGCAGCAGGATGTAAAGGATGCTCCGTGTCAGATCGATCCAGAAATTGCCCAGCAGGGAGGTCTTGCGCCTTACGAAGCCGCGTATCAGGGCCATGGCGATGACCATGCCGGTGGCGGCCGAAACGAAGTTGTGCACCGCGAGCCCGGCCATCTGGGTGAAGTAGCTGGCCGTAAGCTCGCCGCTGTAGTTCTGCCAGTTGGTGTTGGTGACGAAGCTGACTGCGCTGTTCAGCGCCAGCTGCCAGGAAAAGGCGGGGAACTTTCGCGGGTTGAGCGGCAACAGATGCTGGAGCATCATCATGGCGAACAGTGACGTGAACAGCGCCAGATTGAGCAGGATCAGAGACCAGGCATAACGCTTCCACCCCATCTCCTCGTCACGGTTCACCATGCAGACGCGGCAGATCAGGTTCTCGCACGGCGTCAGGATCGGTGAGAGAAAGGTCCGCTCCCCCTGGTAAACCCTGGCCATGAAAGCGCCCAACGGCTTCACCAGCGCCAGCAGGACCAGGAAAAAGAGGATGGTTTCCAGCCATTCATAGTTATTCATCGGGTCTCCTCGGAAAAATCCTGTCGCCTTCAAGCTTACCACTCAGCAGGCCTTTACGCAGGGCCGGGATCGGGCGGATTTCCCAGCGCCGCTCGCGGACGTTGAAAAAGGGCATCCACCCACTACCGGCCTTCGGCGGAGGAATGGCCGTGGCGTCGTCCGGAATAATGTAAGAGCCGCGCCTGAATTGTTCCTCGTCGGCAAAATCTTCACCCAGGTATGCGCCGTTCTCAGGGCTAAAGAGATAGATTTTCATGGCTACATTTCCACCCTGGTCACGCTGCCCTGCAGCTTGCTCGCCGGCAGCTTGTAGAACTGCACGAAATTGGGCGTCAGTTTCTTGATGACGCTGAAGACCCGCCAGACAGGGTTCCTGGTGACGATATCCTCGATGCCATAGAAGATGACCTTTTCCCGGATCCCGTTCTTCTGCAGTAGTTTTTCCATATCGATGACCTCCATGTAGCCGGCCCGGATTTCGAAGGCGTCAAGACCGGCGCCGATACCCTCTGTCATCTTTTGCTTGACACCGAACGGTTCATCGGTGCGGAGGATGGAAACCAGTATGTTCCGCTCGTAGATGATGTTGCTCCTGATCACGTTGTGAACCAGGTAGGGGGGGATAACGGAATTCTCCTTGATGAAAAACAGCGCCGTGCCCGGAATGTTTATTCCCCTGGCATAGATCTGCTCGTAGGAAAGTTGGAAGGTCTCAAGGTCGAGGGGTTTCAACGCCCGGTAGAGGGCCGCCTGGCCATTGGTCCAGATCAGGATGATCAGGAAGGGTATGGTGGCCAGGATGATGGACCAGTAGCCGCCATGCGGAATCTTGTTCAGGCATGCCGCGAAGAAGGCCAGGTCCGCCACCGTTACCAGCAGGGCGAATGGGACCTTCCACTTCTTCTTGGTATGGCTGAAGATAGTGGTCATCATGACTCCGGTGATGACCATGGTCCCGGTGACCGCCAGGCCGTAGGCCGCGGCCAGGTTTTCCGATTTCCGGAATACCAGCATGACAAGAAGCACCGCAAGGAGCAGCGACCAGTTGACAACGCCGATATAGATCTGTGATTTCAGGTGGGTTGACGTGTAGTCTACTTTCAGCAGCGGCATCATTCTGGTGTTGATACCCTGGTAGATTACGGAAAAGACTCCGCTTATCAATGCCTGCGAGGCAATGACGGTTGCCGTGATGGTCAGAATCAGAAACGGGACGTACAGTAGCGGCGCCTGCTCCTGTACCATGCCGAAAAGGAGGTTTTTGCCTGCTCCGTGGGACAGGACGTAGGCCCCCTGGCCGAAATAGTTTATGACCAGGGCGCAAAAGGCAATGAGCCAGGCCCGGATGATCGGTTTGCGGCCAAGGTGCCCCATGTCGGCATACAGGGCCTCGCCGCCGGTGGCGCACAGGATCACCTCGGAGAGTACAAAGAAAGCGGCAAATCCGTTGTCCATGAAGAATCGCGCCGCGTACCAGGGGTTGGCCGCCTTGAGCAGTTCCGGGTGGGTCGTGAGGGAGTTCAGTCCGGAAACCGTCAGCACAGCGAACCAGACCACCATGATCGGGCCGAACGCTCCGGCCACCTTGTCGGTCCCCTTGTACTGGAAGATGAAGAGGACGACCGCTATTACCGCCGCAATCAGGATCATGGTTCCCTGCCGCAGATGCTCCATGCCGGGGATAAGGATCATACCTTCAACCGCCGACAGGATACTGATTGCCGGGGTGATCACCCCATCCCCAAGCAGGAGGGAGACACCGATGTAGGACAGAAAGCCCACGAATGCTATCTTACGTCCCGGCTTAAGAATTCGGACCAGTATTTCCTTGAGCACGATAGTGCCCCCTTCCCCCTTGCGGCCCAGGCTCATGGCCAGCCAGGCGTACTCCGTCGAAACCAGGATTGATAAGGTCCAGAAGAGGAGGGAGAGTATTCCCATGACGTTTTCGGGAGTAGGCGGAGTCAGGGCAAAGATTACCGTCAGGGTATATATGGGGCTGGTGCCAATGTCGCCGAACACCAGTCCGAACGATTTGACCACGCCCTTGAGGAAAGATTCCTGAGGGTTCTGTCTCATGATGCGGCTCCTGGCGGTAAAATGCTCTGTTCAGCATTACTCTACCTCGGACTTCATCAAGGCAGTCTCAAAATAGGGGGGAGGAATATCAAGAAGTTGTCAAGAAAGAGGGCGGTCTTTGCGAGGATGAGCGAAGGGTGGATTGGAAAGTGGCAGGTGGGATCCGGCAGCGCATGTTGACGAAAAAAGGGAGCGGCATAACCGCTCCCTTTTTCGTGTCTGACTGGAACAAGGCGGATTCTAGTAATCCATGCCGCCCATGCCACCCATGCCGCCCATGCCGCCGGGAGGCATCA
>CAZHVY010000036.1:2520-31484 GCA_964536305.1 uncultured Geobacter sp. | reverse complement strand
TGCCGCCCATCGACCGGCTGGAAGGCTTCCGGCCCGGCGGGCACAGCATGTACCAGCGGGTGATGGTGGCCGCTGGATGCCGGAACGCTTCAATTGCAGTGTGGATTTACAGGATGGCTCGGGTTACAAATGGGGAGCGAATTGACCGGGAGTGGCGGGGCTAATGGGTGTTGGCCTTGATGCTTTCGGCTGCCTTGATGAGGCTCTTGATCTCATCCTCGGTAAAGCTGGCTTCCTTGATGTAGCGAAGCAAATTCATGACCTCGGGTTGGTCATGAAGGTAGTCGACAACTTCCGGGTCCGTGGACGAGGACAAACGGAACAGCACGTCGGGATCGGCGGCCAGCACCTTGGCCAGTTCCTTAATTACCTCAGGCCTTGGCGGACGCTCCTTACCACGCTCAATGCGGCTAAGGTAGGCGGGGGAAATGCCCACCTTTGTCGCTGTCTCGCGCAGCCCAAGGTCTTGGGCGACCCGAAGGTCGCGGATGGTTTCACCAAAGTTTTTCATAGGCTCTAATATACCTCTCTGTTTAGTGTTTTGCAACACAAAATTTCTCTGGCAATCTTTGGTGTGCTCTGGTATAATCCGGTTGATTTTCACCCAGAAGGCAGGTATCTTACCCCTGTTCTGGCACTGTGCCCTTTTAGGGCCAACACCCCTGCAGGAGAGGCGACATGAGCAATGAAGAGGTTCTGAAACTAAAGGATGTCGCCGCCCTACTTAAGGTCGGCGAGAAAACGGTCTACTCCATGGCCCAGACGGGGGAACTGCCTGCTTTCAAGGTCCGAGGCCAGTGGCGATTTTCCCGAAAGGATATCGACGCATGGATAGAGCAACAGAAACACACAACCCAGGATTTCGGCGAGGACGACCAGAAATGACACCAGCCTCGGTGAACGGAGTTTTTATATGAGCAGAAAGAAGAACAAGCAGGCCAAGAACACCATCCCGGCGGGATACACGCTCGACTACGTTTCCGGCAAGCAGGTCAAGGAAACGAAGAAGGAGCTGGTCCGGCAACGGGTCGTTCGCGCTTTGATCCACGAATATGGATTCTCACCTGACGACATGGAACTGGATTTTTTCATCGGTGGCCGAAAGAGCGTGGATGTAGCCATATTTCATCACGGCAAGGAACACACTATCGAAAATCTGGGCCGCGCCGTAATTTGCCGTCCCGAGCCCAATGTTGGCAAGAATGCCGTGCGCATCCGCGATTTTGAGCAGGCCGCTAAGGACCTCGATGAGATCGAGACCATCATGCGTGAGGTCGACGCGGTCCAGTATGGCCTGTGGACCAACGGCTTGGAGTTCTTCTTTGTCGAGAAGGAACAGAAACGCTTCGAAACCAAGTGTAACCCTATCGGCGACTGGCCGATGGCCGAAGAGTCGGTCGGCACCAAGGAAGTCATCTCCGATGCCCATACCCGCATCGCCGACAACGAGATGCTCAAGATCACCTTCCGCCGCTGCCACAACTACATCCATGGCAACGAGGGCATGCCCAAGGATGCCGCCTTCTGGCAGTTCCTCTATCTGATCTTCTGCAAGATGCACGATGAGAATCTTCGCGGCAAGCAGCGCCAGGCCTGGAAACGGCGCTTCTGGGCTGGCCCGAAGGAGCAGTTCGAGACGCAAGGCCGCAAGGCCATCCGTGACCGTATCGAAGAGCTCTTCGCCGAGGTCAAGAAGCAGTACAACAACATCTTCCGGGGCAACGAGGAGATTACCCTCTCCGACCGGGCGCTTGCTTTTATCGTTTCAGAGTTGGCCAAGTACGATTTCACCCGCACGGATGTCGATGCCAAGGGAGTGGCCTACCAAGAGCTGGTAGGCGTCAATCTGCGGGGCGACCGCGGTCAGTATTTCACCCCCAGGGGCGTCGTCAAGCTGGTGATTGAAATGCTCGACCCCAAAGAGAACGAAACCCTGTTGGACCCGGCCTGTGGGACCGGCGGTTTCCTGGTCGCTACCCTGGGACACATGCTGAAGAAATTCCGCGAAGAGCAGAAGACTCAGGCCGGGAACGAGAACACCACCGAGTTTCTGAACGTCCACAGGCGATTAAAAGAATATGCCTCCGCCAAGGTGTTCGGGGCCGACTTCGACCCGTTCCTGATCCGCGCCGCCCAGATGAACATGGTGCTGGCGGGTGACGGCCGGGGGCACATTTACAACATCAACTCCTTAGAATTCCCACTGGGGCATTTGGCTGATCTGCCTGCCGCCAAGAAGGAGATCCCGCTGGGGTCGGTGGATATCATCGCCACCAATCCGCCGTTCGGCTCCGACATCCCGATCACTGAGAAACACATCTTGGAGCAATACGAACTGGCTCATAACTGGGAACCGGACGGCGAAGGCGGGTACCGCAACACTGGACAGCTCAAAAGTAGCGTTGCGCCAGAAATTCTCTTTATCGAGCGCTCCATCAAATGGCTCAAGCCCGGTACCGGCCGCATGGGCATCGTCCTGCCCGACGGTGTTCTCGGCAACCCGGCGGCGGAATACATCCGCTGGTGGATCATGCGTGAAACCCAGGTGCTCGCCTCCGTCGACCTGCCTGTGGAGGCCTTTATCGCCGAGGCCAATGTCAACATTCTCACCAGCCTGCTGTTCCTGCGCCGCAAGAGCGAAGAAGAAAAACATCGTGAAGCATTGGGCGGAGCTGAAGAGTATCCGGTGTTTATGGCCGTGGCCGACAAGGTTGGCTTCGACCGTCGTGGTAACAAGCTTTACAAGCGTACGCCGGATGGCGAAGAAATCGTCGAACCGCGCACCTACACCGAACGCATCCGCATCGGTGGGCGCTTTGTGGAACGGACCCTAACCCGCAGTGAAAAAATCGAGGACAACGATCTGCCGGTCATCGCCGAGAAGTACCGCGAATTTCTCAAGGAGCAGAACAGATGAGCGATCAAGACGATATCATTGAAGCCCCGCAGGATGCTGCCGAAGAGAGCGGCCCGGATAACTTTTTCATCGACATCCTGACCGGCAACAAGGAGAGCGCCTCACCCAAGAAGCTGCTGGTACAGAAGGTTCTGCGCCAACTCATCGAGAGCTACGGCTTTGACCGGAACGATCTTGAGGTCAACTACAACCCGCAGATCCCTGGCCAGGGGCGCAAGCGCATCGACATCGCCATTTTTCGTCCCGGTGCCGAGCACAACAACGACAACCTGCAGCGGATCATCGTCTGCAAGACTCAGAAAAAGCGCGACAAGCTCCGCTCCATTGCCGAGGCCGACGCCGACCTGCGCGAGCTCAAGGAGCTGCTGGAACTGATCCCCGGCGCGACGCTGGGCATGTGGACCAACGGCCAGGAGGAGTTCCTGTTCCAGGTCGAGCGCACCCGCTTCGAGGTCCGCGCCAAGCCGCTCGGCGTCTGGCCGGTGCCGGGCGAACGGACCACAGATCTCGACCGCACCGGCGGTGTCATTCAGGTCAGCGCCGAGGCGGAAGACCTGGAAGACGCCCTGATGCGCTGCCGCCAGTATCTGAACCGCAACCTGGGGCTCGACCACAAGGATTCCTTCAAGCAGTTGGCCGTGCTGATGCTGGCCAAGATCCATGATGAGACCCTGCCCGCCGGCGAGCGTAGATTCTGGATCAGGGCCGACGAGCCTTTTACCGAGGCGGGCCAACAGGCCATTGCCCGGCGCATCAACGAGTCCATTGCCGCAGCGAAGGCCTGGCAGCCGAACCTGCTGACCCGTGGCTGGGATCTGACGCTGGAACCCCACGAGACCGCCCGCGTGGTCATGGAGCTGGCCCGTTATAACTTAAGCGAAACCCAGCCCCGTTACCGCACCGGGGCCTTCCGTGCGGTCGCCCGCAGCGTGATGGACGGCCGCGAGGGCCGCTACCCAACGCCCCTCAACGTGGCCGAAATGGCGGTGGAGATGCTCGACCCACAACCCGGCGAACGCATCATGGACTGCTCCAGCGGCACCGGCACCTTTTTAGCGATGACCGCCGTCCACATTTACAAGAAGAAACTGGCCGCCATGGGCACCACACCTGAAGAGGCCACTAACGCGCAGATCCGCCAGGCGCAAAACGAAACCGCCGCCTGGGCCGCCAGCAATGCCCTCGGCTGCGATATCGATCCCTTCCTGGCCGTGGCCAGTCGCATGAACCTGCTGTTCACCACCGGCAATCCCGGCCGCGTGTTCCGCATCGATGCTCGAACCTTTCCGGATGGCGATCTGGATGGCATCGAAACCGCCCGACCGGCCATGCCGCTCGGCAGCATGGATGTGGTGCTGCTCAACCCCTGGTTCTCCACCCAAGACACGGTGAGCGACACCTCTATCCTGGAGCGCTACGACCTGGGTCATACCTGGGAGCGCGATGAGCAAGGCGGGTACCGCAATACCGGCAATCTGAACACCGGTGGCGTACCGCCCGAGGTCTTATTTCTCGAACGAGCCTTGCAGTGGGTGAAGCCCGGCACCGGCCGAGTCGGAATCCTTCTGCCTGATGGCTTATTGGGCAATCCCGGTGATGAGTATGTGCGCTGGTGGATTCTGCGCCACTGCGAGGTCATGGCCTCGGTTGACCTGCCGGTGGAGCCCTTCAAGGTCACCGTGAAGGAGTATGGCCTGACGCCCGCCTTACCGAGCCTCTTGGTGCTGCGTCGCCGCAGCCAGGAGGAACTGATCCATACCGAACATCCGGAGTACAAGGTCTTCATGGCCGTGGTGGATCGGGCCGGTGTCGATGCCCGGGGCAATCTCCTGTTCCAGCGAGCCCCAGACGGCGAGGAACTGGTTTTCGATGAGGAAGTGATCGAGCGGGTTCGTGAAGGCGGCGAAGTGGAAATCCGCCGGACCACGCGCCGTAACCGCCGCATTCATGACGAGCTGCCGCTGGTGGCAGAGAAATACAAGGAATTCCGTGCGACCGGCGAGGTGACGGTATGAGCAGAAAATTTCAGGTAAAAGCGGTTCCAAGTAGCTGGATTGAACACAACGGTCGTCGCCTTGACTGCGGGCCTTATGTGTCGGGAGCAATTGAAGCAAAAGAGCTTCTGAGCCACATGAGCACAACTCCGCTGACGCGGTTGACCGCTGGACATAAGGGCGGAATTTATAACGGATCACCATTTGTGCGGAATTATGTGGAAGATCCAGATCATGGCGTTCCTTTTCTTACGACATCCTCTTTGCTTCAGGCGGATCTGACCAATCTTTCGTTGCTAAGCAAGCGAGACGCCGAGTCCAGGCAGCTTAGTTTTCTCGAAATCAAGCCAGGCATGACTCTCATTACCTGCTCTGGGAGTATCGGTCGAATGGCCTATGCCAGGGCAGATATGGATGGTGTCTGGTCAAACCAAGACATCATGAAAGTCTCTCCAGACCCGGATTTGATTAAGCCAGGTTATCTCTACGCCTATTTATGTAGCCGATTCGGAGTTCCCTTAATCATCTCCGGCACATACGGCGCAATCATCCAGCACATTGAGCCTCAACATATTGCTGACCTCCCTGTTCCGCGTCTCGGCGCGGTGGAAGATCAAGCTCACGAGCTGATTCAACGAGCGGCAAACGCTCAGGTTGAGTCTGGGGAACTCCGCAAGCATGCAGGATCAATGGTCAATGAAATTTGTGGCTTCCCTGAAAGACTTGCGCCTGCTGCACGGATTTTCGCCTACTCTTCAGCCAATTCCAATGATGTGTTGAGGCGATTGGATGCGACCTTCCACAATCCGATAGCACAACAAGCCGAGGCTTTAACCAAAGCTGCAAATGGCATTGCTCTCTCCTCCGCTGGTGTTCTTGGCTTCGAGTCGAACCGTATGAAGCAGGTTTTTGTCGAAGAGGGCTATGGGACGCCATTCATTACAAGCGGTGGCATTTTCTCGAAAACCATAACGCCGGAGCGCTATCTGCGCAATCAACTCCTTGGGGAGGATAAAACCTGGCGCATCAATGAATATGACACCCTTATTGCTCGTAGTGGCCAGGTCGGCGGCATTATCGGCCGAGGCGTCTGGGCAGATTCTCGCCTAGATGGCTTTGCCGCATCCCCACACATTCTCAGACTGCGGCCGACGAATGAGGAGTTCCCGCCTGGGTATGTTTATGCCTTTCTGTGTCTGACCGACGTAGGCTACCAATTGCTGGCGAGAACAGCGGCAGGCAGCTCTATTCCGTTCTTGCCACTCGATACTGTACTGGAAATCAAAATCCCCACCACTCCTTCGCTGCAACAGCGGCAGGAAATTGATGAGTTGGTGAAGCGTTCCGGTGAGCTGCGCAAGCAATCGCAAGAACTCGAAAAAGAGGCGGTCGCCCTTGTCGAGCGCGCCATCGAGGGGGGAGGTCGCTAATGGCGAAGGTCATACCCATCGGGCAACCCGCGAACGAATCTGAACGCCAGGCCATCGGTTTCCTTCGGGATCATCTTCCCGATGGCTGGCTGATCTTCCACAACTTCGAGATGCGCCAGGGTGAGGAGGTGTTCGAAATCGACATCGCCATCCTCGCGCCTCACGCGGTGTATCTGGTGGATGTCAAAGGGACGCGGGGCAACATCGATGTGTATGGCTCCAAGTGGTATCCCGAGGGGCGGCAGCCGTTCTTCTCGCCGTTGGCCAAGCTGCGCAGCCACGCCAAGACCATGGCCACCATCATCCGCGAGAGCAATCCTGGCCTGATCGAGCTGCGCAAGGCTCATGTGCATGCTGCCGTGCTGCTCACCGCCGATGATGCCGCCGTGTTCGATCAGGCGGGCATCGACAGCCCGGACGTGACCGACCTCAAGCACTGCCTGAAATACTTCCGCGACCAGAGCCGTATCCCGGACAACCGGCTGGATAACATCACCCGCTTCCACTCCCAGATCGCCAAGGCGATCACCGGCAACGCCAAACCCAAGAGCGCCGCGCTGGTGTTCCGTGACTGGCAGGTGGAAGAGAAGCTGGGCGGCACCGACCGCTACACCGAATATCGCGCCAAGCACAACCTGTTGGGCAAGAGCGGCGGTATGGTCCGTCTGCGGGTCTATCAGGCCGATCCTTACCAGGACGAAGCTGCCCGCAAGGAAGAGTTCAAGAAGATCAGCAATGCCTATCGCGCTGTGGCGCACATGCCGACTCATGCCAACGTGCTGGCAGTGAAGGATCTGTTTGTCACCGACGATGAAGAGAAGGTGGTGCTGGTTACCGAGGACCTGCCCGGCCAGGCCTTGCGCCTGCACATCAACAAGGCCTCCCTGGCGCTGACCTTTGACCAGAAGCTCCAGGTGATGCGCGACGTGCTGTCGGCCTTGGACCATGCGCACCGGCATGAGGTGATCCACCGCAATCTCACCCCGGACGCCATTCTGGTGACCAAGGGCGGCCAAGTCCGAGTGACGGGTTTCGATTTTGCTCGGGTGGGCAAGAAAAGAAGCGTAGAAAGCACCATCGCCGGGCAAATCGTTGAAGATCTTGACCCGATGTACCGCGCGCCTGAATTGGTGAAATCTGAAAAAGAATCATTTCCACAAGAGGCCACGATAGCATCCGACCTGTTCTCCGCCGGTCTAATATTCTACGAGCTACTTTCTGGGGAGCTTCCTTTCGATGGCATCGACCAGATGATGGAAGCCGACGGCAAGTTCCCGGTGAAGCCGTCAGAACACAAGCCGGACCTGCCCAAGGGGATCGACGAGTGGCTGCAGAAGTTTTGCGAGTTCGACCCTGAGGAAAGGCACACGAGCGCTGCCATCGCCCGCAAAGCCTTGGATGACCTGATTCTACCCGAGGCTAAGAATGACGCCGCTTCGGATGTGAGCGGCCCGGCCGTGGTTGTGCCTCCGCTTCCCGATGATCTGATGAACCTGCCGCAGGATTTCATCCTGGCGGATCGCTTCCGTATTCAGAAGAAGCTGGGCAGCGGCGGCTTCGGCGTGGCCTACAAGGTGTTCGATTCCCTGGGCGATGTGGTGCGGGTCATCAAGCTGGTGACCAAGGACCGCCGCAGCGTGTACGAGCGCCTGCGCCGCGAATACAAGACCCTGACCAATCTGCCCGACCATCCGCATGTGGTGAAGGTGATCTGGGCGGACCGCATGGCCGACGCCAAGCAGACGCCGTACATCGTCTTTGAGTATGTGGAAGGTCTGGATGTCTCCGATCTGATCGATGCCGAGGCGCTGTCGCTGGATGATGCCGTGCGCATCGTGCGCGAGGCCGCCGATGGGCTGGCCCATCTTCACAAGCACGGCGTTTACCATCAGGACGTCAAGCCCTCCAACCTGCTGTGGACCGATAAGGGCGTCCGCATCATTGATTTCAACGTTGCGGTCTCCGAGAACGACGAGGTTCAAGGCGGTGGCGGCACACGCCGTTACCTGCCGCCGGATTACGATTACTCCTCCGAGCCGGATGTTTCGGACCGGGTGGATCGCGATCTCTATGCACTCGGAATGACCTTCTATGAGTGTTTGACCGGGAAGTACCCCTTCGACGACCCCACGCCGCCGATCAAGACCCAACCGAAAGATCCCCGGCAGTTCAATGGTTGTGCCGACCTGAGTTCGTCGCTGGTGAGTGTGCTGACGAAGATGATCGCGCCGGAGCGCAAAGAGCGCTTCGCATCGGCACAAGAGTTCTTGACTGCTCTGTCCGAGGTCAAGCGACTGCGCGCAGGTAGCACCACCGGCGAGATTGGTGCCGCACCCAAGGTGGTCTCCAAGCTGGGCTTTGAGCCGACCAGGCCCAACACCAATCCCTTTGTCACCCATCTGCTAACCCTCTACAGCCAGAGTCAGGTGACCAACGCCGGTACCCGTGGCCTCGACGAAATTGGCAAGGCCACCTATGTGCCGACCTATCTGGATGAGAAGCTTAAGCCCGCGCTACTCAAGGGCGAGTTCCGCCTGGTCATCATCAGCGGTAACGCCGGTGACGGTAAGACGGCCTTCATTCAGCAGTTCGAGGCCTTTGCCGAGAGCAAGGGCGCACAGATACAGCGCGGCGCGAATGGGGCTGTGTTCCAGCTCAAGGGCCATATCTACCAGAGCAATTATGACGGCAGCCAGGATGAAGGCGACGAGCGCAATGATGCCGTGCTGCAGAAGTTCTTCGCTCCCTTCGCGGGAAAGGATGCCTCCAGCTGGCCCGAGAATCAGACCCGCCTGATCGCAATCAACGAGGGGCGGCTGGTCGATTTCTTCCTGGAGCATGAAGAGGAGTTCCCACTGCTCGCCAAGCAGATCCAGCAGGGTTTGGCCGGGGCCGCTCCGGAGGGTGGTATCGCGGTCATCAACCTCAACCTGCGCTCGGTGGTCGCCGAGCCCGAGGAAGGTCAGCCCTCGATTCTGGAGCGGCTGATTGCCCGCATGACGCAGCAGGAATACTGGCAGGCCTGTGAGAAGTGCGATCTCAAGGGCAAATGCTACGCCTATCACAACGCCCGGACCTTCCAGGACCCCGTTGCCGGACCCAAGGTGATCGAGCGTTTGAAGATGCTTTACACCATTACCCACCTGCGCGGGCGACTACACATCACCATGCGCGACCTACGCTCGGCGCTGGCCTTCATGCTGGTGGGCACGCAGGACTGCGACGGCATACACCAGCTCTATCAGAACGGCGGCGAAGAGGCCCAAAATCGCATTCTTGACGGTTTCTATTTCAACTCGTGGCTTGGCGGGGCGAACGGCTCCAATGACCGGCTGATTGCCTTGCTGCGTGAGATTGACGTCGCCGAAGTCAGCAACCCGGATTTGGACCGAAAACTAGGGTTTCTCGCTCCAATAGCACACAAACCATCACGCTTCAATTTTGATGAGCGTGCAGACTACGATGAAATGTTGATTGAGACCTTGTTCCGCAATCTGCCTCGCGATTACTCGTCAAAAAACCGTGCCCGATTGATCGCCAAGCACCGGAATTACCTCTCGCACATGCGCCGTCGCCATTTCTTTGAACGACGGGACATCGGCTGGAAGGAGATGCTGCCTTACAGAAGTATCGATCCCTTCTTGGATGCAATTGAGCAGCCGGGCGCGAAAAGTGCCGATGAGGTAACCGCCATTCTCCGTGCCATCAACCGGGGCGAAGGCTTGAGCGATCCGGTGCGGCTGAACAACCAGTTGGCGTTGCGTGTTCGCCAGGTGGATAAAGGCACCATCCGCAGTTACCGTCTCTTCGATGGCGATCATTTCACGCTCCGCACCGAGCAGGAAACAACGGTTCATCCTTTCGTCGAGTGTCTGTCTCAGGCGCTGGTGCTGCTTTACGATTCCGGCGACGGCCACAAGGCCAGCCTGCGCATCAATCTCGACATCTATGAAATGCTGATGCGGCTCAACAACGGCTACCGTCCCAGCATCGAGGAGCAGGAAGGTTTCTACCTGAGTCTGGCGGTGTTCAAGAACGTTCTATCCGCCGCTCCCTATCAGGAGGTGCTCCTCACTGAAAGCGGCTTCGAATTCTTCCAGATCCGGCGCGACGACAAAGGCATCCTGCATCTGGGAAAGGTAAGCAGGAGGGCTGAAGCATGAGCATCAAAGGCAGAGACAAGGAGTTCCGCACTCCCAAGACCACCTACGTCGATTTCAAGCACATCGAGATGGATCGTGTGCTGACCATGCTCTTTCCCCGACTGAAATACGATGGCTATGCCAGCCGACGCCCGCCCCGTGGCGGCGACCTGACCGTTGAAGAGTTCATGGAGGACTTCCTTGAGCATCCTGAATGGTTTGCGGGCTTTGATCGCTTTCCGCAGGTGGTACACCGCTGGATCGAAACCGATCTGATGGATGTGGTTAATCGGGGCAAAGCCAATCAGGCCGTGGCCGCCCCGAGGCCGCTGCATGGCAATACCTATAAGTTCCGCAACGCCAAGCATACCCGTGACTACGGCGCGGCCGAGCAGATCTACTGGATGCTTTTCTATGCCCGCAAAGGCAAGGGCCAAGCGGCGCGGGATGCCTTGAAGCGCTTTTTCTTCCCGGGAATCGACCTGGTGACGGACCGCTACGATCCCAACGCATCCGTGGACGTGGAAACGCAGGCCATCCTGCGTCTGGATCATCAGGTTACCCAGGACATGAAGGACTCCAAGGAGCCCTCGCGCTTCCAGCCCCTATGTATCGGCCAGGCCGATATTATGGCCGACGACATTCTGCGGCTACTGGCCTATGAGCCCTATATTCCGCGTTCGGTGCTGGTGGATTACCTCAAAACCCTGATGGCATTCCATCTGGCGCTTTACCACCTCAAGCTGCTGCAGATGCTGCCCAAGCTGGTGAAACAGCGCTCCGGCAACGATCTCTGCACCGCCAAGGAATGCCCGATCAACCCGGGTTTCGATAATGCGCTGGAAGGCTGTCCTTACCGTGTGACGCTGGTCGTGGATATGGGCGACGTCAACAATCCGCACATGGCCGAGTTGGCTCGCAAGTCCACTGACCGGCTCTATCGTCAGATACCGGCCTTTGTGCAGGCCAATTTCGTCGTCAAGAAGCTCGATGAGATGGCGGAATACCTGAGCAAAAAAACGGGCAAGCTGGCTACCCCTGGCGGCGGCGTGTTCACCGTTGGCGACCTGGTATCCCTGCTGAAGCCCGAGCACGACGCCGAGCGCCAAGCCTACTTCAAATTCCGCCTGGCGAGCCTGATCGAGGAATCGACCTCCGGGAACGAAGACGTCGATCCGGAGATCCGGGAAGTCAGCGGCATGGGCCTGGGAGAGTTCGAATCCTTTATCGAAATTCTGATGGCGTATCGCGGCAAGTATCACCGTCAGTACATCACCGAGTGTTTGGACTCTCTGTTGCTGAAGAACAAGGAGAACGGCCTGCTGGCCCAATCCCGGGCCAAGGGAAGTCCTCGGCGATTTATGCTGGGAAGCAAGCTGCTCGAAGTGCTCCTCCAGGTGGCCGTGCTCACCCAGGACGGCGGGCGTTTCGTGACCCGCGAGATCCGCATCGAGGAATTGTTGGTCTTTTTGAGAAACCGCTACGGCCTTTACATCGACCGGCTACCGGAAGGAGCACAGGGCAACAGCAGCATCCTGGATAGACGTGCCCTGCGCCTCAACCTCGAAGCCTTCAAGCGCCGCCTGCGTGAAATCGGATTCTACGAGGACCTGTCGGATGCCTACGTGACCCAGAAGGTATCGCCCCGCTATGCCATTGAGAGAAATGACGGAACTGATAAGAACGGGAGGCACGCATGAGTAACGCGTTCACCAAGCTTTCCCAGGATAAATTGAACGCGGCGGTCGCTGGTCTGCTGTGCCCTCGTATCGAAGCGATCCTGGGTGATCGTGGCCCAGGCCACTGCATGCGGGTCACCGATCTTGATGACGATGTCATGGAGTCGGTCTGCAAGGAACTGCGGCGAACCCGGCCCGACGGAAACATCTTTATCCTCGGCAGCCATGACCAAGAAGGCATGCCTTTCCGGGTGACCTCCACCAAGCTGGTGGAACTGCGGAACCCTGACGCGAACGGCGAGCTGCGCCAGCCTTTGCTGGTCTTCATACCGACCTCGCTCCGTACCAGCGCCGAGGACTCTTTTGGCGTGGCGACATTCGAGGAGCTGACTTTCACCGGCATCTACGAGGACCTGATCGACTCGCTGCTTGACCGGCTTCCGGCAACACTGGTCGGCCATGTCCGCGATCTCTTGGGCATCCTCACCGAGGAAGAATGGCTGTTTGCCGACGCTGTTTCCCGCATGAGGTATCTGCTCACCGCGCTCGAAAACGGGATTGATGGAGAAACCCTCGGGGCCAGCCTCTATGAATTGACGTTGATTCCGGACTTCAAGCTCTTTGCCGATCCCGGCATGGTCAATGCGAGGATTCGCCGCAACCTCGGCAGCGTCCGCAGTCTGATGACCTCACACAAGTCGGTTCGTGGCCGTATTGCCGATCTGGGGCTCAGCGACAAGGCATTGGAGTCGCGCCTATTCGCCTACTTTGAAAAATACGATGTCCAGGAGCCCGAATCCTGGACGCCGCCCATCGCGACCGACAAGAGCTGGTGGAGCATATCTTTCGACAAATGGACGTTCCAGGAAGAGCTATCGCTGGATAAGGTTCTTCTGACGGTGCTGGAAACCGACTTGCCGGTCGTTGCAGAGGATGAGACCGACGACCAACTCTCTGGCCTCATCGGGCAACAGGTTCTGGTCCCGAATGACCGCCGCAAAATGAATGTGGTATTTGAGGTTAACCCTCACCCCGGCAAGGTCAGCGGACTGGACCATTTTACGGTTCAAATCATTTCTCAAAAGGACGGTCCGGTTGGAAAATCCAAGAAAGTCAAAGCTTGGACACCGAATCGACTGCAATGTACAGTCAGTCTGGATAAGCTCAATAAAATCGAATTTGAGGAAGGATGGCATTTCATCCGTGTGATGCCTTGGACAGTCGATGGCGATCCGATTCCACTGGAGGGGGATTCCGCGTCCGAGGGATCTAAATGCTCTTATGAAAGTGAACCTTTCTACGTCCTGCCAGGTGGCAGCGTGGAGGAAGAACCGCCTCAGCGCGCCATACCCATTGAGCAGAGTCTGGAACACGCACGTTTCCGACTGCAACTGACTGCGCTGGGCGATGAGCGCGATCCCAATGATATCGTCATTAGCAGTGTCGCTTGGGCCGAAGGCGGTCGTTCGAAGAAGACCTCCCGCCAGGAAACCTTGCTGGTGAAATTTGGTCGTGAGGGCGCTGTTCAGATTCCGCTCTCACGTATGCTCAAAACCATCGAGCAGCGCATCTTGGCGGAGCCTAAGCACCCGTCAGGCTGGCGAATGCAGATCAACCTAGATACCGCCGAGCCGCCCTCCGAGGTCGGGCTCACGCTGCCATCTTCTGCCGCGATGGCTTCCTTCCTGGCTGCCCGCGAAGAGTTTTTTGCAGCGGTGCGAAAAGACACTGCCGAGCTCATCATGCAGGGGCTGTCGTTCCGGGACTCGGAAAAAGAATGCCTCGCGTATGCTGAAAGCTACCTTGACCTGGTCAGGAACCTCATCCGTCAGGCCGAGACGACTTCCGGTGCCGAGCGTCAGCAGCACCTGCAAGCGCTCAGAAACGTGCTGGCCGTCGATTCCATTCATGTCATCTTGACCGACTTCCGTGGAAGGCATCGCGAGGCCGTTTTGGTCTCCCCAACCCATCCGCTCCGAGCCTTGTGGCTGAGTTGTTGGGTCACCCTGGGCAAGGACTGGATCGAGAAGATCAAATCAGGTGGGAAAGATCACATTCCTCACGTCCGTTCCGCTCTGTTGGATGGCCTTGTGCCCTCTGCCTATCCGGTCGGTATTCCCGTAGAGGATGGCCGCATCTTCACGCCGGTAGACAACCTGAATGCGTTTTGGGCGCTCTACACCCCGACTACCGAGGAGAATTACCGTGGCTTGATGGCGGAGATCTGTTCGGCCCTCGGCTTGGCCGAGCCCTCTGCGGCGGGAACCGATATTTCCGGAAAGGTCATTGCGGATAAGATCGAGCGTTATCTCTCTCAGCATCCGTATGTGCGAGAGCTATCTCTGAACATCTTCAATCCCGGGGCCGGTTCGATGATTGCGGAGGTCCTGCTATCGCTCCAGCAGAAGCGCGAGCATGCCGATTTGCGCTATGACATCCGGCTCTTTACCTCCGATCCGGACTCGCCTGTTTTGGGTGAGGCGCTTGAATCCATGGTCCATCCCGGAGCCACGGTAAACGAGGCAGCCGACGCGTTTGCGACTTCAACTGGCAGCCATCTGTTTTCCAAGTTGAACTTGGCCAAGCACGCGCTGAAGGATTTTCATGCAAACTCCAAGGATTTTCCAGCGCACATCAGCATACTCCTGGATGTGTTCCCAGCCGAGAAGCTTTCCATTGCCGAGAGACCGATGGAAGTGACTCCGCTGCATGGGTTGATACAGGACTTCGAAACCGAATTCGTTGATGACGATTCGGGGACATTCTGGAACAAACGGCCGATTGTCGGGCGCTCCATCGGCGCGGACAACCACGCCGCGTGTTTTGATTTACTGTCGTCTTTGAGCCGCCAACTCTGTTTTGCGACCTCAGCGGTTGCTGCCTCTGGTGCCAGTTTCAAGGCGGTACCCGTCGTGACCCTTGGCCTCGACGTGGCCCAACGAGAGCTGATCTACGAGGTTCACCAGATCAGCGATTGGGTGTTCACCATCGACCGAAATATGGGGATTGAGTTTTTCGACCATGGCGGCCGGAAGAACAGACCGGACTATCTGATTGACTATGTGCCGGGAACCAGCTCCCAGGCGACACATAACCTGATCATCTCCTCGCGCTCGAACGATGAGCTGGAGGCAATGCTGAAGCCGGTGCTGCTTGAGCACGGGTTGTCCGCCGACGGCGAGCAGTCGGTTCGGATCTTAGCAAACCTGCGGTCGCTTTCGGGTCAGCTCGCCCTGAAACTGATTTCCGCACGTACGCAACAGGCAGAGGCTCTTGGCCTGGCCTTGGCGCGGCTCTATCTCGAATATCAAGGCGCGTTGAGCAATCAGGTCATTGTGCCGCTGGATGCACACACGGACCTCTACCGCTCAAGCGGTGAATCAGACGACGTCAACGATGCCATCAGCCTGCAACGCACCGACTTGGGTTTGTTCGACCTGGATTTGAACACCAGGACGATCACCTGCAACCTGGTCGAGGTGAAGTGTTATTCGCAGGTAGGCGACTTTGCGGCCTTCAACCAACTGAAGGAAAGGATCTCCGCTCAGATAAATCAGAGTGAGCGCATCCTCCAGCGCCACTTTGACCCGGCACTGAAAAAGCCGGACCGACCGGATCGGTTGCTCAAGAGCCGGGAGTTGGCTCAGATCCTTCGGTTCTATCTGGAACGCTCACTGCGTTATGGGATCTTTGATGTGACTGCCGCGCAGGAAGCGCGAGGGCTACTTGAATCCATCGAACAGGGTTACTCGCTTCAGTTCAGACGTTGCGCTCTGATCTTCGACTTTGACAAGGCCGGAACCGAAGCTCCTGACAACGAGGTGGGCATCGAATTCCACCGCATCGGCAAGGATCTCATTCACGCTTTGCTGGAGAATTGCCGTAAGCCTTTGTCCGTCGAGATTGAGGAAGAGCCGACCGCCCATCCCCTGAGCGAGCAGTTCATTCCGAACGTGCCGAAACTCGAGACAGCCGCTTTCATCGCGCCCAAGAGAGCCCGGTCAACGTCCTGGACGGTGGATGAGCTCTGGGACGAAGAGCCGGAGGCACCAATCACCCAGTCAACAGCTCCTGCCGCAGAGGAAACACACGCACCTGCGCAAGAGGAAAAGGAAGGACAGGCGGAACCCGTCGAGCAAGCACCTCGACCTTCCACCATCGAGCCTGAAGAAGAAAAAGAAGCCGAACAGCCCGCTGTCGTTGCTGTTGAACCGGAAGCACCTGTTCAACCCGAGCATGAAGCGCCTGAGCATCCGACCCCCGAGCCCGCGCCTCAAACCGAGGTCAGTTATGACATCATGCTGGGTGTCAATGGTGACTCGCCTCAGTACGGTTTGCTCGGAGAGGTTTCCGGCAGAAAGATCGCCCTGGACCTCAACCATACCCACACGATCAGTCTCTTTGGGGTTCAAGGCGGCGGCAAGAGCTACACCCTTGGAACCGTCATTGAGATGGCCTCCATGCCGCTTCAGCACATCAATGTGCTGCCAAGCCCGCTCGCCACGGTCATTTTCCATTACAGCCCGACGCAGGATTATGCGCCGGAGTTTACCTCGATGATCAATGCCAACTCGGTGGATGAAGAGATCCGCATCCTTCGTGAGCGTTACAAGGCCAACCCGGAAGCCCTGAAGGATGTCCTGATTCTTACCCCAGCAAACAAGGTGGATGATCGCCGGGCCGAGTACCCGGATATCGAGGTTAAGCCGATTGCCTTTTCTGCCTCCGAACTCAAGGCGGCGCACTGGAAATTCCTGATGGGAGCGATTGGCAGCCAGAGCATGTATATGCGGCAAATCAATCTCATCATGAGGGGGCTGCGGGATAACCTGACCTTGGATGCCCTGCGAGCAGGCATCGATAACTCTGGTCTGTCCGATCACCTGAAAGAGCTGGCCCAGACACGTCTACTGTTCGCCAGCGAATATATCGATGATAACCAGCGTCTCCAGGATCTGATTCGTCCAGGCCGGTTGATCATCGTGGATCTGCGAGATGAATACATCGAAAAGGACGAGGCCCTCGGACTGTTCGTGGTGATGCTGCAGATTTTCTCGGAAGCAACCTACCAGGGAAGCGCCTTCAATAAGCTGGTGGTTTTCGATGAAGCCCACAAGTACATCGAGAACGATGACTTGGTTTCCGGCCTGGTAGAGGTTGTCCGTGAGATGCGACACAAGGGAACCAGCATCATGGTCGCCTCTCAGGACCCGCCATCAGTCCCTGTCTCGCTGATCGAGCTGTCTTCACAGATCATCATGCACAAATTCAACTCGCCCGCCTGGCTGAAACATATCCAGAAGGCGAATGCCGCCCTTGGCGAGCTGACCTCCGACAAGATGAGCCATCTCGGAACCGGCGAAGCCTATGTGTGGTCGAGCAAGGCCTCGGACGACTCATTCACCCGGGGCGCGGTGAAGATCAAGTGCCGTCCTCGCATCACGCAGCATGGTGGCAGCACCAAAACGGCCGTGGGTCGGTAAAGGAGATCAATAATGAATTCAAAACCTGAAGGAGCCGGAGCCCGAGCCTGTTGGTTTGTCGGAGCCACATACGGCGGAACCGATGATCAGACACCCCGCTTTCTACAGGAAGGCATTTGGGAAAATGGGTATCAGGACAAATACCTCGACGCAGTGAAGTCTATCCAGGTGGGGGACCGCATTGCGATCAAGTCGTCCTATACGCGGAAGCACGATCTCCCCTTTGATAGCCGAGGCCAAACCGTTTCCGTCATGGCGATCAAAGCCATTGGCACGGTAAAAGAGAACCTCGGCGACGGCCGCACCTTGAAGGTTGACTGGAAACCTTTCGATCCTCCGCGTGAGTGGTACTTCTACACCAATCGAAGCACGGTCTGGCGGGTCTTGCCTGGCGACTGGACCACAGATGCTTTGATCGGCTTCACCTTCGAGGAAAAGGCACAAGACATCAACCGGTTCCGCAATGCTCCTTACTGGCGTGAACGCTTCGGTGATAGCGCTGTCGACAAGCGCCGTTTCAACTGGCCCCGCTTTTACGAGGCGGTAGCAGACAAGCTCCTTACCTTTCGGAATAGGCGGGATGAGCTGATTGCCGGAATCCACGTTATTGCCTCGAAGGTGGATGGCCTCTCCAACCTGCAGGATCAATTCGCGGATGGTTCCTCTGGCCCCCTGAAGGACATCTGCCCATTTACGGCCATGGGCATATTCAACCGGGGGATCACCGATGCAAATCGCAAAGCTATTGCAAGCGAGCTTGCCAGTCTGCTTGGAGTGTCTGAGCCTGTTCCGGACTCCTTTGAAGGGATTCCAATTCTCAATAATCAGAAGTCATGGTTTTTCGGTTTCGACAACAAACGCCAACCAGATGACATTGACACCCTCTGGGAAGCCTTTGCCCAGGCAATTGCTTTTGCGGAATCGGATGACGCGGAGGCGCGGTCGGCATTTGTCTCAGCCTACGACAACGCGACGCAGCGCTATGGTGTGGGGTGGAACCTTACCATGGGGCTGTACTGGATTCGTCCTTGGAATTTCCCGACCCTTGATGGTCAGTCCCAGCGTTACATCAGCAAGAAGCTCAACATTCAGATTGGCATGAACGGCCCCAAGGGCCGCTGCAACGCCACTGATTATCTGGCGGTGCTGGACACCCTTGAGGCTCGTTTCCAGGAGGATGCGTATCCCGTCCACTCATTTCCGGAGCTGTCACTTGCCGCCTGGCTTTTCAAGGATAGTGGGACATCTGCCCACCCGAATGCCACAGACCCTGATGCGCAGGATGACGAAGCGGATGCCACACCCGAGGCAGAGGTCACGGCTGCACCCATCGAACCGTACTCCGTCGATGACATTCTGACGGATGGATGTTTCATCGCCCGGGAAAAACTCGAAAAGATTCTCGAGCGCCTTCGGACCAAGAAAAACCTGATCCTCCAGGGGCCGCCGGGCACGGGAAAGACCTGGCTGGCCAAGCGATTGGCTTTCGCTTTGATGGGGCAACGCGACGACAGCAAAGTCCGAGCGGTGCAGTTTCATCCGAACCTTTCCTACGAGGATTTCATTCGTGGATGGCGGCCAGTGGGAGACGGAAAGCTCACGCTGGTGGATGGGCCTTTTGTGGAGATGATGAAGGCCGCCGCGAAAGATCCAACGTCAAGGCATGTCGTCGTCATTGAAGAGATCAATCGCGGGAATCCAGCGCAGATTTTCGGCGAGATGTTGACGCTCCTTGAGGTCGACAAAAGAACGCCAAACGAGGCTCTGGAACTTTCCTACAAACGTTCAGATGGCGAGCGTGTTTTCATTCCGGACAACCTCTATGTCATCGGCACGATGAATATTGCCGACCGCTCCCTCGCTCTGGTCGATCTGGCGTTGCGTCGCCGTTTTGCCTTCATCGATTTGGAGCCCACGCTCGGCAAGCCCTGGCACGATTGGGTTCAATCCCAGTGCGGTATTGATTCAGAAATCCTTGTCGAAATCGAGAAGCGTCTCATTGCCCTGAACAGCGAGATTTCAGCCGACACCGGTCTCGGGCCTCAGTTTCGAGTGGGGCACAGCTATGTCACACCGCCGTTCGGTATTCCCATCAGTGATGCCCGGGAATGGTTCCGTCAGGTGGTTGATACCGAGATCGGTCCGTTGCTCGATGAATATTGGTTCGATGCGCTCGAGAAATCCCAGAAGGCGAGAGAACGCTTGCTGGAAGGATTCTGATCGTGACACTTGCTGCAGCCAACTTGATTTCAGACGCTCATGAAGGGATTGGCCGTATCGGCCGCATCCCGGTGCGCAACCTTTGGCTGCTCATGCTGTACGCATCGGATTTGTTCAGGGATCTCGAAAAGGCGAAGGTCGCCGTAGAGGATAACCCTGATGACATACCAGACCTAGTCGCAGAGATGCTTTGCCGTCGCGTCGAGCGTCGTATTCAGCGCAACTTGAGTTATGGCTACCAATCGCGTGAGGCTGTTCTTGGCCGCGTGCGCGGGCGCATCGACCTACTGAAAACAGAGAGGCATCGATTACTGGATCGTGGAAAGGTTGCCTGTCGATTCCATGAATTGACCATCGATACAGCCCGAAACCGCTATGTACGGACGGCCCTGGAGGAAATATCCAAAATCGTTCTCCAGGGGACGCTGGCACACCGATGTCGGTCGTTGGCGGCAAGCTTGAGACGCATGGGCGTAACCGGGGAACGTCCGAATCGTGGCGAGGTCTCCATCGACCGCTTCGGGAGGCACGATGCAGATGATCAACCGATGGTTGCTGCGGCCCATCTGGCCTTCAATCTTGCCCTACCTACAGAGGCCGCAGGCGCAAAGCAATTGTCGTTGCCGGATAGAGAAATTACCTGGATTCGGAAGCTTTACGAAAAAGGGATCGCCGGTTTCTATGATGTCGTGCTTTCCAATAGAGGATGGCGCGTCGATGCGGGCAAAACATTTGGCTGGCAGATTGAAAGCAAGAGTCTGGGCATGGACAAGATCCTCCCCTCGATGCGAACCGACATCATCCTCGACCACTCCGACGCGGGACGCCGTATTGTCATTGACACGAAGTTCAACTCCGTTGTGACACGTGGCTGGTATCGGGAAGAAACACTGCGCAGCGGATACGTCTATCAGATTTACGCCTATTTGAGGTCCCAGGAGGGTAATGGTGATCTTCTCGCTGAAAACGCCTCGGGTCTGCTCCTTCATCCTTCGGTGGGCGATATGGTTAACGAGTCCGTCGTGATCCAGAACCATGAGATTCGATTTGCCACCGTTGATCTGGGAGCGACGGCAAAGGAAATCCGAGAGCAACTTTTGCAGGTTCTGGAGGTGTCTCATGCAAATTGATCGCGCCCAAGGGTGTCTTCTTGGCCAGCTTGCCGGAGACTCTCTTGGTAGTCTGGTAGAGTTTCGAGCTCCGGATGACATCCGCCGGGAATACCCGAGCGGCGTCCGGGAACTTGCCGACGGAGGCACTTGGAACACGATTGCCGGCCAACCGACCGACGATTCCGAGATGGCGCTGTTGCTGGCCCGCATGCTGGCGGATCAGGGACGTTATGATCCCGAGGGAGCCAGGAAAGCGTACATTTTCTGGCTGGACTCCGGGCCCTTCGATTGCGGTATGACCGTCGCCGGTGGTCTGCGGGGTCGTCCCAATCCGGACAGCCAGGCCAACGGCGCGATGATGAGGATCAGCCCTTTGGGCATCTTCGGAGCCAACCATGCCCCGGAGTTGGTTGCCGAGTGGGCACGGCAGGACGCGGCGATCACCCATCCCCATCCGGTCTGTCAGCAAGCCAACGCATTGTTCACGATGGCCATTGCCCATGCCATCCGCCAGGGGTGCGATGGCCGAGATCTGTACGAGCAGATCGTGACCTGGGCGGAAGACATGAAGGTGGATGGGAGCCTCCTGGAAGCGGTCCGAGGTGCCGCCGAATCACCGCCAGCGGATTATGTCCGCCAGCAGGGGTGGGTACTGACGGCATTCCGCAACGCCATGTGGCAGCTTCTGCATGCCACGAATCTGGAGGAAGCCGTTGTGGACACCGTCATGCGCGGGGGAGACACCGACACCAACGCCGCCATCTGTGGCGCGATTCTGGGTGCCGTGCATGGCCGGGACGCCGTCCCCGACCAATGGGTCGACTCCCTGCTCAATTGCCGCCCCGCTGTGGGACAACCGAATGTGCGTCGTCCTCGTCCGGAGTGCTTCTGGCCGGTGGATGCTTTGGAACTGGCGGAGCGATTACTCGTGTTCGATCAGCGGGATATGCCGACGAACCAGATGAAAGAATATTGATACTGATTGGGAGGGAGGGATGAAACTATGCCGCGATTAACACAAATTGACGAAGTTCTGTTTCCGGTCAAAGAGCACCCGGTTTTCGTGAGTGTTCCTACGGAATCTGGAGAGCGGCGGCTCTCGGTGCCTGATAAGAAAGCGATTGTGAACAAAAAGACCAATCGGGTGTTGGGGGTGGTCAGCAGGGGCTACAGGCTGGTGACAAATCGCGAGGCGTTGGACTGGGCATATCAGTGCTGCCAAACCGCCTTCCCCGAAACCAAACCCGGCGAGTGGGAGGTGAAAACAACTGACGCCCCGGGTACCGGTGGGCATTGCTTCGTTGACCTCGTTCACAACTCAGCGGCTTTGGACTTCCAATTCGTTCCGGCCAAGGACCGGCCGGACGCATTCGGGCCGTTCATCCGTGTAACGAACAGCTATAACGGTTTGAGGGCGCTCGCCTTCGACATCGGTTTTCTTCGAAAGGTCTGCAAGAATGGATTGATCCTCCCAAAATCGATCATCCGCTTTAAATTCACTCATCTGCAGAGGGATATCGGAAAAGAGATCAATTTTGAGGTTGCACATGAACGCCTCTCCAAACTCAGGGCCAGTTTCAGTGAATATCTGGGCGTCCTTCGAGATTGCAAGGTCACCCATCAGGAATTTGAACCGCTGTTCCGTGGGGTTCTTCTGATCCGAAAGCCCAAGGATATGAAACCAGATGGTCCAATAGCCAGCGATTGGGGTGTTCTGTCTCAACACATGGGTGCTCTCTGCAGTCGATACAGAAATGATCTTGGTGAAAACGCCTATGCGGTATTCAACGCCATCACCGAGTTCGCTTCGCACCCGCCCGAGAACCGATGCGTCCACAGGGATCGCCATAGTTTTCAGAGGTTGGCCGGCGATTGGATGAGCCGGTTCAGCCAGGAGTGCCGCCAACCTGGGTTTGCCATTTCCGACTACTTGGCAAATTTGGCCAAGGGTAAGGGTAACGGCAAAGTGGCAGCCGATGAGGCAGGTGGCACAAGGGCGTAGCAATAGTGGAGCGCTACCCAGGCTTAGTGCATACCAGGCCCTTGTGTCGACCGATCGCCAGGGAAATGTATCTTGACACCGCTTCCGCCTCATCGGCGGCGGCCTGATCTTTGATAACCCGTTGATATTGAAGGTTTTCGGTTAACGGCGGGAGAAAGAGAACGGTTATGAAAAGGGTTGCATACGGGGAGCCAAAATCAAGATGGCCGATTTCTTTAATGAAATCGGCCACTTCTATTTCCTGCAGTTGCGACTGTCGTTGCTGGCACCCGAATTGTGCTCTGAATTCAAGCACTTATTTGTTCGAGTCCGTGCTGGTTTTGATTTTTTACGTGCCATAAGTCCGAATGACGGCGTGAATGCTCAAAGCAAACCTGCACCTAACCCAACTCCACGGCTGTCTTGGGAAAGGGCGAGATTTCAGAGGCGACTGCCATGGCCTTTCCGAGCCATGCAATGGTCTGCCCGAGATAGTTCATATTCCGCATGGCCTCATCGTCGCCAAGCACATCCCCTTTGTCGAGCCCCATGCCCAGATTCCAGTACAGGGAGCCGGGGACTATCATGGAGGAGATGAGAAACATGTGATTGATGGAGTCGAAGACATGGGTTGCGCCGCCTCGTCGGACCGCCACCACCGCGGCCCCGATCTTGCCGCTGAAGGCTCCGCCGTTGGCCAGGGCGACAAAGCCGGCCCTGTCGATCAGCGCCTTCAGTTCCGCGGTTACATCGGCGAAATAGGTCGGGGAGCCGAGGATAATGGCATCGGCCGCGTACATCAGTTCCAGATATTCATTAACAACATCGCCCTCGATGACGCAGCGGCCATTCTTCTTTTCGACGCACTTGAAACAGGCCGTACAGCCCCGTACCGGCTTCCCGCCAATTTGCCGGTACTCGGTGTTCCAACCGGCGACCTCCAGCGGCTCAAGCACCTTCTTGAGCATGATCTCCGTATTGCCGCCTGGTCTCGGACTTCCGTTTATCGCTATCGCTTTCATACTGTTCTCCCTCTGCTTGGTAACGTTTCAAAAAACTGATATTTATGGGATCAGCCCAAGTTTCTTCAGCCAGTTTGCCAAATCTTTATCTGCCCGGCCGACACTGCTGCCTTTGATAGCCAGGCCGGAAAGGACCTTGGCTCCCGGACAGAGTTTCTTTATATCGCGCTCACTGCGGCCCATGCCACTGCCTTCATGAGTGCAGAAGGGAACAATGGTCTTTCCCGAAAAATCGTAAGATTCCAGGAAAGCAAACACCGCCATCGGCATGGTTCCCCACCAGTTAGGATACCCGAGGTAAATCACATCATAAGAATTTATGCTACCCACCATTTCGGCAAGCTCCGGCCGGGCGTCCGCACTCAGTTCATCCTGTGCCACAATGGTTGTTTCCGTATAATCTTCCGAATTGGATTTTGCGGTTTGAATCTGGAACAGGTGGCTTCCTGTCATGGCCTGAATTTTATTAGCGACGACTTCGGTGTTTCCGATCGGCAGATTTTTAATACTGCCTCCCAGATAATTGTTCCCCTTGCGTGAAAAATAAGCGATCAGACTCTGTGAATCGGCCATGTATATTCCTCCACTACATTTCATATTTGACGGGACTAAGGAGCTGCCGAGGTCAGGGTAAGCTGGATTACGCAGATTGAGATCGCCTGCTGCTTGTCAGTAACCGGCATGTAGCCGAAACTCGTGTTATACAGCAGAATCCGAGGGCCTTCAAAGGCCGGTCATCTTCTCCAGTTTTTCCGGATAGCGTGCACCTTGCACCGCAATCTTGGATGCGGCGGTGTTGATATCACGGAGGTCGACGGACGTAAGCTCGACTGAAGCTGCCCCGATGTTCTCGTCCAGTCGATGCAGCTTGGTGGTGCCCGGGATGGGTACGATCCACGGCTTTTGGGCCAACAGCCAGGCGAGCGCAATCTGGGCGGGTGTCGCCTTCTTCCGTTCCGCGATGCTGCCGAGCAGTTCTACCAGGGCCTGGTTCGCTTTCCGGGCCTCCTGCGTAAATCGGGGTACGACGTTGCGGAAGTCGGTACGGTCGAAGGTGGTGTTTTCATCTATTTTCCCCGTGAGGAAACCCTTGCCCAGCGGGCTGTACGGCACAAACCCTATTCCCAGTTCCTCCAGGGTCGGCAGCACTTCCTTCTCGGGGCTTCTCGTCCAAAGCGAGTATTCGCTTTGGACCGCTGTAACAGGCTGGACGGCGTGGGCGCGACGGATAGTCCGGACGCCTGCCTCGGAGAGGCCGAAATGTTTGACCTTGCCTTCCCGGATCAGTTCCTTCACCGCTCCTGCCACGTCTTCGATGGGCACCTCCGGGTCAACCCGGTGCTGATAGAAAAGATCGATGGCATCGACCCTGAGTCGCTTGAGCGACGCCTCGGCCACCTGCCTGATGTGCTCGGGCCGGCTGTTCAGGCCCGGGGTACCTTGCGTCCCCCTGGGATCGATGTTGGTGTCGAAGCCGAACTTGGTGGCAATCACCAACCGCCCACGAAAGGGGGCAAGGGCTTCGCCCAGGAGTTCCTCGTTGGTGAACGGACCGTACACTTCGGCAGTATCGAAGAAGGTGATACCCAGTTCCACGGCGGCATGAAGAAGAGCGGTCATCTCCTTCTTATCTTTGGGCGCGCCGTAGCCAAAGCTCATCCCCATGCAGCCAAGCCCGAGGGCCGAGACTTCCAGGCCGCTTTGTCCCAATGTACGCTTCTGCATTGTTTTCTCCTCTCGTAATTCAGAATGCCGTGCGCAGAATCTGAAGCACCTCATCCTTGCCAATGGAAGTCAGGATGCCCAGATTTCCGTTTTCCACGGCTTTCAGGGCAATACCATCCAGGTCTTCTTCCATGACGCCTGCCTCACGGAGGTTTGCGGGCATCTTGATGGCGGAATAGAATGTCTCCAGCCGCCTGACGCCTTCTTCCGCGGCTTTTGAATCGTCCTCTTCACGTACGTCAAAAACATTACGTGCGAATCGTGCAAAGAGGGGCAGGTATTCCGGCGCCTTGCTCATGGTATGGCGCATCCAGGCGGGCGTCAGCAAAGCCAGGGTAACGCCGTGGGTCATGTCGTACATGCTGGAGAGTTCGTGCCCCATGCCGTGCAGCGGGAAGGTGGGCGACGGCTTGCCGAGCAGAAACTGGAAGCCGGCCAACGCCATGGAGCTGGCCCACATGATGTTGGCGCGGGAATCGTAGTCTTCCGGATTGGCCAGGATTTTCGGCGCTTCCTCCAGCACGGCCTTCATGACCCCCTCGTTCATGCGATCCTGGACCTTGGCGCCGGCATCGGGGGTGAAATATTGCTCCATCAGGTGGCAGAGGATGTCCGCCACGCCCGCCATGGAATGATATTCCGGCACAGTGTAGGTGTATTCAGGGTCCAGGATGGAAAAGCGGGGATTGAGGAGCGGGTGCATGACAACCTTTTTCTTGTGATCCTCGCCGACGGTGATGACCGCTCCCATGTCCATCTCGGAACCGGTCCCGGCCATGGTCAGGACGGTGGCCAGGGGCGCCGCCGCACTGATGTCGGACAGTCCCGACTCCCCGACAAAGAGATCTTTAACTGGACCGTCATGGTTCACCCCGGCGGCAATGGCCTTGCAGGCATCCAGGGTCGAGCCTCCACCCACGGCCAGAATGAAGTCGCAACCGTTATCGCGATAGAGCTTGATGCCTTCCTCCACGCTTTCGATGCGCGGGTTCGGCTGGATGCCACTCAATTCCACGTGCGCAAGACCGGCCTTGCCGAACTGCTCGATGACTGCGTCGTAGATGCCGTTTCTCTTGACGCTGCCGCCGCCATAGGCCAGCAGCACCCTGGAGCCGCCATGGGCCTTGATGCTCTCGCCAAGAATAGTGATCTGTCCCTTGCCGAAGTAGGCAGTAGTCGGAATACTGTAAATGAAATTGTACATGTTGAATCTCCCCCAGGAAAGGTTTTGGAGCTGTTTTGATGATACTGATCAATATGCTGGACCGGTAGAACGATCCTGCTCATTTCTTGCCTGATAGTCCAAAAGACTGGATAATTGTTGTGACGACAAGTGAAGTCCGGCAGGATGGAACCTGGGGGAACAATGGGAAAGCAGGCCATTAATGGGGAAGCTGGAGGAAGCTGCATGATTATAACGCTGGAAGCATTGCGGAAGAGTATTGCCCGATGGACCGATAAAGGTGAGCTGTTCACAACCGCAATCCCAGGCTTGTCGCTGTATCGGCGGGATGAACCGACCGGGCCGATCAGCGGCATGTACGAGCCGAGCATCTGCCTGGTGGCGCAAGGGGCCAAGCGCGTGATGCTCGGAGATGAGGAGTATGTGTACGACGAGCGCAATTATCTGATAACGTCCGTGCATCTGCCCACGGTGGTGCAGATTGTCGACGCGAGACGAGAGAAGCCGTACCTGGGGCTTAAATTGAAACTTGACCAACGCGAGATGTCGCAGTTGATGGCGGACAGCAACCTTCCTCCACCGCAGCCGCGGCAGTCGAGCCGCGGCATGTCGACCGGTGAGGTCACGATGCCGCTCCTTACAGCGTTCCAACGGTTGGTCGATCTGTTGGATGAACCGAAAGACATTCCGATCCTGGCGCCGGTTATCCAGCGGGAAATCATCTACCGCCTGCTGGTGGGGGATCAGGGTGCGCGACTGCGCCAGATTGCGTCGGCAGGAAGTCAGAGTCATCAGATTTCGAAAGCAATCGACTGGCTGAAGGGCAACTTCACCCAGCCACTACGCATCGACGACCTGGCAACGCAGGTCAATATGAGCACTTCGACCTTTCACCATCATTTCCGCACACTGACGGCCATGAGTCCGCTGCAGTACCAGAAAACGCTGCGTCTGAACGAAGCGCGGCGGCTGATGCTGGCGGAGCGCCTGGACGCGGCGACCGCCGCCTTCCAGGTGGGCTACGAGAGCCCATCCCAGTTCAGTCGCGAGTACAGCCGTATGTTCGGAGCGCCGCCGCTGCGGGATATTATGGAACTACGTCAGGCCGGTGCCGCTTGAAAAGAACTGGCATGCGGCATGATTCGCTACAGTGAAACATGCTCCTCCCATTGCCCAGATCCATCCGCGCTCGGGGAGCCATACTCCAAAAATGGGACTTTTCTCAGGAAAAGTCCCATTTTTTCCATGACAATCGCATCATTGCCCATCAAAGATACA
The DNA here is from genome assembly GCA_964536305.1 of uncultured Geobacter sp. Taxonomy (GTDB): domain Bacteria; phylum Desulfobacterota; class Desulfuromonadia; order Geobacterales; family Geobacteraceae; genus RPRC01. Next base: position 3,318 of record CAZHVY010000036.1, on the reverse strand, counting down.
ATGTACTCCTTCTCCTTTTAATCCAGGTCCGAAACATCCGTTGCAATAAACACAGGCTGCCGGCGCAGTGTCTCCATCTTTCCAACGTTTAATCAGGTTTGGTTCGCGGATCAGCGGGCGGCAAAGGGAGACATAATCAGTCTTTGTAATAAACCTCTTTTTCAGGCGAATCCAAAGCACCCATCCTGCAACTGGAATAGGCCCCGGAAGCAAAGATTGTCCCGCCGCTCATTTCTATCGCGTCGATACCGGCCCTTTCGAGCATTACACATACCTCAAGCATCTCTTCTACAGTAAGACCGCCTTCGACAAAATCCTCGGAGTTGATCTTCACGAATACAGGATACTCCTCGCCGACTTCATCCCTTACCGCTTGGAGCGCCTCCAGCAGGATTCGCACACGATTCTCGATGCTGCCGCCGTAGTTGTCCGTACGTTTGTTAAAAAAGGGTGAGAGAAATTCACTCAACAGATAACCATGGGCCGCATGCAGCTGCACACCGTCAAAACCTGCTTTTTGGGCACGTCCGGCAGCCTTGCCGAAAGCTTTGACAACTTCCTGGATTTCGAGGAGAGTCATCTCCTGACAATTTGGAAACAGATCGGAATCGTTCACCGAAGGCCCTGCTACTTCTTGTCCGGTTAATGCGGTAGGGGCGTAGCATCCGCCATGCGCCAGTTGCAGGATAATTTTGGCTTGAGAATTGCGAATTGCCTGGACCATTTCCGCGAGACCGGGAACAAATTCGTCGCCGTGAACCGCTAACTGCCACGGCGCCGCCCTTCCATCCACTTGCA
>CAZHVY010000036.1:0-2510 GCA_964536305.1 uncultured Geobacter sp. | reverse complement strand
TTTTCTCGAACAATTTATTCATTGCCGTTCCTCCGATCCTTTCCGTACCTGATTTCCCACTTCTTCCCATGGTGTTTCCTCTTCATGTTGGGTCGTGCAGTACACAGTGCGAATGACTTCCTCCAAGTTTTTCGGTCCAGTACTCCTTTCTCTTTATTCACCCCCCCCGCCAAGCACCTTGTAGAGCGTCATCAGATTGCTAAGCCGTATCAGGGTCGCTTCTGCAAACAGCTGAAGAATAACGCTAATCAGGTTTAGTTTTATATGTCGTGACCTCAAAATCCCAATCCATATCTTCATTTTCGGCAGCAGTTTCAGACGGCCCTTGGATCTTTTTAATGGTTTCATCCCTGAATTCACTCAGGATTTCTGTGTTAAACCATTTGTAAAAATCTGCCCGGACAAACACAACATCATCTTGGATAAACTTTTTTTCGTCGCTCATAATTTACCTCTCTTGCGTTTGATTTTTCAGGGAGATATTTCCCCTGAATCCGTAGTTACTCACTCCCTCCGCCAAGCACCTTGTAAAGTGTAACCAGATTGCTGAGCCGCGTGAGGTTGACGCTGATCAGTCCCTGCAGGGCGCTCTAAAGTGAGCGCTGGGAATCCAGTACGTTCTTCGTCCAGATCAGCAGCTTATGCAAAACATTTTCCGAAAGCCTTGAACAGCTTCAACGGCCCTTTGACGCGAATTCTTCTCAGGACGATCTGCTTGATCATCGAGGTTTCTTTGTGAAGCACGCGCAGCCAGGTCTTTGCATCGGCATGCACGCGAACGTCCGGGTCGCCCGCATGTCCCATTTCAACCCTGATTGATTTGTCTTTGATTACGACTGTCGCTTCGGCCTCCTCACTACCGCTGAACGTGAAATGATAGGTCGCGTTCAGACCCTCGGACTGGTGCCGCTGGAAAGCAATCGGCATGGAGGCGAGGAAATATGCCACGGTTGGCGGCCTGATGCCGTTTCCCACCCGCTGGACCCTCTTGTGCGGGAAGGCGCGCAGAACGTGACTCTCGGCGTCCGAACCGGGCAGGACATACACCGTCTCCGCCTTCTGCTGGAGCGGCTTGACCACGTCCTCGATAAATGCCTTTCTGTCCTCCAGATACGGCGGGATCACCTCGTCCCCCGCCGGGCAGACTGCCATACAATACACCGACTTGTAGCACGGCCCGAACGCCAGGCTCTGCCACATGGATACGGTTTCGGCGTCGCTGGTTCTGGTCCGGTAATCGATTGCGCTCTTGCTGTCCGCGATATTTTCGACCCAGTCGGAGAAGCCGCCTATCAGTTCGCGATAGGTATGGGTGAGACAATTTACCGGATGGAAAAATCCATCCGGGCCGATGGCGCCCGTGGGGCAGGCAGCCGCGCAGAGCTTGCAGCCAAGGCACGGGTTATAGTCCAGGGGGGTGTCGTATGCGTCCACTTCGGCATCGATGAGCACGGTATTGAGCAGCACGAAACTCCCGAACACGGGATGAATGACGTTGTGGTGGAGGCCCATCTTCCCGAGTCCGGCCTCAACGGCTATCGGTTTGTGCGATACCACGTGCATCGTGCCGTTACCCCACTGGGCAGCTTCCATGGGAAACCCGGGCGCCGGGGTCGAGGCGCGAATGCCTTTACGCTCCAGGGCCGTTGCCAGAGTGTGGGCGGCATGGATAAGACGTTCTTCCGCTTGATGCAGTTCGAGGCTCGCAATGGAACGTGCGGGACTTCGCAGGTTTTCCCTGTTAATCCGTCCCGCAAAACTGACAAGCGTCCTGGTCCAGGGGAATACCTTCAGAATGGCCGCCTTTTGATCGGCCAGCGACGGGCGTGTGATCTCCACAAAACCCGCGTCATCAGCCCCTGCTTCAAGGCACATCGAGCGCAGCTCCCCGGCGCTCAGCTTCAGCGGAGCAGGGTGAAGTGCCGCCGATGCTTTGCTCTCGTGGTACCGTTTTACCGTCGGGTGGTCATTCAGTTCCATGGGTAAGCCTCCAATCTTTCAGGAGGTTGTTGAAAAACAGCCGTCTCGCCGCCGTCCTCGCAAGCCGCCTTGTGCGGCGTAGCGCTGCTACGTCTCCGCGGGGCTTCCTGCGGGTGCGACGATCTGACTATTTTTGAACAACCTGAGTTTTTCAATCGGTTGATATTCGGCCAAGGCCTATAAATCGATGGCAGGCCAGGTCCTTGCCTTCCTGAGCTGCTCACCTACTGAAGGCAGTTGAACATGCCCATGCACCATAAACAGTCGCCGCAGGGGACAGTATTAGCATGGCAATCATTGACAAAATCCGGGTTGTCGATGAATCCGCACGGAGCCACATTGCAGTTCGAGCACCAGGAAAATTCGTAGCCAACGACTTCCTCGCGGAATTTCCGGAAATCCGCGTCATTCCATATCTCGCCAATGTTGCGGCTCTCCAGGTGACCGAAGTTTCTGGCATCAATCTTTCTGGCTTTATCGCGGCCTTTGGTATAGCAACTGTACGTGTGCCAGAGGTGATAACAGGGGTG
>CAZHVY010000035.1:0-35153 GCA_964536305.1 uncultured Geobacter sp. | reverse complement strand
GCCAAATTGCTGATCGATAAATTAAGATGTTAAAGAGATATATGTCGTAGTAGTAATAATCCGAATTCACAAACCTTTCCGGGTGCTCAAAGACGATGGGTTGATTACTTACCGGGAACCCTCCCGACTCGCCACCAGCCGGAAACCAAAAGAACATGTAGCTACCGGTCCTTGCCAGGTCTGGTTATGGGACATCACCTACTTGAAAAGCCCGATTCTTGGACAGTTCTTTTACCTCTATATGATCATGGATGTCTGGAACCGCAAAATAGTAGCGTCTACGGTGTTTCTAAAAAGAATCCAACGACTATGGCGCAAGGCTGTTCCTGAAAGCCTGTCTCGGTTTCGGCATCAATCCGGAAAGCCTGGTTCTTCACTCCGACAATGGCGGCCCGATGAAAGGGACTACGATGCTGGCTACCCTCCAGCGATTGGGAGTAGTGCCTTCCTTCAGCAGACAGCAGGTAAGTAATGACAACCCCTACTCGGAAGCGCTATTCCGAAATGGAAAGGCAGACATTATGTTTTCGCCGGGTTGCCTGGAGATACATTTGTATGTGGAAGGATTAAAAATTAAGATTCTCTCAGATACCGTGGAGAATTGTGAATGTCAAGAAACATTTAAACAGAATTATTAAATATAATAGGTTGTAATATTGTCATTATTTTTCCGGCTGATTTTATGGGATTTTCGGTGACAGGTGGGGCGGACGGGGGTTATGGGGACATTCATAATAAGTGCGGTATTTGACGATGGCGGGGATGAACCAGGAAAAATCGAAATTTGCCATTTCGCCGGCGTAGCTGGCCCTGGATGTCAGGAAAATCAATTGGCCGGACCACCGCGCCATGAATTCGTCAAGATGAACCACCTCGGGGGGCTTTCCCGGATACTGGATGAGGAGACGGGGGAGGGCGGCCGCAGCTGATTCCGGCTTTCCGGCAGTCCCGGGATCATATTTGGCGAGTATGAAGAAGCCCTCGCTTCTGTCCAGGGCTATGGCGGGCAGGGGGGGCGCAATCAAGCCGTTCCGGAGGCTGGGCGACTATTTTCGCCTTCATCCCCAGTTTCTTCGCCGCCAATAAAACCGTTTCAGCGGAAAACGGCTCTTCGCCGAATTCATGCCGGAGTTGGGCTTCATCAGCGGCAATATCGTGAAAAGCCGCCGCCATCAGCAATGAGGCGAGACCGGTATCCAGGTGTCGGCGCGAGCCGGTATTTTCGTTAGGTGTCATGACGGGGAGCCGGGTTGGCGGGACCGGGGAACGGGGAAGGTAAAGAATGATTTACCGTTTCCCCGTCCCCGGTCCCGGTTTCATCAATGCCAGTTTGCCGCGATTACGGGTGCAAGGGCGGTATGGTAGTTGCAAATTACGGGGGCAGTATATTTTATTGACATCGAATTCGCTTATGGTATTGTCTCCCAATGGCACGCATAGCACGAGTAATAGCCCCTGGACTTCCGCACCACATCACGCAACGTGGCAACCGTCGACAACAGACCTTTTTTCACGACGATGACTATGAAGCCTATCTGGCTTTGATGTCCCAGTGGTGCGGCAAATATCAGGTTCAGGTCTGGGCTTATTGCCTTATGCCGAACCATGTTCATCTTATTGCCGTTCCTGAAACAGAAGAAGGGCTGGCGCGAGCGATTGGTGAAGCCCATCGCCGATACACAAGGCGGATCAATTTCCGGGAAAGCTGGCGTGGGCACCTGTGGCAGGAACGGTTCGCCTCGTTTCCCATGGACGAAACATATTTGCTTGCCGCCGCCCGCTATGTCGAAATGAATCCCGTTGCTGCCGGCATGGCCACCCTTCCCGGAGAGTATCGCTGGAGCAGTGCCGCCGCCCATCTTGCCGGCAAAGACGATCAACTCGTAAAGGTCAAACCGCTGTTGGACATAGTAAGTGACTGGCGGAGTTTTCTGACTCTGACGGATGAAGATGAACTGGCCTTGCTGAAGAAGCACGAACGCAGCGGCCGACCACTTGGGGAATTATCGTTTATGGAACGTCTGGAGGAAGAGTTGGAGCGATTGCTCCGACCGGCGAAGAGGGGCCCGAAACCAAAGACAAGGTAGTTAAATATACTGTCACCGGAATTACCCCGTCCTCAATAGTGTCAGTGCCATCGCCGGTTTTGATAATGTAGGTATCGTTACCCGGCCCGCCATACAGAATATCGTTCCCTTTGCCGCCGGCAATCGTGTCGTTTCCCTTCCCCCCTTCTATGTAATCATTACCGTCGTAGCCTTTAATGACGTCATTCCCGCCGCCTCCGTAGAGTCGGTCCGTGTTGAGACCGCCCTCAATAGCATCTTTTCTCTCACCACCGAAAACTGCTTTATGGGCATTATGTGATGCTATCCATGGAGACCGTACCTCAATCTTTTTGTTGGTTATCCGATCATCAAACAACCAGCCGTCGTCGGAAATACTATTATCTGTTATTTGAAATTGATTTTTATGAGCAGATATTTCCTGCTCTATGTTGACCTTCACGAACCATCCGAGCATGGCAGAGCGGTCAGCAATCCATTCATTGGAAAGACTTCCCTTATTTGTTGCGGGATTGAAAAGGTCGAGTTCGCCATTGGCGTTCCTGGTGCTGTAATCAATTCCTTCAACTGCGACATAGCGCAACTGCTTCAAGGCATAGCGCGCCGCCAGCCCCGCCGCGCCTGGATTCAACGCTTGGCTGCCCAGCTCGCTCACACCAGAAACATCGCTGCCGTAACCGCTCAGACCCAATTTATTTCCGATGGTAACGGCATTGCGCAGGTGGTTCATGCCCGCTGATACCGTCAGGCCCGGCTGAGGTTCATAGGGCAAGCCTTTATCTGTATAAAGCTCCTTCATTTTTTCAGCTATGTCCTTTTCTCCGCGATTGACATAGGTTACCAGCAAGGCATCGCGGAAGGTCTGCGGGAGGCTGCTCCATTGGCCGCCATAGGCGTTAATATCCTTGTCTGTGAAGAACTTTTCCGCCTCTTGCAGCATCAGGCCGAAAAACTTAGCGGTGGCGTCAGACTCTGGCTTAACCAAATCACGGGCCAAGGTATCGTAAGCATTTGCGTAATTTTTTATGCCGAGCGGGTCATCAGTATCAGTAGGATGATTATAAAGGTAGGACAAGAGTAGGGTAATTGCCGTAGACAAGCGGAAGTTGCCTTGCCCCAGATCAATTTGTACGGGGTGGTCCAGTTTGTATTTCCTTCCGCCTCCATCCAGACCATTATGAGCTTTTACCCACTCGTAGTCGTCTTTAAACTCCTGATGTGTCCGATAACTTCCCAATCCCATATTATGCCTTAGGGCAACCTCATCCATCCATGTTTGTTTGGCAAATTCGACCGGATTAGCCCGAATAGAGGTACACTCCTCTGCCATGGCTCCGGCAATGGCGGCCGCGGATACACCCAGTTTTGATGCAGTATCAAGGATAACTCTTTTCTGCACTTTAGATGATATCCAAGTAAAAGCATAAGGGTCATACGTTTGATTTGTCGCGGAATTTACATACGTAACGTTAAGCATAATACCTCCGGGAAAATGAATTTTAACAGACAATCAACCGCTATTTACCGGCTCGACACATTTTAATGAACCACTGGGGTTCCAATTGACGATAGACGCATTCGCTATGCTGCCAATTATCCGGATATGAGGTCAGGCTGGGAAGTAAACGTTCTGCGGAACGCTCATACTCATCCTGCGATTGGGGGGGCGACACAGGCGGCCAAAGCTTGCCGTTTGAAGTTTTTGGTACAGTAGGGATATATAGTAAATTTTTCAGGACAAATGAGGAACTCGGGTAACGAGGCGATGACTCAAAGCCATGACTATCTGCTATCTCTATCTCCAATGCTTTAAATTGACGCAGAGCAAAGCGCCCTTCTCTTGTCTTAACATCATCAAATTGTAATAGTTTCCGTTGCGCTTCAACCGAATACAAATCAGGCTTCCAATACCCATCTTCAACGATCCTGTAAATTCCGGCTCTCTTTTTGATCTTCTGCATCTCCGGAGAGTGATCCCAAAGATAAGCTGCAGGTGCCGCATAATATGCCTTAATCATTGTTTCCAAATCCGCGCGATGAGTCTGAAAAATCTCTATGTATTTTTCATCAGGGGGTAGCGGGTTGACAAAAACATGAAAATAAAAAGGTGCGGCAACATAGAGCACGAATGCTGTAAGTGGGCTGTGGATCAAAAACCAGAAGCAAACAATCTTGATGTTTTTGCCCTGTCCTATCTTTGGGCGGACCATCTTTTTCCACAAAAAGCCGATGATCAACAACCATACGATTACAATAAACATTATCATAAAGTGGATAATCAACATTCCAAACCTCTTGTAATTCTTATGTATATTATCTTAATCGATCACAGGGGAAGCAATCCTGCTCCTGAGAAATCCAGGCAAAGTCGGGTTTTTGGTGTTTGATAAAATATCAAAAGCAAATCGTCGGCTTGTCTATGAAATAACCGACGCTTTATTGCCGAAATATGCTCCATCTCCTTGATTTGTGTTCCGGTGTATCGATGATCCAGTTAGTTCCGTCAATTCCATGAAAAAGACGGACATACACCTTCGCCGGGTCGCCTGGAGATACGTTTGTATGTGGAAAAGTTCAAATTAAGATGTTCTCAGATACTATGGGAATTTAAGAATGTCAAGAAGATTATTAAAAATAATTATTAAACATAAGAAAAATGATAAGTTGTGCTATTATCTCTCCGCAAAGAAATAGATCTTCTTGACAGACCCCGCCTTATCCCGCACAAAAAAGCGGTTGCGCATAATAGAGCCCCGCTCAAACCGGCTGAACCCGGACTCAGCGGGTTCGGTGTGAGTGCCGAAGTCCGTGGGCGCTCCAGTTCCATGATCTCCAGTCCCGTGATTCGACCTCTTTCAGTTGTCCCTCTATCCACAGTGTTACTTTGCGACCCGTGCTTTCATCCAGCGCCGGCAGGGCGGCGGCAAGGGAAGGCACGGCGTCGGCGCTGAGTGACAGCAGGTACTGGATATCAACAGGCGTTTTTTCAGAATAACGGGTCAGGTTTATCCGCGCAATTAGTCCATCGGGGTTGATGACGTTCAGTATTCCAACAACCATGAATCCTGTCACCAATGCGCCGAAGGCGAATCGTTCGCGGTTGCCGAAGATAACAGTCTTCATGAACCAGGCGAATACCAGAGCAAGCCAAAGCATGAAAGCGGATGTGTAGAGACGAAGTTCCGTGAGCCCGAATGTTTCCGTGTAGAGATACATGCGGTGCATGGCGGAGGCCATAACGACAAAAAGCATCAGCACCAGCAGTGTGGAAAGTATTGTGAGATGACGGGTTCGAGGCTCCGAATCGGTTTCCGAGAGCCAATGGATTCCCAGCAGTAGGGGAAGAAGCAACAGGGCAACCGTCACCAGCTTGAAAAAACCGCGCCGTGCGTAGTTCGCCATGGTTAGAACCGGCATTTCCGCCAGTTTCTCGGCGCCGCCGAAGAAATAGGGTAATTGCGCGGCGATGAAGGAAAAAAACAGAATGTTCAACAGACCCAGCACGATGGTCGTTTCGATCAGTCCGAGGGAGAGAGCTCTTTTTTCGTAGCCTTTGTCAGCTTTTTCGGGTTGGGATAACAGGCGCAACAGCATCCCCCCGCCGGTCAGGGTGAAGACCGGGAGCCATAGCGCCATACGCGTTAATTCCGTCACGTCGAAAGCGAGGAGGCGATTGACCAGCTTTTCGAATGACTCATCGGCGCTGAGAAATAGAATACCGAAAACCAGGACCAGGGGTAAGGCAATGGCCAGACCGCGCATCACTGCCAGAACTGTTCCGCTGAACTTCATATGAATGCCCCCAGGCCTGATCATTACCGGGATGGAGGCCCTGATCCATGTACAGGGCGCCGCCAGCCATTCGTAAATCAGCCCGAAAGAATATTCCGTCACCCGGGCTGTATTGAGTCTGCCGGAACGGTTGCGCATGGCCGCAAGCGCCATCAGGCAGCACACAGAAAAACCGTTGGCGAATTTCAGCGCGTCGGAATCTCTCCAGGCAAAGGCGCCGCTGAAGAAACAGGCGGCGGGAATGAGCCATGCAATGCCTGGGGGCAGGCCGAAACCGTGGCGATATTCCAGGATGACCGCCATGGCAATGAAAATAATCATACAGATCGGAACATTGACGCCCCACGGCGTTGTTCTGAGAAGCAGGTCCGCGACGATGCCCAGCAGCAGACCGGCGCCGAGCACCGGCATGATTCTCGTGTCAAACTCTTTCATTGCGTCTCCTTCTTGCAGCGGTTATTATGCGACTCGTTAAAAAAACTAAACTCCGCTTGTGACGCCATGATTGAGCCGGTGTGGATTTTATGTGGCGAAATCGTGCAAATTTCGCGTAGAACAGCCAAAGGCTGCGCGGCTTGAGACATCCGAGTCTTCAATCCATTCGTGCTTAGAGGTAAACGAGAGATGGCGAAAGATCGGCTTGTAATGATTGTCGATGACGACCCGCACATCCGTGAGGTGGTTCGTTTCGCGCTGGAAAAATGCGGATTCCGCACCATGGAGGCGGATGACGGGAAGGAGGCGCTGGCCCTGTTTCTGAAGAGCGCTCCGGACGTGATTATTCTGGATATCATGATGCGGGAGATGGACGGGACGGATGTCTGCCGGACGATACGCTCCCGTTCGGGCGTGCCCATCATCTTCCTTTCCTCAAAGGATGACGAGATTGACCGTATTGTCGGACTGGAGCTGGGCGGTGACGATTACGTGACCAAGCCCTTCAGTCCGCGTGAACTCGCCGCCCGGGTCAAGGCCGTGCTCAGGCGCGGCGTCGCGGAAGGGATCCCAGACACCGTCGCTGAGTCCATGCCGGCGGGGCGCCTGCGGTACGGGTGCCTGTTCCTCGACCCTGACCGTTTTCAGGCCTCATGGGACGGGATTGGTGTTGAGCTTACGGTAACGGAATTCGGCATCCTCCGCACGCTGATGGGTTATCCCGGCAAGGTGTTTTCCCGCGATGAACTCATTTCCGGCGCCTATTCTTACGATAATCACATAACCGACCGGACCATCGACAGTCATGTCCGGCGTATCAGAAGAAAATTCGGCGCCGTAGGCTGCGAACCCGTGGAAACGGTGCATGGTGTCGGCTACAGGCTCGGGACATGCGGATAAGCGCGAACCATGGCCTGGAAACCGCGCCTTAGAACCGTGCTCCTTATCATCAATCTGGGAATACTGTTTCTTCCTTTGAGTGGAATTGTCGTTCTGAGGTTGTACGAAAACGAGCTGTGCCGGCGGACGGAAACCGAACTGATTGCTCAGGGCGTGCTCATCGGCGCTGCTTACCGGGAAGAGATGGTAAGGATGTCATCAGTCCCTCCCCAGGGCCTGTCTGTGACTCTTGACATTCCGGCCTACGGTCTTCCCCTCAAGGCTTCGGGAAAACCACCTTGCCATTCATCGGGCGAATATCACCCGATCATTCCCGCACTCCAGGTTTCAAGGGAGCTCATTCGACCCGCGGCCCCGTCTGCCGTTGCCGCAGAATCGGCGCCCGACCCATATGCGGTGGAAGCGGGGCGGCGCGTGGCGCCCCTGCTCAAGGAAAGCAAGGACAAGACCCTCGTCGGCATAAGGATGCTGGATTACAAAGGGATCGTGGTTGCCAGCAGCGGCGGGGAGATTGGTCTTGCAATGGCAGGCAGGGAAGAGGTGAAGGGCGCTCTTGAAGGGAGATATGTCAGCCTTCTCCGCACGCGCATCTCCGACGAGCCCAGGCCGCCTCTCATATCGGCCAGTCGCGGCGCCCGCATGCGCGTCTTTGTCGGCATGCCTGTGATTCATCAGGGGAGGGTGCTAGGGGTAACGCTCCTTTCCAGGACGCCAATGGACATAAGAAAAGCGTTCTACACAGAGCGGGTTCAGATATTCTTTGCGGCGCTGGTCATAGTCGGTGTGGTCCTGCTCATCACAATTCTCACCTCTCTCACCGTCAATCGTCCCCTGAAGGCGCTGGTGGAGCTGGCCGGGAGTATCGTCCGGGGCGAGCGGACGCATATCGAGCCCATGAAGCGGACCGGTATCCATGAGATTGAGCAGCTTTCCCGATCCATTGTAACAATGGCCGGGACATTGGAGGAGAGGGCGAACTACATCCGGACATTTGCCGCCAATGTTTCCCACGAATTCAAGACGCCTCTCACCTCAATCCGGGGCATTGTGGAATTGCTCGAAGATCATTTTCACGAAATGAGCCCGGAGGAGCGGACCCGGTTCCTGGGGTTTATCTCCGACGATACCGAGCGCCTGGATCGGTTGGTGCGACGTTTGCTGGAACTGGCGAGGGCCGACACATGCCACCCGGGCGATGATGTAACGTATCTGGGTGACACTCTGGCGCGCTTGGCGGACCGCTTCGAGAAGCACGGAGTTCATGTCCATACGCAACGGGAGAGCGGCTCTCTCACGGTCCGGATGTCAAGGGAGACGTTCGAGTCCATCATTTCCAACCTCATCGACAACAGCAGGCAGCACGGAGGGGAAAGTGTCAGGGTGATCATAGCGGCGCGGGAGGTCGAAGAATCGGGCGTGAAGCTGGTTTGCATTGATTTTCGCGACAACGGCCCCGGAATTCCGGAGGTAAACCGGGACAAGGTCTTTCGCCCCTTCTTCACTACTGCCCGAGAACGGGGTGGAAGCGGCCTTGGCCTGTCGATAGTCCGCTCCCTGGTTACGGCTCACGAGGGTTCAATCTCTCTGGAGTCAAGCGACAGCGGCGCCTTTTTCCGGATACTGTTACCGGTCTGAATGGCGCCGGGAAGAGGAAACATGGCTAATTATTCCGAACTGTTCAATAATTATGAGCTCCTTCTGGAAAAGGTGGATTCCCTCTGCGCGAAGATCCACACGATATGCGGAGACGCAATCACCTGCCGCGAGGGGTGCGACGGATGCTGCCGCCATTTTTCGGTTTTTCCGGTGGAGGCTGTTTTCATTGCCATGGCTGTCGGCAGGCTCCCGGAGGAGAGGCAGAGGTTTTTGCGCAGTCGTGTTGAATCCCTGAAGGATGGCGATATCTGTCCATTGCTGCTGGATGGTTCTTGCGCCGTCTATGACCATCGTCCGATCATATGCCGCACCCACGGCCTTCCCATCCTTATCCGCGAGGGGGAGAAGGCGAGGGTGGATTTTTGTCCGAAAAACTTCAGGCGCACGGAGACCTTGAGCGGCGACACCGTCATAGATCTGGATCGGCTCAATCAGACATTGGCGGCGATAAACCAGGTTTTCGTCGCCGGCTTTTTCAGGGAAGACCCGCCCGGCGACCTCCGTCTTTCCATGGCAGACGCCCTGATGCTTGAAATCTGAGATTTCATACCCGACAGGTCTGTGGCATACTTCAGTGACATGGGTTTGCCCATATAGATGATATGAAAAGGCGCGCGAAAAGGAGGAAGCCATGGAGACTCTCGAGGCGATAAGGACCTGGAAAAGCACCCGAAAATTTCTTGACAGACCTGTTGAGGATGAAAAACTGAACTCGATTGTCGAGGCGGTCAGGCGGGCCCCCTCATGGGCCAACATGCAGTGCTGGAGGCTTGTTGTCGTAAAGGACGACGAAAAGAAGCGCCGTCTGAGCGAACTGGCCTACGTGGAATCATACTTCGCCCCCCTTGGCTATACCAGCAATCCCGCGCAGAAGGGTATCGCGGCCGCGCCCGTGGTTATCGCGCTATGCGCGGACCCGGTCAAATCCGGCAGGATATGGGACCAGTCTTACTATATGACCGATGCCGGCATCGCATCGCAGAATCTGATGCTGTCGGCCCATGACCTTGGGCTCGGCACGGTCTTCGTGGGTGTGTTCGACGAGGATAAGGTCCGGGCGCTCCTTAACATCCCTGAAAAGATGCGGGTCGTAGGTCTGTTTCCCGTAGGTTATCCTGCTTCGGCGGGAGAAACCAGACCGAGGAAGGAAACTTCGGAGATAGTGCGCTACGAAGAATGGGGGAACTGATCTGTGATGATCTCGCCAATTCTATTTGTCTTGCCCGAATGACTTTATCGGGCATTCATGATTCCGATAGGTTACGTTCTGGATTCCCGATCAAAACCGACTCGGGAATGACAATCTGCGAGAGCGTCATCTATGGATTGGCGAGCATGGTCCTGGCCCTTCGGAGGATCATTTCGCATGCGTCCGTGAACCCGACAACTCCGGTGTCTATCGAAAGATGATAGTTAGTGGTGTTCATCCATTCAATCCGTGCAATGGATTTAATGAATTTTCCGCGTTGTTTATCCGAGTTCTCCGTAAGGGTTTTTGCTTTTTCATAGTCGGTTATATGAAATATGTCCATTACCCTCCGTATGCGGAACTCCGGTGATGCATGGAGGAATACTTTAATGAGACCCGGATGCTTTGCCAGGATATGGAAGGCGCCCCTTCCCACTATAACGGCGCTGCCATGGCTGGCAATCTTTCGGATTATCATGGCTTCGACCGCGAATAGGTCTTCGTCAAGAAGTGAACGGACAGGGGGAACGTGACCGGTCTCGGGCGCGCACAGGGAGAAGGCGTTGAGAATTCTTTCCCATGGACTCATAACACGTTCGTCGCGTTCCATGAGAAGGCTTTCTTCTTCCTTCAGGTGATTAGCGACCTGCCGGACTATCTCGCGATCCACGTATTTGAAGCCAAGGTTGCCGGCCAGTTTCTGCCCGATATGCGAACCGCCGCTTCCCATCTGACGTGATATGGTTATAGTGATGTTTTCCGGCATTCTGGTTTCCTCCTTCGCGGACCACTTTTTCCCTAGTGTACCATCCGGCCGCAAATATGCTTGCCGTCGTGGCCGGGGAACCGGTTTGGCCCGCATTTTTTTGTGCTGAAACGAGATTCTGATGGAAAAATGATATCAATGCTGATAAAAAAACAGATTCCGCACAGGTATTCATGGAAGAGAGAATCAAGGAGATTACAGTGGAAAAGATTGGAAGAAACGATATCTGTCCCTGCGGCAGCGGCAAGAAGTACAAGAAATGCTGTCTTGAAAAGGAGCGTGGAAGGGTTTCACGAAGGCATGATGACGCGGCTGTCGCCAAGCAGGCCCTTGACTGGCTTGGAGAGAAGTACCCCGATGGGGTACGGGAGGCCGTTTTCGGTGGTTTTCTGGGCGCTTTGAAAAAACGGGAACGGGAAACCGTGGGTTCTCTCTCCTCCGAAGTGCAGGAATTAATCAATGTCAACATCGGGGAGTGGCTCCTCACTGACGCGAAGATTCCGGTTCAGGACGGCGAAAAACCGGTTTGTGAAATTTTCATGGAAGGGGAATCTCTTCCGTTGACGGCAGAAGGGATGAAGTGGCTGGCGGATCTCAGGGAAAATCCCTTGAGTCTGTACGAAATCCGTGCCGTTGAACCTGGCGAGGGAATGATCCTGTCCGATATGTTGAGGCCTGAATCGCCGGGTCTCCGTGTCCGTGAGCGAAAGGCATCCAAAGGTCTGCTGAGATGGGAAACCCTTGGCGCCCGACTCATGAGGTCCGGGGATGATTGGACGTTGTCCGGGGCACTCTATCCATTGCCTCGCGAGGTTGCGAATTCCTGCCGAGCCAGGATACAGAGAAAGACCAGGGGAGAGGATCCGGGCAGCATCTCTTTCCGCGAGATATGCGGGTCGTTGATAAGAGAGGACTGGCTGAAGAACGCCATCTCGGAGCATCTTCGCGGGGATGCGGAGGAAGTGTCGATTTCCATTCCTGCACCCGTGGATTTTGAAACCTGGGCCGAAGAATCTCTTCCGGAGATTGGGGACAGGTCACCCCGCAAGGCCATCAAGACTCCCGCCGGACGTCGCGCGGTAATGGAATTGCTCAAGTCCTTCGAACTGCGGGAGGCCCGCGGGGCACTTAAGGATGGAGGAAAACCAATGGATTTGTCATTCCTGTGGGAAGGCCTCGGTCTTAACACGGAAGATGCCTGAAGAGGGATCACCCAACCTTTCCCGCCGGTATAATTGTCTGCATCCGGTTCCAACCTGTGTTTTCGTATCCACACATTTCCCCGGAAAATTTTTTGGAGGTGTATGCGTTGACCCGCCGGGTTCGCTCCAGTGAGCCCGGCGTAGGGGGGCGGAGATCAGCCCGAGCCCTCTGCAAATCCGTCTTAATTTGCGGGATTCTTTTTACGCTCGGCACAGTTCCTTACCGGAAAAAGCCGCCGCAGAATCCTGTATGAGGAATATATTAACCATGAAGAAATGGAAAAAGAGATTAGCGGCATGCATTACGGACCCTGAGGAGCTGGCCGGATATTTTTCATTCGATCCCGCGCCGTTGAAAGCGGTAGCTGAAAGATATCCCATGCGTATCTCTCCCCATTATCTGGGACTGATACATGAGCCTGGGGATCCTATCTGGCGGCAGTGCGTGCCTGATATCCGCGAACTGGCGGACGACGGACTGCAACCCGATCCTCTTCATGAAGAGGCGCTGAGTCCGGCGCCCGGTCTCATCCACCGTTACCCGGACAGAGTCGTTTTGCTGGCTGGATCGGTTTGCGCCGTTTATTGCCGTTTTTGCATGAGGAAAAGGAAAGTCGGCTGCCCGGTTGGAAAAGGCGAGACGCGGAAGCTGGATGAGGCGTTCCGCTACATTGAGGAACACCCGGCCATCCGTGATGTCATCCTGTCGGGTGGGGATCCGCTGCTCCTTTCGGATGACGAGCTTGAAGATATTCTCCGGAGGCTGAAAAAGATCCCCCATGTGGAAATTGTCCGAATCGGAACAAGGGTTCCCGTGACCCTTCCGGATAGGATAACGCGTGGCTTGTGCCGCATGCTGAAGAAGTTTCATCCCCTGTATGTCAATACTCACTTCAACCATCCACTGGAGATTTCATCCGAATCGGCGGATGCCTGCGCAATGCTGGCGGATGCGGGAATCCCTCTGGGAAACCAGACCGTATTGCTGAAGGGGGTGAATGACGATGGGGGGACGATGAGGCGGCTCATGCAGAGGCTCCTTATGATCAGGGTGCGTCCTTACTACATTCACCACATGGATCTTGTCCGGGGCGGAGGCCACTTTCGAACTGATGTCAAAAAGGGTATGTCGATAATGGACGGGCTGCGCGGGCACACTTCAGGGATGGCGGTTCCATATTATGTGATTGAAGCGCCGGGAGGGAAGGGTAAGGTGCCGATCCTTCCGGACCCCGCCCGTTTTGAAGGGGATCGTCTGTTACTGAGGAACTATCTTGGTGAGGAAATGCTCTACCCAGGGGCGCCGGAACGGGAAATCACAGCTCTTCAGGAGTAAAGGCTACTATCTGGTCTATCATGTCCGCGTCCTGCAGAAGCATTACCAGCCGGTCGACGCCGAAGGCGATACCGGCGGATGGCGGCATATCCGCCAGTTCCCGGAGAAATTTTTCCGGCAGGGGATAGACTGGCTTTGAACATGCCTCCCGGTATCGCTGCTCACTCATGAACCGGGATTGCTGCTCTTCCACGTCCACCAGTTCCGAAAAGGCGTTGGCAAGCTCGATTCCGCCGATATAGAGTTCGAAACGTTCCGCCAATCCTTCGTCTTCCGGCTTCAGTCTGGCCAGGGAAGCGCGGTTGGCCGGATAATCAATCAGAAAGGTGGGTCTTTCCCAGCCGATCATCGGCTCGATGGAACAGACCATGATTTCATCGAACAGATCCCGTTGGAGAGCTTCCTCGGCGGTCATCCCCCCGAAGCGGGCGAACGCCTCGCGCACGGTCAGTCTTTCCCAAGGACCTTCCAGGTCGATGACCCTTCCCTTCCATTCCAGTCCGTTTTCCTTGCCGACAGTCCGCGCCGCGCGGCGCACCAGTCCTTCGCAATCATCCATCAAGGCCGAGTAGTCGGCGTGGGCCCGATACCACTCGAGCATGGTGAACTCCGGGAGGTGCAGAGAACCCCGTTCCCCGTCCCGCCAGCAGTGGCATATCTGATAGATACGTCCCAGACCGGCGGAAAGGAGGCGTTTCATGCATATTTCCGGAGAAGGGTGAAGGACCCAGGCGCCGGAAGGCATGACATCGATATGTGATTCAGGGATGGGAACGGGGATTCGTTGTGGAGTGTCGACCTCGAGAAAGTCTCCGCTTTCGAAAAAGCCCCGAAGAGCGCCGATTATCTTCGCCCTTGCCTTAAGGAAGCGGATCCGTTCCGGGTTGAGGCGTCTGCCGCTCAAAGGTCTAGCCTTTCACCCTCGTGGAATACTCGCCGGTGCGGGTGTCGATCGTGATCAGCTCACCCTCCTCGATGAAGGGAGGGACCCTCAGAACATAACCGGTTTCAACGGTTGCTGGCTTTGAATCGCTGCCGGTAGTGTCTCCCTTGATCCACGGGTCGGTCTTTACCACGCGCAGGTTCACGAAATTGGGGGTGGTTACGCCGATGGGTTTTTCCTGGAACATGAGAACATCCACTTCCAGATTGTCGATGAGGAAATTCTTTGCTTCACCGATGCCGTCTTCGGTTATCGTAATCTGTTCGTAGCTCTGGTTATCCATGAAGCAGTAATTATCGCCTTCCTTGTACAGATACTGCATGGTCCTTTCTTCCAGGTGGGCCGGTTCGAAGGATTCACCGGAGCGATAGGTCCTGTCCAGGGTTGTTCCGTTTATCATGTTCTTCATCTTGGTGCGGTACAGGGCCTGCCCTTTGCCGGGTTTTGAGAACTCGAAAAAGGTGACGATGTATGGATCGCCGTCGATGGTGATTTTGAGACCCTTTCTCAGATCAGCTACAGTGTACATGTGAGTTATTCCTTTTCTATGGTTTTGGACGAGAGAGCGCCTTAAAGCAAGCGGTCCGCTACGTCTGTTCTGATATTATAAAATATCCCCTCTGTTCACTGCTCTGTTAAGGGGAAATACCTTGCCTCCAGCGGTTTACTATCGATTGAACTGGATGCTGGTCGGCTGAAGGAGTCGTCCAAGGGGCGGTGGAACGGGATGAGAGTCCAGTTTCGGCCTGTCTCAGCCAAGGGGTGTGACGCACGTTCGCCGGAGATATTATTGCGCCGCATCAGTTAATAACACATGCCTTGGCTCGGACCGTGAGTGCGGGAGGATCCAGCTTGGCTTGAGAACCGGATGGTTTGGGAATGGCGGTGAATAAAAGGCGTACTGGACGGGGTTATTTTGAGCGATAGGTAATGCGTCCACGTGACAGATCATACGGAGAGAGTTCGACGGTAACCTTGTCTCCGGGTAATATTTTAATGAAAAACTTGCGCATCTTGCCGGAAATATGGGCAAGAACAATATGGTCGTTCTCAAGCTTGACGCGGAACATGGCATTGGGCAGCGGTTCTACCACCGTTCCTTCCACCTCTATGGCTTCTTCTTTTTTCATGGAAACTCCTTAGGGTTGCATGGTGCGATAGATAATCTCAGAGTGCGAAACATCACAGTTTATAGTCGGATTTGTCAAAAAATGCAAGGTGATTTACCTTTTCCGGGAAAGTTGACATCAATCTTGCCAGGCGGGGTTGCTCTGGTACTCTGGTTTATATTGTGTTGAGTCCGGAAAGAAAACAAGGGAGGATTAGCCATGCCATGCAATGATGACGTATTCCAGCGCGCGAAGCAGGTATTTACGCCTGCCCTCCATTTCTACTATCCTTTTTCCGTTGTTCGCGGCCAGGGTCCTTATGTGTACACCGACGACGGCCGCCGTTTTCTGGATTTCTCTTCAGGTCTGGCCGTGCTGAATATCGGTCACAACCATCCGAGGGTCGTCGACACGGCCTGTGCGCAGATGGCAAGCCTCGCGCACACCGGGGGCGTCTACCTGAATGAAACAACGGTCGCCGCGGCGGAAAAGCTGATTTCAATCATGCCGGGAGGGCTCGATCGCCTTTTTTTCAGCAACTCCGGCGCGGAAGCCGTTGACGGGGCATTGAAGCTTGCCAGATATGTCACCGGAAGACAGGGGATCATCTCCTTCACCGGCGCCTTTCACGGCCGGACCTTCGGCGCGCTGTCCGTAACTACCAGCTCCGCGGCATACCGGAAGGGGTACCACCCCCTTCTCCCGTCCGTATATCAGACGTCGTATCCATACTGCTTCCGTTGTCCTTACCGGCAAGACCCGGCTTCCTGCGGGCGCCCCTGCTTCTCGGAGCTTGAAACAATAATCATGCGCCGGATTCCCGCCGATGAAATCGCCGCCGTGATTATCGAGCCGGTGCTGGGGGAGGGGGGGTATGTCCCGGCGCCACCATCTTTCCTTGCCGCCCTGCGCATGTTTTGCGACCGGCACGGCATACTCCTTGTTTTCGACGAGGTCCAGTCCGGCATGGGGAGGTCTGGGCGATGGTTTGCCTGCGAGCATTCCGGTGTTTCTCCCGACATCATGACGGTCGCGAAGGGGATAGCTTCCGGTTATCCCCTTTCAGCGGTTGTGGCGAAGAAAGAAATAATGGAACAGTGGCCTTCGGGCGCCCACGGTACGACGTTCGGGGGCAACCCGGTTTCCTGCGCCGCTTCCATGGCCACCATCGACGTGATAAGGGAAGAAGGTCTTCTGGTCCGCTCGTCCGAAATCGGCGCGGAAATCCTGGAAAGGCTTTGCTGTCTCGCGGATTCATATCCTCTGGTGGGTGATGTGCGCGGCTACGGCTACATGATCGGCATAGAGTTTTCAGGGACCGACGGCGCTCCGAACGGGACCGCGTGCCGGAAGGTCATGGATGCCTGCCTTGAGAAGGGTCTTGTCCTGATAGGGTGCGGGCTTGAACGCAATGTAATCCGCTTCATCCCTCCTCTTAATGTGTCAAGAGAGGAAATGGAAATGGCGCTGAGTATCCTGGAAGAAGCAATACAGGGGCTGCAATGAGACGGGAAAGGGTTCTCATAATGGGGGCCGCCGGTCGTGATTTCCATAATTTCAATGTGTCGTTCCGGGATGATCCACGAGTCCGGGTGGTAGCATTCACGGCGGCTCAGATCCCGTTTATCACCGACAGGCGCTATCCCCCATCCCTCTCGGGAAGGCTTTACCCGCGCGGCATACCCATTTATGACGAATCCGGGCTGGCGGAACTGATGGGGCGATTGCGGGTTGATCGTGTGGTCTTCTCCTACAGCGATATTTCCCATAAAGAGGTAATGCACAGGGCTTCTCTGGCCCTGGCGCACGGCGCTGATTTTACCCTTCTCGGCCCTGCTTCCACCATGCTGAAGAGCCGCAAGCCGGTTATTTCCGTCTGCGCGGTGCGCACCGGTTGCGGCAAGAGCGGGGTAACCCGTTACCTGTGCGACATAATCCGGCGAGAGAACATGAATCCCGTGGTTGTCCGCCATCCAATGCCTTACGGCAGACTGGCGGATCAGGTGGCGCAACGTTTCGCGTCTCTCGACGACCTGGCGCGATACCGCTGCACCATCGAGGAGAGGGAGGAATACGAGCCCCTGCTTAAGGCCGGCGCCGTGGTGTACGCGGGCGTCGATTACGGCATGATTCTGCGTTGCGCGGAAGCGGAGGCAGACGTTCTGCTGTGGGACGGCGGCAACAACGATTTTCCCTTTTTTGTCCCTGATCTGGAAATCACCTTGGTGGATCCCCTCCGGCCGGGCCATGAAACGGAATATTTTCCCGGAGAGGTGAACCTGAGACGGGCAGGGGTGGTTATTATCAACAAGAGCAATGCCGTGGAGCCTTGGGAGTGTGACCGGATGGAAGAGGCCATCCGGGAGGTCAACGGCAAGTGCGTCATAATCAGGACGCTGTCGGATATTACGGTTGCCGAACCGGACAGGATCGCCGGCAGGCGCGTTCTTGTGATCGAGGATGGCCCATCCCTCACCCATGGCGGGATGCCGTTCGGGGCCGGATACATGGCCGCGCTGCGCTTCGGCGCGTCCGAGATCGTTGATCCTCGCCCCGCCGCGACAGGTTCAATAGCGGAGGCCTACCGCCTCTACCCCCACATCGGCCGCGCTCTCCCGGCATTGGGATACAGCGCGGAACAGATGGGTGAACTTTGTAACACAATAGAATGCACGCCCTGTGATCTCGTGATTTCAGCGACTCCGATGGATTTACGTGGTCTTATCCGCATTTCAAAGCCGCTTTTGCGCGTCTATTACGATATACGTGAGGAAGCGGCTGAACCCCTCAAAAGATTTTTGTTGCAATTTCTCGCCGAACAGGTCCATTAATCGTAACTTTCATAATCCCTTGAAAGGATGCTTTCCCCGATGGAAACCCTGGTCAATAATATTGAATTGCCCAACGGCTTTTGCATATCACTGTCGGACTCTACCCGCCGTTATTATGAGGATTACCACCTTGTCAGGCTCCGGTTTGTCTGCCGCGTGCCCCTTCAGGCCGAATACTTCGATTGCCCGGAGACTTTTGCTGAAGCAAAAAGGCTTCTGGGCGATTCAGCCGTCTATTCCCGCACGTGCGAGAAAATGGGGGTCCCCTTTTCCCATATCGAGGTGGCGCGGGACCGTATGGTCTCGGACTTTATGAACAACGTTCTTCCTTATTTTTCCCATGAAACCTTTCCCCGCAAACTCGTGCTTTCAGAGTTGGCCAAGGCAAGGGAAAATGCCGTCCGGTCTCGGATATGAGGGGGCATGAGTGGAGATATTAATCGAAAAGCTGGCTTTCGGCGGGGCGGGCCTCGGCCGTGTGGACGGTAAGGTCTGCTTTGTGCCCTTTACCGCGCCGGGCGACCTGGCGAAGGTACGGGTAACCAGGAGCAAGAAGTCGTATCAGGAAGGAGAACTCCTGGAACTGATCAGGCCGGCGGCCGCCAGAACGGCGTCCCCGTGCGGTGCCTTCGGGCAGTGCGGGGGGTGCTGCTGGCAGCATCTGCCGTATGATGTCCAGGTGAAAGCGAAGCAGGACATATTCGCGGAAACCCTCTGGAGAATCGCGCGGGTTGAGCCGGACGTGTTCCTGCCGATGATTCCAGCTCCATCGCCGTTGGGCTATCGTTCGCGGGTACAGTTCAAGGTCCGGCGCGCAGAGGATGGATTTCACTGCGGATTCTATCGCCGAGGGTCTCATTTTGTAATCGACATCCCCGGTGGCTGCCTGATAGCCGATGACAGGGTGAATCTGCTCTATGAGTCGCTCCTGCCCCTTCTCGGGGCTTTTCCGGATCCGGCGCGGCTTCCCCAGATAGATGTCGCCGTTGGCGATGACGGCGGCGCTCTCCTGCTTTTTCACTATATAGGTGAGGCGATCCCTGAGGTTTCCGGATGGCTGGAAAAAACCATTCCCGGCCGCATGCCGGTAACGGGCGTCTTTCTTCAGACGGCGCGCAAGGTTTCGATGCGCAAGGTCTGGGGGGACGAACGGGTGAGCTATTCAATTCCGCCCAATCTGTATCCGGAACTTCCGGAAATCCGGCTTTCCTTCCGTTGCGGAGGTTTTTCCCAGGTGAATTACCGCCAGAATCTTGCTCTGATCGGGACCGCTCTTGAATGGGCCGATCTCAAGGGAACGGAAAAAGTCCTTGATCTGTTTTGCGGAAATGGAAACTTTTCCCTGCCCATCTCCCGGTTCTGCGGTGAAGTCACCGGTATCGAAGACTTCCGGCAATCCATTGAAGACGCGGTCCATAACGCGCGGCGCAATTTCATCCCCAATACCCGATTTTCGTGCGCCCCGGCGGAAAAGGCCCTCCGTTGCATGGCAGACGCGGGAGAGCGCTTTGACCTCGTGCTCCTTGATCCCCCTCGAACCGGCGCTTTTGAAGCTGTAAGGATCATAGCGGAAATGTCGCCGGAGAAAATACTTTATGTATCATGCGATCCGGCGACCCTGGCGCGGGATATCGCCGAGCTCCGGAAGAGAGGGTATCAGGTGGCCGCTGTCCGTGCCGTAGACATGTTTCCCCAGACGCATCACATCGAAAGTATAACCCTCCTTCGTAAAACTTGAATATTTTGGGAGAGATATTTGCAAGTTCAAACCAGCCCCCCGGGGTGCGGGAAACCGACGGATGAACACCGGGGGACGCGTAAACTTGTATATTGTAAAACTCCGTTTGAACTGTAGATGTTATAACGCCTGGCGTGTCAAGTCAGCCTGGCGGGTGTATTTCAATACAGAGTGTATCAATTTATTCCGGAACCTGATCAATTTTGATGAAATACAATCCCGTCCCAAGGTTTCCATGCCTGATGGAGGGAGTTTTTGTCTGCTGCCTATAACATGAAATGTCGGCACATTTGGTGAACCAAGATATATGGAGGAGAAAAGATGAACAAGTCTGAGCTTATTGAAGCCCTCGCCGAAAGGAAAGATCTTTCTTTCAAAAAATCGGAAGAGATAATCAATACCATTTTCGAGTCCATGTCAGATGCTCTGCATGCGGGTGAGCGGATCGAAATCCGCGGATTCGGCAGCTTCGTAATCAAGCACTACAAGCCCTACGTGGGACGTAACCCGAAAACGGGTGAAGCCATCACCGTCAAGCCCAAAAGACTTCCCTTCTTCAAGGTCGGTAAAGAACTAAAGGAAAAGGTTGACAAGTAGGTTGTCTTTCCACTCACAACCTCCCGATTTATCAGAGTAATAAATTCCGCAGCGGAGGGGTTTGCCATGCGCCTGACGATCCGCTTTTATGTGGAATGTGATGCCCTGATACAAGAACGTCCACGGTTTCGTCCCCTGATGACATTAATTTTCCGATTCTGATGATATTCCGGAGTATCAAGATATGCTCCTTTTAAAACTGGTCGAGGCTCTGGGAGGTCTGGGGCTGTTCGTTCTTGGTATGAAGACCATGGCTGACGGCTTGCAGAGGCTGTCCGGAGGAGGGGTTCGCCGGTGTATAGAAGTAATTACCGGAAACCGGATTTCCGCCGCCCTTGCCGGTGGTTCGCTTTCAATAATTCTCCAGTCCAGCGGCGCCGCATCCATACTCATCATAGGCTTCGTGAACGCCGGCCTTCTCTCGCTCTACCAGGCATTGGCGATGCTGATTGGAACCGGCATCGGCACAACCATAGCGGTTCAATTCTTTGCCTTCAAAATAACATTCCTGGCCCTTCCTTCCATTTTTCTTGGTGTCTTCCTCCGGTTTTTCACCAGAAGACGAAGGCTCGCTTTTCTGGGAGAGGTGCTTCTCGGTTTCGGCCTCCTGTTTTTCGGCCTTGAGGTCATGGAGAGCCGATTTGCCGCGTTGGGAGGAAATTCCGTCTTCCAGGATTTTCACACCGTTCTGGTAAACCTGCGTCTCGCCGGCGTTGTCTCCGGCGCTCTCCTGACATTTCTCGTGCAATCCGGGAGCGCCGCCCTGGGTGTTGTCATAGCCCTGGCGGCCAGTGGTTCCATCGGTTTCGAACAGGCGGCCGCCATGACGCTGGGCGAGATAATAGGAACCGCTGCTCTAGCGGGAATCGGCGCTATCGGCGGGACACCGGCGGCACGGCGAACCGTTCTCTTCTTTTCCCTTGTTTCGGTGCTATCCGCTGGAGTCGCCTTCCTTCTTTTCCCCCTGTTTTTACGCCTGGTTGCCATGGTAACTCCCGGTGACACCTCATTCATTGCGGTACAGGGAAACGGTCAACAAAACGTGAGCCTGCCACCCGCGGCGAGGGTTGATGTGGCACGGGCCATAGCCAATAGTCACACGGTGTTCAGCGTCCTGAGCGCCCTCCTTTTTCTCCCGACAATCGGATTCCTTGCCCGATCAGCAGCCAAGGCATTGCCCGATGCAAACAGTGATACCGATATGGACCCCCATGCCAGGTATCTGGACTTCAGGGTCATCGATACTCCCTCTCTTGCTTTTGTGCAGGCGGGAAGCGAGTTGAAGCGGATGGCGAAGGTTGCCAGTTTCATGGTGGGTGATTCCGTGAGGCAGTTTTCCGGTTTTGACGCAAGGACTGAATCACGCATCAGGCAGCGGGAGAACCTTCTCGATGTACTGCAGAAAGACCTGTCCTCGTTTCTGGTGGCGCTGGCCCGTGAACCACTCTCACCGGAGGCCGCGGCAGAGGTGCCCGTGCTGCTGGAGAACGTCAATGATTTGGAAGGGATCGGAGATAACTGTGAAGTAATACTCGAGTGTTTGCGGCGTAAAAAGGAAGAAAACGTATATTTTTCCGATGCTGCCATGGAGGAGATAGCATCCCTTGCAAAGGGGGCTGAGACACTTATGGTTGCGGCCTTGGACTGCCTTGACCATGACGAGCGCCCCGATCTGGATGGTAATCGCGTGCTGAAGGAAGAACTGCGCCGCACGGCGGAAATCCTGAAGGGAAACCATCTGGAAAGGCTGAGTACCGGTGAATGCTCGGTGATTGCGGGACTCCTTTTCATGGATATTATTGCCGCGTTCGTCCGCATAGGTGAAACAGCCTTCGCGATTATGGAAGCAAGGAGAAACCTTATTGATGGAAAAGCCTCTGGCCTCGATTGATCTCGGAACAAACAGCGCCCGCCTCCTGATAGGTAGAGTGACGGATGGACGGCGAATAGTACCCATCGTCGTAAAAAAGCGGATAACCCGGCTGGGGGGAGGGTTTTCACGGAAAAACGGTCTGTCAGCGGATGCCCGTTCCAGGACAATGGAGGCGCTCCTTGATTTTGCCGGGGAGATTTCGCGCCACGGGGTGGAGGACGTCCGAGCCGTGGCAACCAGCGCGGTTCGCGATGCCGTCAATGGAGCTGATTTCATGGGGGAAGTTTATCGAACGACCGGAATCCTTCCGCGGGTGATAGACGGCCGGGAAGAGGCGCTTCTGAATCTCCGGGGGGTATCTGCCGGTCTGGAGATGAAAGGATATGTGTTCATCTTCGACATCGGCGGCGGTAGCACTGAATATACCATTGCCCAAGGTTGCGAGCCCTGTTTTACACGTAGTCTCCCCATGGGGGTCGTCAGGCTGACCGAGGGCAAGGGTGATCCGGCATCCATGGAAGAAAAGATTGACAGGGAATTGCTGAATCTTCGAAACGAGATAAAGGCGTCGGGACATGGTGAAAGCCTTTCATGGGCTACGCTGGTTGGGACGGCGGGTACGCCGGTAACCCTGGCCGCCATTGACAGGGAGTTGCCGGATTTCGACTACAGTAAGGTCCATGGGCATGTTCTTGCCCTGGAATCTATCCGGAGTATCGGACGGAAGCTCATTCCCCTTCCTCCGGAACAGCGTTTGGCCTTTCCCGGATTGGAGAATGGGAGGGAGGACCTGGTTGTCGCCGGAATTCTTATCACACTCAGGACCATGGAGCTCTTCGGTTTCCACGATATGGTCGTGTGTGATACCGGGCTACTTGAGGGACTCCTGCTTGATGGCGTAGGGGGGGATTCCGTCGCCCGGATGCCTTGCGGCTGCATTGTCTGAGACAGTTAGCTGTTGACATCAAACCTTGTTTGTCTGTATATTTCTCGGCGATTTCGGGAAGAAATTCCCGTATTTTTTTGTTTCAGGAGGCACTTTCCCTATGAAAGAAATCCTTTCCGGAAACGAAGCCATTGCCCGCGGCGCATATGAAGCCGGCGTCAGGGTGGCTACGGCATATCCGGGCACGCCTTCCACGGAAATCCTGGAAAACATTACACGCTTCAAGGATATCGACGCCTCCTGGTCGCCAAATGAGAAAGTGGCTCTGGAGGTTGCCATGGGGTCGTCGTTTGCCGGCGCTCGAACACTGGTGGCCATGAAGCATGTGGGTGTCAATGTCGCCGCCGACCCCCTGTTTACCCTCTCCTACACAGGCATCAGGGGCGGTCTGGTTCTGGTGACCGCCGACGACCCGGAGATGCATTCTTCCCAGAATGAGCAGGACAACCGTAACTATGCCAAATTTGCCAAGGTTCCCATGCTTGAACCGGCGGACTCCCATGAATGCAAGGAGTTCACGCGTCTTGCGCTGGAGCTGTCCGAGGAGTATGACACACCGGTGATGCTGCGCACTACAACCCGTATCTCCCACAGTAAATCCATCGTCAGACTGGAAAATCCGGTTGAAGGACTTCCCGCGCCCACCCTTGTCTCCAACGCCGCGAAGCAGGTCATGTTGCCCGGAAATGCCAGGGTTCGTCATCCCCTGGTAGAGGAAAGAATGGCGAGGCTTGCGGAAAAAGCGGGCGTCATGCCCCTGAACCGCATGGAATTGCGTGATGCGGGCATTGGTGTCATCACTTCCGGCGCATGCTATCAGTATGTGCGGGAGGCCTTCCCCTCTTTTTCAACACTCAAACTTGGGCTTGTCAATCCTTTGCCCGTATCGCTTATCCGGGATTTTGCGTCAAAGGTCGACCGCTTGTTCGTGGTGGAAGAGCTGGATCCATTTATCGAGGACCAGGTGAAGGCCCTGGGGATTTCCGTGAAGGGGAAGGATTTCATTCCCCTTTGCGGCGAGCTGTCCCCAGGGAGGATAACGAGCGCCTTCTCCGCCATCGGTGTCGGAAGTGAAAATGTCTTGAAGCGGGGCGAAGAGCCTTCCCTCGGGACACTTCCCGGACGGCCGCCGAACATGTGTCCCGGATGCCCGCACCGCGGTGTCTTTTATATGCTGAACAGGTTGAACTCATACGTAACAGGGGATATCGGCTGCTATACGCTCGGCTTTCTCCCCCCCCTTTCCGCTATGGAGACTTGTGTCTGCATGGGCGCTTCCATCGGCAATGCAACCGGCACGGTAAAGGTGGTATCCGAAGAAGAGAAAAAAAGGGTGGTGGCGGTCATCGGTGATTCCACCTTTTTCCACAGCGGGATCACCGGGCTCATGGACATGGTTTACAACAATGCTCATTCTACAGTGATCATCCTTGATAACCGCATAACCGCAATGACCGGACGTCAGGACAATCCCGCATCAGGCTACACACTCATGAATGAACCCGCCCAAAAGGTGGACATCCCGCTTCTATGCAATGCCTTGGGGGTGAAGCATGTCCGTGTAGTGAATCCCTACGACCTGGATGAAACAGGAAAGGCCCTCAGTGAGGAAATGAGTCGGGCGGAGACATCCGTGATCATAACCAATAAACCCTGCGTTCTTATCAAGCGGGAAGGTGTCTTTCAGAGGGGCGCCGTGTGCAGTGTGGATTCCGCCAGATGCACCTCCTGTCGCGCCTGCCTCGGCCTGGGTTGCCCGGCCATACAATGGCTGCCTCATGAGGGTAGAAAAGGCGCTCCCCGTATCGATCCCAATCTCTGTACCGGATGTGATGTCTGCCGCCAGTTATGCAAGTTTGACGCCATAGGGAGGATTAGATGAGCGAAAAGGTCAAGAATCTTCTTCTTGTAGGTGTCGGCGGCCAGGGCATCCTGCTGGCCTCGGAGATCCTTTCCGAGACCTTCATGCTGGCGGGGTATGACGTCAAGAAAAGCGAGATACACGGCATGTCCCAGCGTGGTGGCAGTGTTGTTTCCCACGTAAGGTACGGCCAGGAGGTGTATTCCCCGACTGTTCCGGAAGGGGAGGGTGACCTTCTGTTCGGCTTCGAACTGATGGAAACATACCGCTGCCTTCCACTGCTGAAACCAGGCGCTACGGTAGTGGCCAATGACTTGCGGATTCCTCCACCTTCGGTTCTGATGGGCCGGGAATCATA
This sequence comes from uncultured Geobacter sp., assembly GCA_964536305.1. Taxonomy (GTDB): domain Bacteria; phylum Desulfobacterota; class Desulfuromonadia; order Geobacterales; family Geobacteraceae; genus RPRC01. Next base: position 9,555 of record CAZHVY010000035.1, on the reverse strand, counting down.
CCCTGAGGGTATCGCGGAACGTATCAGTGAAAGGTTTCCGGATTTTGTTCTCATTGACGGTGAAAAACTGGCGTCAGACGCGGGAAACCGGCGGGCAGCCAATACCGTGCTCCTGGGTGCGGTTTCCAGGCGGCTGGATATCGCGGAAGATTACTGGTTGCAGGCGCTTGATAAAATGGTTCCAAGGAAGGCCTTGGAGATCAACCGTAAGGCCTTTCTCCTGGGAAGGGAATTTTGTTGAACCTGTTTTTATCACGCAGCGAGGTGACATGAGATGTATTACAACGAGGAATTCGAAACCCTGCCGCGCCCCGCTCTTGAGGCACTCCAACTGAAAAGACTTAAAGCTATGCTTGAAAAAGTATATGCCAATGTTCCTTTTTACCGTGAGTCACTTGCCAGTGCCGGCATTAAACCCGCTGACATTCGCTCCCTGAATGACCTCAGGCGGCTCCCCTTCACCCTCAAGCAGGATATGAGAGACTCCTATCCTTATGGTCTGTTTGCCGCGCCCATGGACGATATCGTTCGAATTCACGCTTCCTCCGGAACCACGGGCAAACCTACGGTCGTCGGGTACACCAGGAAGGACATAGATCTCTGGTCCGAGCTTATGGCCCGTTCGTTTGCCGCAGCGGGCGTACATAAGGGTGATATTATTCACAATTCTTACGGATATGGCCTTTTTACAGGCGGGCTAGGCGCTCATTACGGGGCGGAAAGGCTTGGGGCGTCAGTCATACCGATGTCTGGGGGGAACACAAAGCGGCAGATTCTTATCATGAAGGATTTTGGTTCAACGGTGCTTACCTGTACCCCTTCTTATTCCCTCTATCTGGCGGAATCAGCCGTCGAGGAGGGTGTAGACTTCCGCTCACTGAGGCTGCGCGTGGGTATCTTCGGCGCTGAGCCATGGTCCGAGTCCATGAGAATGGAGATTGAGGAAAAACTCAACATCTGCGCCATCGATATCTACGGCCTTTCCGAGATCATGGGGCCGGGGGTGGCCATCGAATGTCTTGAGGAGAAGTGCGGACTGCATATATGGGAAGATCATTTCATTCCCGAGATAATCAATCCCGATACAGGTGAACCCTTATCGGAAGGTGAAAAGGGTGAACTGGTCATTACTACCATCACCAAGGAAGGAATCCCGCTCCTTCGATATCGCACAAGAGACATCACCAGCATCACATATGAACCCTGCAAGTGCGGGAGAACACACGCGCGTATTGCTCGTATGAGCGGCCGTAGCGACGATATGCTAATTATTCGAGGTGTTAATGTGTTCCCGTCGCAGATCGAGTCTATCCTCATGAGAATTGAGGGTGTGGAACCCCACTACCTCCTCATCGTGGACCGTAAGGACAACCTGGACATTCTCGAGGTTCAGGTCGAGGTGGATGAGCGTATCTTCTCCGATGAGATAAAGCAGTTACAGGTCCTTGCCCACAACATTGAGAAGGAGATCAAGGATCTGCTGGGGGTAAGCTGCAAGGTGCGCCTGGTGGAGCCAAAAACCATTGCCCGGAGCGAAGGAAAGGCGAAAAGGGTGCTGGATAGGCGTCCGAGCTGATACTTCCATCTCATTCCTGAGCAATTAATCAATTATCTTCCTGAACAGTTACGAGGAGGTTCCAATGAAAGTCGAACAGATCTCCATCTTTATAGAAAACAAATCGGGGCGCCTTGCCGAGGTTACCGCAATTCTGGGGGAGGCAGGGGTCAATATCCGCGCCCTCTCTCTTGCGGATACGAGTGATTTCGGAATCCTGCGCCTTATTGTAAATGATCGGGAAACAGCCAAACAGGTGCTGAAAGAGAAGGGCTTCACCGTAAGCAAGACCGAGGTGGTCGCCATTGAGGTGCCTGACAGGCCGGGCGGGCTTTCGGAGATCCTCCGGGCTCTCGACAGCGCGTCGATAAATGTTGAATATATGTACGCCTTTGTGGAGCGCTGCGGTGAAAACGCCGTAATAATATTCCGCTTTGATGAGACGGAAAAAGCAATCCGTACTCTTACGGAGAAAGGTTTCAATGTGCTGGAAGGTGAGCGATTGTATCGCATGTGACCGATTGCCTGCTGGACTATTTTATCTTTTTTATTGAATTGGAGGTTCTATGGGAAGTTTCAGGTCGTACCTGTTAGCGGTACTGTGTGTGCTTGTATGCGCGTCCGCCGCGTCAGCGGCGCCAACCATCCGGATCGGCGGTCTGTTCGCTGTTTCCGGCCCAGCGGCATTTCTTGGAGAGCCGGAAAGAAACACCCTGGAAATGCTGGTCAGTGAAACCAATGCGAAAGGCGGTGTGAACGGCGCCAAGGTCGAGCTGTTTATCTATGATACCCAGGGAGACGCGACAAAGGCCGTACAACTGGCGACAAAACTGATCAGAAACGACAAGGTCGTGGCCATTATCGGACCAAGCACTACAGGGGAATCCCTTGCCGTGATACCCATTGCGGAAAAGGAGCGAATTCCCCTTATTTCGTGCGCGGCCGGCATCAAGATAACGGAACCGGTCAAGAAATGGGTTTTCAAGACTCCAGCCAATGACCATGTTGCCGGGGAAAAAATATTCAACTACGCATCCAGACTGGGTCAGAAAAGAATCGCTTTGATGACGGTTTCCGATTCCTATGGCGCATCCGGTCGCGAGCAACTGAAGTCGCTTGCGGCCAAAAAAGGTTTTATCATCGTCGCCGACGAGGTTTTTTCTCCCAAGGATACCGATATGACCCCGCAACTGACAAAGATCCGCGCCGCTAAACCGGATGCTATCGTCTGCTGGGGAACCAATCCGGGACCGGCCGTGGTCACTCGTAATATCAAGCAGCTAGGCATAAAGACTCCCCTGTACCAGAGTCATGGGGTTGCCTCTAAAAAATTCATTGAACTAGCTGGAGCGGCTTCCGCCGAAGGTGTTACGTTACCTGCCGGAAAACTGGCAGTCTATGACATCCTTCCCAAGAATGATCCCCAGGTCAAGCTTCTCAGGGAGTATGATCTGGCTTATCGAAAGAGATTCAAGGCAGAGGCTTCCACCTTCGGTGGTTACGCCTATGACGGGTATCGACTGGTCCTGGAGGCAATCAGGACATCTGGAGCGACACCGGACAAGATTCGCGGCGGCCTGGAGAGAATCAGAAAAATGGTCGGGGTTTCAGGTGTGTTTACATTGTCGCCAAGAGATCATAATGGCCTCGACCTTTCCGCATTTGAGATGGTGAGGGTTTCCAGGGGAGACTGGATGCTGGCTCGCTGAACCGTGTCGGGAATCATGCAAAGGAGAGATCAAATGTTATCCAGAACAGTTCATGGTATTGTCTTCTTCACGCTTTTCCTTTTTTTGCCTGCCGGCACGCTTTTTGCCGCGCCTCCCATAAAGATAGGAGGACTTTTTTCAGTGACCGGCCCGGCTTCCTTTCTGGGTGAACCGGAGAGAAACAGCGCACAGATGGTTGTCGATCAGATAAATGCAGCCGGAGGAATAAAGGGACGCAAGGTGGAACTTATCGCCTATGACACCCAGGGTGATGCGACCAAGGCGGTGCAGGCAGCGACGAGGCTGGTCAAAGAGGGTGTTGTGGCCATAGTCGGTCCCAGTACAACCGGCGATTCCATGGCAGTCATTCCAATTGCCCAGAGGGCGAAGATCCCCCTCATTTCATGCGCGGCCGGGATTAAGATAACGGAACCGGTAAAACCCTGGGTATTCAAGACCGCGCAGAATGATTATCTCGCGGTAGCCCGGATTTATGAACATCTGGTGAAAAGAAAAATGACCAGGGTGGCCCTTCTGACCGTATCCGACTCCTTTGGTTCGTCAGGAAGGGAGCAGTTGAAGGCGTTGGCGCCGAAATATGGGATTACGATCCTGTCGGACGACACCTATGGACCGAAAGACACGGATATGACACCTCAATTGACCAAGATCCGCGCGGGGAAAGCCCAGGCCCTCATCTGCTGGGGCACAAATCCTGGACCGGCTATTGTGGCGAGAAATTCACGACAGTTGGGCATGAAATTGCCCCTCTACATGAGCCACGGAGTCTCGTCGAAGAAATTCATCTCCCTTGCCGGCGACGCAGCCGAAGGAATAATTCTTCCCTCCGGAAGGGTCCTGGTGGCCGATATCCTGCCGGATTCCGACCGACAGAAAAAACCGCTACTGGCATTTGTTCGTGAATACCAGCGTCGCTACCGTGTGGAAGGCGACCATTTCGGCGGTCATGCGTGGGACGCGATCATGCTCCTGAAGGGCGCTGTTGAAAGGGGCGGAGCGTCGCCTGAAGCTATTCGTTCACAATTGGAAAAAACGCGAAATTTCGCCGGAATTGGTGGCGTTTTCAATTTTACACCCAGGGACCACAGTGGTCTGACAAAAGACGCTTTCGTTCTTCTTCAGGTTAAGGGCCGGGATTGGACCTTTGTCAAATAGGCGAGTGTAAATCCTTATCGGATCTGGACAGAGACGCCCGGAAGGGCGTCTCTTTTTCTCGCCTGCCCTGCAGCGGCGACTCTGAATAACATGACAGATTGGAAAACATGTCTCATCAGATACTGCAATACATTCTTTCAGGTCTTTCCACCGGAGCAATCTATTCCCTCATCGGTATAGGTTTCGCCATCATCTACAACTCAACCGGGATCATCAATTTTGCCCAAGGGGAGTTCGTCATGCTTGGCGGAATAATGACCTGGTTCTTTCTTGCCGTATTAAAACTTCCACTCCTCGCGGCCATGCTCCTTGCCGTCCTGTTCACAACAGTTGCGGGTGTTGTTTTCGAGCGTCTTGCCATCCGACCGCTGCGGAATGCCTCTCCTTTAATCCTTGTTATCATAACAATCGGGGCCAGTATTCTGATCCGCGGTATCGCCATGCTGGTCTGGGGAAAGGATACCCATTCCCTTCCCATGTTTACCGGCAGCGAGCCGCTGGATGTGGCTGGCGCCACACTCCTGCCGCAGCATCTGTGGATCGTCGGCATTACTCTTTTCATCATTGCCGTGAACCGCTTCTATTTCCATCACAGCATCGGGGGCAAGGCCATGCGCGCATGTTCACACAACCGGAGGGCGGCAAGCCTTGTGGGCATTGATGTGAAAAGGATGGTTTTGTTCTCTTTCGCCATCAGCTCCTCCATGGGCGCAGTTGCCGGAATTATCACCGCGCCCCTGACAATGACTTCCTACGACGTAGGGGTCATGCTGGGACTGAAGGGCTTCTGCGCCGCCATAATCGGAGGCATGAGCAGCGGCCTTGCGACGGTATTCGGCGGGCTACTGCTGGGCATTCTGGAATCCCTGGGCGCCGGTATTGTCTCCTCGGGTTACAAGGATGCCATTGCCTTCATCATCCTCCTTCTCATCCTTTTTATCAGGCCCCAGGGCCTCTTTAAAAAAGCCGAAACGGAAAGGGTCTGAACTTGGTCATGGGCACGGAACGTAGAACTTTCATCAAATTTATAATCTTTTCAGCGGCGGTTATCCTGGCGCCACTCTTCTTTTCCGGGGGATACCTGTTGAATGTGCTGGTCTTCGTTGGAATCAATACCATGCTCGCGGTCGCCCTTAATCTGCTGCTGGGCTACGCAGGTCAGATATCCCTTGGGCAAGCGGCGTTTTTCGGGCTCGGGGCGTATATTTCCGGGGTAGCCACCTCCGTTTATCAATGGAATCCATGGCTTGCGCTTCTCTTGGCGGCGTTTATCGTGGGACTGCTGGCTTTCGTGATCGGTTTTCCGATTCTGAAACTGAAGGGCCATTACCTGGCCATGGCGACCCTTGGTTTCGGCATCATTCTCTATATTGCATTCAATGAAACGGTGGAACTGACGGGCGGTCCTTCAGGTCTCAGCGGCATACCCAATTTTTCACTGGGTTCATTCCAGTTTGATGATGATATGAAGAACTACTATCTCATTTGGGGATTCTCTCTAATGACCATCCTCCTGTGTGTCAATCTCGTCAATTCCCGCATCGGCCGGGCGCTCCGGGCAATCCACGATTCGGAAGTCGCCGCCCGCGTCATGGGTGTCAACGCCCGCCTGCTGAAGGTGCAGATTTTCACCTTTTCCGCCATAATCTCGTCGATTGCGGGAAGCCTTTATGCACATACCATGACTTTCATCTCCCCGACTTCCTTCGGCTTCAATTTTTCCGTGGAATTGCTTACCATGGTGGTTATCGGGGGACTGGGCAGTGTCTATGGCTCATTTCTCGGAGCTGCTCTCCTGACGCTGCTTCCAGAGTTTCTGAGAACCTTTCAAGACTATGATATCGTCGCCTATGGCCTCCTTCTCGTCATTATGACAATGTACATGCCGGGAGGTCTGGTACGGATTCCATCCTTCTTTTCGACCTCTCTGGAAAGAATAAAACCGGGAGCCGGAAAACATGCTTAGCGTTGAAGGGATCACCCAGGTTTTCGGCGGCGTTACAGCGCTGAAGGATGTCGGCTTTTCAGTGCGTGAAGGCGAGATTAAGGGTGTTATTGGGCCGAACGGAGCGGGTAAAACAACGCTGTTCAATATCATCACTGGCATCTACCGCCAGACCGCTGGAAATGTCTTTCTCAATAGGGAAAAAATATCTTTTCTTTCACCCGAGAAGCTGGCGCGGCGTGGTATGGTGCGAACCTTTCAGAACGTAGAGCTTTTCGGCGCAATGACAGTGCTGGAAAACGTGATGGTCGGGTGTCATACGAAGAGTCGCTGCGGCATATTTACCAGTTGTCTAAAGCTTCCGATGCACCTGCGGGAAGAAAGACGTATAAGAGAGAGGGCTTTCTCCTGTCTGGAGTTCGTCGGCCTAGAGCATGAGGCAACCCAAACTGCCAGCAATCTTCCCTTTGGCAAGGGGAGATTGCTGGAGATTGCACGGGCAATGGCTCTTGACCCCCGCATCATTCTCCTTGACGAACCCGCCGCCGGTCTGAACAGCCGGGAGACCGAAGAGCTTGGAAGGCTCATTCGAAAGATACGCGATTCCCGTGTAACGGTGCTCCTGGTGGAGCATGACATGGAGCTGGTCATGGATATCTGCGATTCGCTGCTCGTGTTGAATCTGGGGCAGCGCCTCGCCGAAGGTACCCCGCGTGAAATCCAGGAGAACCCGGCGGTTATTGCCGCTTACCTTGGAGAGGGTTAGGAAAGAAAATCGGAAACTATCTTATGTTGAGAATCAAGAACATCAATACATATTATGGGCAGGTACATGCTCTGAAAAATGTCTCGTTGCATCTGAACGCCGGAGAGATCGTTTCCCTTATCGGCGCCAACGGCGCCGGAAAGACCACCATCCTGAATTCCGTTTCGGCGATCACCCCCGCGCGTGATGGAGAAATCCTTTTTGAGGGAAAAAACATCGCGCAACTGACTCCGGACCGCATTGTGGAGATGGGAATCTCGCAGGTGCCGGAGGGGAGGCAGGTGTTCAAGGATTTTTCCGTTGCGGACAATCTGGAACTGGGCGCCTATCTGCGTTTTCGAGCACGGGAAAAGAGAACCATAATAAAAAAAGATATAGAGGACGTTTTTACTCTTTTTCCTCAACTTGCGCAGCGGAAAAAGCAGATGGCCGGTACTCTCTCCGGTGGGGAACAACAGATGCTCGCAATTGGGCGAGCGCTGATGGCAAAACCTAAAGTGCTCCTGTTGGATGAGCCTTCCATGGGGCTTGCGCCGCTCGTTGTCCAGGACATCCTGCGGGTCATTACCAGGTTGCGAGAGGAAAAAGGGACTTCCATCCTCTTGGTGGAGCAGAATGCAAAGGCTGCCCTGAAGATTGCGGATAGAGGATATGTTCTGGAAACAGGCAAAGTGTTACTTGAAGAGAAAGCCTCGGAGTTGCTTGAGAACAAGGAAGTTCAGAGGGCATATCTGGGCAAGGACAAGAAGGAAATATGGGAGCGGTAATACACTTTGAGAGGTCAAAGTCATGAAGATATGGGATCCTTTATACGAATGCATGCCAAGGGAAGACCTGGAGCAACTCCAACTGGAAAGGCTGCAGGCAACCGTCAATCGCGTATACAAATCAGTTACCTGCTATAAAAAGAAATTTGATGAAGCGGGCATTTTCCCTGAGGATATACGCTCCCTCGACGATCTGGCAAAGCTGCCATTCACAACCAAGGAAGACCTGAGGCTGAACTACCCTTACGGCATGTTTGCCGTTCCATTGCGGGAAGTGGTCCGCATACACTCATCCTCCGGTACAACAGGAAAGCCTACGGTTGTAGGGTATACGAAGAACGACATTCGCACATGGTCGAACCTGGTTGCGCGATTCATGACCTCTGCCGGTGTCACCAGGGATGACGTGGTACAGATAGCCTTTGGCTATGGCCTCTTTACCGGTGCTTTTGGTCTCCATTACGGTTCCGAGACCATAGGCGCTTCGGTCATTCCCATGAGCGCGGGCAATACCGAAAAACAGATTATGATCATGCAGGACTATAAGACTACCGCTTTGGTCTCCACCCCTAGCTATGCAATCACAATTGCTTCGCGCATGGAGCAGATGGGCATAGACCCAAAATCCCTTTCACTGAAGGTTGGTCTCTTTGGTTCCGAGCCTTGGTCCGAGGGGATGCGTAAAGAGATCGAGAGTCGTCTCTGTATTAATGCCACGGACAATTACGGGCTGTCCGAAATCATAGGTCCTGGAGTGGCGGGTGACTGTGAATGCAAGAATGGCATGCATCTCTACGAAGATGCCTTTATCCCCGAGATAATCGATCCTGACACTGGTGAGGTTCTTCCACGAGGAAGCATTGGCGAGCTTGTCCTCACAACGCTCACAAAAGAGGCTTTCCCCATGATTCGTTACAGGACGAGAGACATTACGAGTCTGCATTACGAGAAATGTGATTGCGGAAGGACTCTGGTGCGCATGAAAAAGACCATGGGACGCTCAGATGACATGTTAATCATCAAGGGAGTGAACGTTTTCCCCTCCCAGATTGAAGAGATACTGTTTGCCATTGAGGGTTGCGAGCCTCACTACCAGTTGGTGCTCGAGCGGGAAGGTGATGCGGATGTCCTGATAGTACGCATTGAAGTTACGGAAAATATCTTCTTCGATGAGATGAAGAAGCAGAAGTCATTTGTGGAACAGGTGGAAAGGAAGCTTCATTCAGTGCTTGGCGTCAGCGCATCGGTCAAGCTTGTTGAGCCAAGCAGTCTGCCTAGACACGAGGGGAAGGCAGTCAGGGTTATCGATAACAGGAAGAGGTAATACCACTCTGAATTGGTTGATGGTGATGTGAGCACAGTATTTCACCCAATTTGTTGATTTCTTTGAAACCTACCAGAAGATAAGTTTTCCGGAATGTTTTCTATGACATATATCCACTCGATGTCGTACATATAGAGTCTTGACTTCACGATTCTATTCCCGATGGGTTTATGTTTTTTTCTATGATGTAATTCGGCTTCTCAGTAAAAAATTCGATAACCCGAAAAAAACTAAAAAAAGTACTTGACGGAGCAGGCAAGTTTGAGTATTATGCAAAGTCTGTCGCGGGAACGAAGAAGGTTGGCGCGGCAGG
>CAZHVY010000034.1:0-36694 GCA_964536305.1 uncultured Geobacter sp. | reverse complement strand
CCCGCATGTGCCAGGTCCGTTCCGTAAGAACCTGCTTCGATAGTATGGTATGCATGGAAACCTCGATAGAAAATTATTGAAACAGCAACAGCTCCAGCCGCTCCCATAGTTCTTCTCTCCCTTCACGGGAAAGGGCTGAAAAAAACACGAAATCGTTCGCAGGCAGATCCAGGGCGCGGGAGATGGCGGTGGCCTGACGCATTCTTTCATTGCGTGAGACTTTGTCGCATTTGTTGATCACCGGCACAGTGGGGATGGAATAGTTGCGCAACCAGTGGAACATGAGCAGGTCTTCACGGCTCGGGACGCGCCTCACGTCGAGGATCAGGACGACGCAACGCAGGGTTTCCCTCCGGGCCAGATAGGTCTCTATCATAGGACCCCATTCCCGTTTCACGGCAAGGGGAACGGCGGCGAAACCGTATCCCGGGAGATCCGCCAGGACAAACTGCCCATTCACCGAAAAGAAATTGATGAGTTGGGTCCGTCCGGGAGTCCTGCTGGCGCGCACCAGACTCTTTCTGTTCACCAGGGTATTGATGAGAGACGACTTGCCCACGTTGGAGCGACCGGCAAAGGCAACCTCCGGCAGCTCGCTTTCGGGATAGTGGGAAGGCGCTGTCGCGCTCTTTATGAATTCCGCGTTTTTTACGTCCAATAGGCGCCCCCGGCAGGAAAATTTCAGCGGCATTATAAACACCGCACGGCATTCTTTCAATTACTATATCCCCGGCCCCGTATTTTCCTGTACAATCGTGCCGACCGGAAAGGATTAATAACAAAAAACGTGACTATCCGGCGGAACTGCGCTAGAAGTGTGCGCCATATTCAAACAATACAAGGAGGAATCATGTCCGGAAAATATCGCTCAGATTTTTTGAAGAACGTAACCGTTCGCATGGATTTTTCGAAAAACCTTTACCAGATTTCTTCCGAGCTTCCAACGGCGTTCAGGGACAAGGCGCTGGAATTTTTCACGCGCTTCCAGCGCAAGGCGGCCCTGGCCGAACAGATCGAGATGAAATGCGGCTCTGAACCGGTAAGGCGTCACGTAAAGGAAAACCACTGGTTTTTTCAGGGAAAAGGCGGCGAGAAAAACATGTGCGTCGCACCGAATTTTCTATGGATTGATTACAAGAGCTACCCGGGATTCGCTGATGTGAGAGAGACATTTCTGGGGATCGCCGGGGCGCTGTTCGACGCCTTCCCCGATGTTCCCGACCTGGCGGCAAACCGCCTCGGCCTCCGCTATTTCAACAACATTGAAATAGCGGAGGCAAACCCCACCGACTGGAGCGGGTACCTGGCGCCCAACCTCCTGCCCATCTTTTCCGTTGCCGACGATTGCGGCGCCATTGCGAGGGCCTTTCACAACCTGGAGATGAATTACGGTGATATGAACCTGACCTTCCTTTACGGAATGTACAACTTCGAGTACCCGTCACCCATCAGGCAAAAGGCCTTCACCCTGGATTTTGACGGATATATCGCCAAGTCCCTGACAAAGGAGACACTGCCCGCCTCCCTGGACGCCCTTCATGACAGGATCGTCCATTATTTCGAAAACAGCGTCACCGACAGGCTGCGGGAACTGATGAATCGTTAAGCGAAAATGGCCGAGGCCGCGCCCCTGTCCGGGCGCGGCCTCGGTCTTCACCCCGGATGCCCGGCCTAGACAACACCCATCAGGGACAGATACTCCTTCCTTGTCGCCTCGAATCCCTTCTTCACATCACTTGCCATGAGCTCAGCCGCCTTTTCCTGGTAGACATCGGGGATGTTGTAGAGAATCACCATGTGCAGAGCCTTCACAAGCTGCTCCAGGATAAGGGGCCAGTCGTGCATGCCGACGCCATGCTTCATCATGGCGGCAACGATATCATTCACCATCTCCCGCGACAGCCGGGCCGGCTCGACATTCCCCCGCGTCATTATGATCTCGGTCAGGTAAAGGGTGAAGCTGGGGTCCACCGGCTCATCCTTTCCGTTCTCCCCTTTCAGGGCGCTCAGTATCTCCCAGGCCTTGTCCGAGGCCTCCTTCATCGTTATTTTTTCCTGCATGCCAGTATCCCCCTGTCCAGTAAATTTCCATGAAACGGCAGGCGCCGCCCGCGGCCCTTCAGGGCTCCATGGGGAAGGAGGGTAGCCAAAGGCGGCGATGAAGTCAAATCGTTTCCCCTCTCCCGATGCGACATGCTGTCGCGGTCCGGCGCGGAATTATCTCCTGCCGCTCTTTTTGCGTGACGCGCCGGCAATGGCCAGGATATCGGACATGGAGGCCTTCCACACGCCATCCTCACGCCGCAGCCGGAAAGAGCGGGTACAGGAAGAGGTCTCCCTACCAGTCCTCTCCAGGCCAATGCGCGCGCTCAGTGTGGCCGCGCCGTCTCCGGATATCGTTACCCTGACATCCCGCATCTTTTCCCAGCAGCATGCCGGGCGGTAAGCCGCGTGCGTCATCTTTTGCAGAAAAGACTCCCTGGACCTGGCGCCCGAGCCGTAGGTGCGGTCATACAGTTCCCCCAACCGCCCGTCGCGCCACAGGTCCAGGATGGTTTCGAACCCCTGCCAGACCTCCACCTCTCCCGAAACAGGACCGGCGGCGGCAAAGGACGGACACACGGTAACACAGCAAAACACCAGTAAAAGCGTCAACTTAAACAACGTCAGCATCCCCATGCCTTTCCTCCTTTGATAAGATATATCCAATGATAATAAATATATCCTGTCACGGCAAGGCAATACTGGCGCCCGGAAGAAATGGGCCGCTACATGATTCTGTCCGCGGCCGCCGCGAAGAGCTTCAGTTTCTCCATCAGGACGGCGAACTTGGTGGGCTTCAGGGACTGGGGACCATCCGATGACGCATGTTCCGGATCAGAGTGTACCTCTATCATAAGGCCGTCGGCCCCGGCGGCCACCGCAGCGCAGGCCATGGATGCGACGTAGTGATAGTTGCCCGTGCCGTGGGATGGATCGGCGACCACCGGCAGGTGGGTCCTCTCCTTGAGAACCGGAATCGCGGACAGGTCGAGGGTATTGCGGGTCGCGGTCTCGAAGGTGCGGATGCCACGCTCGCAGAGTATGACCGACTGGTTTCCCTCGCTCATGATGTATTCGGCGCTCATGAGAAACTCCTGTATGGTCATGGACATGCCCCGTTTCAACAGGACCGGCTTGCGGATCTGGCCCACCTTTTTCAACAGGGCGAAATTCTGGGAATTGCGGGCGCCAATCTGGAGCATGTCCGCATACTCGGCCACCAGCTCCACGGTTTCCGGGTTGATGACCTCGGTGACAAAGGGGAGTCCGGAGGCTTCGCGCGCCTTGGCAAGGAGCTTCAGGCCTTCTTCCTCCAGACCCTGGAATGAATAGGGCGATGTTCGCGGCTTATATGCCCCGCCTCGCAGCATGCGCGCTCCGGCTTCCCTGACGGCGATTGCCGTCTCCACAATCTGCTCTTCGCCCTCCACCGAACAGGGACCGGCCATGACAACCAGGCGCTTGCCGCCCACGGCGACTTCATCGGTGACCGGGATAACGCTCGCTTCCCTTTTGACCTCTTTGGAGGCCAGCTTGTACGGTTGGAGGATGGGCACTACGCTTTCCACGCCGTGCATGGATTCAAGGGATTGCAGTACCAGCTTGCCCCGCTCGTCCCCGACCGCTCCGATAACGTCCCTGGTGGTTCCATGGATCACATGGGGTTTGTATCCCAGCTCTCGAATACGCTTCAGCACCTCATCCCTGTCTTTCTTCGCGGCCCCGGCTTTCATGACGATAATCATTGTTCCCTCTCTTCCTGTTCCCGAAAAAACAAAGGGCCTGAGGAATGATCCCCGGCCCTTTCGTTATGCGCTATATGGAAAAGCAATAAAAAAAGCCGGGGATGGTCTTCTGTCCACCCTCGGCTTTCGGTCTCGAATTTGTTTCAGCTAACCCTGCATCGAAACTGTTTCCCGGGTGGACGGTCGAAAAAAGAAACCGCGCCAAAAGGAAAAGCCGAAAAAGGGTGAATAGCTGAACGTATGCATGGACGACATTGTTGTCGATGAGGCGTTGCACTGTCAAGAAAAAAATGCCGGAAAAGATCCGGCGGCTCGTCACGGCCGGGGCTATTCAAATGGGCAGGGGGAAATCGGCAGGCCTCGCGAATCCTCCCCCTGAGGAGCTGTAAACAAATAACATGGGCATCTTGCATCTCATCTTCAGGTCATCTTTGACCGAACCTCAATCACCAAATCCTCAACGTAGCCCTGCTACGTCTGCGGTTTGGTTCAATCAGTTCAGCCAAATCTGAACTGAATCTGAACGCAATATTGACCATGCTATTCATTTACAGTTCCTAAGCGCCGTTTGCCATGGGCCGCATTTGCGCGTAGGGCGCGATGTTTGCCAGCGCCCGCCTTACGGCATCCTTGCTGTGGGCCTCGATGGTCCAGACGGCATTGGGCGCGTAACGCTCCATGAGGGCGAAGAAAAGCCGAAAGTCGATTCCCGCCTCCCCCAGGGGACTGTGATCGTCCCCGGCGCCGTGGTTGTCGTGTATGTGGGCCTCGGCGATATGGCGGCCCAGCGCCCTGAACCATTCCTCCATGTCCGGCTTTGCGAAGAGATTCCAGTGCCCCACGTCGAAACAATGCCGGAACAGGGGCGAGTCAATGGCCTCCAGCAGGTCCAGCAGGGTGGAAGGTTCTTCCTCGAAGATATTTTCCACCGCCACCGTGCATCCGATCCCCGCTGCCATTTCCAGGACCCCTCTGAAGGTCTCGACGGCGTAGTTCAGCCACCGGTCCCTGCTCCCCCCGAAACGCCACCGGTCATAGCCTGGATGAAAAACAACGACCAGAGGCCGCAGTATTTCAGCGGCTTCCATCACCTGTTGAAACCTGCGACGGGTCGCCTCCCTCACGAGACGGTCCAGGGCGCCGGGGCTCAAGTCCATGAAAGGGGCATGGATGGTGGTACGAATCCCGTTTTCCGCCAGGACCGAGGCATGGCGCGCAAGGGCCTCCTTGTCCAGGGTGTCGAGGGAATCGCCCGAAAAGGCCACCTCCGGGTTGATCCTTCTCTCCAGTATGAAATCCAGGTTCTCACCGAGGAGAGCTAAGGGAACATGGACAAAGACATTATCTCTCATCTCGTTTTCCGCCTTGCTGCATAATTTCACTACATGAATTCTTTCAAATAATCGTGACAACAGACTCCATACTGCCGGGACAACAGAGTATTCCATGGGAGACGGAAATTGCAAGAACAGAAAAACACCCTCTTTTGATCCGGAAAGATGGAAAGGAAACTTTTTGATTGACCGGCAAAAGAGGCTGCGTCTATTATTGATGTCCCTGAAAAAACGGCTCGCGGCTGACAACTAATGACCCGCGGTTGCCGGCCGGGAACCATGAGCCGTCAAGGAGTGAAGATGCGGGTATCGGCCCTTATCCCGGCAGCGGGAATGGGAAAACGGATGGGCGCGGGGATCAACAAACAGTACCTTCTGCTGGCGGGAAGGCCTATCCTTGCCCATACCATCGCCGTCTTTCAGCAGGCGCGCCGCGTGGACGACATATACATAATCGTCCCCGAAGACGAGATCCCCTTCTGCCGGGAGCGTGTGGTGGACCGTTACGGATTCTCCAAGGTCCGCGGGATTGTGGCCGGCGGCCTGGAGCGGCAGCATTCCGTTTTCAACGGGCTGCGGGCCATGGAATCGCCGGACCCGGACGACGTGGTCCTGATTCACGATGGAGTGCGCCCTTTCGTGTCCCGGCGGGTACTGGAAGACTCGATTGACGCGGCCCGCATCCACGCCGCCGCCCTTGTCGCGGTTCCAGTGAAAGATACCGTCAAGGTGGCAAAGGACGGGGTCGTGCTGGAAACTCCACCAAGGGATACACTCTGGCTGGCGCAGACACCCCAGGCCTTCCGCTACGCCCTCATTCGGGAGGCCCATGAGCGGGCCGCCGCGGACGAATGGCTCGGCACGGACGACACCGCACTCGTAGAGCGCCTGGGAGAGACCGTCCATATCGTGAGGGGCGAATACGGCAATTTCAAGATCACGACCCCAGAGGATCTCGTCCTGGCGGAGGCTTATTTGAAAGAGGCGGGTGAGGGGTTACAGGTGATGAGTGATGAGTGATTGGTTGATAGTTTATGCTTTTCTTGTTCCTTGAACCTTTTCAACGGCGGGATTGCTTCGGCGGGTCCATGACCGTCTTACGGAGAATTTACCATCATGCGTATCGGACACGGCTATGATGTTCACCAGCTGGTGGCGGAAAGAAAGCTGATCCTCGGCGGAGTGGATATCCCCTGGGAAAAGGGGCTGCTGGGACACTCCGACGCCGACGTCCTCCTCCATGCCATCTCCGACGCCATCCTCGGCTGCATGGGAGAAGGTGACATCGGTAAACACTTCCCTGATTCCGATCCCGCCTATAAAGGGATCTCCAGCATGAAGCTGCTGCGGCGCGTAATGGCGCTGGCGGACGCCAAGGGGTACCGCATGGGGAACGTGGACGCCACCATCGTTGCCCAGCGCCCGAAACTGGCGCCCCATATCCCGCTCATGCGGGCTAATATTGCCAAGGCCCTTGGCTGTGAAGAAGCGAGGGTCAACGTGAAGGCGACCACCACCGAGCAACTGGGCTTTGCCGGACGGGGAGAAGGGATCGCGGCGTACGCCGTGGCGCTCCTGGAAGAGAAGGAGTAGATCCCGGCCATTTCTTTCCGGCTTAACCACCGGATTTTCAAAGGGTGAATATGAACAAACCGACTAACAACAACGTGAAAATGACGGAACAAGCCGGGGGCGGGGGAATCGCGCCGGTCAACTTTATCCGCGCCATAATCGACGAGGACCTGAAGTCCGGTAAGCACTCGACAATAGTAACCAGGTTTCCACCGGAACCAAACGGGTACCTGCACATCGGCCACGCCAAGTCCATCTGCCTGAACTTCGGCCTGGCGCGGGATTACGGCGGCCGCTGCCACCTCCGCTTCGACGACACCAATCCGGTAAAGGAAGAGGTTGAGTATATCGAATCCATTATGGACAGCGTACGCTGGCTCGGTTTCGACTGGGGGGAAAACCGTTTCAATGCCTCCGACTATTTCGAGCAGCTCTACCAATGGGCGGAAAAGCTCATTGAAAAGGGGAAGGCGTATGTGGACGACCTGAACGCCGAGCAGATCAGGGAATACCGCGGCGCCCTCACCCAGCCCGGCAAGGAAAGCCCCTGGCGCAACCGGACCGTTGAGGAAAACCTGGACCTGTTCCGCCGCATGCGCGCCGGAGAGTTCCCGGACGGCGCACGGGTACTGAGGGCGAAGATCGATATGACCTCGCCCAACATGAACATGCGTGATCCGGTAATGTACCGCATCCTCCATGCCGAACACCCCCATACCGGCGCCGCATGGCGCATCTACCCCATGTATGACTACGCCCACGGCCAGTCGGACTCCATCGAGGGGATAACCCACTCCATCTGTACCCTGGAGTTCGAAGACCACCGGCCGCTCTATGACTGGTTTCTGGAGGAGCTGGGGATCTACCGGCCCCGTCAGATCGAGTTCGCCCGCCTCAACCTCACCTATACGGTCATGAGCAAGCGCAAACTTCTGGAACTGGTGCGCGGGGACATGGTGAACGGCTGGGATGACCCTCGCATGCCGACCATTGTCGGAATGCGGCGCAGGGGTTACACGGCCGAGGCCATACGCGCCTTCTGCGATCGGATAGGGGTGGGAAAGAACGACAGCTGGATCGACATGAGCGTCCTGGAAGACTGCGTGCGGGAAGACCTGAACGAAAAAGCTCCGCGCGCCATGGCCGTGCTCAATCCCATCCGCTTGGTGATCGAGAATTATCCGGAAGGAAAGACCGAGGAATTCGACGCCATGAACCACCCCGGAGACCCTTCCATGGGAACGCGCAAGGTTCCTTTCTCCCGCGAGATATACATAGAGGCAGACGACTTCATGGAAGACCCGCCCAAGGGATATTTCCGGCTCTCACCAGGAAAAGAGGCGCGCCTCCGCTACGCCTACATCGTCAAATGCACCGGAGTGGTAAAGGACGAGGCCACGGGCGCCATCCTCGAGGTACGCTGCGTCTATGATCCGGAGTCGCGCGGAGGAACGGCGGCGGACGGCCGCAAGGTGAAGGGAACCATCCACTGGGTCTCCGCCGCCCACTCCATCGCGGCGGAGGTACGCCTCTACGACCGGCTGTTCACCCAGCCGCAACCGGGCGCTAGTCGGGACGGCGAAGACTGGAAGAGCTGCCTGAACCCTGATTCACTGCGGAGATTGACAACATGCCGGCTGGAACCGGCCCTCGCCGGGTCTCTCCCGGAAAACCGCTTCCAGTTCGAACGCCAGGGGTATTTCATCGTTGACGCAAAGGATTCGCGTCCGGAAGCGCCGGTATTCAACCGGATCGTGACACTGCGGGATTCCTGGACCAAAACCAGCGGCACGCCGTAGGGGCGAACCTTGTGTTAACCCTCCTTGTGTTCGCCCGCACTGCTTCCTCCCGAGGCTGGAGGAGTGACCGCAATGCCGCATTCTGACACGAGCGGCCATTATTCATTCGAGGTTCTATCTATGTCTCTAAGAGTCTTCAACACCCTTGCCGGAAAGAAGGAAGAGTTCGTTCCCCAGGTCCCGGGCAAGGTTTCCATGTATGTCTGCGGAGTCACCGTCTACGACCATTGCCACATCGGCCATGCGCGGGCGAACGTGGTCTTCGACGTTATCTACCGCTACCTTCGCCACATCGGATATGATGTGACCTACGTACGCAACTACACGGATGTGGACGACAAGATCATCAACCGCGCCAACCGCGAGGGTGTGGATTTCCGGGAGATTACGGAAAGGTTCATCGGTGAGTTCAACCGCGACATGGGATTGCTGGGCGTGGCCGTTCCGACCCACCAGCCGAAAGCGACGGAACACATCAATGATATCATCGACATCGTCCGTACCCTTGTGGATCGGGGTGTCGCCTACCAGTCCGGCGGAGATGTCTACTTCAGCATTGAAAAATACGACGACTACCTGAAGCTCTCGAAACGGAGCCTGGACGACATGAAGGCCGGCGCGCGCATCGAGGTTGATGAAAGAAAGGCTCATCCCATGGACTTCGTGCTCTGGAAGGAGGCGAAGCCGGGCGAGCCTTCCTGGGACTCTCCATGGGGCAAGGGTCGCCCCGGCTGGCACATCGAGTGCTCCGCCATGAGCATGCGTTTCCTCGGCGAGACCATCGACATCCACGGTGGTGGAAAGGATCTTGTGTTTCCCCACCACGAGAACGAGATCGCCCAGTCCGAGGCCGCCACCGGTAAGCCTTTCGTCAAATACTGGCTGCACAACGGATTCGTCAATATCAACTCGGAAAAGATGAGCAAGTCCCTGGGCAATTTTTTCACCATCAGGGAAGTCCTGGAAAAGTACGACCCGGAAGCCCTGCGATTCTTTCTTGTCACAGCCCACTACCGTTCCCCTCTTGACTTTTCCGACCAGAATGTAAAAGAGGCGGAAGCCGGTCTTGATCGGATCTATTCTGCCCTGGCCACCATGGAGGAACTGGGCGACGACAGCGAAAGGATAAATGAAAAGTCCCTTAAGGAAACGGAGCTTGAGCTGCTGGAAAAGGTGAAGAGCTTTCCCGGCCGCTTCCGGGAGGCCATGGACGACGACTTCAACACCGCTCTGGTCCTGGGAAACATTTTCGATCTGGTGCGCGCGGTAAACCGGACTCTGGCAGAGGGGGGAAAGGTTTCAAAACCTCTAAAAGCGATCCTTTCACAGGCGAGAAGGGCGCTGGAAGACCCGGGCGTGGTGCTGGGCATATACCGGACGAGCCCCGCCGACTATCTGGAAAAGGCGCGGGAAAGAAAACTGGCGGAACTGGGCATCTCCAGGGAGGAGATTGAACGCCTTATCGAGGAACGGACCGAGGCGCGCAAGGCCAGGAACTTCGCCAGGAGCGACGAAATACGAGATCTCCTGCTGGCAAGAAATGTGGCGCTGCTGGACTCTCCCCGCGGAACCGAATGGAAGATCAAATAAAAAAAAGGGCCGTCACCCGGCCCTTTTTTTCTTGCGCCAAAAAACCGTCAGGCGGCCTTGTTTTCCACCTGGGGCTTTGACCACTTGCTCTTGAAAAGCTCCATGGCTTCCCTCATGATATCCGACATGCTCTTTTGCGTCGTCTGCATTATCTCCTGGAGAGTTTCCCGCTCCTCATCGGTTATTCTCATGGAAATAACGTTATATCGGGCATGTTCTCTGGCTCTTCCCATCTCTGTCTCCCCGTGAATTTCAGGACCATTTGTTGATTCAGCTCTCCCTATCAATGCTATAATCATGCCAACCTGTTAAAGAGTGAACAGCAAAGCCCGAATCTCCCGCTTTGCGAATCATTGAAGCAATTTAGGCAGCCCTTCAGCCAGGTTATGAAATTACTAATGTATCATCTCTGGAACAAGCAGGTGCAAAATTGCACATACTATCTCGCCTGTTCATCCAAAAAAACACCCTAGCGACCAGGAGGGTCGGTCGGCTAGGGCATAATGAGAGTCTTTCGACTCTCGCAATCTCTTTTTTTATATATATTATAATTACGATGTTTATCTTTGGCAAGGTGTTTACATGGTAATCATCCCGTTTCTTCGGTTGCTCCCACAACGCTTTATGTGATATAAAATCCGCACTAAGTAATCAAAAGGAGAGCAAAAAAGTATGGCACGGAGAACATTTGCGGGCATTTTACGCCCGGCCCTTCCGGCGATACTTCTTCTTCTGCTGGTGTGGGCGCCGGTCTCAACCGCCGCGCTGTCCATCCCCTCCATGAACCACCTTCCCACGGGAGAGCGCTGGTTCGGCATATACCTGAATGATGAGCGCACCGGCTTTGCCGTTACGAAAATAGAGGAGACGGCTTCCGGGTACCGCATTGCCGGTGAAAGCGTGGTTAAAATGACCGGACTCGGCTTTTCCCGGGACATGACTGCGCGGGAAAGCTACACAGTGAACCGGGACCTTTCACTGCGCTCCTTTGACGTATCCCTGACGGTGGATGGCAGCCCGCGGAGAATAACCGGAGAGGTCGGAGAGAATAATATCAGGGTTACCGTGGAATCGCGTGGAGCAAAGAAGGAGAAAACCCTGGCGAAGAAGGGTCTCATATATCCTCCTCCGGCGCTGAATCTATACCCCCTCCTCCAGGGCGCAACCAAAAAGAAGAATTTCCGCATCGCCATGTTCGACCCGGAAGCGGTTTCAGTGAAGGAAGTCCGCATAACCGTGGTGGGAATGGAATCGCTGCAAGGAGCGGAGGCCCTGCATCTGCGCAACGACCTCTACCCCTTTGTAGACAATGACATCTGGGTTGACGCCTCGGGAGTTACCCTGCGGGAATCGGTGCGGGACGGAATGATCGAGACCCGTCTGGAAAGCGAGGCGTCCGCGCGTTCTTTTCTGACCGACGCGGCCCTTTCCAAGAAAGACCTGGTTCTTGACTTCAGCCTGCTGAAGGTGGAGCAACCCATTCACCGGCCGGCCTCCCTGCGCAGATTGTCTCTGGAGCTCTCCGGTTTTCCCGACGGCTTTCCTCTTTTCCCAGCCCCTTACCAGAAGGCTGAACGGAAGGATAGCGGTGAAGTGATCTTTACCGTTGATCTGGCGGCGCTCAAGCAGGCTGGCGCCGGCAATACGCCCCTGAATGACCGGAACCGCTTTCTGGAGTCAACGGAACGCATCCTTCCGGACAATGCCGATATCATCCAGCGCAAAGACGAGATCCTCGGCGGGACCACGGAACCTCACGCAGTGGTGGAAAAGCTGACGCGCTGGGTAGCGGACTTCGTGGAGGACAAGGTTACCGACAGCCGCACCCCGCTGGAAACGCTGGAGAAGCGGACCGGAAACTGCCAGTCCCACTCGCGGCTCTATGTGTCCCTGGCGCGCGCCGCCGGCATCCCCACCCGCTTCGTTTCAGGCCTCGTCTACGCGGAAGGAAAGGGTTTCCTCTACCACAGCTGGGCCGAAAGCCATGTGGGATACTGGCTTCCAGTGGACCCCACATTCGGCGAGACACCCGCCTCCGCCACCCATATCAAGCTGGCGGAGGGCGATTCCGCCGACGACATGGCCCCGCTCGCGGGAATCATCGGCAGGATAAAGGGACGAGTCCTGGACCTCGGATACTGAAGAGCAAGACGTTTCCGGTTTTCAGGAAATCTGATTTTCTGCTGCACAGTCCAGCGGCCGGCCGCTAGCCGCTGGACTTATTTTTATTCTAATCGGAAGGACAGCCATGGACTACAAAGACACATTGAACCTGCCGGAAACAAAGTTTCCCATGAAGGCCAATCTCACCCAGAAAGAGGTGGAGATCCTGGATAAATGGGCAGGGATGAACCTGTATGAAAAACTCTCGCGAGAAGGCAGTGACAAGCCGAAGTACATCCTCCATGACGGTCCTCCATACGCCAACGGACACATCCACATAGGCCACGCTCTCAACAAGATCCTCAAGGACATCGTCCTAAAATGCAAGCGCATGAGCGGTTTCGACGCCCCCTACATCCCGGGCTGGGACTGCCACGGACTTCCCATAGAGTTGCAGGTGGAAAAGAACCTTGGCTCCAAAAAACACCAGATCACCAAGACCGAGATGCGGGGGCTGTGCCGTGACTACGCCGCCAGATTCGTGGATATCCAGAAGAAAGAGTTCCAGCGCCTCGGCATCCTCGGAGAATGGGAAAACCCCTATCTCACCATGAACTATCTCTATGAGGCCATCACCGCCAGGGAACTGGCTTCCTTTGCCGAAAACGGCGGCCTGTTCAAGGGGAAAAAACCGGTTCACTGGTGTTCCTCATGCGTCACGGCCCTTGCCGAGGCG
Organism: uncultured Geobacter sp.; assembly: GCA_964536305.1. Taxonomy (GTDB): domain Bacteria; phylum Desulfobacterota; class Desulfuromonadia; order Geobacterales; family Geobacteraceae; genus RPRC01. The sequence goes on along the minus strand of CAZHVY010000034.1, from coordinate 23,772 downwards.
GAGGTGGAATACGCCGATCACCGCTCACCATCCATCTATGTCAAATTCCTCCTCAAGGACGACATCGCGGAACAGGTCCCGGCCCTGGCCGGCAGAAAGGTCTCCCTGGTCATCTGGACCACTACCCCCTGGACCATTCCGGCCAACCTGGCCATATCACTCCACCCCGAATTCGACTATGCGGCCCTCGACACGGGAAGCGAGGTCCTGATCGTCGCCTCCGGCCTTCTGGATGCGTTCCGCGCCGCAACCGGCGCGGCCGGCGAGGTTATCGCCACATTCAAGGCCGGCCTTCTGGAGAAGAAAAACTGCGCCCATCCTTTCTATGACAGGGACTCAGTGATCCTCCTGGGCGAACACGTCACCCTGGAAGCGGGCACCGGATGCGTCCACACCGCCCCCGGACACGGCCAGGACGACTACATGATGGGGCTCAGATTCGGCCTCGACATCTACAACCCGGTGGACAACCGGGGCAGGTTCATGGAAAACGTGGAGTTCTTCGCCGGCCAGCAGGTATTCGAAGCCAACAAGAGCGTGATTGAAAAGCTGACCGAAGCAGGAGCCCTCCTTGGTTCGGGCGAGATCACCCACTCCTATCCCCACTGCTGGCGTTGCAAGAAACCCATCATCTTCCGCGCCACCGAACAGTGGTTCATCAGCATGGAAACCAACGGACTGCGAAAAAAGGCCCTGGATGAGATCAACCGGGTCACCTGGATCCCCCACTGGGGAAGGGACCGCATCTACGGAATGGTGGAGGGACGGCCCGACTGGTGTATCTCCCGCCAGCGCTCCTGGGGCGTGCCCATTACCGCCTTTATCTGCCAGGGCTGCGGCGAGGCCATCGCCGATCCCGCGGTGATGCGCCACGTGGCGGATCTGTTCGCGGAATTCAGCTCCGACATATGGTATCAGCGTGAGGCGAGCCAGCTCCTCCCTCCGGACACGAAATGTCCGGCCTGCGGCAGCGGGAACCTGGAAAAGGAGATGGACATACTTGACGTCTGGTTCGATTCCGGAGTCTCCCACGCCGCTGTTCTTGAGACCCGCGACAATCTCTCCTCCCCGGCGGACATGTATCTGGAGGGGAGCGACCAGCACAGGGGATGGTTCCACTCCTCGCTCCTTGTCGCCGCCGGGACGCGAGGCGCGGCGCCTTACAAGAGCGTCCTCACCCACGGCTTCGTTCTGGACGGTTCGGGCCGCAAGATGAGCAAATCCCTGGGCAACGTGGTGGCTCCCGAGGACGTCATCAAGAAATTCGGCGCGGATGTTCTCCGTCTCTGGACAGCCGCCCAGGACTACCGGGACGACACCCGGATCTCCCAGGAGATACTGAACCGGGTTTCCGAGGCATACCGACGCATCCGCAATACCTGCCGCTACATACTGGGGAACATCAGCGATTTCAATCCCGGGACGGACGCCGTCCCCTACGCGGAGTTGATGGAGCTTGACCGCTGGGCCCTCCACCAGGCGGAGATACTCAAGGAGCGGGTGCTGCGGGCCTATGAAGAGTATGAATTCCACATCATCTATCAGGCGGTGAACGCCTTCTGCAGCGTCGAGATGAGCGCTTTCTATCTGGATATCCTCAAGGACCGGCTCTACTCCAGCCGCCGCGACTCCCGCAAACGCCGGAGCGCCCAGACCGCCCTTTACCTGATCCTGGATTCCCTTGTCAGGCTCATCGCTCCGGTCCTTTCCTTTACCGCCGATGAGGTGTGGTGGCACATGCCCCGCCAGACCGGCGATAGCGTCCACTTGGCCGCTTTCCCCGCGCCGGTCCCGGAGTTTCGGGATGAAAAGCTGACGGAACGGTGGGACACCATCATCAAGGTGAGGGGAGAGGTTTCAAAGGCCCTGGAAATGGCCCGTGTCAGAAAGACCATCGGTCACTCTCTGGACGCCTCCGTGACCCTCAGCGCGCCGGTCGAACTCCTCGGTTTCCTGCGCGAGTATGCGGTTGAGCTCAAAGGAATATTCATCGTTTCAAAGGTCGGCCTTGTGGAAGATATCGCCGGCGAGCATGTCTTGGCGGAAGGTGTAACGGGGCTGAAGATCCGCGTTGAAGCGGCGCCCGGAGCGAAATGCGAGCGTTGCTGGTGCTATGACGAACGGATCGGCCAGGACGCGAGCCACCCGACCATCTGTCCGAAATGCATTGAGGCGGTGGCATGAAAAACCGCTACATGTTCCTCGCGACGGTTGCCCTGCCCGTCATAGTTCTCGACCAGGTGACGAAACTCATCATCGTCCGGAACCTGGAGTTCCACGGCACAATCACAGTGGTGGAGAACTTCTTCGAAATTATCCATACCCGCAATCAGGGCGCGGCCTTCGGATTCCTCCGGGACAGCGCCATCCGTCTGCCGTTTCTCATTACCGTATCGATTGTTGCGGCGCTGGTGGTCCTTGTAGTCTACCGCAAGCTCAGGCCGGACCAGAAAATGAACGCATGGGGGCTTTCCCTTGTATTTGCCGGGGCGGTGGGAAACCTCATCGACCGTGCAAGGCTCGGCGAGGTCATCGATTTCCTGAACGTGCACTGGCACGAGCACTACTGGCCGGCTTTTAACGTGGCTGATTCAGCCATCTGTATCGGGGTGGGGTTGCTGGCCATTGATATGTTCAGGGAGGAGAGAAGGGAAAAAGCAGTGATGAGTGGAAAAAGCAGGGGGGAAAAAACGTAATAAGTGATGAGTGATGAGTAATAAAGTCAAAAGCGTTGCGCCTTTCACTTATCACTTATCACTCATTACTCATCACTTGTTGTAATACCCCCGGTACCAGTCCACGAACCTGCCGATCCCTTCCTCTATTGTGGTCTTTGGACGGAAGCCCGTATCCTTCGTCAGGTCGTCCACGTCCGCGCAGGTAGCGGGCACGTCGCCCGGCTGTATCGGCAGGAGATTCCGGATCGCCTTTCTTCCCAGCTTTTCCTCCAGCGCCTCGATGAACCGGAGCAGTTCCACCGGGCTGTTGTTGCCGATGTTGTAGATGCGGTACGGCGCATAGCTGGTACCCGGATCGGGCGCGTCGCCGCGCCATTCCCTGTTGGGCCCCGGTGTCAGATCCGTCACCCGCTTCACCCCCTCAACGATGTCGTCTATATAGGTAAAGTCCCTCCTCATCTTCCCCTCGTTGAAGACATCAATGGGCTCTCCCTCCAGGATCGCTCTGGTAAAAAGGAACAGCGCCATATCAGGACGACCCCACGGACCATAGACGGTAAAGAAGCGAAGGCCGGTACATGGCAGCCCGTACAGGCTGGCATAGGTATGGGCCATGAGCTCGTTGGCCTTCTTCGTTGCCGCGTAGAGGGACACCGGGTGATCCACGTTGTGATGAATGGAGAAGGGCATGGTGGTGTTGGCCCCATAGACCGAACTGGATGAGGCGTAGACCAGGTGAGATACGCCGTTATGCCGGCAACCCTCCAGGATATTCATGAAGCCGCTGATGTTGCTGTCGATGTAGGCATGGGGGTTGACAAGGGAATAACGCACACCGGCCTGGGCCGCCAGGTGGACCACCTTGTCGAAACCCTCCCTGGAAAACAGCTCCGCCATTGCCTCACGGTCCGCCAGATCGCCCTTCACGAAGGTAAACCCGTCCCTTCCCGTGAGCCGGCTCAGGCGAGCCTCCTTGAGGGAGACATCATAATAGTTGTTCAGGCTGTCAAAGCCCACAACCGTATCCCCCCTGTCCAGCAGGGTTTTCGTCAGGTGAAAGCCGATGAATCCGGCCGCGCCGGTAACCAGTATCTTTGCCATGGCGACTCCGAGAAGATGGTTGAAGTTAATAGTGAAAAGTTAAAATTTAAAAGTGAAAAGTTAAAGGTAAACGGTTAAAACGATAATTCCAATTCGCATTCAAAATGGCGGAAAGACAACGGACGTAGGGGCGTATGGCATACGCCCCGTTTGGGCTCTGTTGTAAGTGAGAATTGCTGGTTTAGTCGGCGGCTTGCCGGCGACCGGCCCGCGTATCCCGCCTTTTGAGCATGATGAACCCGGCCTGCCTCCCTGTCTCGCCACCGTCGCGACGGTAGGAGAAGAAAAGGTCCTTTTCACAGGAAACGCAAAGGGAGCTTGATTCTATGTTCCGCTCCGGGACCCCCGCGAGAAGAAGCTGCCGGCGGTTCGCCGCCACCAGATCGAGCCGCCATCTGCCCGGACCGTCGGGGGTCGTAAAGGATTCGTGATTCCGATCCGCCTCGCGAAACGCCTCCGTCACCGGTTCATCAACCTGATAACAGCAGGGAGATATGGCCGGACCGATTGCGGCGAGAATATCGCGCGGGTTTCCATCAAACAGATTCACTATCGCCTCGACCCCCTTGCGCGCGATGCCCGCCGCTGTACCCTTCCAGCCCGCATGGAGCGCGGCCACGACACGGCGCACCGGATCCAGCAGAAGGATCGGCGCGCAGTCGGCCACGCAGACGGCGATCATCACACCGGGCTGATTGGTCACGATGCCGTCGCATTCCAGCTTCTGGAAGTGGCTGAAATCGGGATTCGGTTCGTCAAGGAGGAGAAGGTCGCTGCCGTGCACCTGGGTAACGGTAACTAGCTTCTCCAGGCGGGAGCCGAACGCGCGGGCCAGGATGCTCCGGTTTCCTTCCACGTTATGGGGGGAATCCAGGGTTGAGGAACCCAGATTCAGGGAATTGTAAGGCGGACGCGAAACCCCCTCATGCCGGGTCGTGAATCCCTGTACGGACACCCCCCGCTCACTGAATATTCGCGGCTCCAGGTAATGGACCCTGCCTGTTTTCTGTATTTCCACGAAAGACTCCTTTTAAATAGTAAAAAGTAAAAAGTGAACAGTAAAAAGCTGAAAGACATTGTTCTTCAAACCTTTTACTTTTCACTGTCCAGCTAGTAAAAAGTAAAAAGTAAAAAGTAAAAAGCTGAAAGACATTGTTCTTCAAACCTTTCACTTTTCACCTTTCACTTTTCACTTTTCACTGTCCAGATATTCAACGATCCGCCCCATGTCGTCCGGAAGCGGCGCGGAGAACTCCAGATACTCCCCGGTTCCGGGATGAACGAAACCCAGAACCCGGGCATGGAGGGCCTGCCTGCCCAGCTTCCGGATCAGGGCCTGGAGTTTCGTATCCTTCAGGCCGGAAAGCCGGCCACTTCCGCCATAGACCGGGTCTCCCAGGAGGGGAAAGCCCTGCTCGGAGAGATGGACGCGGATCTGGTGGGTACGCCCGGTCTCGAGACGGAGCTCCAGGACGGATACCTGACTGAAGCGCGCCACGACCTTCCAGTGCGTGACCGCCTCTTTTCCCCGACGCGCGGCGCCGGACATCTTTTTGCGATCAACCGGGTGGCGGCCGATGGATGACTCGATGCGCCCCCTGTCCGCGCCGGGGACGCCATAGACGAAAGCAATATACACCCGCTTTATGGTGTGCTCCCTGAACTGCCCGGACAGACCCTGGTGGCAGCGATCGTTCTTCGCCGCCACGATTACGCCGGTGGTGTCCTTGTCGATGCGATGAACGATGCCCGGCCTTATCTCGCCGCCGATTCCGGAGAGGTCGCCGCAGTGGGCAAGGAGGGCGTTTACCACGGTTCCGCCGGGATTGCCCGCGCCGGGATGGACCGGCATACCCGACGGCTTGTTGAGGACGATCAGGTCCCGGTCCTCGTAGAGGATATCCAGGGGGATATCTTCCGCGAAAGGGGTCGCGGGGAGTGGAGGAGGGATATCAATCACAATCCTCTCCCCACCCTTGAGCTTCAGCGAAGGCTTTGGCGGCGCCTCGTCCACCGTAACCAGGTTCGCCTCGATGAGCCTGTGGACGGCCGACCTGGTCAAATCCGGAACACGGCCGGCGATAAAGACATCCAGCCGTTCCGGCGGTTCATCGGCGAGATAGGTTATTTCAATTCTCTCCACTCATCACCAGCCTTATACAGCAAAGGCGCGTTCCGGAGGGAGCGCGCCTTGCCCGCATGGTTACGTCTGTGCGACCCCGTCACCAGATGGGGGACTCTATCCTGCCCGCGCGCTTTATGAGAACATCCACGATGGCGAGGTCGAATATGGTCGATCCAGCCAGCTCAGGAGAGACGCGGGACTGAAAATGCTGTCTTCCTTCTTCAAGCTCGCTCTCCAGCAGCTCGAAGATGGTATCGTTCTTTATACCCTGTTCCACCTTTTCACGATTGTATATGGCCACATCGGAGATGATGGCACGGGCTAGCCTTTTTGCATGTTCCGGGTTGTCTATCAGGCCCATGGCCGTGTCCTCTCTTCTCTTTCGGGTATTTCCTTTGGCGGCCGGCCGTGTTTCAGGTTCGCCGCATCGGGGATGGGAGACGAAACTCGGGTCAGGTTAGCCAAATAGCGCCGGAATGTCAATATGTTTTGAGTGATTGCCCCGAGGCGGCCCCGTAATCCGGACCGCTTATTATCAGGTATCCGCATCCTCCGGGATTCCTTTGGGCGGTTTTCCCGATTTCCCGCCTGCCGGCCCGGCGGCGGCGAAAAAGGCGCTCATCTCGCGGAACACCGTTTCCCCCTCCCCCCTGGTGAGCCGCGACATGGGAAGGGAATCCAGAAAAAAGCGGCCGTAGTTCCTTGACAGAACCCGGCTGTCGAAGATGAGAACCGCGCCCCGGTCACCCCTGCTTCTGATCAGTCTGCCGAAGCCCTGCTTGAATTTTATCACCGCCTGGGGAACCGTATACTCCATGAACGGGTCGCCCCCGCCCGCGGCAATCCGGTCGGCCCTGGCCTCGAGGATCGGTTCCGTGGGCACCCGGAACGGGAGCCTGGTGATCACCACCAGCTCCAGCGCCTTCCCCTTCACGTCAACACCCTCCCAGAAGGAATCGGTGCCGAAGAGCACGGCATTCCTTTCGTTGCGGAAGCGGTTCAGGAGCATGTGGCGGTTGATCTCTCCCTGGCGCATGGGTGTCAGATCAGCGCCCCGCAGCGGTTCATCAAGAGAGCCGAAGACCCGGGCCAGGAGGTCGTAGGAGGTGAAGAGGACGAAGGCCCTCCCCTGGGATACGATGAGCGCCCGCAGGAGATACTCTTCCAGGAGCGGGATAAAGGAGCGCTCCGTCGGTTCCGGAAGGTCGTCGGGAATACCGATGAAGGCCTGGCGTTCGTAGTCGAACGGAGAGTGGAGAAGGGTCTCCGTGACCCGTTGTTTCTCCAGCAGGTCAATTCCGGTCATCTTCTCCAGATAGTCGAATCTCTCACCCACGGCAAGGGTCGCGGAGGTAACAATCACGGTCCTGAATTTGTCCAGGATTGCCGATTTGATGGATTCAGCCACCTGGACCGGAGAAGAGCAGAGCCGGAGAGTCATCCCCCGGCCGCCCCTGTTCACCTCGAACCAGCGGCATAGCCGCTCGTCCCTCTGGATGAAAATCCCCAGGTCGCTGATGACACCCTCCAGCCTCCTCCTGATACCTTTCAGGTCAAGGAGATTGCCGGAAAACCTTTCAAGAACCGGTTCGGGGAGTTGAGCGCAGGCGGACAGGAATGACTTCAGGTCAGCGACATACCCGGTCAGTTCCTTCATCAGGCGGCGCAGTTCCTGTTCCGTCTCCAGCCAGAACCGGTCGCCGTAGAGCTCCGGGGTAAGGCGCAGCTTCCGTTCCCCCGACTTTTGACCGTGGTTTTTCAGGTAGGAGAGAAGAGAGAGTCCGATGGAATCCAGTACGGATACCACCTTCTCCGACAGGGATTGGCGCCCGGGAACAAGTCTCTCTTCCAGAATGCCGGATATCTCCAGGAAAAGGACGTCCAGTTCCTGGGGAATCTCCCGTCCAATGCGGGCGGAGAGGCGCGGCAGAATTCCAATCCGCGCCTTGCGCGGGTGCTGGAGCCTTCCAAGGATCTGAAGAATCCCCTTGCGGGAGGTGCGGGAGGAGAAGAAATTGGTAGCCGTTTCCTCCAGGTGATGCCCTTCGTCAAAGATGAGGCGGGTAAAGGGCGGAAGAATGGCGGATGAGTCATAGCCGGACTCTGAACGCACCGCCACGTCCGCCAGGAGCAGGGAATGATTCACCACCAGAATGTCCGCGCCCGCGGCCTCACGGCGGGCGGTGTAGAAAAAACAACGGTCGTAATGGCCGCATTTCACCCGTCCGCACTGGTCCGCCTCGCAGCAGACCTCTTCCCATACCTCTTCCCTGGGAATGAAGCTGAGATCGTTGCGGCACCCTTCCCCGGTCTTCCTGCTCCATTCCAGAACAGCCTCCAGTTCCCCGGCGGTCCCCTCTTCCTTGAAGAGGGAAGGTTCCCTTTCGATAGCCTTCACCTTGCGCAGACACAGGTAATTGGATCGCCCTTTAACCAGAACGGCCCGGAATGAGAGCCCTCCGTTCTCACGGAGGAAGGGGATGTCCTTCTTTATCAGTTGCTCCTGGAGGTTGATGGTGTTTGTGGAGACAACTATGCGCTCCCGGTTCCGGACAGCCCACAGGACCGACGGCAGAAGATACGCCAGCGACTTGCCCGTGCCCGTGCCCGCCTCGATGACCGCCACCCTCTCATCGTTGAAGGCCTCGGCCACGACAAAGGCCATGCGGGTCTGCTCCCGGCGATGCTCATAGCCTTTCAGGTTGCGCGCCAGGACGCCGTCGGGGGAGAAGAATTGTTCTATCTCGGGAAAGGAAAGAAGCTCAACGGTCTTGCGGATAAAGGCGCTTACCGCCTGGTAGCAGCGGGTGACCTCGTTGTCGACGATGAAGAAACCTACCCCCTGGTTGCCCAGGACGGAGGCGATCTCCAGGTCGGGACGGGATGGGGTGAGGTCGCCGGAAGGGTGATTGTGGATCACCACGTCTCCAAAGGAAACGGCGATCATGATGGCGGCGACCGAGTCGCGGCTGCCCCGGGCAAGGGGCTCCACCTCGTTGACCAGGCCGTTTTCATCGGTGCGGCCGAGAAAGAAGACTTCATTGCCGCCCGTTTCCGCTATGTCTTGCCGCATGGAGAGGATGGCTTTTTCCGCTATGGGAAATTTCATGGGGTGAAAGGGGTTCTCCGGCAAGGCCTATTCCAGGACCATCATGAGGGCTTCATCGATCTTGCGCATGTCCACCGCCGTGTTGAAACATGGTCCGTTGGGACGATCGTTGAGGACCCCCAGCACCGGCAAGGGATAGCAATCCCTGATGCCGGAGGTCAGGTCACCCTCGCACGCCACTGCCACCACCAGCTTGGGCCTCTTTTCCCTGATCACCTTGCGCGCCAGGGTCCCGCCGGTGACGACGAAAATGTCAATTTTGTACTTATCCGCCAGTCCCGCCAGTCCCGCGATGTCGCACCGGCCGCACCGGACGCACTTGTTGATGTCGCCGGTAATCTTGATGTCGCATTCAGCCAGCTGGAGGCAGTGGGGGAGGAGAATCATGATCCTGTCCGGTTTCAGCCGGAAACCTCGGGAAAGGACGAGGCTGTTGTTCATGGCGATGAAAGACTGGCGGATGGAGTCCCGCGGGATGCCGGTCACCCGGCCAATGACTTCAATAAACGGCAGGAGGAGCCTGATGGCGGCGGCGCGGAGGAGGCGCGTCCCCGGAAGGTCTATGCCGGTAATGGTGGTGAACACCAGAAGAGCGGTGGCCAGGACAAGGACGGCGGCGGAAAACAGCAGCAGTCCGCCGACCATGCGGGGGAGCAGCGGATGGAGTGAAGCCAGTCCGGTCCCCTGCAGCCACCAGAAAAAGAAGAGGACAGCGGCCACAAGGAGGCAGGCGCCGGCCATGAGGGCAATGAAAAGCCCCTTGGCGGCGAATGTTTTATTCCGTTGGTTTTCCGTCACGGCCTAGCCCCCTTTCCCCAGAACGGTTCCGGGAGACAGGCGTCGCCCCGCGAGAAAATCACCGGCCGTAAGGCGTTTTTTCCCCTCAAGCTGCAGCTCGTCCAGAAGAAGGCTGCCGCCGCCGCAGGCCACCTCGATACTGCCCCTGCCGGCAGCCAGCACGGCGCCGGGCGCTCCCGAACCTTCCGCGGTCCTGACCCTGAAGATCTTCAGGGATTTCCCCTCAAGAAAGGTGAAGGCGCCGGGCCAGGGATTCATCCCCCGGACCAGGTTGCGTATGCTCAGGGGATCCCGGGTCCAGTCGATAAGACCATCCTCTTTTTTCAGCATCGGCGCGTAACAGGAGAGGGAATCCTCCTGCTTTTCAGGGACAAGCATTCCCCGCGACATCAGGTCAAGGGTCTCATGAAGGGCCTCCGCGCCCATGAGGGAGAGCCGGTCGTGCAGGGAGGAGGTGTCCTCGTCGGGGTCGATGGGGGTCGTTTTCTTCAGGAGCATGTCTCCCGTATCCAGCCCCACGTCCATCCGCATGGTTGTTACCCCGGTTTCGGTTTCGCCGTTGATTATGCACCAGTTGATGGGCGCCGCTCCCCGGTAGCGGGGAAGGAGCGAGGCATGGACGTTGACGCAGCCGTGCGCGGGTATATCCAGAAGGGCCTTGGGCAGGATCTGTCCGAAGGCGACCACCACGATGACATCCGGGTTCATCTCCCGCACAGCCTCAATGAACTCCGGCGCCCGAACCCTGGGGGGTTGCAGGATGGTCAGGCCGTGCCGGCAGGCAAGTTCCTTCACCGGCGGCGGAACGGTCTTCTGTCCCCGCCCGCTGGGCCGGTCCGGCTGGGTGACTACCGCAACGATATCGTCGCCGCGGTCCATCAGCTTCTCTAAGGTGGGACAGGCAAACCGGGGAGTCCCCATGAAGATGACGCGCAAGCCGCCCACTACTCTCCTCCTCCGTCCTTTTCCAGCATCTGCCGGTATTTCTTGCGGAAGATGTCCCTTTTCAGGGGGGAGAGGCGATCCACGAACAGGAAACCGTCCAGATGATCAATCTCATGCTGGAAGGCCACCGCCAGGAGACCGTCGGCCTCCCAGACCTTTTCCTCCCCTTCCAGATTAAGCCCCTTCACCACCACGGAGGCATACCTTCTGACGTTGGCGCCGTATCGGGGTACGGACAGGCACCCCTCCTCGTCAAAGGACTCCCCTTCGCCACGGACAATCTCGGGATTTATGGCCACGATCAGGTCAGGCTTATCGTCCTTGGAGGAGACGTCAATGATAATCACCCGCTGATGAACCCCTATCTGGGGCGCGGCCAGACCCACGCCGGGGGCGTCATACATGGTCTCGGCCATATCCTGGACAAGCTCTCGAATTTTGTCATTGATTACGGTAACCGGGGTGGATTTCTTTTTCAGCTCGGGGTCGGGATAGGTAAGTATTCTGCGTATCACGTGCTCTTCCTTGAGTGTAATTTTATTGAACACTATATAAAGTCAGGCATGAAAAAGCAAATCTTTCGTCGCCGGGCCGGTTCAATGCTTTCCCACGTGCTTGCTCAGGAGTTTTTCTATGAGTTCATCCAGAGTGCGGCCCTTTCGCGCCGCCTCCGCCCTGGCGCGGGGCAGAAGTTCGTCACTGATGAGAACGGTTATCTCCGTATATCCGGCTCGTGATCTTGCCGCATTCCGCGGCCGGGCCTTCCGGGGCGGGGATAGCGCCTGATCAGCGACCGGCTCTCCTTCAGAGGCAAAGCGGAGAGCGGCCTCCGCGTCGAACACAGGCTTGAGAACCTTGGGATTCGTCTTGGATTTCGCCATCAGCTTTTCCCTCCGAGTATTTCCATGACCTCGTCCGCCAGCGCCGTCATCTCCTCCCGGGCCGTGTCGTCAGGCCATTCGGTTACGGACAGCCCCCGGGCCAGGGCCTCGCTGTAGGCCACCCGGAATCCGAGGCGCGCATCCAGTTCCCTCAGATTCAACTCGCGCCGCACCGCCTCGCTCAATTCCCGCGCCTCGCGGGTGTGGGCGCGGAAACGGTTCCAGACGATGCGGGCGTCCACATCGGGTTTGTACCTCCTGGCATCATCCAGGGTCCGCAGCAAATCGGAGGTGGACCATATCTCCGCGGCGCTGGCGCCGAGAGGGATGAGACTCAGGCGGCTGAGGATGATTGTCGCGCGGGTGATGGCGGCAATGCGGGGGGGAGCGTCGATGATGATATAGCTCCGCGAGCCGTTCAGCTCGCCCGCCTTCTCCACCAGCTCCACGTGGTCTCTGGCCAGGGCGAGGTCCAGGTTTATCCCTGGAGCGGCGGAATCCCTGGTGGCGAACCAGGAGGCGCTGGTCCCCTGGGGAAGGTCGCAGTCGATGAGGGTGGTGGGTCCGGCCGCGGAGAGGATGGCGGCCAGGTTGGTCGCTATGGTGGAGCGTCCCACTCCCCCCTTCACCTGGATTACGCCGATGATATCAGCCATGGTCTTCCTCCCTTGGCGGCTATTTTCCCGCTATCTCCTTCAGACGGCCCATGTTGTGGATAACGACCCGGCTCCCCTTCACCTCGATGACCCCATCCTCCTTCAGTTTCTTCAGCGACCTGGAGAGGGTTTCGCTGACAGTGCTCAGGTGGGAGGCCAGTTCGCCCTTTTTTATCTCAAGGTCAAGGTAGGTGGTCCCCTGGTAGGTGGTGGACTTTTTCGAGGCCAGATCAACGAGGTAGGCGGCCAGCCGCGACGGCACCTCGGCAAAGGTGAGCTCCTCTATCTGGCGGGCGAACCTGCGCACCGACAGGGAAAGGGCCACGATAAGATTCAGGGCGAAGCGGGGATTCCTCTCCAGAAGGCCCATAAAGGCGTCCCTGGGAAAATAAAGGGCCTCCACCTTCTCCAGAGCCCGCGCCTCGGCCGGATATCCGCCATCTCCGAAAAACGCCGCTTCCGCGAATGTCTCCGTGGGGTGGGCGAAATGGAGCACCTTTTCCTTGCCGTCGGAAGAAATCTTGCTCAGCTTCACGTGGCCGGACGCAACCAGGAAGAAACCGGAGGCCGGTTCACCCTCGGTGAACAGGACCTCGCCCTTGGCATAGGAACGCTTGGTGGCGATGGACGACACCTCGGCCAGGTTCTCTTCGTTCAGCCCGGAAAAGAGCAGCGACTTTTTCAGTATCTTCAGGTAATCCATGGGCACTCCTCAACCATGTCCTCCGGCCGGAACCGGAACGGGGAAACTATACACCATTTCCCATCCATTTCTCCAATGCTGATTTTGCATCTTCCAGGGGAAGAGGGCTTCCCTTAAGGGAAAGGATCGCGGATTGAAAGGTAAACCGGAATGATCGGCAAGGGAGGCGGCCTGTTGCGCCGCCCCCTTCGCCATGCCTTCTACTTCCTTACGTTGACCTGCCAGGGCGCGCTCTCGGCGCGGATGGAGGGGACGTACATGGGCCACACCGAGGCCGGAAGGGCCATGACTTCACCCTCCAGCTCCGGGTAGATCACGTAACGGAACTCGTGGCGGCCCGCCGGCAGCACATCCAGGAAGAAGGACATGCGCTCGTCGTGACGCTCCTGGTGGGCGTACCAGTCCCAGTACCCCGAATAGGCAGCAAAGCGGTTGTCGTTCCTGGTCTCGCGCACCTCGAAACCGGACGGCAGCCGATCCTCGATAATGACGAAGTTCATATCCTCGCTGTTGTCCACCGTAAGGCGCGCCTCCACCTCGTCGCCCGGCGCCAGGGGCTCTCCCGGCCGGAGGGGCCGGTACTCCATGCGCCACTCGCTTCCGTCCTTGCGGGGCGCCAGACGATAATAGCTCCTCTCAACTGAAAGCCCCGCAGAACGGGCCGCCAGTTCGGGAGGAACGAAGTAGCCCAGGTTCGCCGACAGGTAGAGGGCGCCTTCATTCCCTTCCTTCACAAGTCCGATGCGGTTTTCACCACGCTTCAGCTCCGGACCGGGGAACGTAAGCCCGGCTTTTCCCTGGACCAGTTTTCCCTTTTGCACCACGTAACGCTCCACCTCCCTTCCGTTGAGGGAAAGGCGGGCGCTGTAGGTGGCGTCCGCTTCACCGGTGGCGGCGGTGTACCGAGCAAGGGCAGTTATTACCGCCGCGGTGCCGCGGGTCGTGTTCCACCAGCGGCCGGCCCGCTTGCGCACCAGGAATTCGGCCAGCCGGGAAGTCATGGGGTCCCCGGGATCAACGGCAAGCTGGTTTTCCAGGAGCATGGCCGTGGTCTCCACGGCCGAACCCGACCAGCGCCAGGAGTACCACCAGGAGTCCGCGTCGTCATCCTTGAGATAGGCGGCGGAACCTTCGCTCCTCACCTGTTGCTTCAGGCTCTCCAGCAGGCGTTTCGCCCGTTCTTTCCGGCCGGCGTTGAGGAGCGCCTCCACGTACTGCGCCCGGCCGGACGCGGGCAGCCGTTTCCAGGCGGCCTCAACCCGCTTCTCTACCCCGTCGCTGCTCTTTCCGGCCAGGGTGTAAGCCCGGTACAGAGACGGGAGGTCGTCGACGCCGGCGGAGTCCAGGCCGGCGGAGATGGACTGCACCCCCTTCTGGAAGGAATCATCCCGCACCTGAATCCCGGCCGCGCGCGCCATGGCGAGCCCGTACACCACGTGGGCGGTCATCCGGGCATCCGTGGCGTCATCCTTCCACCAGCCCCACCCCCCGTCCTCGTGCTGCATATCGTAGAGACGCCTGAGCCCATCGTCCAGGACCCTTTCCAGCTTTCCGGAGATCTCCGGCTGGAGTGAAAAGCGGTCCGAGCCGAGGAGATGCTTCACCTGCACCGCCGGCAGAAAGCGGGACATGGTCTGCTCCACGCAGCCATAGGGGAAGTCGATGAGCTCGCCAAGGCTTTCGTTGAGGCTGGCGGCAAGGGTGGGAGACACCTTCACGGACAGGGAGGCCTCCTCTCCCATGGCCTCGGGCGGGAAGGCGGCCGAGGTCTCCCCCTCACCCCCGCGCAGGACGATATTACCCTGAGAGACCCGCTTCATGCCGCGGGGATGCACCGGAAGCAGAAGCTCCATGGCGTCCCCCCTGTCCCCGGCCAGGGCGCGCATGCGCAGCATCGCCTCGCCCGGGGCTTCGGCCTTTACCTCCATGTCCCGCCGCAAGGTCCCGCCGGCAGCCACCATGCCGCTGAAACGGTTTTCCCCGAGGAGCGTTATCCCCCGCGTCTCGAAAATGCCGCTGACCTGACGTTCACTGTCGGTCATGTTGGTGATCACGCCCGGTATGCGGAGACGGTCCCCCGAGGTAAAGAAGCGGGGAGGCTGAAGCCGCGCCATGACATCAAGGCGGGCGATGAATTTGCCCTGGCCCGCTCCGAATTCGCCGCGATCGTTATGGGCCATGGCTGTGGCGCGCCAGGTGGTGAGATTGTCGGGAAGGGCGAACTCGGCGGTTGCGCGGCCGTCCGGGCCGGTTTCCAGTACCGGCGCCCAGAAGGCTGTATCCTTGAAGACCTTGCGAACCTTTATCCCCTGCATCCGTTCGTCCTGGAGAGCAGCCGCCGCCTTGGGCGCGCCTCCCAGGTAAACCCGAGGGAAGGAATTCAATGTGGTGACCAGGTGCTCCCGCGTACCGCGGAAAAATTTGTAGATGTCCGGCCTGCGCTCGGGCGCCACCGCGTAAAGGGCCTCATCAACAACCGCCAGGGACAGTTCAGCGCCCCTCGGCGCGCCGTCGTCGCCGGCCGCCGAAAAAGAGAGCCGCACCGTGTCTCCCGGCGCATAGACCGGCTTATCGGCGGTCACCTTCAGTTGCAGGAGGTCCGGACTGGCATCCACGCGCAGGGTCTTTGTGCGGGAATAGAAGCGGCCTCCGTCAATGAGAACCGCCGACACGAAGACATACGGCGCATGGGCGGCGGTAACCGGCAGGTCCACCACCTGCACCGCGCCGGTAAGGGGCACAACCCGTGAAGAGTAGATCTCCCGGCCCTCCACGGAAAGGAGGAGCGATGCGCCCGGCGCCGGACTCTTTACGATAAGCCAGGCGGTTTCGCCCGGACGGTAGCTCTTCTTGTCCAGCTCCACGCCCAGCTCCCTGTATGAGCTGTCCCATGCGAAACCTTCCTTCCACACCCATGTCCATCCCTGGGCCGCCGCCTTGAGTCCCCTTTCGTCCATGGTGACTGCGGTCACCCGCCAGTAGCCGGGGCGCGGAAAGACGCGGCTGAACAGCGCCTGCCCGGTCTCATCGGTGGTTATCCGCAATTCGTCCGTCTTGCGGTAGGAATAGAGATGGGTTTTCCTGTCATACACCTGCTCTTCCACGCTGATATCCAGTTGCGCCCTGACCGGCTTCCCTTCCCAGGTCGCGGCCGTGGCCTTCATTTCGACGGGCCTTCCGGGTGAGGCGAGGTAGGAGAGAGGTCTGACGGACAGGGCAATCAGGGACGGCGTCACAACGCACCCGGCCGTGGAAGAGACCTCCCTGCCGGCGGTGTCGGTGACGTCAACCTCCACGGAATAGGATCGGGCCGAATCGTGTTTCTGGGTATTGATTGCGAGGACGGCCTTGCCGGAGGCATCGGTAACCGCCTCCCCTTCACCGAGAAAATCCGCATACCCGAAGAAGGAGGATTCCTCGTCGTCACCATCACCGGACGCCTCTTCATCGCCGAAACGGTAGTAGGGGCGGGAATAGATGCGATAGCTTACCTTGGCGTCGGCCACCGGGGCGCCGAAGTAGTAGCGGGCCGTCACCTGAACCGGAACGGTGTCTCCCCCCACGTAGAACCTGCCGGGAACGGAGGGCTTGACCTCGAACTCCGGTTTGCGGTACTCCAGAACCTTGAAGGAGGTCTGCCATTCGTATCCCCCCATGCTTGCCTTGAGGGTGTAATCACCGAGGGGCGCCTGTCCCGGAAGGGCCAGCTCGCCGTTGAACGAGCCCCTGGAAGAAAGGGGATACTCCTTTTCAAAAAGGTTCTGTCCGCCGCTGTCAATCGCCGTCACCAGGACCTTCCCCGATCCCGGAAGGGCATACCCCTCGCCCACCGTCTTGCGGAGCACACCCTTGAAATAGACGGTCTGAGCGGGTCGGTAGGCGGGGCGTTCCGTGTAGAGATATCCTTTCAGGGGAGGACCGGAGGCCGGGGAGTCCTCACTTGCCAGATTCAGGATCGCCAAGTTGCCGTCCCAACGCCCGATAACCCTTATTTTCCCTGACCCTTCTCCGATGGCCAGAAGCCCGGAGGCGTCGGTAACGCCGAGAGACTCAGAACGCGCCCCGGCCCCCGGGGGAACTGCCCTTATCTCGGCGCCCGGGCGGGCGCGCCCGTCCAGCAGGTCGGCCGCGAAGAGGAGAGCGCCGGAGCTGGAGGCCTTTGCCACCAGCCCGAAGCGGGTTACGAGAAAGGCCGACCGCCCCCTGGCGCCGCCACCGACGGCCTCCATAATGTAGTAGCCCGGCGGAAGCGGGTCCAGATTCAGGGACGCGCTCCGGTAGACGGTAAAGCGTCCCTTTTTCAGGATGACCTCCCGTTCCTTCACCAGCCTCATGGCGCTTGCGGGAATCCCTTCCGGCCGGTCCGGGTCAACGGTCCCAGCCATCAGGCCCGCTTCATCCACGGCATACACCGCGAGCCTCGCCCGCTCCACCCACAGACCCCGCAGGCTCACCGGAACCGCCTTGTCCGGAAGGATCACCCGTCCGGAGTCATCCATGGAAAGGGACGGGGGGCGGAGAGTCACAGGCATGCGCACCGGCGACGCCTTTCCTTCCACCACCTCCACGTTCGCCTTGGATTCCGCCAGCCGCTCGTCAGAGGACTCAACGGCATAGGATCCCGGAGGGAGCTTGGCGAAGGCAATGACGCCCTTTTTGTCTGTCTTTCCGTACCGGTACACCGAGCCGCCGGACAGGTTCACCTCGATCCCGGAAAGATAGCGGGCCGCGCCCCGGCCGGCTGACGCGAGGGTCACGGTAACGCTCCCGGCCCTGCGCAGGGTAACGTTGCCCAGGTCCTTTTTCTCACCCGCCGCCACGGACAGTGATACCTGCTTTTCCACGACCCATAGCGGCGAATCCAGATTCAGCTCATACCATCCGGCGTCCAGGGCAGCCACGCTGAAGCGTCCCCCGGAGTCGGTAACAGCGCTTTCCCTCGCGCCGAAGGAAACCTTCATCCCGGCCAGGGGCCTGCCCGCCCCATCCATGAGCCGCCCGGCAATGCGCGCCTCCCGGTTGAGCGGCGCCGGCAATCGGGTCGTTTCACCGGCCCTCACTTCAACCCTCTCGCTTCGGGTTCCGAAGCCTTCCTTGCGCATAAGGCAGTCGTACACGCCGACTGGAAGCAAGGCGGTAAACCTCCCGGCCTCATCGGTCGAACGGCGGAGCGTCACCACGGGCTTTTTGGGAAAACGGCGGCGGAAGTCGATGGAGACACCGGCAACGGGCTGGTTGGTCTCCGCCGCCAGGACGCCCCCATCCACGGTTCCCTTTCCCTGACCTTCCTCCGCCGGAACCGGCGCGGGCGACACGACCAGCGCAACCGCCGCCAGAACAAACATAACCACAAGAAACTGTTTCACGGCATGCCCTCCTTGAGTTAAATTATCAGGACAACACATTACCCCTTACTCTTCACTGATTACCCCTTCCGGACCGTATCCCCCACGCATCAAAGACAAAGAGCCGCACCCGCGCGGCATCCTTTTCCCCGAGCCGGCGCAGCGCCTCCCGGAAGGCCCAGGACGCGGTCTTCGCCTCGCCCGGCACAATGGCGACGCCGAAGCGGTCATTCTCCACGAAAAGCCCCTGGCGGACCGGGTCCACACCCTGGTAGGAAGCAACGGAACGGAGCTCGCCCGGAAAGGTTATCAGAACGCGGGCCGACAGGGCGGTCTTCCGGTCAATGCGCAGGGCCCTCCGGTCCAGATGGAGGGCCTGGCGCACGTTCGCCTCTATCTCCCGCCCCAGGTCGGGGGCGCGGGGAATAAACCCTCCCGAACAAGCGACAACCCGCCTGCCGGAAAAAAAGGTAACAAAGCAGGCGCGCCTGATGCCCGCCGCCCACGGCGGAGGATCCAGCGGCGCTCCGAAGCCGAGCCGGGCCAGGAAGACCCCCCTGGCAAAACGGGTAAGCTCCTCCTGCTTCACAGTGTCGAAGCGAAGCTCCTGAAGGGTGAGAGACCGGGCGCTTCCACCCTCAGGCGCAAGCGCCGCGCCGTCCGTCGGCAAAATACCGGAGGCGCGGGCCTTACAGGGCGCTCCGCACAAAAACAGAAGACACAAAGCCGCAATACCCGCGGCCACTCCGGACAAGACACCCGCCCGCAAACCTTGATGATCCAATCCTTATCCCTTCCCTTTGACCTGGTCTTCAATTTCCCTCGCCGGCAAGGATCCTGCTGGGAGGAGGATAGAAATCCCGCGACAGGACCTCCTCCCTCGTCTCCCCGGCAAAGATCATGGATCGCCTAGTTATAACCGAATACCCCCTGCCGCCCGGCTGGGCAGGGCCGCGCGTCCCTTCTCCATCGCCGGACACCACAGCCTCGGGCTCCACCGGCTGGATGTCGGAATGCAGGACCACCCGGAACGGCCTCTCCTCCACGGACCAGAACCCGACGGTCATCCTCTCCCCGCCGACCGAAACCCTGATGAGCAGAGGAGAACCGTGAGGGTTTCGCAGCCTGAGATCCTTCCTCCATGAAAGGATGGTGGCGTCCCGGCCGGGCGGGACATAACCCACGGCCCGTGAATGGGGATGGCGTTCCACAATCTCCATCCCCGCCTCAAGGGCCGCGTTGTATATGGTTGTCGCCAGCTGGCAGATGCCGCCTCCCGGAAAATCGCTCAATTCGCCCCGGTCGTTTATCACCGGTGCGGGAAGATATCCCTTCACGGAATCCCGCGCGCCGACCCGCTCGTTGAAACCGAGAATTCCGCCCGACGGGATGATGGCGCCGTCCAGGTCAAGGGCGGCCCGGGCCGCGTTGCCCCGCTGCTGGGACGAACGGCCGGCCATGGATGTGGAGAATCCTCCCCAGAGATGGGAATAGAGCGCCTCCGCCCCCACGGACGGGACATGCGTGAAAGAGAGTAAGAAAAAAAGCGCCGCGGCGCGCGGCCCTGACAGGAAAAGCTGAAGAGATAGTGAGGATTGAGGGTTCATTACGATCCCTTCCGGACAGACGGTTCCCATAGTCGCCCCTGTAATGCCCCATGGCATGACAAGTTTAACGGTTAACTATCGACTTGCAATTGACCGGCATTTGATTTATGGATTCTCTGATGTCCATGAACGCGCAAACCGAATCCATTCCCGACAGGAGGCGCCTTACACCATGATATTCACCGGACTTTTCCCCACAACAGGTTTCCGGATACCTTCCGCGGCGGGCAGGATGGCCGCGGCCTGCATCTGCGCGGCGGCTATCCTGATTGCCGTCTCATCTTCCACTGTTTTCGCAATGGAGATCATCCCTTTCCAGACCTCGAACCAGAGCCCGCTGGTGCGCATCTTCGGGCTGCCGGCCATGGGAAGCCCATCGGTGGTTCCGCAAGGCAGGCTGGAAGGTTCGTTCACCACGGACATATCCAACAACTTCACCTTCAACACAACCGGGGGGGAGAGCCTTATGCTGGACGGCGAGACATACCGCTTCGCCCTCGCCGCGCGCTACGGCATCGCCCCTGGCCTCGAGATCGGCCTCACCATCCCGGTAATGGCCAACAGCGGCGGCTTCCTGGACGGTTTCATCGAGGGATTCCACGACTTTTTCGGCTTCTCCCAGGGGGGACGCAAATCCTACCCCAAGGACAAGCTCAATTACCAATATATCCGCGCGGGCGAGCGGAAGGCGCTGGTGGACAGCGGTTCCGTCGGGCTCGGTGATATCAGGCTTTCGGGCGCCTGGCAACTGTATGACGACGGCCGGGAAAACCCGCGCCGGGTTGCTCTTCACGGCAGCGTCAAGCTCCCCACCGGAAGCAGCGGCAGGCTGATGGGGAGCGGCAGCGCCGATTTCGCCCTCTGGCTCACCGCCAGCGACGACTACCGCCTCCCCCTGGGAAACCTGACCCTTTACGGCGCGGGCGGCGCGCTGGCCATGACCGACGGCGACGTGATGCCGGACCAGCAGCGCAACGCAGTGGCATTCGGCTCGCTGGGTATCGGGTGGAGCCCGCTGGATTGGCTGGCCCTGAAAGTCCAGGCCGATGGCCACACCTCCTTCTACCACGGGAGCAACCTGAAACAGGTGAACGGCGGCTCCGTGCAACTCACCTCGGGAGGCGCTTTCGCGCTGACCGGCGACACCTTCCTGGATATCGGCATCACGGAAGATGTGGTGGTGGACACCGCGCCGGACGTGGTTTTTCATCTGGCCCTGCGCACAAGGTTCTGAAGCATCCTCCCCCGGCCTTCGGCTGCCCGCCAAGAAGGAAAGGGGGCGGGTTTTCCTTGTCCCGCCCTGCAAGGGGCGGGCGTGAGCGGCGGCGCGAAAATGACGCCGCGATAATAGCAGGAAGGAAGTGTAAATGTCCATTAATCTCGACAATGCGGCCACCTCCCACCCCAAGCCTGAATCCGTCTACCTGGCGGTTGATTACACCCTCAGGGAGGTCGGCGCCAGTCCGGGTCGGGGCGGATACAGGCGCGGGATGGAGGCGACCCGCATCCTGTTCGAGGCCCGCGAGACGCTGGCGGAGCTGTTAGGCATCGCCGACGCATCCAGGATAGCCTTCACATCCAGCGCCACGGCGGGCCTTAATATGGCGATTCTCGGGATGCTCCGGGGTGGAGGACACGTCATCACCTCATCCATGGAACACAATTCGGTGATCCGGCCGCTGTGCCTGGCGCGAAAGATGGGCGCGGAGATAACCAGAATCCCCTGTGACAGACAGGGCCTCATCAACCCGCGGGATGTGGAGGCGGCCCTGCGGCGCGATACCCGCCTCGTCGTCATCACCCACTGCTCCAACGTCACCGGCGCCATACAACCCATCGGAGAAATCGGCATGCTGGCCAGAAAAGCAGGGACGACGCTCCTGCTGGACGCGGCCCAGAGCGCGGGCCTCATCCCCATCGACGTGGAGGAGATGGGAATCGGAATGCTTGCCTGCCCCGGTCACAAGGGCCTGCTGGGCCCGCAGGGAACAGGTTTCCTCTATGTCGCCCATGGCATAAATCCGCTCCCCATCCTGGCCGGAGGAACCGGAAGCCACTCATCGGACGACCAGCAGCCGGAGGAAATGCCGGACCGGCTGGAGGTCGGAACACCCAATGTCCCGGGCATCGCCGGTCTGAAGGCGGGAGCCGATTTCATCCGCCAAACCGGCATGGAGACAATCCGCCGCAAGGAAAAGGGGCTGACGGAGCATTTGATGAGGGGTCTTTCCGGGATACCGGGAATCACCATATACGGCCCCCCCCCGGACCGGGAAAGGGGAAGCGTCGTATCCTTCACCGCACAGGGAATAGACCCCTCCTTCATCGCATTCACCCTTGACCGGGAATACGGGATAGACGTGCGCTCGGGCCTCCATTGCGCTCCCGACGCCCACCGGTCCATCGGCACATTTCCCCTGGGCGCGGTACGGGTCAGCCCCGGCTGGTTCACGACCGGGGCGGAAATCGAGACCTTCCTCCGCGCCATGGAGGCCATCGCGGCCGGAGCGGCTTCCTCCTGATCCCTCTCCCGGCCCGTCCAGGAAAACTCCCATGGAAAAACGCTACAACGCATTCTCCGACGAACTGAAGCGGACCTTCGGCTGCCGGGTGCACCGCGTCTCGGTGGACGCCGGCTTCTCCTGTCCGAACCGGGACGGCAAGGTGGGGACCGCCGGCTGCATCTTCTGCGGCGGCAATGGCTCCGGCGCCCACGGCATCCTGCCCGGCGCAACCGTCACACAGCAGATAGAGGCCGGCAAGGAGGTCATTGCCCGCAAATACAAGGCTAAACGCTTCCTAGCCTATTTTCAGGCATATACAAACACCTACGCCGCCCCCCAAACCCTTCGCCGCCTGTATGACGAGGCCCTGGCCGTGGACGGCGTGGTCGGCCTCATCGCGGGAACCCGGCCGGATTGTCTCCCGCCGGAAACGGTGGACCTCCTTGCGCATTATGCCCGGACCACCTATTTCTGGCTTGAGCTGGGGCTCCAGTCCCCACTGGATCGGACCCTGGAGCTCCTGCGAAGGGGACACGACTTCGCCGCCTTTCAAGACGCGGCGGGGAGATGCCGGGAAGCGGGAATAAGGGTCTGCGCCCATGTCATACTGGGACTTCCGGGAGAGACGAGGGAAGAGATGCTGGACACTGCCCGCACCTTGAATGAAATGGCCATTGACGGTGTCAAGATCCATCTCCTGCACGTCATGAAGGACACACCGCTGGCTGAGATGCACGCCCGGGGAGAGATTGCGCTGCTGGAACGGGACGAATATGTCGGGCTGGTGTGCGATTTTCTGGAACGGCTCAGACCGGAGATCTCCATCCAGCGGCTCACCGGTGACGGCGGACACGACCACCTGGTGGCCCCCCTCTGGTCGCTGAGGAAATTCGAGGCGCTTAACGCCATTGACCTGGAGATGGAGCGACGCGGAACAAGGCAGGGGGAAAGATCATAATTGGCCTGCGCCGGAAGTCCGCTCCATTCCTGGATATACAAGATTTTGCCTTCGTCAGGAATAAAGGGAGCATCATGCAAATCTCAAAGAAGTCCCCTCTCCCCTGGCGGGAGAGGGATAGGGAGAGGGGGAAAGGCGCAGAAACATCGCATGTTACCCTTTCTCACCCTCCCCCCAACCCCCTCCCATCAAGGGAGGGGGAGTATTTTTCGACACTTTTGCAAGAGTCTCAAGGGGTTCGAATATGAGCGTCATCTACCTGTTGCTGTCCTCTCTCTGCGTCCTCGGCCTGGCATACCGCTACTATTACTACTACGACATATAGCTCTTTAACATCTTAATTTATCGATCAGCAATTTGGC
>CAZHVY010000033.1:0-36799 GCA_964536305.1 uncultured Geobacter sp. | reverse complement strand
ACATGAACGGCGAAGGCGAGGCGGTGGGCGGCATCATCGTCATGCGCTACGGCGAAAACGCCAAGGACGTCATCGACCGGGTGAAGGAAAAGATAGCGGCCCTGGAAAAGGGTCTCCCTCCCGGCGTGAAGATCATGACCTCCTACGACCGCTCCGACCTGATCGACCGCGCCATCGACACCCTGAAACGGACCCTCGCCGAGGAATCCCTCATCGTCTCGCTGGTGGTCCTGCTGTTCCTCCTCCACTTCCAGAGCGCACTGGTCATTGTTTTCACGCTTCCCATCGCGGTGCTGTTTTCCTTCATCACCATGAAGCTCCTGGGAGTGACCTCCAACATCATGTCCCTGGGCGGGATCGCCATTGCCATCGGGGTGCTGGTGGACGCCGGTGTGATCATGGTGGAGAACTGCTACCGTCACCTTTCCGAGCTTTCGCCGGAGGAGCGCAAGGAAAAACGCCTGGAGGTCATCATCGCATCCGCCAGGCAGGTGGGCCGGGCCATCTTCTTCTCCCTGGCGATCATCATCCTCTCCTTCGTGCCGGTCTTCCTCCTGGAGGGGCAGGAAGGTAAGCTGTTCCATCCCCTGGCCTTCACCAAGACCTTTTCCATGGTGGGCTCGGCGATGATCGCCATCACCCTGGTGCCGGTGCTCATGTACTACTTCATGCGGGGCAAGATGCCGCCGGAGAGCTCGAACCCCATATCGGGCTTCTTCATCAGGCTCTATTCCCCGGTGATACGCTGGGTGCTGAAATGGAAGAAGACCACCATAGCGCTGAATATGGTCGCCCTGGCCGTCGCCGTCCCCATGTTCATCTCCATGGGGAGCGAGTTCATGCCACCCCTGGACGAGGGTTCGCTCCTGTACATGCCGGTCACCCTGCCCAACGTTTCCATCTCCGAGGCCAAGCGGCTTATCCAGGTGCAGGACGCCATCATCAAGAGTGTGCCCGAAGTGGAGCACGTCCTGGGCAAGGTGGGGCGCGCGGAAACCGCCACCGACCCGGCCCCGGTCTCCATGTTCGAATCCATCATCATCCTCAAGCCCAAAGACCAGTGGCGAAAAGGGATCACCAAGGCCGACATCGTGGCCGAACTGGACGGCAAGCTGCAGATTCCGGGAGTGCGCAACGGCTGGACCCAGCCCATCATCAACCGCATCAACATGCTTTCCACCGGGGTCCGCACCGACCTGGGCGTGAAGATCTTCGGCAGCGACCTGAACACGCTCAAAGATCTGGCTGTACAGGCAGAAGGTATTCTGAAAACCGTACAAGGTTCCGCGGATGTGGTGGCGGAGCGCGTCACCGGCGGCAACTACATCGATATCGATGTGGACAAGGAAGCTGCCGCCCGCTACGGAATCCAGGTGGGGGACGTGCAGGAAGTTATAGAAACGGCCCTGGGAGGCGAAACCGTGACCACGGCGGTCCAGGGACGGGACCGGTTCCCCATTCGCATCCGCTACCTGCGCGACTACCGCGACAATATCCCGGAAATCCAGAAGATGCTGGTCTCGGGGATGAACGGGGCCCAGATCCCGTTGTCGCTGGTGACCAAGCTCAAGGTTTCAACCGGCGCGCCGGAGATCAGCAGCGAGGGGGGGCTGCTCCGCTCCATCGTCTTCCTCAATGTGCGCGGTCGCGACATGGGCGGCTTCGTTACCGAGGCCAAGCAGGTGCTGGAAAAGCAGCTGAAGCTGCCTGCCGGGTACTATGTCGCCTGGTCCGGGCAGTGGGAGAACCAGATCCGGGCCAAGAAGCGCCTGCAACTGCTGGTTCCCCTGGGCATCCTCATCATCTTCATCCTCCTCTACTTCACCTTCCACTCGGCCCTGGAGGCGAGCATGGTCATGCTGTCGGTCCCCTTCGCCCTGGTGGGCGGGGTCTACCTGGTCTGGCTGCTGAACTACAACATTTCCGTTGCCGTGTGGGTGGGGTTCATCGCCCTGTACGGCGTGGCGGTGGAGACCGGGGTGGTGATGGTGATCTACCTGCACGAGGCCCTGGACAGGAAACTGCTGGCGGGTCCGGTCACCGAGCAGGACATCTACGACGCCACCTACGAGGGGGCGGTGCTCAGGCTTCGTCCCAAGCTCATGACCGTGGCCGTATCGCTGCTGGGCCTGGTGCCCATCATGTGGTCGAGCGGAACGGGCGCGGACGTGATGAAGCCCATTGCAGCGCCCATGATCGGCGGGATGATCTCGTCGGCGATCCATGTTCTGATCATGACACCGGTGATCTTCGTGCTGATGAAAAAGCACGATCTGAAGCGGGGGAGACTGAAATATTCGGGAATGAAGCATTGATGCGTAGGGGCAAACCTGGTGTTTGCCCAAGAAAGAAGGGCGATTACAAGGATCGCCCCTACGGGAAAACCACAAAAAGGAGAATACGGAATGAAGAAAACGGCAGCATTGATTGCGGTACTGATGATGACAATGGCTGTGCCTCTGGCGGTTAAGGCGGCTGAACACGATCACGGCTCAATGCACGAAGGACACGGCGGTCAGATGGCGCAGGCGGGCAAGGTTGTGCACCGGCAGGTGGTCGATGGCGTGAAGGTAACATTCAGGATCATGGATATGAAGGGCATGGAAATGCCCAAGGGGATAAAAGAGACCCACCATCTCATGGTCGAGTTTGCCGACGCCAAATCCGGCAAGCCGATAACCGAAGGAGAGGCGAAAGTCAAAGTGGTCGGCCCGGACAAATCGGAGCAGACCAAGGACCTCATGGGCATGGAAGGGCATTTCGGCGCCGATATCGCCATGTCGAAACCGGGAAAATACGGGGTGATGTGCAAGTTCAAGGTCAAGGACGGCAAGGTCAGGAGCAGCAAGTTCTGGTACGGGGTGAAGTAAGTGTCACCTGAACCTTGATTTCGGAAGCCTCCGGGGAGACTCGGGGGCTTCCGTGCGTCTGGGCGGGGTCGAGGCACTGATAACCTTTCCCGAGGTGCAGACCCACGCCCGGCTCGGGATCAACAATCAGCTTCTCAGGCTTTCGGTGGGCATCGAGGATGGGGGAGACTCGAAAGAATAAACGTTACAGAGTACTGGCGGAGATTCTGAAGAAGAAAGAGTGCCATTCGTTTGCATCGATGACTGCGTTGAAGCGCGAAAAGTCGTGGACGCCATATGGGAGGTCTTCGAGCAGGCGTATCATCTCTGGAAATGGTCCGCTCGGCGGCGTTAGTGCGGGAATATGCTATCATTTGCCGAGGCGAATTGCATGATATCACTTCCCCATCGTCTATTTGTCTTTGGGAGAGGCGTATTTCATGATCTCGCGGGCATCGAAGGTGTTCTGGCTGTTTCCCTCCGGCCTTCCCGCCGACAAGCGTATGGTTGCCGAGGCTATCGGGCTGCTTTTCGTCGACGTGTAGCCGGGCGTGTAGACATAGGAGGTCTTTTTCTTGTCGCCGGACCCGGTAATGACCGTGTTCATGTGCCCGGGAACATAGTACGACTGCTGCCTGATATCATAGGTGTGATCGATCATGGTGAAATAGTCGAACCCCGATTTCAACGTCAGCTCCGCGCACCGTCGGAACAGGTAGCCGTCGCACAACGATTCCGGTGTCTCTCCACTGCACTCGAAATCCACCCGATAGATATTGGCCCCAATTCTTGCCTCCGAATATCCCTCACCAAAAAGGTTCCGAGGTCCGTACTCAGTGGCGCATCCGCCCAGCAGCATGGTTAAAAAGACAGAGACAATGATAACGACGTAACCTGGTTTCATTTGTTTCTCCTTTGCAATGTGGTGTCCCGGTCGTCCCGGAAACTCTCCGGGCGCTGGCCGTATCTTTTCTTGTGCGACCGGAGAGCGATTGTTCCAGCCGGTTAACATATACACCCTTTTCATGCCATTTTCCATTGACGCCTGATCGACCCGTGTTTTTCCGGCTACCAGCCGTGTCTCGCGCGGTTTCCTGGGCAGGAAGAATGCTCCCGATGACCAGGTTCGTCACCTTCGAAATGACCTGGTCGCAACCGGTCTGGCAGGTCTCCCTGGCAAAAACAGGGGGATGGCGCCCGGCAAACGCTGACAGGTGTGGTCAGTGTTGACAGCGTGGGCAGTATACCGTGCTCCGGTTGCCGAGCCGGATCTCTTCCAGCGCACCGCCGCAGCGGACGCAGGGGGCCTTTCCCCGTCCGTACACCGCTAAGTTCAGCGGATGGTAGGCTACCGTCTCCTCAGCCACCCGATAGGTACTTCCCTGGTCGATCGACTCCTTGAGCACCTCACGGATGGTCGTGACCAGACGCCCGCATTCAGCATGGCTCAGGGATGAGGCGGGCCGGTCGGGGCGGATGCCGGCGCGGAACAGGGCCTCGTTGGCGTAGATGTTGCCAATCCCGGCAACAACCGCCTTGTTCATGAGCAGTTGTTTTACCGCGACCCGGCGCGACCGGGTCGCCGCGAAGAGACAGGCGGCGTCAAAGACTGGGGTCAGGGGTTCCGGCCCGACCCCTGCCAGGAGCGGGTGGGTTGCGGGTGCGCCCGCGGTCCAGGCCACGGTGCTGAACTTTCGCGGGTCGTGGAGGCGCAGGATGGGACCGTGAGCAAAAGAGATGTCGAAGTGGTCGTGCTTTCCGGGGGCGGTCATGCCGGGGAGCAGCCGGAGAAAGCCGGTCATCCCCAGGTGGATAATGAGCCAACCGCCCTCGCAGTCGAAGAGAAGATATTTGCCCCGCCGCTCCACGACGCGGACCACCCGTTCCGGCAGGCAGGACTCCAGCTCCGAGGGAATCGGGGAGCGGAGCTTCGGCGTCCTGATGACCACCTGTTCGATCCTTCTGCCCTTCAGTTCCCGATCCAGCCTGCGTCGGGTCAGTTCAACCTCTGGGAGTTCCGGCACGCTGCCTCCTTCCGGATTCTACCGACGGCCCGTTTTCAGGGTATGCCGCCGTCACCATGCCCGACTGCGCGTCTTCGACCAGCCCCTCGGAACGCGGCCGTTCATCCGCGGCATGACCCCTTCGGTCATCGGCAATCGAAAAGCCAAAACCATAAGCCGGCAAAGCCGGAATCAAACAGGTGAAATCGGAACATTTGAAAAACGGCTTTTGCACTTTATTTTTCAGCATGTATCAAACTATTATATTCAACTCCGAATCCGCCCGGTTCGTGTCCGGTCCTGATTCCTTGATCCCGGCGAAGGGGAGGCGCGGGTCGCTTTTTACCATGCCGTTGCCGAACACGGCGCCCGCCTCGATGGGGGACGCCATGTCAGCCCCTTTTTTATTGTTTCCTGCCCAGCCCGAACCGCCAGGGCCAGTAACTGACTGTTCTATTAGATAATTGTAAAATCAACTGTCGAAGACGAGTTTTACATGGTGAGCATGGAGGTTCTGAACATGAATATCTTTGATCGACGTTTGTGGAAGCGCTTCTGGCAAATCAGCCGTTTGTACTGGTGTTCCGATGAAAAGTGGCGTGCCTGGGGGGGGCTGGCTCTGCTGCTTCTGTTGCTTCTCGGCGTCACAACACTGAACGTTGTCCTCAGTTTCGTAGGGCGCGATTTTATGACTGCCCTTGCGGAAAAAAACATATCGGTTTTCAACCGCACTCTTCTCATCTATCTGGGCGTTTTCATAGTGGCCACGCCGGTGAGCGTCTTTTTTGACTTTGTCAGCAAGACCCTCGGGGTAAACTGGCGGCTCTGGCTGACCGGTCACTTCCTGGCTAAATATTTCACCAACCGGGCCTATTATCATATCAACAACGACAAGAATATCGACAACCCGGACCAACGTATTGCCCAGGATATTTCTTCCTTTACCGTCACCAGTCTGGCTTTTCTCTCCATTATCTTTTTTTCACTGGTCCAGTTGGTCTCTTTCGCAGGCATCCTCTGGAGCATCTCCGTGCCTCTGGTTTTGGTTCTTGTCGCCTATGCCACTATTGGCACGGGGGTAACCCTGTTTTTCGGCAAACGCCTTATTAATCTCAATTTCCTCCAACTGAGGCGAGAGGCGGATTTTCGTTACGGTCTTGTCCACATTCGGAATAACGCCGAATCCATTGCCTTCTATCGGGGCGAAGATCGGGAGAAGAGTCAGGTCAAGGAACGGCTTGGTGAGGCTGTCGCTAATTTCCGGATGCTCATCGGCTGGGAAAGGAACCTGGGGTTCTTCACCAAGGGCTACCAGTATGTGATCCTCGTCTTGCCCATTGTTGTCATGGCTCCGCAGTATTTTGCCGGTGAGATTAAATTCGGTGTCGTCACACAGGCGACGGAAGCCTTCAGCACGGTCCTGGGGGCGCTGTCCGTCATTGTTGCCCAATTTGAAAAACTCAGTCAGTTCGTTGCCAGCATCAGCCGGCTGGAAAGCTTCGCTGCCGCTCTGGAAAGGGATTCAGGGTCTGAGAGGAAACAAGGGGGGCATGAACAGTCTCCTGTCATCGCTTCCCTGGAAGAACCCTGTCTGTCGTTGAAGCGGGTAACCCTCCATACGCCCGATTATGAAAAGACCCTCTTGAAGGAAGTTTCCGCGGAGGTTCCACCTGGCGGCGGATTACTCATCATGGGACCTAGTGGAGTCGGGAAGAGCTCCGTTCTCCGGGCAGTTGCCGGTCTCTGGACCGCTGGAGAAGGGGAAATATCCCGCCCGCCCCTCCGGGAGATGATCTTTCTTCCCCAGCGCCCCTATATGGTCCTCGGGTCACTGCGGGATCAGCTCCTGTATACCTCTCTCGATAGTGATACCACCGATGAGGAACTGCGGGCCGCTCTGGCAACGGTGAATCTGGCTGATCTCCCGGACCGGGTCGGCGGCTTCGGCGCTGTCCTCGGCTGGGGCCAGATACTCTCCCTGGGAGAACAACAACGACTGGCCTTTGCCCGCCTGCTTCTGACCAAGTCTCGCTACGCCGTACTCGACGAAGCGACAAGCGCCCTGGATGTCGCCAACGAAAAACTGCTCTACGGACTCTTGCAGCGGGCAGGAGTCACATTCGTCAGCGTCGGCCATCGCCCCAGTCTCCTGACCTACCACGATACGGTTCTGGAGTTGCGGGACAGGGGAGAATGGCGTTTCGCACCGGTGGCGGAATATATTGGAGCCGCGCCGGCATGAACACCGACAGACTTTTCAGTCCGATCTGGTTGCGCGGCTGGGGCCGCACGGCATAATACCCTTATTTTTCTAGGGTTTATAGGTTGCCGCAAGATAGTCGACGAGTATTCTTTTCTCCTTTTCGGAGAGCTTTGCGCCTTTGCCAATCATCCGGGTAACGGTCTTCTCCCACTCTGCGCCGGTCTTCTTCACATTTTTCACTTTTGACGCAGAGTGGCATGCAGAACATCTCTGCTCCAGGAACTGCTCACCCTCGCTGGCAACTGGCTGCTGGGCGGCCAGGGCTGTTACTGCAAAGCCGATACCTGCGGTCATTACTGTCAGGGCAATCTTTTTCATGGTTCCTCCAAGAAACTGTTGCGGTTATTGTTGAAGGTTGTCTCCCACGTTCTCTTAAATGATGAATGTACCATAGATCCGCTATGCTGCACCAAGAAGGTTTTCGAATGGGCCATGTGATGCGAGATAACGAGCAGTAAGTGTTGAAAGCCGCCATGACCGGATAATTCCGGCGGGCGGTTTTTTCGTTTGTGTACCATGACCGATTTTGTCAGGAAGGGGGTCACGTCGCTGGCAGCTTCACATTACACGACTTTTGTGGAGCTCTGCATAAGTTGTGTATCAGGATGTGTTCCGGGATAACAGCATATGCTTCGGCCCTGTGCGCTACGGAGCTGCCTGGGTGTTTCCGTAATCGTGAACTGTTAAAACTACAGACTGAATTGCCTGTCTGTCCGGGTCCGAGTATACTACCGGATACCTGCCGACAAGGCATGCGTAACGCAGGAATCAATTTCATTGCCAATTGGGGATGCGCGCAGCGGAACCGGGAGGCGGGGTATCTCATCTGCGCGGAAAATCGGCGATTTAGAGGTAGATGGCCAATGAGCTTTCCTTTGAAAATAAGTCTGCAAGCGTTTCGAGCAGCTGTGTCGCTGCTTATCGTCGGGGCCTTTACCGGCGTCTCTTCAGCGGGAAAGGCCTGTGCACTGACAAGCGCCGCGGGTCCCGATTTTCCGGACCCGCATCCCTTCAGCGCCGGTTGGAGTATCACTCTGATAGCGCTGCTTCTGATAGTGGCGCTCGCCGTCATTGCCGCTATTTTCGCGCGGCGCAGGAATGACCTGGAGCGACTGGTGAAAGAGCGCACGGCCGAGCTTCGCATGAGCGAGGAAAGCTATCGGAACCTGTACTATTGCGCCGCCGATGCAATCATCATGGCCGACATGGATGCCCGTATCATCTCCGTCAACCAGCAGGCGTGCCTGCAGTACGGCTACCAATCGGAGCAGTTCCTGAGCATGAAGATCAGTGATATTGATACGCCTGAGGAAGCGCGGCGTATTCCGGAACGCCTAGCCGCCATTGACGGGAACGGACATGCGGAATTTGAAGCTGTTCACCGTGACGCCCGGGGCCGTGATGTTTTTGTTGATGTAAAGGCGACCAGAATCATGGTTGACGGCAGGCCCTGCGTCATGAGCATCTGCCGCGATATCGGCGATAAAAAACGAGCGGAGCAGGAGACACGCTACAACGAGGCCAGGTTGGCAAGTCTGGTGCGGATACTGCAGCAGAGGCAGGAATCCATCCAGGATTTTCTTGATTACGCGCTTCATGAGGCCATTGCGGTGACCGGCAGCGCCATCGGCTACATCTATTATTACGACGAAGAGAGACGGCTTTTCGAGTTGAACACCTGGTCGAAGGGCGTGCTGGAGGAGTGCCGCGTTCTCGAGCCGCAGACAACCTACCACCTGGACAACACCGGTGTCTGGGGAGAGGCCGTGCGCCAGCGCGGGCCCATCATCATCAACGATTTCCAGGCGCCCCATCCCCTGAAAAAGGGCTATCCTCCGGGGCATGCCCATCTTGACAGGTTTTTGACCGTGCCGGTCATCAAGGAGGATCGGATTGTCGCGGTCGTGGGTGTCGCAAACAGCCCGAAAGACTATGGTGAGCTGGATGTTACCCAACTGACGCTTCTCATGGACGCCGTCTGGCAGGTGACCGAGCGCAAGCGGGCGGAGGAAGCCCTCCGGGCCAGCCAAAGGCAGCTGGCCGATATCATCGACTTCCTGCCGGACGCCACGCTCGCCGTTGATATGAAAGGGCGTGTCATCATCTGGAACCGCGCCATGGAGAAAATGACCGGTATTCCCGCCGCAGAGATGCTCGGCAAAGGCAAACACGCGTACACTGTGCCGTTTTACGGCGAGGCGCGAAAGCAGTTGATGGATCTGGTGTTCGATGATGACCCGGAGACTGCCGCCCTCTATCCCGGGCTTGCCCGCGAAGGAGAATCGTTGATTGCGGAAGTATTCTGCCATGCCCTGTACGGCAATACCGGCGCATGGCTGTACGTAACGGCTTCACCCCTGCACAACCAGCACGGGGATGTCATCGGCGCCATCGAAATGATCCGCGATATTACCGACCAGAAGCGCTCCGCGGATGCCCTGCGCGAAACCAATCAGTACCTGGACAATCTGTTTAACTATGCCAACGCCCCGATCATCGTCTGGGATCCGGGATTCAGGATCACACGCTTCAATCGAGCCTTCGAGTTCCTGACCGGGAGAAGCGCACCCGAGGTCATGGGACAAACCCTGGAGATTCTCTTTCCTGCCGCAATGGTGGAAAGTTCCATGGAACTTATCAAAAAGACGCTGACCGGGGAGCGGTGGGAGACGGTGGAGATAGCCATACAGCATTGTGACGGATCGGTGCGGACTCTCCTGTGGAATTCCGCTACTCTGTTCAGCCCGGATGGGGAGACACCGGTGGCGGCGATTGCCCAAGGGCAGGATATCACCGAGCGCAAGCAGTACGAGCTTGAACTGGAGCAGGCCCGTAATGCCGCCGATGCCGCCAGCCGCGCCAAAAGTGAGTTTCTGGCGAACATGAGCCACGAGATCCGGACTCCCATGAACGGAGTCATCGGCATGACCGGTCTGCTGCTGGATACGGACCTGGACGATGAGCAACGGGGCTATGCCGAAACGGTCCGCTCCAGCGGGGAGTCCCTGTTGGGAATTATTAACGATATTCTCGACTTTTCCAAGATAGAAGCGGGCCGGATGGAGCTGGAGACGCTGGACTTCGACCTGCGTGCCTTGCTGGACGACTTTGCGGCTAACATGGCGGCGCCCGCATATGAAAAGGGCCTGGAATTTATCTGCGCCGCCGCGCCGGAAGTGCCTGCGTATCTGCGGGGCGACCCGGGGCGCCTGCGGCAGATCCTTACCAATCTGGCCGGCAATTCGGTAAAGTTCACGCGCAAAGGGGAGATTGCGGTGCGGGTGACCCTGGTGACGGAAAGCGAGAGCGAGGCGCTGCTGTGCTTCTCAGTCAAGGATACGGGCATCGGTGTCGCGCGGGAGAAGCAGGGGATGCTCTTCGAGAAGTTTACCCAGGCGGACGCATCCACCACCCGCCGCTATGGCGGCACCGGCCTGGGGTTGGCCATCTCCAAAGAGCTTGTGGAAATGATGGGCGGGGAGATTGGTGTCGAGAGCGAAGAGGGAAAGGGCTCGACGTTCTGGTTCACGGCGCCTTTCTGCAAACAGCCGGAGCGGCAGCGCGCCCAGTTCCGTCCCGTCGATATTGGCGGAGCTCATGTGCTGGTGGTGGATGACAGCCAGACCAACCGTGAGGTGCTCCTTGCTCAGTTGACCTCGTGGGGGGTGCGGGCGGAGGCGGCTCCTGACGGACCCGCCGGCATGCGGGCGTTGTGTTCCGCCCGTGACGGAGGTGATCCGTTCCGGGCGGCTATTCTGGACATGCAGATGCCGGAGATGGATGGCGAGGATCTGGCCCTCGCCATCAGGGCTGACGAAACCCTGCGCGCTACGAAGCTGATCCTTCTGACGTCATTGGGGCATAAGGGCGATGCCCGAAAAATGGAAAAGATCGGGTTTGACGCCTACCTGACAAAACCTGCCAGGCAGTCGGAGATATTCGACTGCCTGGTCGCCGTTCTGGGCGGCGCGACTGCTGCCGAGGGGGGAGGCGGCATCATTACACGCCATATGGTCCGTGAGTTGCGCCGCGGCAGGACACGGATACTGCTTGCCGAGGACAACATCACCAATCAGCAGGTGGCTCTGGGGATACTGCGCAGGATGGGGCTGGGTGCGGACGCCGTTGCCAACGGAGCGGAAGCGGTACGGGCGCTGGAATGTATTCCCTACGATCTGGTGCTGATGGATGTGCAGATGCCGGAAATGAACGGTATTGACGCTACGCGCGTCATCCGTGACAAGGATTCGGAGGTATTGAACCACGCGGTTCCGATTATCGCCATGACGGCTCATGCCATGAAAGGGGACCGGGAGTGGTGTCTCGAAGCAGGCATGAACGACTATATCACAAAGCCCGTCGATCCCGCGGCGCTGGCGCAGGCGCTGGACCGGTGGCTGTCACCCGATGGCGGGCAGCATCCCGCGGAGAAAAAGAAATCCTCCGTTGCGGCTCGGCGCCCGTTGCAGACGGTGTTCAACCGCGAGGAGATGCTGTCCCGCCTGATGGACGACGAGGAGTTGGCAAGGGTGGTTATGGAGGCGTTTCTGGAAGATATTCCACGACAAATGAAGGAGCTGCGGTCTTTTCTGGAATCCGGCGACGCGGCAGGCGTGCAGCGGGTGGCTCATACAATCAAGGGCGCCGCCGCCAATGTCGGAGGCGAGTCGGTGAGTGGGGTCGCGTCCGAAATAGAAACCGCCGCCGCTCGCGGTGACATGTACAGGGTCGAAACCTGCCTGGACGACCTGGAGTCGCGCTTCACTCTGCTCAAGTATGCAATGGAACGGGAGTTTCCGGCGGCAGGCGGCGCTGCGCAAAAGTGAAGGTATCCTGCGATCCCTTGTCCAGACTATGTCAAACAGAACAACGGCTTTATCAACGTACACAGCGAGCCGGGGCAAGCTCCATCTTGCTCATCAGGCGTTCTTCCCGGATTTTGTTGACGTTGTTCCTTCCCTTCATTTCGAAATCCCCCCAGTTGACAACAATCAAAACCACAATTAACAGAGCGATCGAGACAGATGCGTCTATTCATGTATGATATTGAACCATAATTGTCAATCACGGAGAGATAGAGAGGCACGCCCGATGAGACAGCGGCCCATCTTTGTCAGGTGACAACGGGCGCACACTTGCTACAATCTTCATTAAATTTAAGAGTCTAGACGCCATTGGCGCACGGCTTCGGGATTCAAGAAGGCCTCACCCTACGTGCCGGGGCGGTTTCGGTGAAAAAAAAGATTCATTTTCTCGAACGTATCATTATCTGGGATGGCCATGAATACGGACCCCTTTCTCAAAGCCTGCGGGAATGCGATTCCCGATACCGACAGAGACCTTGCCCTCCAGGTGGTAAATAATGCGCTGCATCATTCTCCGCAGATGGCAATGCGGCATCTGCGCGGAATTCTCCGCGGCCTATGCGCTCTTATCGTTATTTTCTGCCTACTTGTCATATCCTCGCCTGTCACCGGGGGCAGCTCCGGAGGACGCGTCGTGCGCGTGGGCGCCTTCAATTATTACCCGGGCATTTTCCGAGACAGCGACGGAGCCGTGAAGGGTTTCTACGTGGATGCCCTCGCTGACATGGCCCGGCGGGAAGGCATCCGCATCGAGTACGTGTACGGCTCCTGGAGTGAAGGGATCCAACGGCTGAAAGCAGGCGCCATCGATGTCCTAACCAGCGTCGCATACACACCAGAGCGGTCTGCGTTCATGGATTACAGCAAAGAACCGCTGTTGACCGTCTGGGGCGAACTGTATGTCAGGCCGGAGTCCGAAATCGACGGTATCCGGGAAGTCAGGGGCAAAAGGATTGCCGTCATGAAAGAGGATGTCAATGCCAGACACTTCAAGGAACTGGTGCGGAAATTCGACATTTCCTGCGACTTCGAGGAAATGCCGGGCTTCGAAGAGGTCTTTCAGGCCGTCGCGGAAAGAAGGGTGGACGCAGGCGTTGTCAACTGCACCTTCGGCGTGCCGAAACAGAAGGAATACGGCCTCCGCTCGACCGGAATCATCTTCAACCCCTTTGATATCTACTTTGCCGTTGCCAAGGACAGGAACCGCGATCTGCTGAACCTGTTGAATGTCTACCTGCAGGATTGGCGGCACAATAAGGACTCTGTCTACAACACGGCGCGCCAGAGATGGGCACACGGCGCGGTCGGCACGGTGTATGTCATGCCGGGCTGGCTGCTCAATTCCCTTGCGGTCCTTGGCATCGCAATATTCGTTGCCATCGTTTTCATCGCACTGCTAAAAAACCAGGTGCGGCGCGCCACGGACGGTATCCTGAAGCGCGAAGCAAGCCTTCGGGAAAGCGAGGAAAAATTTCGCAGCTATATCGACCATTCACCGGAAGGGATCTTTGTCACGGACGAGGAGGGACGGTACCTGGAGGTGAACCGGACCGCCTGCGACATGACCGGCTATACGGAAGAAGAACTTCTTGCCATGGGCATTACGGACTGGGCGCCTGCTGAATGCCGGGAAGCAACCCGACACCTTTTCAGGATTATGCTGGAGCAAGGGCATGTCAGCGGTGAGCTGGAGTTCCTGCACAAAAACGGCTCCCGCCGCTGGCGGTCCGTCAATGCCGTGAAGCTCTCCGAAACCCGCTGTCTGGGGTTTACCAAGGATATCACCGAGCGGAAATCGGCCGAGAATACATTGCGCCTCCAGGCCATGGTTCTGGAACAGATACATGACAGCGTGACGGTAACGGATCTGCGAGGGACCATAACCTATGTTAATCAGGCGGAAAGGTCTCGATTAGGATATGAACAGAAAGAGCTGATCGGCAGGTCCGTCGAGGTGTACGGCGAAGACTCCCTTCGGGGCGCCACACAGCGGCAAATAATCGAGCAGACCCTGGCTAAGGGGCAGTGGCGTGGCGAGGTCGTCAATTTTGCCGTTACTGGCCAGCCGGTTATCCTTGACTGCCGGACTTCGCTGGTATTCGACGAGAATGGCCAGCCAATCGGCATGTGCGGTGTGGCGACGGATATTTCCGACCGGAAGAAGTTCGAAGAGTCCTTGCGTTCCTCCCTGGCGGAAAAGGAGGTTTTGCTGCGGGAGGTTCACCACCGGGTAAAAAACAATCTGGCCGCCATCATCGGACTGCTTGACCTGCAACGCTCGAGCATCCAGGATGCTGAAGTACAGAGAATGCTGGTCGAGCTGAGCAATCGGGTGCGCTCCATGAGCCTTGTGCACGAGAAGCTCTACCGCTCGGATTCCCTGTCGAACATTGACTGCCAGGATTATCTGGATGACCTCATCTTCCAGTTGCGCTGCTCCTATGATACGCGGGACATCCACTTCGAAGTGACTGCCACCGGAGTCGAAATGCCCCTTGATGTGGCAGTTCCCTGTGGAATAATTGTCAACGAACTGATTACCAACTCGCTGAAATACGCATTTCCGGATAAGAAGCCGCGTCCGGGAACCGACGGCTGCCGCATCCAGGTCTCTCTGGCCCGAAACCGGGAAAGCTATACCCTGACCGTGTCCGATAACGGAGCAGGTTTTCCCGCGGGGCTCGACTGGACCAGGGCCAAAACGCTGGGACTGCTCCTGGTCAGGATGCTAGGCCAGCACCAGCTCGGCGGCATCTGCGAACTGAACCGGGACTCGGGTACGCGCTTCACGCTTACCTTTACCACGAAAAACGGAAGGAATGACCATGAACAAGGCAACCATTCTCATCGTTGAGGATGACGGGCTGCTGGCTACCTACCTTGATGCCGTAATATCCCGCCTCGGCTATGATATTGCGGGGCCGGTCCCCTCGGGAGAAGAGGCCCTTGCCTGCCTGCATGGGCGGCCCATCGATCTTGTGCTCATGGACATCGAGTTGTCCGGGCCCATGAACGGTATCACGGCGGCGGAAAAGATGGTCAGCGGCCATGATATTCCCGTCATATTTCTCACCGGATTTTCGCAGGACTCGCTCATTGAACAGGCAAAAAATGTCGATCCCTACGGCTATCTCATCAAGCCCGTTTCCGAACGGGAACTGGCCGCCTCCGTGGAGATGGCCCTGCACCGCCATGCCCTGAGCCGCAAACTGAAACAGAGCTACGCCGAACTGGAGAAAAGTGAGGCCAAGTACCGGAATCTTTTCGAAAGCCTGCCCATAGGCATCTTCCGCACCACGCCGGCCGGCACGGTCCTTGACGGAAACTATGAAATGATGAAGATCGTCGGCTGTTCCTCGCGGGCAGAAGTGCGGGAATATTTCTTTGACATGCCCGGGCAATTATATGTCGACCCGGACAGGAGGCAGGAGCTTATTGCCCTGCTGCGCCAGCAGGGAGAGGTGAAGAACTTTGAAATACAGGCAAGGAAAAAGAGCGGCGAGATTATCTGGATGGCCCTCAATGCCCGTATCTGTGCCGCGGACGCCACGGACGAACCGGTCATTGAAGGCTTTGCACAGGACATCACTGACCGTAAACAGGCCCAGGAGGCGCTGCTGGCCAGCGAAGAGCGCTACCGGTTGATTTCATCTCTGACATCGGACATTGCCTATTCCTGTCGCAAAACTGCGCCCGGCTGCTATGGTCTCGATTGGATAGTCGGGGCGGCGGAGCGCATCACCGGCTACTCCCTGGAGGAAATCATTGCGCAGCGATGCTGGCGCTTTCTGGTTGCGGAGGAGGACATTCCTCTTTTTGAGCAAAAAATCCTGGGCCTTTTTCCCGACGAGTCATCCCACTGCCAGCTGCGCATCCGTCACAAGGACGGCTCGCTCCGTTGGGTGGAGTGCACCACAAAGTGCTTAGCTGCCGCAGGAGATGCCGGCGCTTCTGCCATCTACGGCAGCATGGTGGACATCACCGAACGGAAACGGTCCGAGGAAGTTCTGCGCCTGGTTGCCGAAAGCGGATACGAATCAACGCAGGATATTTTCCAATTTCTTGTCCGCCAACTGGCTACTTCGCAGGGCAAACGGTCTGCCCTTCTGGCTCGCATAGACCCGGTAGACGAGTCCACGGCCCATACGCTGGCCGTCTGGCAGGACGGGGGATTCGTTGAAAACTTCAGCTATCGCCTTGACGGCACTCCCTGCGAAAACGTGGTCTCACAGGGCATCTGTTTCTATGGCCGGGGTATTTGCAGCCTGTTTCCCCGGGATCACCTGCTGTCGTTCATGGGGGCGGAAAGCTATTGGGGGACGCCCCTGCGCGATACCGCGGGCAGAGCCATCGGCGTCCTAGCCGTCATCGATGACCATCCCATGGAGGAGACACCCCAGACCCGGTCGCTGATTACGACATTTGCCGCCCGTGCCGCCGGCGAACTGGAAAGGAGGCTAACTGAAAAGAAGTATCAAACCTTGTTCCGAGAAATGCTGGACGGCTTCGCGATCCATGAGATTATTTGCGACCCGGCCGGCGCCCCGGTTGATTACTGGTTTCTGGATGTCAATCCTGCCTTCGAACGCATTACCGGACTGCAACGTTCCGCGGTCATCGGCAAGACGGTGCGGGAGGTTCTCCCGGGGATTGATGATTACTGGATCGAAACCTACGGCAAAGTGGCGCTCACCGGCGCATCCATCTTTTTCGAGCACTACGCGGAGGAGTTGGGACGTTACTTCGAGATCAAGGCATTTCGCCCCGAGAGCAACCGCTTTGCCTGTATCTTTACGGACATCAGCGACCGCAAGCGTTCGGAAGAAGAGCGCGTAAAATTAAGGGATCAGCTGTACCACGCACAGAAGATGGAAGATATCGGCCGCCTCATCGGAGGGGTAGCCCATGACTTCAACAATCACCTGACCGCAATCCTCGGCTGTAGCCATCTAATCCTCGAGAAGCTCTCCGCCGACTCCGACCTGCGCGCCTTCGCGGAAATTGTGTACGCAGCGGGTGAAAAGGCCTCTGCTCTCACGCGCAGCCTGCTGGCGTTCAGCCGCAAGGAGTCTTTCGAAAAAAAGCCGGTGGATGTTCAGGTAATCATCGCAAACATCGGCAAGCTTCTCAGGCGCCTGATCGGCGAGGATATCGAGCTGGTTATCACCCCGGGAGAACAGCCTCTTTTCGTCAATGGCGACTGTGGTCAGCTGGAACAGGTGCTCATGAACCTGACGACCAACGCGCGGGATGCCATGCCCGATGGCGGCGCCATACGAATCGTGTCTGAACACCGCTGGCTGGACCATGAGTTTATCAGTGTGTATGGCTGGGGGGAGCCGGGCGAATATGCCGTGATAACCGTTTCGGACACCGGAACCGGCATACCGGAAGAAGATCATCAGCGGGTATTCGAACCGTTCTACACATCCAAGGAATCGGGAAAGGGCACGGGACTCGGCTTATCCAACGTGTACAGCATCATAAAACAGCACGAAGGACACATCCTTCTGGACAGCGCGCCCGGCGAGGGATCAAGCTTCAGCATCTTCCTGCCGCTGCTGTGCACGCAGCATGACAAGGATAGCGAAGTCACGCAGCCTGTACCGCCAGGGGGCATCGAAACCGTTCTCATATGCGAGGACGATGCCTCGGTACGCCGGCTGGCGCGCCTGGTGCTGGAAGATGCCGGGTACCGCGTGTTCGAGGCGGTGGA
This sequence comes from uncultured Geobacter sp., assembly GCA_964536305.1. GTDB lineage: Bacteria > Desulfobacterota > Desulfuromonadia > Geobacterales > Geobacteraceae > RPRC01. The sequence goes on along the minus strand of CAZHVY010000033.1, from coordinate 19,103 downwards.
CGGACAGGATGCCGTCGATGAATTTCGACGGCATCAGGACGAGATACAGCTGGTTATTCTTGACGTGGTCATGCCGAAGAAGAATGGTGTTGCGGTATACAGCGAAATCCGGGGCATGAAGCCGGAGGTGAGGGTCATTTTCACCAGCGGCTACACACCCGATACCATCAACAGAAGCGGTGTGTTCAACATGCAGTTGCCCTTTATCCAGAAACCCATCACTCCGAGAATCTTGCTGGAAAAACTTCGAGAGGCGCTGGATGCGCCGCGAAAGGTACCGGTGTAGCGGGGGGAGGCGAGTTCAGGGGAGCTCCGGGGCCGGTGCTCAAATGTTCACTAATTCGACTGTGGGTAAACAAATAAATAAGCACCGTTGGCACTCCCCGCCAGCAGGGCAATCATGTCATTCCCGGGGCATCCCGGCGGGGGCCGGCTGCGCGCCTTTTTCTCCTTTCGGCGCCTTCCTGCCCACGATTCCTTCAATCCACAAGGATAGGGTCTTGCCGGTCATCAAGGTTTCTTCGGGGATGACGAGGTTGTTTTTTGTCGCTAAATCATGGGCATATTTAAGCTGAGCTTCGCTAGGCTTGCCACCCGCGACCCTGGCCGGCGGATTGAAGTAACCCATTTTGCCGTGAACGCCACGGCAGAAACGCTGCCAGGTTTCCTTGTTTTCCACAATCAGATCCAGAAAACTTTCCATCCTGCTGGTTAGGGCGTAATCGATTACCCAGGGATGCTTTTCGCTGAGATAGTCAACGAGAGTTTCACCGGGTTGCAGGGGTACTACCTTTCCTTTTTCCTCTTTCACATAGCCCCGGTCAATTATGTTTCTGGTAATGGCCGCGTAGGTGGATGGTCGGCCTATGCCCAGCCGTTCCAATTCCTTGACAAGAGAGCCCAGGGTGAATCTGCCGGGCGGTTTCGTCTTCTTCTCCTCCAGGACGTGCCCTGACTTCGGGACCAGCTCGCCAACCTCTACCGGAGGGAGCAGTTGCAGCCTGTCTTCTTCCCCTTTTTTCTCCTTTTCCTCGTCAAGCTCGGCGTAGACCTTGAGAAAACCGTCGAATTTCAGGACCCGGCCGGAGGCCTTGAAGTTCTCGCCCGCCACCTGGAAGAGCATTGACGTGGAGTCATAGATTGCCGGCGCCATCTGACTTGCGACAGCCCGTCTGAAAATCAATTCGTAGAGTTTCGCATGATCAGGGGTGAGGCCTTCTTTCCTAATCATGGCGGCTGTGTCGGAGGTCGAGTGCATCCGCGTGGGGCGGATACCTTCATGGGCGTCCGCCTGGGTGTTTTTTGATTTGTACTGGTTGGGCTTGGGGGGAAGATAGTTGCAGCCGAGGACTTTCCCGAGAAATTCCCGGATCTCGGTAACAAACGCCTCATCCATCCGCACGGAGTCGGTGCGATGATAGGTGGTAAGACCGTGGTCAAAAAGCCCCTGGGCCAGTTTCATTGTCTGTTCCGGTGTGAACTTCAGGCGCGAAGCCGCGGCTGCCTGAAGGTCCACCGTCGTAAACGGCGGTTTGGGAGACTGGCGGGACTCTTTCTTTTGAACCTTGACAGCCTGGGCATGGGTTTCGTCTTGAATGGCTTCGATGATTGCCTGGGCATCCGCCAGGCGCTCGAATCTGCCTTTTACATGGCGGGCAAGGAATATCGTTCCTTCCTTATCCAGTTGAATGTCCAGAGTCCAGTATGGGGATGGAATGAAATTCCGGATCTCCCTTTCACGGTCGACGACCAGACGAACCGCGGGGGATTGCACCCGCCCTACGCTGTATTTCCCGCGCAGACTCTTGCTTGCCATGGGAGAAAGGATATAGCCCACCAGGCGGTCGCCAATGCGTCGGCCAAGGAACGCATGGTAGAGGCCCGGATTTGTCTCCTTGAAAGGCACGGCCCTGGCGAGTGATTCCTTCAGACCCTTTTCCGTGACCTCGTACACCTCCATGCGCAGGCATTCTTTTGCTACGTCTTTCACTTCTTCGTGTATATGGCAGCTGATGGCATAGCCTTCCCTGTCAGGGTCGCCGGCCAGCATTACGGTTTCTCCCTGTGCCGCCGCGCGAAGTTCCTTCGGCAGGTTCATCTTCTTTTCATGGTAGACAAAGGTCGGTTCGTATGTCTTGAGGTCGATACCCAGGTGAGAATCGGGAAGGTCTTTGAAGTGACCGACTGTGGACATGGTTCTCACCTTGAGGATCGACTGTATTTTCTTCGCCTTTGTGGGCGATTCAACGATTATGAGCATGGGGTTCCATCTGGATCAGGCATGTTCATCTTATCACTCCGCGCCGTTTCCGTTGACCGCGAACTCTTCGAGGAAGGCGGCTAGGCCCCTCAGGGAAACGAAGGCCCTGCGGGCCTCGCTCACCGTTTCGATTCTGGGGCCGAAATCCCGTTCTACGGCGTCCGAGAGAACCACGACATCGACCGAATCCAGCTCCAACGGCGCGTTCTCGTCAAGCTTGTCCGGGTCGGCCACTGGCAGCTTCAGTTCCTTTATGTACCACGCTTTCAGCTCCCTGAGATTCACCATCAGTTCCTCCCCCCTTTCAGCGCTTCGGCCACGTGCCGCACCGATGCGACCAGCGCCCCTTCGTCGGCGATATTCTTTTCAATCAGCGATACGTACTGTTCGAGTGACTGCTCGTCGTCGTTCCATATCAGCGGCCTGTCGTGCGTAATCTCGGCTCCGAGCGCAGTGAAAACCGCCTCATAGATGCGTGCGGTGGCGGGCGAAAGCATGGCGCGGGGATCATAGTCCCCCTTGATGCGGCTCATGCGCAACGAGACGGCCTGCACCCCGAAGAGTAGGGACATGGCAACGTAGGAGCGGAGCAGTCTCGCGGACGTGCGGGCCAGAACAGCCGCATTGAAACCCTGGCTGTTGATGTTCTGGTTGAACTGCTCGGCGTGGGTCGGGTAGAGATCGGCGATGGGCCTGCCATAGTGCAGCAGCAACGGCAGTATGGAATTGGCCGCTATCTGGAGCCCCTTCAATCCCATGTTTACCGTCTGCCCACGGTTCCCGACCAGGGACGCGGCAAGGGATCCGTTGAATTCGGGAGTCACGAGCAGCGCAATCTGGGTGTCCATATGCTTGGCCAGGAGCCCGAGATAATAGCGGAGGTGGTCCATCCAGACGCCCACATATTCGCCCAGGAAATTGCCGCTGTGATAGCTGACGCAATTCTCTCCGTCTATCAGCGGATTGTCGCTGGCCGAGTTCATCTCGATCTCGACCGATTCCACCGCCAGACGGAAGCCGTCGATCACCGGTCCCAGGTACTGGGGTAGGCAGCGCAGCGAGTAGCGGTCCTGCACCGGCTGATCCCCCTGGCTTTCGTGATGCCCGTCCAGCTCGTTGCGGCAGAACGTCGACCCGCGCAGGAGTTCGAGCATGCGGGCGGCGCACCAGATCTGTCCCGGATGCGGCTTCACCTGCTGGATAAAGGGGTGAAACGACTGGTTGGTTCCCAGCAGCGCCTGGATGGCCAGGGCGTGGAAACCCAGGGCGAGGGGGATGAGATTGCGGACCTCGTACAGGCAGTTCGCCGCAATGGAGGTCATGACCGAGGTGCCGTTCACCATGGCCAGGCCCTCCTTGGGGCCGAGGGAGAGAGGTTCCAGCCCGAGGCGGGCAAGGGCGGTGACGGCATCCAGGTGTTCCCCGCGGTATTCCACCTTGAAATGCGACGAAGCGCCGATAACGGCGCCGGTGATGGTTGCCAGCGGAACCAGGTCGCCGCTGGCGCCGATGGACCCCAGTTCCCGCACCAGCGGGGTTGCTTCCCTGTTCAGGAACAGCGCCATGCGCTCGATCAGCTCGGTCCGTATGCCGGAGGCTCCCTTCATGTGGGAATTGATCCTGAGAAGCATCGCCCCCCTGACATCCTCGGTCGGCAGATAGCCACCGGCCCCGGCGTGCAGGAAGCGGATCAGGTTGTTCTGGAGCGCCGACAGGTCCTGTTCCGGAACCGCGACGTTCGCCATGCCTCCAAAACCGGTGTTGACGCCATAAATAGGTTCGCCGGTATTGACTCCCCACTCGATAAACGAGGCTGATGCCGCGAGCCCGGCCCTCACTGTCTCGTCATCGCTCAGGCGCACCTCCGCGCCATACCGCGTCACTGCCGCAACCTGATCGATGGTGAGTCCGTTCCCGGAGACGGTTACGCTCCCCATCGCCGCGGCCGGACAGAGGGTGAAGCCGGCCTGGAGATCCGGATGTTCCGGTTCCGCTCTGAACGGCAGGCAGGCAGGGTTCGCTTCAACATCATCCCGTATGAGCCGGAGAATCCTGTGGGCCCGTTCCGAATACAGCCGGATTGAATCGAGCGACGGCATCTTCAGGACCTTCTGCATCAGGAGTCCGTCATTGTCGAACCAGCGCGGCAGGAAGCCGCCCAGGAAGTAGCCCCCGCCGCGCAACATTTCGACTCCAGCCGCGTTCCATGGTTCCCCCAGGTTGATGAACACCTGAAGCACGACGCACTTCCGTGCCAGGGCATCCTGTTCGAACCGTTTCAGGCAGGCGGCGATATCCGCGCCCTGCCGGTTGACCTGGCATCGCGCCACCCGGGCGAAATCGAAGATTTCCGTGGTTACCCTGCTGGTCAGATCGGGCGGCAACGGGGCATCCGCTGGAAACAGGTCCCTCTCGACATCACAGCCGGACAGCAGGTACTCCACCTGTTCCCGGTAGACTTGCGGAATGTGCAGCGGCCGCCGCTGATCCCTGACGGCTTTGAACTGCAGCAGGGTGGACACCCGATCGGCGATGTTTTCCAGCTTGTATGACTCGGCAGGCATCAGGCCTATCTCGAGGGCAGTCTCCCGGGTCGGGATCAGGGCGCCCAGTTTCTGGGAGATCACGTGGTGACAGACCGCTTCGCCGAAGATCTCCTCGATCCCGGTCGCCGGCAGCCGGGTTTCCACGAGATATTTCTGCAGCTCGAATGCAGCGCGGGTCGAACGGTACCCGGGAAGGACGATGTACTGCCCGATTTCATACACGCCGTGAAACGGCGCCGAACTGCGGAAGATGGCGCCGCAGCCGATGATATCCCCGTTTGCCGTCCTTGCCACCGCCGTATGGAGCGCGCCCCTCCGGTTTTCGTCTATGAGCCGCTCCGGAATGTAATAGATGTCGAACGGATATTCCTCTCCATACACGGAGAGGAAGAGATGGGCGACGCCTACGGCATCCTCGGGCTGCAAGGCCCTGACCGTGAATTCCTGGCCCGGTTCGACCGTAACCGGCTGCTCCTTGAGGCGGGCGATTGCCTCTACGCGCGCAATCCCGCCCGACAGTTTGGGTTTCAGCCTCTTATCGCTCCAGTCCGCCAGTTTGCCCATGGCGTTGCGCGGAAGGGCAGCCCCGAAGGTGATGACCCTCGGCATCTCCAGGTTGCTCAGCTCGCGGCCCAGGTCAGCGCGCAGCTCTTCCTCCATGCGGTCTCCGGCCTCGAAGCCCTCCTTCAGCACCACGAAGGCCTTGAGGCGATCCCCCTCGTCCGGACGCATCAGGCGAACCGAGCATTCGGCCACCGCCGGATGGGAAAGTATCCGTTCCGCGACCCTTGCGGGAAAGACGTTGGTGCCGGCCACCTGAACCGCATTGTCGATCCGTTTCCGGACGAAGAAATGCCCGTCATCCTGCCAGTCCAGCAGGTCCTGAAAGGCAACCGGTTCGGTAAGGCCGCCGTCATCCCCGGTGCGGGCGAACCGGTCGTCCGTGACCCTGGTCCAGGCCGGTGAAAGGGTGTAGGGTTGTTCCGGATCGTTCCTGAAACCCATGGCGCTGCTCTCGGATGACCCGTATATCTCGAACATGGTTCCGATTCCCATGCCGTAGAGTTTCTTTATCACCTCTTTCGGGCAGGGTCCCGTCGATGTCACGCCGTACACCGAAGCGGGAAAGGGATCGCGGATCTCGGTAAACAGCCTCCAGAAGGGGGGGATGCTCACCAGCAGGTCTTTCGATTGGAGTTTGCGGAAAATCTGCCGTGGGGTCTGCCCGCGTAGATCCGCGCAGGGAATCCCGGCGCGGGCCGGGATAAGGACCGTGAAGATAAATCCGTAGATATGGTGGGGCGGCACCATGGAGACAACCCGCGCCGCGCCCGGAAAAAGGTTGCCCAGCAATCGGGCATCCTCCACCAGATAGGAATAGGGCATCCTGACCTTCCTGGGCTCTCCGGTGCTGCCGGAGGTGCTGAAAACGATGGTGGAACCTGCCGGCCGCCACTTTCGATGCACGCAGGCAGCCCATCGGCGCAGGGTTGACGTGGCTATTTCCTCGGTGGGGATTGGAACATCCAGGTCGAAGAAGGAGAAGGCCGCGGACGCCAGGTCCGCTGCTTCATGGTCTTCGAACCCTCCGAAGGCGTCAGCGAGCAGTTCCTCCGGGTGCAGGTGGAATTCATCGACCTCTGAAGCGGCATATTTCCGTATTCGCTTCAGTTCCGCAACCAGCATACTGCGGAGAACCCTGATGATGTCATCCTCTGTCAGCGTAATTGTTTCCAATATTTTTCCTCCGAGGAACATGTAATGGTCTGTTTCCGCGGGCTCGGCGCCAGGCCCGGCAGGGTGACACGTCTCCTGGAATCGGTCGGTGCGAGCATGGGTAAACTGACTGATGGTCGGACTATATCAAACGTGCTTCAGAGGGGGCAATAGCCATTTATCATAACTTGCATTCTTGTATCCGGGATACAGGGTGGAGAGTCATCCAATCGGGCAGGCGTGGGGAGAAATCCTGCTCTCACTTTTTTCTGCTTTTCCTGCAATCTCAAAAAGATATTGGGGAACATGATTCCGATGATCTATACTCTCCGCCACACCAGACAACATGCTGGCGCCGCTGTTTCAGGACCGCGACGGAGCCAGGAATGAAAAGGGAGGCTTGCGATGCCAATAGAATCCATAAACCCCGCCACTGGCGAGGTGACCAAAGAATTCAAGGAATGGTCCGCCCATGAGACCGGACTGGCAGTGGAAGAGTCCCACGCTGCCTGGCCCGGCTGGCGCGACTCCTCCTTTTCCGCTAGAGCGGCGCTGATGGCAAAGGCGGCGGAGTTGCTGCGCGCCCGCGCCGGAGAGTTTGCGCGGATCATGGCCCTGGAGATGGGAAAGCCGGTAACGCAAGGCCGCGGCGAGGTGGAAAAATGCGCGTGGGTGTGTGCTTTCTACGCGGAGCATGCCGCCGCTTTCCTGGCGGACGAGCCGGCCGAGAGCGATGGTTCCCGGGCCTATGTCTCCTTCCGTCCGCTGGGTGTTACGCTGGCGGTGATGCCTTGGAACTTCCCCTTCTGGCAGGTATTCCGCTGCGCGGCCCCGGCCCTGATGGCGGGAAACACATTGCTTCTGAAACACTCATCCAACACGCCCCGCTGTGCCCTTGCCATCGAAGAGGTCTTCCGTGAGGCCGGTTTTCCCCGCAATGTCTTCCGGACCCTCCTCATCGGTTCCCAAGGAGTGGACGCAGTGATTGAAAACAGCCGGGTCAAGGCGGTGACCCTCACCGGCAGCTGCGAGGCGGGGCGGAAGGTGGCGGCTACGGCCGGCAGAATGCTGAAGAAAACCGTACTGGAGCTGGGAGGCAGCGATCCGTTTATCGTGCTGGCGGACGCCTGTCTGGAAGAGGCCGCGAGGATTGGCGCTCTCGCCCGCTGCATCAATTCCGGCCAGAGCTGCATCGCCGCCAAGCGGTTCATCGTGGAGGAAGCGGTGTTCGACCGTTTCCTGGAGATGTTCGTTAAAGAGATGGCCGCCATGAAGGTGGGCGATCCCTTGGATCCGGATACCATGGTGGGGCCGCTGGCCAGACAGGACCTGGTGGACGATCTGCGCGGGCAGGTGGCCGATGCCGTAAGCAAGGGGGCCAAGGTCCTCCTGGGCGGTAGCCCTCTCGATGAGCCGGGCTACTTCTACCCGCCCACGGTGCTTGTCAACATCAAGCCGGAGATGCGGATCTTTCACGAAGAGCTCTTCGGCCCGGTAGCGGTGGTAATTCCGGTCCGGGACGCGGATGAGGCAGTGGCCATGGCTAACGACACCCCCTTTGGCCTTGGCGGCTCGGTCTGGACGGGGAACGATGGAAAAGGCGCTGACATGGCGTCGCGTATCGAGGCAGGCGCCGTGTTCGTCAATGGCATGGTGAAAAGCGATCCGCGCCTTCCCTTCGGCGGGGTCAAGGATTCAGGATACGGCCGTGAGCTGGGCGGATTCGGAATCCGGGAATTCGTCAACATCCAGACGGTCTGGATCAGGTAGTCCGCCACCTCTTCCGGGCCCTGCTCACCTTTCCCGGGTGCGGACCCCCGTTGATATCCAGCCGGAAATCCGCGCCCGGCCCGGGTCGACAATCTGCTGCCAAGGCTTTCGGTGGGCATCGAGGATGGGGGCGATTTGACAGAGGATCTGGCGCAGGCCTTTGCATGAAACAATTCGGGAGAAAAGGCATGAAATTCGGCACCAGGTTGCTACACGGCGACCACGAGATCGACCCTGCCACGAATGCGGTTGGCGTGCCCATCTACCAGGTATCGACCTACATGCAGGAGTCCGTCGACCACTTTGGCAGGTACGACTATGCCCGCTCCGACAACCCCACCCGCGAGGCCCTGGAAGAGACCATCGCGTCACTGGAGAACGGCGGGCGGGGATTCGCGTTTGCCTCGGGCATGGCGGCCATATCCACGACATTGCTCCTCTTTTCCGCCGGAGACCACCTGGTGGTGTGCGCGGATGTCTACGGCGGCGCCTTCCGGGTGTTGACGCAACTCTTTCCCCGGCTCGGTATCGAGGCCACCTTTGTGGATACCACGAACCTGGCGGCAATTCGGGAAGCCATCCGGCCGAACACGCGGGGGCTCTACCTGGAAACGCCGTCCAATCCCCTGCTGAAGATCACCGACCTGGCCGGCGCCGCGGCGCTTGCCAGGGAGCGGGGCCTCATCACCCTGGTGGACAATACCTTCATGACCCCCTACCTGCAGCGCCCCTTGGACCTCGGCTGCGACATCGTGCTCCACAGCGGCACCAAGTTCCTGAACGGCCACAGCGACGTCATCTGCGGCTTTGCCGTGGTCAAGGACCGGGAGCTGGGGGCCCGGATACGCTTCCTCCAGAATGCCTTCGGAGCCATTCTCGGTCCCCAGGATTCCTGGCTGGTGCTGCGGGGGCTGAAGACCCTCAGGGTGCGCATGGAGGAGAGCCAGAAAAGCGCCGGCATCGTGGCTGAGTGGCTTTCGAGGCAGGAGAGGGTGACGGAGGTGCTGTACCCGGGGCTGGCTTCCCACCCCGGCTTTGCCATCCACCGGGGCCAGGCGTCGGGTCCGGGCGCGGTGCTGTCCTTTCGCCTTTCTTCGGTTGAGGCGACAAGGAAGCTGCTGGAGGAGATCAGGCTCGCGGCATTCGCCGTCAGCCTGGGCGGGGTGGAGAGCATCATCTCGTATCCGGCGAGGATGTCCCATGCGGCCATGTCCCCGAGGGAGCGGGAGGCGCGGGGGATCAGCGATACCCTGGTGCGCCTGTCGGTGGGGCTGGAGGATGTGGGGGATCTGATTGAAGAGCTGGACCGGCTGCTGAATGAACCATAAAAACGGCAGTTGGGCTCATCCGAAGAGAACGACTCCAGGTTGATTCGTTGCTGCTCTTGGCGAAATAAGGCGCGGGCGTCCCATTGCGCCTGAACCCGGGGGGCGCCGAGAAGTTAAAGTTTTCCATGGAACTGCCGAAAAGAGAAAAGTAACTCCGTCTATTCTCCGGAAGGAGGTCGTCATGCGAATCCAGAACTCCAGTATCCTTCTTACCAGTCAGCATGTATCCCTGAAAGAGCAGAGTAGAACCGAATCCCTCAAGGTCTGGATTGGCGGCAGGCGGCCCGATTTTGAAGGTAATTCCCTGGAGTCGCCGCGGCTTCTTCAGGACAGGGTGAATTTATCTCCAGGGGCGCAATCCGCGACGCTGAACCCGGACAGGGAAAGTTCTCGCGTCTCCGGTGCAAAGTCGAAGAAAGAAAACGAGGAAAGCGATCCCGTATTAATGTTCATTCGCATGCTGACCAAGTTGCTGACCGGGAAGAAGATAAAGATTACCTCCTACCTGCCGGCAGGCGACGACCCGGGGCCTCAAAAGGCCGCTGAGTTGAGCCAGGCCGCCAACCAGGTCCAATCAGTCCGGCAACCGCAAGCGCAAACGGCGCAACAGACGGGATTCGGACTGGAATATGATTCCCGGGAAACCTCTCTGGAAGCCGAGAGCACTCAGTTTTCCGCTAGTGGCATGATCCGGACCGTTGATGGCCGCCGGATCGAATTTAATCTACAGTTGTCAATGGAACGCCTGTTCCTCTCGGAGAAGAGTGTCAGTGTGCGCATGGGGGATGCGGCAATCCAGCAACAGGACCCGCTGGTGATCAACTTTGACGGCACGGCGGCCCAGCTTACCGATGCCAGGTTCAGCTTTGATATCGACATGGACGGCGAAACGGAGATGGTCTCCTTCACGGAAGGGAACAGCGGGTTTCTTGCCCTGGACAGGAATGGCGACGGTGTGATTAATGATGGTGGAGAACTGTTCGGCACTCGCAGCGGTAATGGTTTTGCGGATCTTTCCGCCTACGACCAGGACGGCAACGGCTGGATTGACGACGGTGACGAGATATTCAGTCAGTTGCAGGTGTTCAGCAGGGATGAACAGGGCAACGACGTTCTTGCCGGATTGAAAGCCAGAGGTGTCGGCGCCCTGTATCTGGGAGATGTTGCCACGGCTTTCGAACTGAGAACCAGCGGCAATGATTCTCTGGGCACGGTCAGGTCCAGCGGTGTCTATCTGGCTGAGAACGGTACCGCCGGGACGCTGCAACAGGTTGACCTGACCTTGTGAGATGCCACATTGACAAGGAGGACTGCTTTATCAAATTATGAACAACACTACTAACGTTATTTGGGACATAGGCAATGTCTTGTATCCGTTTTCCCGTGTTACAGAGGAATATTATTATCTGTGTAACGATGCCCATGTGGAGCTTGCCCTGGAAATCTTTCCGATGTTATCTCCGGAAGAGGCTCAGTATCTTGTGGGCGAATGCTATAAGACACATCACGACTGCTACGGCGCATTCATTCCGGTGATGATTCATTACGGTCTTGATTTGGAAGAAACACGGCTACGTATGTTCAATAGACATTACGCCAGACTTTTCGAGCTGCTCATGGAACATTGCCCCGATGTTTTCGGCGATACGACGGATCTGATTGACGCCTTTCGTGGAACCAGGGGACGCGTAAGGCACGGCATTCTGTCGCAATGCTGCATGGAAAGCTTCGGCACGCCGGCGCTTGAGAAATTAGGCATATTGCCATACTTTGAACAGAATGCGATATTGGGGCTCGATCAGGTCGGCTTCGTGAAAAAGGCGGAAAGCACGAAGCCGCTCCGGGCTGCTCTGGAGCTTATGGGAGCTGATCCGGTAAAGACCTGTTTTGTTGAAGACACCCTTCCTAATCTGGAACGGGCCTCGGAGATAAAGGGCCTGCGCTGCATATATATAAACCATGGGAAGCCTCTTGATACATTACCTTCATTCGTCACGAGCCAGTTCAGGGGGCCCGAGGACTTCCTGCGATCTTTCCAGTGAATCCCCGGAGGGCGTAAAGTCATACGGAATAGAAGGCGGACAGGGGCAGGGTTGAGGTTTTCGAGACAACGAAGGATTGAATGATTCGTGATAATGTCGTTTCAGGAACTATCGGGCTTGCCGTCCGCCCTGGAAAATTTCACTCAAGAAAATCCTGATTTCGCCGATATGAAAAGTTAAATATACTGTGGCAGGAGGCCGTCATGAAGACTACCAGGACAGGTGGCGAAGAAATCCACCATATGGTCGGTTTTACGGTAGGTTCCGAAGAGTATTGCGTGGACATCCTGAAGGTACAGGAGATCATCCGCATGATGGATATTACAAAGATTCCCAACGCTCCGGACTACGCTGAGGGAGTTATCAATCTGCGCGGCAGGGTCATACCGGTGATTGATTTCCGGAAACGTTTTAATCTCCCGGATGATTGCGAGGGTAACGCCGATGCCCGGCGTATTGTGGTGGTGGACATTGCCGGCGCCACCATCGGGCTGATTGTGGATCAGGTTTCCCATGTCATCAAGCTTGAGGGAGACAAGGTCTGCCCCACTCCGGATGCGGTCAAAAACTCCGGGGGGGAATGCTTCAGCGGTATCGGCCGGGTCGGGGACAGGTTGATTATCCTGCTGGATGTGGAAGGCATGTTCGGCGAAGGTGAGCTGGACTGGACATCGGAGGCAGCCTGAAGATATTCCCGCCTCGGGACGTCATCGGTTGTCCACGAATTATCCGCTACGATTAAGGGCGCTCCATGGAGCGCCCTTTCTGATCCCGGCATTCATCCCTTTTCGCATTTACCGCAACAGGGAAACCTGTCGTGGCCGTTCTTCCTGTTTGACTTGAAACGGATTGTCCGCGAGCCACTCCCGATGGCGCGCTTGCCCGGCCTAGCGGATATCCCCTTCGAAGATATCGCGGAATTCTTCCTTGATCTTCTTGAATACGTCAAGATTGGCAAGAAAGATATCCAGCAGTTCCGGATCAAAAAAGACGCTGCGGCCCTCCTTGATAATCTCCACCGCTTCGTCAAAAGGTATGGCCTTCTTGTAGGGGCGATCCGATGTCAGCGCATCGAATATGTCGGCGAGGATGGCGATTCTCCCATAGGGATGGATGTCTTTTCCGGACAGACCCGAGGGGTAACCGCTGCCGTCCCACTTCTCGTGATGCTGCAGCGCGATAATCTTTCCGGCTTTCATCACCGTGAACTTGTCCGCGCCGGTGAGTATCTTGGCGCCGATGAGGGTGTGGGTCTTCATGATCCCGTATTCCCGCTCATCCAGCTTGCCCGGCTTAAGGAGGATGTTGTCGGGTATCCCGATCTTGCCCACATCATGAAGAGGCGCGGCATAGCGCAGTGTCTCGCATCTGCGTTCGGAAAGGCCGGCCAGACGCGCCAGTTGAGCCGTCATTTCACTCATGCGGCGGATATGCATGCCCGTTTCCAGATCCCTGAACTCCGCGGCCCGCCCCAGGCGGAGGGATATCTCGTACTCGGCCTCGCGCGCCAGTTCCAGCGCGTCCTGGAGAAACGCGGTCTTTTTTATTACCTCCGCCTCGAGGATTGTGCTCATGTCCCTGGAAAGGTCGTTGAGTTTTTTCGCCCTTACCTGGTTCAGGACACGCAGCTTCAACTCCTCATGGTCGAAGGGCTTGGAGATGAAGTCATTGGCGCCCAGGGCAAGAGTCTTGTGGACTTCCGATTTTTTCGAAGAGACTACGATTACCGGAATGTCCCGCATGTTCTCGTTTTCCTTGATGCGTTGAAGCGTTTCAATGCCGTTCATCACCGGCATCTCCAGATCCAGCAGCACCACATCGATATCCGGCGTGCCCGAGAGCACCTCAAGGGCTTCCTTCCCGTTACTTGCTTCGAGGAATTCGAAGCTTCCCGCCTCACTCAGTATGCTTCTTATTACAACAAGATTCGCATGGAAATCGTCAACCGACAGGATTCTGATCTCGTCTCTCATATGGTGTCTTTCACGCCCCGTTGATTTGCGGAACTATTCCCCGCTTGTCTATTGATTACATAAAATCATGCCGGAACGCAATAGCGTAAGTTGTGAAATATCGTTACTGAATAAATTCCCCGCAGCAGGTTTCAGGGCGTGACGGAGTCCGGGAAAAGCGTTGACACCCCTGTTTGGAAAGGTGTAGAAAGAGTGCGCGAATCCGGCGTCCACGGCTGTTTCCGCCGTTACCCGAGTCCAAAGGAACTTCCGGAAGGGGAGAAGTCCATGAACCAGCGGCACGAATTTTTCAATATCTATTCCCACAACTTTGTACGGGCGGCGGTGGCCATGCCGGAGGTCAGGGTGGCGGACCCCGCGTTTAACGCCGCCCGCGTAATCGCGCTGCTCAGGGAAGCGGCGGAGCGGAAGATAGTCCTGGCGGCCTTTCCGGAACTGGGACTTTCCGCCTACTCCTGCGAGGATCTGTTCCATCAGCAGACGCTCCTGGATGGCTGCATTGCCGCCCTCGGCGCCGTCCTTGACGCCTCACGCTCCTTGCCGGTCATCGGGATTGTGGGCCTGCCGCTGAAGGTTGACGGGATACTTTTCAACTGCGCGGCGGTTTTCTACCGGGGCAGGCTGCTGGGCATGGCCCCCAAGACCTACCTGCCCAACTACCGCGAGTTCTATGAATTGCGCCAGTTCGCGCCCGCGGACCATTGCCTGCGGGATCGGATCCACCTCTTGGGCCAGGAGAATATTCCATTGGGAAACCGGCTGCTGTTCCAGGTGGAGAACCAGCCGCTCCTTACATTCTTCGTGGAGATATGCGAGGACGTGTGGGCGCCGATCCCTCCCTCGTCCTACGCCGCCTTGGCCGGAGCAACGGTGCTCATCAATCTTTCCGCTTCCAATGTCACCGTGGGCAAGGCCGATTACCGGCGTCAACTGGTGGAGAACCAGTCGGGAAGGTGCCTCTCGGCCTACCTTTACAGCGCGGCCGGAACAGGCGAGTCCACCACCGACCTGGCATGGGACGGTCATGGCATGATTTGCGAGAACGGTTCCCTTCTGGCGGAAACCAGGCGGTTTGCCTACGGGGATCAGCTCGTCTCCGCCGATATTGACCTGGACCGTCTCACCCAGGAGAGGATGCGCCAGAACAGCTTCGGCCAGTCGATCCTGAGGCTGCGTGATTCGCTGCGCGATTTCCGGACCATTACCTTCCATGCGGACCTTCCTCTGCGGAATGTCGTTCCCCTGGAGAGACGCTATGAGCGTTTTCCTTTTGTGCCCAGCGACCCGGCGAGACGGGACGAGCGATGCCGCGAGGTGTACGAGATCCAGGTTCAGGCGCTGGTAAAGCGCTTCAGATCCACGGGCGCCGACAAGATGATCATCGGCATCTCCGGCGGCCTCGACTCGACCCAGGCCCTGATCGTATGCGCCAGGGCCATGGACGTGATGGGTCTTTCCCGCTTCCATATCCTGGCCTACACCATGCCCGGTTTCGCCACAAGCCAGCGCACCCTGGATCAGGCAAGGGAACTCATCAGGACCGTAGGCTGCACCTATCGAGAGATCGATATCCGGCCCAGCTGTCTCCAGATGATGCAGGATATCGGGCATCCCTTCTCCGATGGCAAGCCGGTTTATGACGTGACCTTCGAGAACGTCCAGGCAGGGGAGAGGACCAGCCACCTCTTCCGTCTCGCCAATCATTACGGAGGGATCGTGGTGGGGACCAGCGACCTGAGCGAAATGGCCCTCGGCTGGTGCACCTATGGCGTGGGCGATCACATGGCCCACTATCATGTGAATGCCAGCGTTCCCAAGACCCTTATCCAGTATCTGATACGCTGGGCCGCGCTGACCGATCAACTGGGCCCGGAGGTGAGCCCGGTGCTGAGGGATATCCTGGAGACGGAGATAAGCCCTGAGCTCGTGCCGGGCGAGGATTCCAGCGGACAGCCGGTTCAGCGGACCGAAGACATTGTCGGCCCCTATGAGTTGCAGGATTTTACCCTTTACTACACCCTCCGCCTGGGCTATCTCCCGCGCAAGGTGGCCTTCATGGCGTGGAGCGCCTGGCATGACCGGACCGACGGCGGCTGGCCGGATATCCCGGAGGAAAAGCGGCGCCAATATACCCTGTATGATATCAAGAAATGGATGCGGGTTTTTCTGCGGAGGTTTTTCCAGACCAGCCAGTTCAAGCGCACCTGCGTGCCCAACTCTCCCAAGGTCGGTTCCGGCGGTTCCCTTTCTCCCCGCGGGGACTGGCGGGCGCCCAGCGATGGCAACGCAGATGCGTGGCTGGCGGAGTTGGAAAGGGTTCCGGACGGAGTGGATTCGGAAGAATAAAAAATTAAAGAACCGGCGCTCACGTGAATGGACGCCGGTTCTTACGTTTTTGGAGCCTGTTGCTCATCAGGACAACGGCTCCGGGCGCGGCCTGATTGCTATCTCAACGGGATGAATTTCGACTTGTCGGCCCCGCAGGGTGGGCAACTGACCGGAGGGGCGTCCCCATCATGTTTGTAACCGCAGACCGTGCACTGCCACTGTTTCGTTTTTGACATCCTTTTCTCCTTTCTCTTGGTGAAATTGCGCCTCACCTTCAGAAGCGCGCGTGGTACTCCTTCAATTTCCTGGCGAAATCCCTGCCGAACTGATAGCACTTTTCTTCGTCTTCCGGCGCCGGCTTGTAGATGACCTGGAGTCCGGGGTCAAAGGTCTCAAGCCCCATCTTCGTGAAGGTTTCGTAGCATTCCCTGACGGCGCCGCCGCCCCAGCCGTAACTGCCGAATGCCCCCGCCATGCGGTTCTTCGGCCTTAGTCCCCGGATGTGGGTGAGGCATTCCGCGACGCTGGGGTAAACGATGTTGTTCAGGGTGGGTGTCCCGAAGAGCGTGCCCCTTGCCTTCCAGAATTCCTTGATGACAACGTTCATGGGTGTCGCCCTCAGTTTCAGGATGCGGCAATCCACCCCTTCGTCCATTATCCCTTCCGAAATAGGCACGGACATCATTTCCGTGCTGTGCCACATGGTATCGTAAACGATAAGCGCCCTCAGGTCGGACTTGCCCTGGGCCATGGCGATGTAGGAATCCATGACCTGGCCGGGGTTCGCGCGCCAGATGATGCCGTGGTCCGGGGCGATTATGCCCGGCTTAATATCCAGTTTTCCCAGATTGGATACGGCGTCCAGGATCAACTGCCCGAAGGGCATGAGGATGTTGGCGTAATAATCGACCACCGCATCGTCCAGAACGATCTGGGAGACGCAGGAGCTGAAGTCGTCGTCAAAGCGCGCCGATGAGGCCAGATGCTGGCCGAAACCGTCCTGGCTGAAGAGAATCTCCGCCTCCCTGCAATAGGTCATCATGGAATCGGGCCAGTGCAGCATGGGTGTTTCGATGAAGAGCAGATTGTTGACGCCGGTGCAGAGGGTGTCGCCGGTCTTGACGATGCGGAATTTCCACTGCGAGGTGTCGAAGAAGCGGTCGAGACCCTTCTTGCCTCGTTCCGTTATGTGAATGGTGGCGTCCGGGCACAGCGCCATTATCCTGTCGATGCTGGTGACATGATCGTTTTCGATGTGATTGATCACCACGTGTTTGATGTCGGAGGGATTAACAAGGCTTTTAATATGTTTGATGGTGATATCGGCGAAGTCATACTTGACCGTATCTACCAGGGTGATTTCCTTGTCAACTATCAGGTAGTTGTTGTAAGTGGTGCCGCGTGGTGTCTCGTATCCGTGGAAATCCCTGACCGACCAGTCAATGGCCCCTACCCAGTAGAAATCCTTTTTCAGTTCAACGGGTTTCATGCTTCCTCCTTTCAATCATATTAGTAAAGTGACGGAAATGTGAACGGGCCGTCATCCCGCATCATTACTGACCGCGTCATTACTGATCTTTTCCCTTTCAGCAACACAGGCCGAGCAGAGCCCGGTAAAGGTTATGGAGTAATCCCTTATGTCGAAATCCTTTTCAATTCCGGCGGGGAGGGGAAGATTGTTCAGGGAGTCGTCGAAAAGGTCCAGCACTGCTCCACAGTTGGTGCAGGTCAGGTGATGATGTCTGGCCGTATCCGCGTCGAACCGCGCCTTGGATTCGGGGTTACTGATCTTTTTCGCCAGACCAATTTCCACGAAGGTTTCCAGGACACGGTACACGGTTGTCCGGGATATCCCTTTGATTCTGTCGGATATATCTTCATACACCTGATCGGCCGTGGGGTGGTCGAACCGTGAGGCGAGGGATTCGAGGATTGCCCTTCGCTGAATGGTGAGGGCAAGTCCGTTCCTCCTGCATACCTCTTCCAACTCCCTGCTCTTGTTTTCGCATATTATCTTGCCGTCCCGTTTCATGTTCTGGAATATATGGTGGATGATACAAATTGTCAAGTAATAAAATATATCAAATCAAGGATTCCGTTTCGGAACTTTTGAAAGCTCTTCTTGAAGTGCGACAACTCCGGCGGACCGGGTAAATAATTAAAATCCTTGACGAAGCATGTGTTTTTATTAATGTTCAAGCCGTTATAGTAAAACAAGATTTCCGGCAAAAGCAAATCCGGGGCGACCCGGCGGCGCAAAACCACAGGGTCCGCCAAGCGGATGGCCGGTTACCGAAGAAATCAGCGAATTCACCGCTTATCTCTTCTAGATTGGTCAGTTTATATGTGCTGTAAACTCTGCGAATATGACGTTAGGTATTCACATAAGGAAATCTCCTTTGACTACAATCATGAGCGGGAGTATATTTCATTTTCATTTCGACTCAGAAATGAAGAATGCCGAAATGGAATATTGATTCAGAAGCGCTCAACTGTAGAATTGGAATGTTATTCCAGGCTACATATTCTATATATCAGTTAGTTACGTCAATATGTAAAATCACGTTAAGAATGGGGAGTTGAGCAGGGGGCTCATTAATAAGCTGTTGACTGATGAAATACTTGGATTTTTTAAGATAGAAAACTCTGGAGATTCTTTGGTATGGCAAAGTCTGATGAATTAGCTGAGAGAATTGAAAATTGCATAATACTCGTGAACGCATTGATCTCAAATTTTACCGAGGACAAGGCGTCCATGTTAAACTTTTCTTTGTCGCAATTAATGACGGTAAGAAGAGAACTCGACTATATGAGAAGATGCATGGACCCAAGAGCTTTTTACCCATCCTATGGGAGGCTGATTGCGGAATCATGGGAATATGAAGAGGAAATAGAGTTGCGGTTAATGTTGATGAAGATTGAATCTGATTATATAAAGCTAGAAAAACAAAGATGAAGAAAACAGTAATAATATAGGGATGTTGCAAACAGGGTTGCAGCTCCAAATCCCAAAAGGAGAAAAGGAACTGACATGTCAACAAGGCTTACGACCCGCCTGCAAAGACTGGCGGGTCAAAGCCATGCCCGTGTGCGCCTGGTATGGCGCGTGTCGCGTAAGCGACATATGATCAACTGTGGTG
>CAZHVY010000032.1:0-37843 GCA_964536305.1 uncultured Geobacter sp. | reverse complement strand
GAATTCGTCCGGCTCAATCAGGGCAAATTGGAGATTTACAGTAACGACGGCTATGCCATCGTCGACAAGGACGGCGAACGATTCGAAAACCGAGAACTCACCTTTGAGGGCACCGTGGTGCACATCACCCTGCGCTGCGACGAGAACCTCTACCGGTTCCGCGACGAGGCCGAATAGCCGTTAATAAGGAGGACATGAATAATGAAACTATCTATCAAGGACCAGATCGGCCCGCGGTGCATCATCAAAGAAGACGGGCAAAAGATCTACGACGCCATCCACGGGGCGCTGCAAAACGGTGAAACGGTCACCCTTGACTTCGAAGGTGTGAGCCAGTTCGCCTCGCCGTTTTTCAACTTCGCAATTGGCCAGTTGCTGAAGGATATCGCCGAGGCCGACCTGCGCCGTCTGCTGCAGATCGAACATCTCAATGAGACCGGCAGACTGGTGGTCGAACGGGTCATCGAAAACGCCGCCAAATACCACGGAGACAAGGATTACCGCAAAATCGTCGATGACATTCTGGAACATCAGGCCAAGGAGTCGGACTGATGGCGATCAACTATACCGTGCAGGCCGAGGTGGTCGATATCTCTGCGGACGCTCCGAGGGCCGAGGATGTGTTTCTGGTGGACACCAATGTTTGGTATTGGCTGACCTATTCCAGGGCCAGTCAGAGCGCACGCCCACCAGCTTATTACCAGACTTCCAATTACCCCAATTACACTAACGCCGCTCTCGGCGCTGGTGCGCGAATTTTCCAATCGGGGCTGAGTCTTGCTGAACTGACTCATCTGATTGAGAAAGCCGAACGAGAAATCTACGAAGCCACCAACGGCCAGATCGGCACCAAGGAATATCGCCATAATCTTCCTGCCGAAAGGGCGCAAGTATTTGCAGAGGTTCAGGCTGCCTGCGGGCTCGTTACAACACTGGCTGAGCCCCTAACCGTCACCATCGATTCACCCACAGCCACGTCCGCTCTGAACCGGTTGCAAACTGAAAAGGTCGATGGCTACGATCTGTTCATTCTCGAATCCATGCGAAGCCATGGCGTGGTCCAGGTCATTACCGATGACGGAGACTTCGCCACCGTGCCCGGTATTCAGGTGTTTACCGCCAACTGCAATGTTATCCAGGCGGCCCGCGGCCAAGGGAGGTTGATCACCCGATGACCTCCTCAAGGCGATCACCCGCATCGAGCGGGCGCGGGGCTTTCTGGAGGCGGCGCAGCTCTCTGCCGACTGGGTGCGCGAGGTGGGCGAACAGGCGCTGATCCTGGAGGCGCACCACACCACCCACATCGAAGGCACCCGGCTGACCCTGGATCAGGCCGAGAGGCTGTGGAAGGGCGAAGCGGTGCCGGAGGCCGACCCGGACGATGCGCGGGAGCTGCTCAACTACCGCACCGCCTTCGAGTTTGTCTCCGAGTGCCTGGACAGCGGTGACCCGATCACCGAGGGGATGATCCGCGAGATCCACCGCAAGCTGGTTGAAGGCGTGCGCGGCGGCAGCGCAGCACCAGGAGAATATCGACGTATCCAGAACTACGTGGTCAATTCCGGCACCGGCCAGGTGATCTACACCCCGCCTACGGCGGTGGAGGTACCGGTGATGATGTCGGAGCTGGTCAAGTGGCTGAACGCTGACCTCGATATTCACCCGGTGCTGGTGAGCGGCATCGCCCAGTTTCAGCTGGTGCATATCCACCCGTTCCTGGACGGCAACGGCCGTGCCTCGCAGCTGCTCTCCACCCTCTACCTTTACAAGGCTGGATACGATTTCAAGCGGCTGTTCACCATCAGCGAATACTACGACCGCGACCGGCCAACCTTCTACAAGTCGATCCAGAGCGTACGCGACAACGGCATGGACATGACCGGCTGGCTCGACTACTTCGTCACCGGCCTGGAAACCCAGATGATCGAGGTGCGCGAGCGCAGCGAGCAGGTCATCCGCCGCGACGTGCTGGTGAAGCAGCACGGCCTGAACGAGCGCTAGGGCAAGGCGCTGGGTTATCTCCTCCAGCATGGCAAGCTGACCATCCAGGACTTCGAAGCGCTCTGCCCGACCGTCAACCGCCGCAGCCTGCAGCGGGATCTGAAGGGAATGCTGGACTACAAACTGATCGTTGAAGTTGGCGCGGGAGCGACCGACCCGACCCGCCATTACACGTTGGCTGAGCTATGACAAGCTGTGACACCGAGCTGTGACAGAACTATGACAAAAGCTGCGACATCTTGGGGGCTGACTTGAGGGGTGACTTGGGGGCCAATGTTTTCAAACGACATGCTGATGGCGGAGTATGGATTTGCCGAAGAGTAACAAGAGCCAGAATGAACAGGACGAACTGCGGCGGCTGCGCGAGGAGAATGCCCACCTCAAGAAATTGCTGACCCAGCACGGTATCGCCTGGGAAGAACCGACCATCCCTGTACCCGTCCCCGCCCCAATCGAATCCGCACCGCCCCCAACCCATTTCACCACCGACGACAAGATCACCCTGTTCCGCCGTCTGTTCCGGGGGCGGGAGGATGTCTATCCCCAACGCTGGGAGTCGGCCAAGGGCACATCCGGCTATTCACCGGCCTGCGGTAACGAGTGGAAGCCCGGCATCTGTCACAAGCCCCGGGTGAAATGCGGCGACTGCAACCAGCGCCAGTTGCTGCCGGTGACCGACCGGGTGATCTATAGCCACTTGGCCGGGAACCAGACCATCGGCGTCTATCCGCTCCTGAGTGATGACAGCTGCTACTTTCTGGCGGCTGACTTCGATGAGGCCGACTGGCGGGAGGATGCCCAGGCTTTCATACAATCCTGTCGGGAGCTCGGCATTCCGGCGGCGTTGGAGATTTCCCGTTCCGGAAATGGTGCTCATGCCTGGATATTCTTCGCTGAGCCGGCTCCGGCCCGCGAGGCCCGGCAACTTGGGGCCGCACTGATCAGCCACACCTGCGACCGCACCCGGCAATTGTCTCTGGCCAGCTACGACCGCCTGTTTCCCAATCAGGACACCATGCCTAAGGGTGGCTTCGGCAACCTGATCGCGCTGCCCCTGCAGAAACAGCCGAGGGAATCAGGCTGCAGCGTCTTCGTCGATGAACAACTGCAACCCCATTCAGACCAGTGGGCCTTTCTGGCATCCATCCGTCCCATGCCCCGGCGGGACCTGGAAGACGCCATTCTGCGGGCCAGCAGCGGCCGCCATCCCCTGGATGTGGCCTTTGCCACCGAGGAAGAGGACAGCAAGCCATGGCAGCGACCATCACCTGTATCCGCCCGGATTACCGGTCCTTTACCGGAATCACTGACACTGGTGCTGGCCAACCAGATTTTTATCGCCAAGGCCGATTTGCCGCAGCCGCTGGCCAATCGTTTGATCCGCCTCGCCGCCTTTCAGAATCCGGAATTCTACAAGGCCCAAGCCATGCGTCTGCCGGTTTGGAACAAGCCACGCATCATCGGCTGCGCCGAGAATTTCCCTCAGCATATCGGCCTGCCGCGAGGCTGCCTCGATGCGGTACTCGCCCTGTTGCGAGAGAATGACATCCGTCCGGAACTACAGGACGAACGCTTGGCCGGACGGAAGGTGACGGCCAAGTTCACCGGCACCTTGCGCAAGGACCAGAAGGCAGCGGTACGGGAGATGCTCAAGCACGAGGTCGGCGTGCTTTGCGCCCCGACGGCCTTCGGCAAGACGGTTACCGCCGCCGCTTTGATCGCTCGGCGCAAGGCCAGCACACTGGTGCTGGTGCATCGCACCGAACTGCTGCGCCAGTGGCAGGAGCGGTTGAACGGATTTCTTGAGTTCCCGAAAGGAAGCCTGGGTGTCATCGGTGGCGGCAAGAAAAAACCGTCCGGCAAGATCGACATCGCCGTCATGCAGTCTCTTAACCGTCGGGAGGATCTGGGCGAACTGCTGGATCAGTACGGACAGATCATCATCGACGAATGCCACCACCTGTCGGCGTTTTCCTTCGAGGCAATCCTCAAACAGGCCAAGGCGAAATTCGTGGTGGGACTGACCGCCACACCGATACGGCGCGACGGTCATCAGCCGATCATCTTCATGCAGTGTGGGCCGATCCGCCACAGCGCGGCCAGGCCCGAAACCGCCCCGGCGCAACTGGAGGTCTGGCCGAAGGTGCTACCCGCGCCGGAGATCCCGCCGGATTCACCGATTCAGGATGTGTTCCGCATCCTCGCGGGCGATGCCACCCGCAACCGCCGCATCGCCGGGGATGTGCTGGCTGCCTACCGCGCAGGGCGAAAGGTGCTGGTGCTTACCGAGCACACGGATCATCTGCCGGTGTTGCAGGAGGCGCTGGGGGAAGAGGTCGAACACTGCTTTGTCCTCCATGGCCGTTTGTCGAAGAAGCAGCGGGCGGAGGTGTTCGCTGAACTGGAGGCATTGGATCAGTCGGCACCGAGGGTGCTACTCGCCACAGGCCGTTTGATTGGAGAAGGATTCGACCATCCGCCGCTCGACACACTGGTGCTGGCCATGCCGATCTCCTGGAAGGGAACCTTGCAGCAATACGCTGGACGCCTGCACCGGGAACACGCCGACAAGCAGGATGTGCGCATCTACGACTATGCCGAGACCGATCAGCCCCAGCTCAACCGCATGTGGGACAAACGTCAGCGCGGTTACCGGGCCATGGGATACGAGATCAAACCGATGGAGACTTTTATTTCAGGAAGAGCCGCGAACCTAAAATAAGAAGAACCGCTATTTTAGGTTCGCGGCTCCATCTCCAGCAGAAACCGCCAGACCGGCACCACATGGATGGTGCCGAAGCCCACCGGGATGGTCTCATCGGTCCGCCAGGTGACGATGGTCCCCTCCGCCACCGTCAGCTCGACCATGGCTTCGGAAAGAGAGCGGACCTCGCTCTGCCTGACGCGGGGGTCGGCCAGGGAGGCGCAGACCTGGACCAGCAGTATGGTTCGCTCTTGGCCCGGCACTGACGGCAGCAGCGCGACAAGGTCCACCTCTCGGCCCGTTTTGGTTTTGTGGTAGAAGATCTCTGGCGTCACCCGGCGTAGCGCGGTGAACACCAGATTCTCCAGCAGGCTGTCGCGATTTGTGAGGATGCCGGAGCTGATTGAGTCCGCCAAGGCGTGGTCGATGCAGTAGACCTTGCGGGGGGTGACGCTGATCCGGGTCGGCGAGCTGGAAAAGATGTTCACGCTGAACAGCAGCCCGGCATCCTCGAACGCGACGAGCCAATCGACCACCGAGCTTTTGCGCACCCGGTGGCCGAGGGATTTCAGGTAATCGGTCAGGTGACCGACGGCATAAAAGGAGCCGGTGTTGTCCACCAGCCAGTGGGCCAGATCGATCACCGCCCGAGGGTGGGAAATATTGTGGTGCCCGATGATACTGGCGAGGATGGTGTTCCAGTTTGCCTGATGGGCTTCAATGCGCTGCCGCTGGTTGAGGCCGTTCACGCCGGGAAAACCGCCGACCTGCCAGTAGTCCTCGAACGCCTTCTGGATGGTCAGCCGCTGCTTGGCGGATAAAGATCCGTTGCTCTCGATGTCCTTGCCGTCGAGGAACTCCCGGAACGAAAGTGGAAAGATCTCCCAGGAGACAATCCGGCCGGTCAATGGGCTGGCCGTTTCCTCATCCGGTGTGGGCAGCAAGGAACCGGCCACGGTGACCTCGCATTTTTCGCTACGCATCAAACGGTCGATGAAGAGCTGCCAGTGCGGGAGGGCCTGCACCTCGTCGAAAAAACAGTGAACCGTCTCGCGGCCGTGGTTTTGCGGATGGAGCTCGAAATAGACCTCCAGGATGATGTCCGGGTTTTCGTGCCGCAGCCAGCAAAGCCGGTCGTCGGTTAGATCGAGATAAAGGATGTTCTCGCGGGGAACACCGCCCTCGACAAGCTGCCGGATGCGCAGGCGTAGCAAGGTGGTCTTGCCGCTCCCCCTGATGTGACCGCCGTGATTGAGGGCAAAGGACAGTCTCAGTGAGGAACCGGAAAATCATCCCGAACGCTCTACTAGTTTCCATCCGGAAACGGTCCTTTTTCGCCCCAGCGGTGTCAATCTTCGGGCTTGCTTGTGCGGCGTACCGGTGTATGCCTCCGCGTAACCCCTCGATTTCCTTGCCGGGACGAAAAATTCCTCGTTTCCGGATTGGAAACCAATAGTGTCACATCCGGAGTTTCCGGATGGCCACTAACTACTCCAGTGGATAATCCGAAAGGCGTACAAAACGGAAGCCTCTCTTTCGCAGTTGCGGCGCGGCGGCCATGACACCCTTCCCTGTTCCGCTCTCCGGATGATTCATGTGGAGGATCACGATGGCGCCGGGCGAGGAAGAGAGGAGCGCGGCGGCCACCTTTTCAGCGGAATACGTGGCGCCGGCGTCGCCGAGTACGGAGAATCCGATTACCTTGTGGCCCAGACGCTCCGACACCCGCACCGCGATCTCGTCATAGTAGGCGGTGCCGGATCGGTAGTAGACCGGCCTCTTGCCAGTGAGCTTTTCTATCTTCCTTGCGTTCAATTCAATCTCGTCCACCAGCTCGCCCACATCACTTGTGCCGTTTATGCCGTAGACCGATCTTCCGTTCACCGATGCCGGCCTGTGCATCAGACCGTGGTTTGCGATGGTAAACAGCGGATTCCCGGCCAATTCAAGGAAGAGTTCCGGATTGGCGTCTATCCAGCGGGCGTTGATAAAGAGGGTTGCGGGTATTTTCTCATTGTCGAGAAAACGGACCAGCTCCATGTCAACGCCCTTCCCTTTGGCGCTTCCGCAGGCGTCGAAGGTCAGGGCCACCACCTTCTCTTTCGTGGCCAGTAACGTCTTGACCCCCGTTACCGTCTCTCCCCATTCTTCAGGCGTCTGTCCGGAATATGCAGTAACAATCGTCCTCTTTTTTGCCTCATACTCATCCTGCGCCGACGCGGCGCCAAAGGCTTTGCCCGCATTTCCAGCGGCAAGAAGCGTAAAAGAGACTGCCGTTACAAGTCCAAGCGTGTTTCTCCATTTTCCCATCTGTATCCCCTTTCCTTTTCAGTCCGCCCACTATAAGGCAATTTTCCTTTTCAGCACAAGACGCGCCCGTAAAAAAACCCTCCGGCGGGTATGCGGAGGGTTTTTTTACAACGAAACGTTTAGGAATCAAACAGGTGTTACGCCAGGGACCCTTCGAAGACCATTTCCACTACGCCTCCCAGGGCATCACCATCATAGAAAGGAACATTCACGATGGTAAGGGTTCCTTCCGGACCGTCCATTGTCAGGTAGTTTATCTTGCTGGATTTGTCGGCGAAAGCCTTGTAGATGCCTTTCATCTTTACCATGGTCTCGGGTTTGTGGCACGCCGCCATGTTCTTCCCGACCTCAAGACCGGCGATTTTCAGCTCATCAAAAAGGGTATAGGCCCTCTTGTTGGCGTAGGTAACGTTAAAATCGGGGTCGGATACGATTACCGCGGTGTTGAGGTTCTCCCATACCTTGTTTACATCGCCCATTCTTTTCTCCTCCCATTTTCTCCTGAATGTATTTTGACTTAATCCCGTCCGCATGCCCTGAAAGGCCGGCGTGGCGTACGGCGCCCCTTTTTGCGGCCAAAGGAATCCCTTTTCAGGGATATTGAGGGCTTTAGAGAAGACTGGAAATAACCCCCTTCCCGCATTCCGCAAAACATCGTTTGATGTTTAATGAAAATATACGATTCTGTCAACACCTATTTCAGGGCGCCGATTCCGGGAAAGATCTATTTCCCGCCCAGAGATCGGAAAGAGCGAAGAAGAAAAGATTTACAGAGTCATGAAACAGGATGCACGCGCCACCAGCTACCCCTCACGAAAATTTTCCCGCGATAACGATTTAGTGAAAAACATGATGGATTTTTGCCCGATTATCCCGGATACTTTTTCCATGGACACAAATATCAATCTACCGGCATATGATGGATTCGAACAAGGGCCCATCCGCCCGCCCAGCGAAGCGCACAGCCTGCTGGTCAGGGTCACCCGGAACTGCCACTGGAACCGCTGCGCGTTCTGTCCCGTGTACAAGGGGACGCGATTCTCCCTGCGTCCGGTGGAGCACGTACTGAAGGATCTGGAGAGTATCGCCCGCCATGTGGAGACACTCTCGCTGATCTCCTCAGGCGCCGGCTTCCTTCTTGAAGAAGACGTTACGACGGTGTTCAACGCGCTCCCTACTGAAGAAACAGCGCCCTTCCGCGCCGCCCTGGCCTGGTTCGTATCAGGCATGGAATCTGTATTTCTTCAGGACGCGGACAGCCTGACCGTCCGGCCGGCGAAACTTCTCATCATCCTGAAGCGCCTGCGGGATCTCTTTCCCGCCGTGAAGAGGATTACATCCTACAGCCGGTCGGACACGATTGACCGCCTCTCCCCCGAAGGACTGGGGATGCTTAAAGATGCCGGACTCAACCGGATACATATCGGCATGGAATCCGGGTGCGACGAGGTTCTGGCGCTGATGCGCAAGGGCGTCACCGGCGAGCAGCATGTGAGGGCGGGGCTCAAGGTCAGATCGGCGGGAATAGAGTTGTCCGAGTACTACATGCCCGGGCTGGGCGGCCGCCGGCTGTGGCGCGAACACGCCCAGGATACCGCCGCCGTCATGAACAGGATAAACCCGGAGTTCATAAGGCTCAGGACCCTTGCCATTCCCGATAGCCTCCCCCTGGCAGACGAAGTGCGCGCCGGCCGGTTCAGCAAGTGTCCGGATATGCTGGTGGCAGAAGAGATACTGCTGTTTCTCGACATCCTGGAGGGGGTGACTGGTTACCTGGCTAGCGACCACATACTCAACCTCTTCCCGGAACTGGAAGGCCGCCTGCCGGACGCGATAAAAGACATGACAAGCCTTGTCTGGGAATTTCTCACCATGGATCCGGAAAGCAGGTTCATCTACCAGCTCGGCAGGCGGCTCGGGAGAATAGCACGTCTCGCGGATGCCCACCTCCCCGAAAAAAAGGCCGAAATCATGGAGACCGCCGCCAGGATAGGCGCGACTCCTGAGAATCTGGACGAAATCACTGACAGGATTGTGAAACGCTTCATCTGAGGCAGGAACGGGAAAAGCGTGCATCATCCCGACGGAGAGCCCGACCCGGCAAGGCGGGCTCTCCATGTTTGAGGCATTCTCTTCCGACAATTATGATGTTATCCAATACCTATATGTGCTATATAACCCGGCAGGCCCATTGATACAGACCATATATTAATTTCTAATCAACAGCCCCACATCCTTCCCGTCCACGCACAAGACGCAAACCGCCTTGCCATGGAACGCGCGCCGGAAAATATTGAACATGGAGGTTGCGGTGACCCAGTCTCTTTCTTCTTTCAGCGGTATGGAGATATTCCTGCTGACGTGTGCCGTTATCGGGGGCTTCTTCGTCCTGGTTAAGCTTGTCATCCAGTTTATCGGCGGCGAAATGGATACGGACATCGGTATCGACGGTGATGTCGGCGGCGACATCGGACACTCCGACTCGGACGCCGGATTCCGCGTCCTTTCCCTTCACGGGCTTTCCGCCTTTTTCATGATGTTCGGACTGGTGGGATTCGCGCTGTTCCGGCAAAGCCATGCCGGGGCGGCCGTTTCCATTGCCGGCGCGGCCGCGGCCGGGATGGCCTCGGTGTGGATCATCGGCAGGATATTCCGTCTGGCTTCCCGTCTGCAATCCAGCGGCACACTCAAAACAGCGGACGCAGTCGGCTGCACGGGCATCGTTTACCTGACAATCCGGGAAGGGGGGACCGGACGGGTGAGCATCAACTTCCGAAACCGCCTGCGGGAATTCAACGCAATAGAGAAAAACGGCGCGCAACTGCCTACGGGAACAACGATTCGCGTAGTTGACGTAAGAGCAAACATACTTGTGGTGGAAGCTGAAGAATAAGGAAAGGAGTAGTTATGTTCAACCTGTGGAGTATCCCCCTTGCAGCGCTTCTCATTCTGGTAGTGTCTACCCTGCTCTACCTCGCCTCCCGCTACAAACGCTGTCCATCGGACAAGATCCTCGTTATTTACGGAAAGGTGGGGGCCGGCCAGTCCGCCAACTGCATCCATGGCGGCGGCGCCTTCATCTGGCCGCTGATACAGGATTACGCCTACATCAGCCTGACGCCGATGACCATCAATATTCCTCTGCAGAAGGCTCTGTCCATGCAGAACATCCGAATCAACGTTCCCTCGACCTTTACCGTCGGCATCAGCACCGAACCGGAGGTTATGGCCGCCGCTGCGGAACGGCTTCTCCATCTTACCCAGACGCAGATAGAAGAAATGGCAAAGGAGATAATCTTCGGCCAGCTGCGCCTCACCGTTGCATCCCTCACCATTGAGCAGATCAATCAGGATCGGGAAAGCTTCCTGGAGTCGATCCGCAAAAACGTTTCTCCGGAACTCAACAAGATCGGCCTGTCACTCATCAACGTTAATATCACCGATATTACCGACGAATCAGGCTATATCGATTCCATAGGCAAGAAAGCGGCCTCGGAGGCCATCAACCAGGCCAAGATCGATGTGGCGGAACAGGAAAAGCTCGGCGCCATTGGAGAAGCCGAGGCAACCAGGGAAAAGGAAATCAGGGTTGCTGAGAACGTGGCGGAATCCGAAAAAGGCAAGAAAAAAGCCCAGGCGGACCAGCGCGTCTTCGTACAGCAGCAGGAGACGGAAGCAACCATCGGCGAGGCTGCCGCCAACCGTGACAAGGAAATCAAGGTGGCGGAAAACGTGGCGGAATCGGCGAAGGGCCAAAAGAAGGCCGAGGCGGATCGACGCATATTCGTCCAGCAGCAGGAGGCGCTGGCAATGGAAGGCGAAAACCGCGCCAAGGCGGATATCGCAAAGGCAAATGCCGAACTGGCGGTTAAGCAGGCGTCTGCGATGCAGATAGGCGAGGTGGCGCGCAGGGAGGCCGAAGTGGAGATCCAGAAGGCCCAGTACAAGGCTGAACAGGAGCGGCTGAACGCGGAAGAGGTGGTACGCCAGGAAATCAACAAGAAGAAGATCGAGATAGCCGCTGAAGCCGAGGCCGAGAAGATACGCCGCGAGGCCAGAGGCCAGGCCGATGCCATCCTTCTCAAGTACCAGGCCGAAGCAGAGGGAATACGAAAGGTCCTGGAAAGCAAGGCGGCGGGTTACCTTGACCTGGTCAAGGGCTGCAACGGCGACGCCAAGGCGGCGGCCACCCTCCTTATGACGGAAAAGATCGAACAGATCGTCCAGCTTCAGGTGGAAGCCATCAGAAACATCAGGATTGACAAGGTAACGGTCTGGGACCCGGCAGGAGGAGGCGCCGAAGGCGGCGCCACGGCGAATTTTCTTTCAGGACTGATCAAAAGCCTGCCGCCACTGCACGAGGTAGCCGGAATGGCCGGGATTGAACTTCCCAGATATCTGGGGGAAATAGCCCCGGAAAAGATTCCGGCGCCGCCGCGCAAAGAGAAACCCCTTTCCCGGGAAGAGGCGGCCCCTGAAAGATAAGGCGCCGCCACCCCCGTTCACCGAATCCCCATGAAACGCCTGAAATGACAAGGGGCGCGGAACCAGACGCGCCCCTTCTCTTTTATCCGAGGGTGGAGACAGGACCGTGAAATCCTTCCGGGCCGGAAATCAGTATTTGGAGATGGTCAGAGGGACATTGAACGCACCGGACATCTCGGCCATGACCTTGGCGCCGTTCTTCCTCTGGAAATCGAAGGTTCCCGAAATTTTCCCAGAAGAAACGCCCTTGATCGTCGCCTTGCCTTCATTGGACCCGAAGGAAAGCGTGGTTCCCTTCGGTCCGGACAGTATCCTCACCGCCCCATAGCTCCAGAGGGGCTTGCCGTAGCCGGCCTTGGGGGAATAGGTTCCGTCGACAACGGGATTGGGACCGTTCAGGAACGTTATCACCACTATGAAATCCTTCTTGTTCTTCAGCGGCAGAACCATGTCGCTGGACATCTGTTCCACCGTGAAATTGCCGTTGGACAGATAGACCTCGATCTTCTTCCCATCCTTGCTGCGCTTCGCTCCCGCTGAACTAATCTTGCTGAAGTTAAGGGGAGACACCTCCTTGAAGGACTGCACATCGCTACAGGACAGTTTCTTAATGGTGTTGCCCGGAGGGGCGGCGGCATTGGCGTAAACGGGGATGAGCAGAGCGCTCATCAGGGCGATAAGGATCTTTTTCATTTCTTCCTCCATTTCGATAATATGATCGGACCATGGCAACATTTCTTTGCAACAATCGGCGAAAGGACGCATCACCTCCTTTTCCCCCGGATGGCTTATCAAGGCCGCGTTTTCATTCCGGCCTCGCGGAAAGTAGCGGCAACCCTGGCGATGAACGCCTGGAAATCCTCGTCCGCTACGCTCTTGCCCGCGGAAAAGGCAACCGCCATTGAATCGCCCGATGAGAGAGGCACGAGATAAAGCTCCATGTCCCTGGGCGAGGGTATCTTCGATGAGAAAGACATTCCGGACACGGCGCGGCCCAGGAAGTTCCGTTGTACGGGCTTCTCAGCGCCTCCGGAGACCCCGAGAAAGGTTGTCTTGACATAGTCCATGACCGCTTGATCGGCGTCGCCCAGGCCGGCTCGCATGTCCCCGGACACGGCAACTAGGGCAACCTCCAGCAAAGCCTTGCCCGGCGCGGCATCAGGCGGCGCGGAAACGGTAACCGCGTCCAGACCGGCATCCTTTGGAACAGACACCGGCATTGCCGTTTCAAAGGAAACGGAGCGCCATTCCGTAATGAAAGGAGCGGCCGCCAATGCCCGCTTGGACGCGATTGCAAGAGTGAAAACCATCATGATAATTACGAAGATACTGAAGCGCTTCATTCAAATGACCTCCATGGATATTGTAGGATTCAGATTACAGGACAGGGGATTTAAGGATCGCACTGGAGAGCGTCCCTGCGTAGCAGACCCGCGGTTATTATTTAGGCGCGTTGACATAACCTTCGCCCCCTTGCCACATGCGGGATTTTCCACTGTTTTCTTCAGACAAGACTTGGAAATATCGATCACCTGTCTCTTTTCCATATGAAGCGCAAGACCGGTACCGGCCCATAAAGAAAAGCCGCCCCCCTTCACTTTCGCGCGAATCGGGACGGCCTTCCGTTTTTCCATCGAACCACCGGAATCAACTTTACGGGACCTCCGGTTGCTGGACAAGTAATACGATGTTTTATTTTTTACCCGCTATTCGGGTATCTGTCAATTATTCATAAAAACAGTTCCCTGCCCTTTCATCATTTTTTCACATAGTCACCAGTCATGGATGCCGAAAATAGGGTAAACTTTCCATGCTATTCCACAACATCCTCTTTCCGGAGGCAATATGAAACCATGTCGAGAATGCCGTCACCCGGTCTCCGAACAGGCGCCGGTCTGCCCGCAATGCGGCGCCCCGTTTCCATCCAGGGAAAAATGGGACGGGTGGGGTTTTGAATACAAATCCAGGGCCGCCCTGCTGGGCCTTCCCCTGGTGCACATCTCTTTCAAGTTTCGGCCCAACCGTGTCCCGGTAGTGGCGAAGGGAGTGATTGCCATCGGGCAATTCGGCTGCGGAATCATTACCATCGCCCAATTCGGCATCGGAGTCGTATGCGTCAGCCAGTTCGCGGTGGCGGTATTCGCCCTCGCCCAGTTCGCCGCCGCCTATTCCCTTGTGGCCCAGTTCGGACTCTATGTCCGTGAAGGACACGGGCAACTGGTCAGAAACATCATGGACATAGTCAACATGCTTTGAGCTGTTGAATCCAAATACAGATTAATTTCTCCGCTACCTGAACACAATCATGGTAGCCGTCTGGTTCATATGCCCGATGAACTGCTCGCCGTAGGAATTGAACCCGATGACGGGGATATCCGCGAACACCTCCCCGTATTTCGCTGTGAGGTTCTTGTACTCAAGCTCCAGCGCACGATGGGCGCAG
Organism: uncultured Geobacter sp.; assembly: GCA_964536305.1. Taxonomy (GTDB): domain Bacteria; phylum Desulfobacterota; class Desulfuromonadia; order Geobacterales; family Geobacteraceae; genus RPRC01. Next base: position 23,900 of record CAZHVY010000032.1, on the reverse strand, counting down.
TTGAAAACTATCACCCCGGAGACACCGCCGAGCCGCTTGCGGGATTCTTCCAGGGTTTTCTTCGTGTCTTCAATGAGGTTCGTCAGTTCCAGGAGGGACAGGGGCATCCCTTCAACGGAACTGCAATGAAAAAACACACTTTCACCCACAATCTGTGTCGGGCTGCGGATATAAGGTTCTCCATCAATGACAAGACCGAGGGGATGACTGGGAAAACAGGCCGCCAGTTCGTTGACTGAAACGCCCAGCGCCTCCGCGTAGGCCGTAGCGGCCGGCCTGTTGTTGAATTCCAGGATCTCCCTGTGATCCTCATTGGCCCTGGTCACTACAAGCTCCGGTCCCATCTCGCGTACACTCTGGGTCTTGACCAGGTCGAAGGGCGCCGCCGGCCTGAGGAGCGCGAGAACCGCCGCGTTTCTGTATGCCTTGCCGTTGGCGTAGACATGGGAGCACTGGAATCTCATGTCGTCCGCGGCGGAACCGCCGAGAAACAGCACATTCGTATTATCGCCTATGAGATCCATCAGCCTTTCCTCCAGTCCGCACATTCCATCCACGAGAACAATGCCGATATAGCTCGACGGTTTCATCTCGTCCGCGGCCTCGCCGAAATGCCTCTCAAAGGAGCGGAAGGCGTCATTCACGTCAATCTTCCTGGTGAGGTGCTGAACCACTTCGATTTTCAGATTGGGCAGTGACTCCTTATCGAACGCCATTGCCACGACTCCCCCCTTCATCATCCTTCCAGTCATGATCTCCCCTGCCGTGGAACAACCGAAAACGGTCACTCCGGGAAAGGCGCCTTGCATGCCCGCGCTGATCTCTTTCGGGGGATATCTGGTTGACGCGAAATAGAGAATCATGGTGGTGTTATCGGAGGAAAAGGCGCTTCCCAGTTCGGCCACGGCATCGGCAACCGTCTCTTTTTCAGAACCGGCGATCCTGATGTTCATGTGAGGCTTTTTGATGCCGCTGACGACGCGCCTCTTCATTCTTTCAAGCTTTTCCATAATTACGGGATCGTCAAAGGAAAACTCGTCGTATTTCGAAGGATTTATCCCCTTGAGCATCAGCTTCGTATTGACTGCCTTGACCAGCGTCTCGTTTCCCCTGGTACGCTCCCTGAGGATTTCTTCGATCATCATTTTGATTTTTCCAGACACTTCGAATACCTCCTTGCTTGCGTGCGGCGCTTGCACCAGGGAACAGCCGGCTCCGCGACTTTTCCCTCGTTGACTCCCCGAGCTGTTCCCCCATCTCACCGCCTGTTGCTGTTGCGCCAGATCTTCATTCTGTCCGCCTCCCGTATCAGATTATCACGGAAATCCGGATGGGCGATGGAGATGAGGGCCTCCGCCCTCTGCCAGGTGCTTTTCCCTTTCAGGTTGACCTTGCCGAATTCGGTCACCACCCATTGCGTGCAGGCGCGGCTGGCGGTGACGATGCTTCCCGGCGCCAGGGTGGGAACAATCCTGGACATACTGCCGCCATTCCTGCCATAGGTGGAAGAAAGGCAGATAAAGCTCTTGCCACCTTTAGACAGATAGGCGCCCAGAACGAAGTCCAGTTGGCCGCCGGTTCCGCTTATATGCTTCGTTCCGGAAGACTCGGAGGAAACCTGGCCGAACAGATCGACCTCCACGGCATTGTTGATGGATACGAAATTGTCGATGGCGGCTATACGCTTCACATCATTGATATAGTCAACGGGGCAACTCTGCACCCCCGGATTGTTATGGATAAAATCATAAAGCTTCCGCGTTCCGGCGGCAAAGGCGAATACCTGGCGGAAGCGGTCGATGTTTTTCCGCGAGCCGTTTATCTTTCCCAGAAGGGTCAGGTCCACGAAGGCATCCACGTACATCTCCGTGTGCACTCCCAGGTCCTTCAGATCGGATTCACCGATCAGGGTTCCGACGGCGTTGGGCATACCGCCGATACCCAGTTGCAGGCAGGCGCCGCTGGGGATTTCCTCTACTATCAGGCCGGCGACCCGGCGATCCACTTCCGTGAGGGGATTGGCCTTCAACTGCGCCAGGGGCGGATTCTCCCCTTCCACGATGTAATCCACCCGGGAAACATGGATCCCCTCCTCGAAACCGCCCAGGCAACGGGGCATGTTGCGGTTCACCTCCACGACGATCCTTTTCGCCTGCTCGCACACGGCCGTCATGTGTGATGCCTGGGGACCGAAATTGAAGAATCCGTGTTCATCCATGGGAGCGGCCTGAAACATGGCCACATCCACTCTCTCCACGCTCTCACGGTACAGCCTCGGCAGCTCCGAATAGCGCATGGGACTGTAGTAGCCACAACCCATCTCGATAATTCCCCGATCCACTCCGGTACAGTGCCAGGAATTCCAGGTAAAGCTCTTCTCCGGCGCCGGAATGTCCAGTATTGCCGGCTTCCACATGGTTATCCCTCCCCTGACCTTCACATCCTCCAGTTCTCCGGCGCGCTCCGCCAATGCCCGGTCGGTGGCCACCGGATGGCCGAGACAGATGCCGTAATCGACCCAATCTCCTGATTTTACGACTTTTACAGCATCACGGGCCGATACGAGCTTTTTGCGGTATTCCTGTTCAAACATAAAATAGTCTCCCTCTGCAACAAGCATTGTTTATTTTCATCCAGGCGCAGACTGATATTGATTTCAATTGAATCAAAAGCTGTCAAGCGCCATGTCAATGACATAAGTAACAGTAAAAAGTAAAAAGTGGGCGGAATATAGTCCCGCCCGAAAAAAATATGGAGGTTGTGTACACGTATAGCATAGCAAACTTTATGCCATATCCATAAAGAATATATTTAACATAAATACTGATATTTATAATTCAATCTGCCTTTTCCATATCATTCATATTCATTTAATTGTCGCATTATTTATTACATCTGGTCCTTTAAGCCATGTATCAGGCATTTATGTCTTGTAAAGATATTTTACAACCGAATACTTTCTTTACTCCCCGCCTGCATGTGCCTGTAAAAAAAGGGGCGCCCACCAGACGGGGCGCCCAACACCGAAAAGGAGGATTTTCGGAATCTGATATTGAACTTTTATTTCCTGAGCGTCTCAGAAGAAATAGGCCCAGCGAGCGCCAAAGGTGTCGGCGGCGGCGCCGTTCTTGACGGCGAAATCATTCCTGTATTCAATCATGAGCTGATTGTTGGCGCCGATCATCCAGAACAGCGAAACACCCAGGCCGTGATTGTCCACCCTGGAATTCTCCACCTTTACCCCGTTTACCTTCTGTTCCCCGCCGTGGTTGTAGAAATAATCGAGGGAGACATACCATTGTTTGGTGATGTCGTAGCTGAAATGGGTTTCAACGCCAAGTACCGGATCCTGCGACAGCTTTCCTCCGGGGTGATCGTCGTTATCCGTATAAAACTCTCCGTTGAAAATCAGGTCCGCGTAAAACCTTTCTCCAATACCCTTCACGATGCCCAGCTCGGGTTTGAACGCCCAGCGGTTTGCGCCCAGGTTGGCGACCTTGTTCCTGTTGTAGTGGCCTATGGGCATGGTGATGTAGGGCGAAAATCCTACCCAGAATTTGTCCTTGGGGGCATTGACAAACCAGAAAGTGGCCAGAATGGTGGAGTCCGCGAAACCGGAATCATTGGAATCGGCCGAGTCCAGTGACTGCTCACCAAAAACGAGAAGGGCCTGGGGGTCAACAATCAGTCCTCCATCGCCATAAAGGGCATTGCCGATGGAGGTGTAATAGACGGGCCTGAATATGCCCAGATTGGCGGTCAGGCCGATGTCGTCGGCCGCCTTTTTCCCGTTGGCGTAAAAGGTGCTTGCTGAAATATGCTTGAAATAGGTGCAAAACAGCATGGTTCCGTCGGGGAGCGGAATATAGTCCCTTGCGTTGGCGGCCAGCGACAGATCCGGCTTGGCAAGCGCAGCCGCCAGCAGGGCGAATACTATCAATCTCCTCATTTCTCTTCCTCCGTCATTTCATATTGGTACAACACGCAAGACATGTGTTCCGGACGCATCAATGAATGTATCTATTGAGAATAGATTCACAGTGGACTACAAATTGCTGTTCAACAATTTCCCCTCACCCGGCCTTCGGCCACCCTCTCCCACAGGGAGAGGGTTCGTGTTTTCCCTCGCCCTCCGGGAGAGGGGCAGGGGTGAGGGGAAAAAGCTCCGACTTGACGAAAAACACTCCCCCTCCCTTGATGGGTCGGGGGGAGGGTGAAAAGTTCCCCCTCTCCCTGACCCTCTCCCACCAGGGGAGAGGGAACTTCTTTGAGATTTGCGTGAGACTCAATGGACAGGGAAAGGGGGACGCCCCCTTTCCTCTCCGGGCGTCTACATTGCTTCCCTGTAGAGCCTTGTAATGTCCTCAATCCTTATTTTTCGTGGATTGAAGAGACAGCAGATGTCCTTGATGGCGCTTTCGGAAAGGGTCTGGATATCGCTTTCCTTGACGCCGATTTCCGACAGACCGGCCGGAATACCGACCGATACGGAAAGTTTCCGGATAGCTTCAACACCCTTTTCCGCAATTTCCATGGTGGTAAGTCCGGCAGGATTGACACCCATGGCCAGGGCGACATCGGCAAAGCGCTGGGGACAGGCGATCAAGTTGAACGCACAGCCATGCGGGAGCAGGATGGCATTGCAGACCCCGTGGGGCTTGTTGAGAAGCGCTCCCGGCTGGTGGGCCATGGCGTGGACGATGCCGATTCCGGCGTTATTGAAGGCCATTCCCGCCAGATACTCGGCGTAGGCCATCTTGTCGCGGGCCTCCAGATTGTCGCCGTTGGCAACGGCCTGGGGCAGATATTCGGCCACCAGCTTGACGGCCGCCAGGGCGCACGCGTCGGTCACGGGATTGGCCAGGGCCGCCACATATGCCTCTATGGCATGGGTAAGGGCGTCCATGCCTGTTGAAGCGGTCAGAGCAGGCGGCATGCCCACCATGAGGACGGGATCGTTGATGGCCACGGTCGGAGTGATTCTGGGCGTGGCAAAGATCATCTTCACATGGATATCCGTATTGGTGATGACGGCAAAGCGCGTCATCTCGCTGGCGGTGCCGGCGGTGGTGTTGATGGCAATGAAGGGCGGCAGCGCCTTGGGAACCGCGTCGACCCCCGCGAAATCGCGGATGTCTCCGTCATTGGCAGCCACAATGCCGATACCCTTGGCGCAGTCATGCGAGCTTCCGCCTCCAAGGCTGACCAGCATGTCGCACTTGTTTTCTCTGTATATCTTCAGGCCTTCCCGCACATTAAGATCGGTGGGATTAGGCTCGGCGCCGCCAAAGATGACCGTCGCCACGCCCGCGTCTTCCAGGAGCTGCTTCATCTGATCCGCGACACCGAGGGCGACCATCCCTTTATCGGTGACAAGCAGGGCCTTGGTCCCGCCAAGGAATTTCGCCGTAGCGCCCAACTGCTTGACCGCGCCAATACCCATTTTCGTAACCGACGGAATAAAGAAATCAAAAACCTGTTCCGCTAATGCCATTTCCTGCCTCCTCATAAGATATTTTTGATTCATGCCGGTGATTTTCCGCCCCATGCAATCCAATCCAGAATCCCTCGTGTTTTCTTTCGCGTCATCACCTCCGTTCTCCGCGAATCTTCCGGTCAGTTCCCACGCCCCGGCGGTAACTCCTCGCTGGCGGGGTAGCGGGGGATTATGATGCCGGATACACGGGCGGTTTCACGACATCGCATGCCTTCATCAATAGCAGGGGATGTGCCAGTGCCCATTGATTTAAAAAGACGTTTGATTTTGAAAGGTTAGGAATTTACAGGGATTTTCAGCGGAGTGAGCGGTTGTAAACGTATTTACCGGGTGGAATCTTCGAGAAGGGAAAAGCGTCTGTAAACAAATGATTTGCGCCTCGTGTAAACAATATTTACAAAAGACTGATTTTTCTCACCCGTTCTCGCGGGGGATGGAGTTATTACGGAGGCAGGTAAACATATCAGATTCGGGCTCCCCCTCCCTTGATGGGAGGGGGTTGGGGGGAGGGTGAAGCTTCAAGCAGGGAATATCCTGGAAATTCCCCCTCTCCCTAACCCTCTCCCACGAGGGGAGAGGGGATTATTTTACGTGGATTTAAGTGTTACTGGGTACCAGGTCAATAAGCAGGGAATCGGCAAATGGCTCCTTTTCCATAATCTTCGATTACGGCGTCGGGTACAATTTCCGCAAATGCGCCTTCATGGCCGGGCTCAACTGTTTAATGAGTCGGGCGTTGTATGAGGCGTTGTAGGGTATCCCTTGCGCGGTGAGATCCACAAAACGGATCGTGGGATCGGGATCCCCGGTACCCAGTGATTGCACGCCGGCCTGCGGCCGGGTCGGGTCCATTGTCGGCAAAGGGACCCCGGGGCTTAATTCAGCATAATTGATGGGATTTCCCTTCAGTTGATTATGGAGTATCTGCTGCGTGGCAATGGCATACTTGCGCGATGTCGCCGCGGGCGTCCCCTCTTTCACCGCAATATCCACGTTCACCGTCTCAATTGAAACCGTATAGTCGCTGTTGAGATAGATCTCAAAGGTGCGGAACTGCTGCGGGAAATCACGAAGGGACGAGCTCAGGACCTGCCAGAATCCTTTTTCCGGCGCGTTGACCGGATCCGGCGAGACAAAGGCCTTGACCGTATTTACGTGCAGGTGCCCGGCGATCCACATCAGCAGGTTGGTGGAGTTCTGCAGCTTCCTGACCAGTGTCGCCAGATCCACTGCGTTAGCCATTGTGGCATGGGAATCACCAAGCCACCATTCAAACTCGGTTCCGATATTGGCAACGGCAATGGGGATATGGCAGGCAACGATCATCAACTGATTGGCGGCCTGGCCATCATCAAGTTCAGCCTGGAGCCAGGCCCAGCGTGTTGCGTCAAGAAAGCCGTGTCCATGAATATCCAATGAACCATCGTCTTCACGCTGGGTGTTATCCAGCACTATCACCTTCAACGGCGCGTTCGACCTGGGCACAAAGCTGTAGCAGGCAAAACCGGCCCGTTCGGCGGCCGGCACCAGGTGAAAATTCGGGTTTGATGAAACCAGGTTGAAACCATGGCCCTTCGGACTGGTGGTCGTTCTGAAGAATTCCTGGATCCACTCCGCTCTGTGCAAGGAGCGGCGGTCGGGATCGGCCGTAACCTTTGGAGGCGCGCTGTAGCCTTGAACATCCCCTGAGTAGATGATATTGCCGTAAGGTGTCGTTCCATCAATAACACCTTGATAATACCTGTGATAATTGGGATTTTTTATATTGTTGATGTTGAACAGGGCCGGAAACCTGGTGATGTCGGGAGTAAGCAGCTCGTTTGGCGCCGACCAGACCGTATCACTGAGGTATGACTGGTCCAGGCCGTTCTCATAGACCGGGAATGAGCCGATCATGAAGTGGTCATGGTTGCCGAGGGCCTGGTAGAAGGGAATGGACCGGTCCAGGCCCGCCGCCTTGAACGGCTTCTGATAATCAATGGTATCCGCGCCGCGATGGGCGCCGGAACTGGGGGTAATGACCTTGCCGTCAATGATATCGAGATACCACCTGAGTTCATTGTACATGCTGGTATTGCAGCAGTCGCCCAGTGAGATGAAAAAATCAAAGGGATCTTTCCGGTGAAAGGCGTTTGCCGTCTGAATGGCCGCGTCAAAGACCTGGGGGGTGTACAGCATGACCCCCGAGTAAATGGAGCTGTTTTGCCCGGAGTAATCCGGATTCGATCTCTGGAGATCGATAAACTGGTTGGGCGCTTCCTTGTCGGTAAGGTGGATATCACTCATGGCAAAGAAGTTAAGCAACCTTGTTTCAGTGGTTATGCCTTCCGCATTGTAACCGGCGGGCATGATGTCGGTCCTTCTCACAATCGGCAGAGGACGGTCCACATAAGCCCACTGGCCATAGCCCAGCCGGTCATAGTCCTGAATCTGACGCAACTGGTCCCAGTTAAGCGCGGGTCCGCCATTGGGGCTATAGGGAGGGTCCGGCTGAGGAGGCATACCCGCAGGAAGGCCGGGAGATGGCGCGGTATATGGAAAAGAGATCATCCGCTGCGTGGTTTTCACAACCTTGGCGTCAATGGAATAGCCTGAAACCTGTGGAGATCCGCTGTTTCCGCCACATGCCGTCGTTAACGAACCCAGGTAAAGGGATGCCAGCATGCCGACGGAACATTTGAGAAAATCCCGCCGGTTCAAGCCGCGAACAAGCTGAAAATCATCGCCGTCCCGGACTATCCGCAGATCATCGGCGGCAAGAATCCCGCGGTCATTTGTTGATTTGTCCTTACCCATGAAACCCTCCCGTGCTCTGAGATGTTTTCTTGCATTCAACCCGGACACTTACGCGAAGGCATCATGTCCGCCCAACTGGAAAAGCGGGCAGGTGTTATCCGCCCTTCTCTTTCCTGGCCTTGAGCCTCTTGTTGAGGGTCTGGCGGGTGAAACCGAGCAGCGAAGCCGCGATCCCCTGGTTTCCCTTGGCCAGCTTCATGGCCTCGTCGATGAGAAGTTCTTCCACCTCCCGCACCTTGGGGAAACGTCCTCCGGACTCCAGCAGCCATTCATTCAGGCGGCGGGACAGGATCGGTTCTCCGCCCGAGGGAGGCGGCATGCCGCCGATGACCTCGTGAAAACGTTCCAGGGAAAGGACCCCGGAGACGTGCCTGGCCACGGCGTCGAACACCATTGCCTTCAATTCCCGGATATTCCCCGGAAAATCGTAGCTGGAAAGGAGTGTTACCAGCTCGGGTGGATAGGTGGGGCTGTTCTTTCTGAAGATCTGGGCAGCCGCCCTGAAGAAGAAGTCCATGAGAAGCGGGATGTCCTCCCTTCGCTCCCTCAGGGGTGGAATGATCACCTGATGGGAGCAGAGGCGAAAATAGAGATCGTTGCGGAAGGCCTTGGACATGGTCATGGCGCGCAGGTCCCTGTTGGTAGCCGCGACTATGCGCGCATCGCTCACGAGAGGGATATCGGAGCCCACCGGGTAGTATTCCTGCTCCTGCAGAAGCCTGAGCAGTTTAACCTGGGAGGCCTCGGAAAGGTCGCCTATTTCATCCAGGAAAAGGGTGCCTCCGGCGGCCTGGGCGATCAGCCCTCCCCTGGCCTTTTCCGCTCCGGTAAAGGCCCCCTTCTTGTGGCCGAAGAGGGTATCGGAAAACATGTTATCGTCCAGGCCGGCTATGTTCACCGGCACGAATCTTCCGTCCACTCCGCTCAGGTCATGGATGGCCCGGGCAACCAGCTCCTTGCCCACCCCGGTCTCCCCGATAATGATGACCGGCTGCTGGGATTCCGCTATGACCTCGCAATACTGGAACACCGCGGACATCTTGGGACTGGCGGTGACAATGGAAGAAAACGCCTCCGGATTTTTCAGCCGGTTGCTGAGCAGATGGTCGCGAAGCTGCGTCACCTGACTCTTCAGGCTGCAGACCTCAAGGGCCCTTTTGACGCTGGAGATCAGACGCGCGTTCTCCACCGGCTTCACGAGATAATCAAAGGCGCCGTCCTTCATGCAGCCTACCGCGGTATCCACCTCGTCCGCCGCCGTCATTACGATAACGGGGATATGCGGGTAGTCCCTGCTCATGGTTTCAAGAAGCTCCCTGCCGGAGACGTAGGGCATGAAGAGATCGAGCACGACGACTCCGATACCGCCTTCTTCCAGGAGAGGCAGGACACGGCGGCTGTCGTCAACGCTGCTTACCTCCCTTATACCGGCAAAACGGAGCACTGATTCCGACGCGAGCAGGATATGCCGCTCGTCATCCACAAGCAGCACCGGAAACGTTTGAGTCTTTGTCATGGACGTCGCGGCCCCCTCTTTCCATGGTTCTGAACCGGCAGTCTGACGAGAAAGGTCGACCCCTTCCCCGGCTCCGATTCGCATTCGATTATGCCGCCGTGTTCCTTTACTATGGTGAAACAGATGGAAAGGCCCAGGCCGGTCCCGCCGCTATCGAGCCTCGTGGTGAAAAACGGATCAAAGATGGCCTGCCTGACATCCTCAGACATCCCTTCTCCCTCGTCCCTCACCGTTATGACGTTCTGACCGATGGAGCGGATATAATAAGTGCTGATGAATATCCCCGAATCCCTGTCTTTCAGCGATTGCAGGGCGTTCATGATCAGGTTGACGATTACCTGCTCCAACTGCTGGAAGCTCCCCTTGACCGGCGGAAGGTTCTCGGCGAGTATGCACTGGTATCTGTCCGTGTGCTTCTGTATCTGGTTCTGGAGCATGGTAAGGGCGGCCTGGATGACCTTGTTGAGGTCCACGGCCTGATCAAGACGGGTCTTTTCCTGGCGCGCGAAATCCTTCAACCCGGTAACGATGCGGTTGATCCGGTGCGAGCCCTCCACCAGGCCCTCCAACATCTTCGGTATGTACGCGCTCGCTTCCGAGAGTCGGAGTTTCCCGAGAAAAAACTCGCCGTTCTCCTCCGCATAGAGGGCAAGTATCCTGTTGATGTCGGGCCAGATATCCGAGATGAACTGTGCGTTGGAAAGGATGAAGTTGTTGGGATTGTTGATCTCGTGGGCAATACCGGAGGAAAGGGTGCCGATGGCCGCCATCTTGTCCATCTGGCGGAGGCGCTCCTGCATCCTGCGATTCTCTTCCTCGGCGGCCTTGCGTTCCCCGATGTCCCGGCACACGGCCAGGACCCGGTATTCACCTCCGATGACAGCGCCCTTCATGTTCACCTCTATCCAGAAGAGCCTCCCCGAACTGTCCTTGGCCAGCCATTCGAACATGTGGGATTTGTCATATCTCGTCTTCCATATCTTTCTGAGGACATCGTCATAGGTATAATGGGGCTTGCCGGCGCTCAGGGCGCCCACATTCAGCCGCAGCACCTGTTCTCTTGTATATCCGTACATCTCGCACATCTTCAGATTGACGTCGAGCATGTCGCCGTTTTCCGGATCAAAGACAAAGGTGGCGTCATTGGCCGCGTCAAAGATGGTCCGGTAATTGGCCTCCGACTCTCGCAGCGCCTCCTGCGCCCTTTTCCGTTCCCGTATATCGGCGAACATGGCCATATAGGCGATGGTGATTCCTTCACTGTTCAATACGGGCGCGGTGGAAAGGCTCACGTCGATGAGGGTCCCGTCCCGGTGCATGCGCTGCGTCTCCATGAATCGCCGTGTAGCCCCCTCGTGGAGATCGCGCACATTGGCCATAAGCTCTTCCCGGCGGTCTTCGGAGACGATGGGATACGGCTTTCCCAGAATCTCCTCCTTTGTCCAGCCGAACATCTTTTCCGCCTCGGGATTCCACAGGGTGACGTTGAGGCGGGAATCGAGGACGATAATCGCCAGCGGCGAGGAGTTGATGATGGACTCCAGCATCTGGTTTTTTTCACAAAGGGCATCCTCCGCCCGCCGCCGCTGCGATGGCGACAAGGCCCGGCTTTTCGAATGATCCTCCCCGGTCGCGCCTTTCATCTTCCCATCCCTCCTGCCGCCTACTTCACCACCAGAACCTGGCATTCAGCCCCGAGAAGGACGTGCCTCGCCACGCTTCCCATGAGGTGTTTCGAAAAACTGGTCATTCCGTGGGGAGCAATGATTATCAGGTCCGCGCCCTTTTCTTCAGCTGTTTTCAGGATTGTCTCGTGGGGGACCCCTATCCTCACCTCGGTGTTCACGTTAACGCTCCCCATGCTTACAAACCTTCCCACCTGGTTATGCACGGCCGCCCTCGCCTGTTCCAGAAGGTGTGATCTGAACTGGCCGAGGATTTCCTCGCTGACGCAGAAATCCAGAGTGCACAACTGCACCGGGTCGTTCACTACGTGCAGTATGTCCACATCAGCCATGAACTGTCTAGCGATATCAAATGCCCTGCGAATGGCTCTGTCCGAATGCTCGGACATATCGGTGGGAACAAGGATACGTGTCGGATTGAACATCTTTCCGCTCCTTACAAACAAAATAAGAGAATAGTCGCTGAAGAAACCGTCCCCAAAAAAGAAAAGCCGCGCCATCTGACCAGGCAGACGGAAACGGCTTTCATGAAAAAATCATCCCATTGGTCCAATAAAAAATCATAACTCCCCTGAGATTCATCCGGGTAGCAAGAAAACCACTCTCCTTCAAGCGGCCTGGGCCGAACCGGCCAGCAACAGCACAAAACCCCATAAAATCAGCAAAATGGAAACCACGACATTGAAGGTAATATACCTCCCCGGCTTAATCATCTCTTCGTCTCCTCTCTTTGGCCGGAATCCCCGCCATCTCCCTTTTTACCCTTCAGAAACACCACAAAAGCCCCGGCGCCTCCCAGTCGGGGCGGCGCCGGGGCGAATTCGGAAACCATTTTCCTGCCGGCCTCCCTGAGCCAGGACGCCACCGCCACCAGAAGAACCGGTTCCGCCGGAGAATTGTTTCCCTTGCCAGTGATGACCAGAACCGCTTTCTGACCGCGATTGTAGGCACCGGTAACAAACCTCTCCAGAGATTTCAGCGCTTCGTCACGTGTCTGCCCATGGAGATCGAGTTCCAGGTCTACGCGGATGGCCCCAGACTTCAGCTGCCGCATGCGGTTGACCGCGACCGGGCGAAGGGGCTTGACATCCGGAATCTCGTCCCGGAACGACACGTCCAGACCCGACAGTGCGGAAAGAAACAGTTTTCTCTCTTCCTCATCCAGTCCGGGTTTTGATTCGACAGGCGGCTTCGGCGCCTGGACCTTGCGCTGTTTCTCACCATGCAGTCGTTTGATGCCTTCCATTTCCCGGAGAAAAAGATCGCTGTCGTCCTCAGCCGGCCGCGCCGGCGGAGGAGCGGCTTTTTTTGCCGCGATCGGCTCTTCAGGCTGGCCTTCGGAGCGAACGTGAAAGGATTTCAGCCCCTTGAACGGCACATTGGAAAATTCCTTGTTATTCTGTTTTTTTTCTCTGCCTTTTTTCATTTCCGGTTATGGGTGAAGTTCCCTCTGGTCTGTAAAAAGTGTCCGGCAGGGACGAGCAGCAAAGTCGAAAAAGTATGATTTTTCAGGATCGAGTTCAAGGGATCCCCCCGCTCCGGAACATGACCTCATTCCTTTTCAAGGATAACAATTCCCAGGGAACGGGAAGGGTCGCCGAGGGATGAGGTCAGGGAATCGCCGCCGGCAGGGAATCCGCCGCTGACGGAAACGGAGAGAATTTCCGGATCAACACCCAAGAGACCCAGCAGTCCGGCAAGGGCGACAGCCCGGACGAGGGGAGAGCCGGGCGAAATGCATTGCGAGGAAGCCCTGTCTCTCCGGGCGCCCATATCAATGGAGGTCTGGATGCGCGCCTCCCTGTCACGGGTACCTTTGAGGAAGGAGGCTATCTTGCTGATGATATTCTTGCCTTCAGGGGAAAATTCACTGGTTTTCCCGGAAAACAGGATGTCTTCACGGACGGTTACCGAGACCTTTCCCCGCAGCTCCGCTATGGATACCCGTCCCTGGGCCACATCATCCTTCATCCTTTCCAGCAGGTTCTCGTAAAGGATGCTCACCGTTCGCGCCTTTTCCTCACGACCTCGCTGGAGGTTCGCCAGGTCATCCTTCAGACGCTCGATCTCGCGTCCCTGGGCGACAATCTTCCTGGCCGGGCTCTCCTCCTTCATTGCGATCAATCCCCGCAGATCCGAATTCCCGGCTTCCAGTTTGCCGATTTTTTCACGTTGGGTGGATATCTCCCCGCGGAGCCTCTCATTTTCGCGGGCAAGATCAAGATTCCTGTTCCTGGCGTCGGCCAGATCCGTGTTCAGGTTCGCTGCTTCATCAAGCTTCTTCTGATAAACATTCTGGCCTACGCATCCGGCGGAAAACGCCAGGAAGACGCAACAACAGAGTAGTCGAATGAATAGGCGCATTATGGCAATCCTTGTTAGCGCGTGCCTCAATGGATGTTTCGCGGAGCCTGCCCTTCTTCCTTCATGAAACGCGCGCATTCTAGCAACCGTGCAGAGTAAAGTCAACGGCCATACAGGGAAAGAAAAAGGCCGTTTCCACCGCTGAACAGCGGAGCAAACGGCCCTTGGAATTATGCTGCGTCTTGAACTTGTCTTATTCCAGCAACCAGGCGCCAAAGGGAACCCAGTTTTCTTCCGTATCCGGTCCGATGACATTCATCAGCTCCCTTACGGTCCTGGGGTCGTTGGGAAGCTGGAAATATTCACGGAAATGGCCTGTTTCGTTCTCCTGGGGAGTCAGCAGGAGATATTCGTCATTGCCGGTGGTTACCGAATCGAAACCGGGCATGATAACCGCGAAACGGGGGAAACTGCTGCTTTCCCAGGAAAGAGGTAACTGATATGGCTGTGTTTCATCAAACATGTTGCCTCCGATAGTAAACTGCTCATCGTTTTTGGCCGCGGGTGAAACGCGGCCTGTTCACACCCGGCGCGGCTTTCACTCACCGGGCGCCGAGACGGGCGCGGGCGAGGATGCCGACCGCCTCTATAGTGTAGTCATAGCGCCTGTAAATCCTGCCTCCCTTGCCTGGATTGAAATCACGGGAGCCGCCCATTATCCTTCGCAGGTAGGCCGAGGCCACATAGTCACGCCAGCGGGAATTTGATCTGTTCTCGGATTGCGCCATGATCGCCACCTCCTTAATTAAACGTATCGGCAATACCCGCTGAAAGTTTAGCTCCTTTCTTGTTTTTCAAATTGCAGCCCGCCCGGATGGCTCATGAAGAGCATTCCGGGTGGTGTAAATGGAGGTGTTATCCATAACCTGTCTTCCAGAGTAAGGGATGGCCGGTGGTCCTGATATCAAGATTTTTTTATATGCTTGTGGTTGAAGATATGGTCACGGCAATAGCCATGCTGCCCATCGCACTGGGGACAGTAACGGAAATCCATATCCGGATGGGTCTTGTCGGTAATACCGCAGACCGTGCAGCGGTGAAACGGCTGATCATTACTTCGCGCAGAGGCGGAAACCCTTCTGGAGAGCTGTTTTCGTCCATACCTCAGATTCACGATTATGTCACGGGCAAAAAAGAGGAGAAAGTTTCCTATCGAGGCCAGCGCCAGAAGGCGGCCCGCCCATCCTCCGGTAAGGATGATGTATCCGTAACCGAGCCAGGTAATAAGCGCAAGCCACTTGATCCTGACGGGAAGAACAAAAAACAGGAGCAGCTGGAAATCCGGAAACAGGAAAGCAAAGGCGAGGAAAACCGACCCGGCCAGAAAAGCGTTTGTGACAAAATGCCCCGGAACCAGGAAGGAAACAGCGACAGTCAACAGGTAACCCGTCAACAGGAACAGATTGTACCGGAAAGCGCCCCAGTGCTCCTCCAGGGCCGAACCCATGAGGTAGAAGAGGTACCACGCGAAAAAGGCGAACAGAAGGTTACGCACCGGCGGGTCAAAGGGAAAGGTCAGAAGACGCCACCATTCACCCCGTAAAACGCTGTCTGCGGAATAGGCTACCTGTGAAGGATCAAGCCTCCCCATCATAAACAGGACATACACAAGGGTCTGTCCCGCTATGAGGTAAAGGGTGATATTCGCCGGGGCATATCTGCCCAGCTTCTTTTCCAGTATGTCGATGATCCCCATTCTCTCCGCTTTTCGTCCCCGGTTGGAAGCGCGACATGCCCCTGCCGTCCATTCCGTCGACCTGTTATCCTGAAAAAAAACCACGGATAAATCCGTGGTGGTTGTTTCTGTATATCATCATTTTCATTCACACCGCAACCCGTTTTTGGCAAATGCTTCATGAACAAGGCGTTCCGGGTGGGATGTCAGAGAGAAAAGACAAAAAACGCCGTCCACCAAGGCCACATTGTCCTGATTCGACTCATCAGTGTCCGGTCAGGTAATTGCACAGGCCCTAAAACCCTGCCTTAACCCCTCACCCGGCCTTCGGCCACCCTCTCCCGCTGGGAGAGGGATTGGTAAGTATCCCTTCTCCCTGAGGGAGAAGGCGCCCCGAAGGGGCGGATGAGGGGGATATTGACATACTGCAAAAATCTAACCGGACATTGCTGGATTCGACTCAAAGACTGTCACGGCTGCTTCCCGGCCCTGTAAACATAAGTCTCGGTAATCACGACACCTCAGCGGCTGTCACCGCCGCCTCCCGCTCCCGGTCCCTGCCGTGGTCGCGGGCCATCAGCATGTATAGGGACGGGATGATGAAGAGAGTGAACATGGTCCCGACGAACATTCCACCCACGAGCACCAGGCCGATGGAGTTACGGGCCGCCGCTCCGGCCCCGCTTACCAGGGTCAGGGGGAAATGACCGGCGATGGTTGCGGCCGTGGTCATGAGAACCGGGCGGAGGCGGATCATGGACGCCCCGCGGATGGCATCGAGCTTGGACACGCCTTCCATCTGAAGCTTGTTGGCGAACTCAACGATAAGGATGCCGTTTTTGGACACCAGCCCCACCAGGGTTACGAGACCGACCTGGGAATATATGTTGAGGGTGGTGGTCCAGCCGTTGGTTAGGAAAGGGACGTTCGGGTCCGGCATCTTCAGGAAGGTGAACAGCAGGGAGCCGAACATGGCCAGAGGAACCGACCCGGCCAGGATGACGAACGGGTCGCGGAAACTGTTGAACTGGGCCGCCAGAACCAGGAAGATGAGAATGATCGCCAGGGTGAAGGCGGGCAAGAAACGGTTTCCTTCCTTGCGAAGCTGGCGGGATTCTCCAGTGTAGTCCATCACGTATCCCTTGGGAAGAATCCTCCCCGCCTCCTTCTCCAGGAAACCGAGGGCCTCATCCAGAGGACGTATGGGAACGCCGCTCAGTTTGACGGAATTCAGCTGCTGGAAACGGTTCAGGGAGCGGGGGACCACCGTATCCCGTTGCGTGGCGATGGAGCTGAGCTGGATCAGTCTGCCGTCTGGTCCGGTGACATAGACATCCTGTAACTGATTGGGATTGAGCCGGCCGGAGCGCTCGATCTGTGGTATGACCTTGTAGCTTCTTCCCGAGATATCGAAGCGGTTGACGTAGTTGCCACCAACCATGCCGCCCAGGTCGCCTCCGACCTGTCCGAGATTGAGCCCCAGGGACGCCACCTTGTCCCTGTCGATGACGAACTCGGACTGTGGCTGGTCGATCTTTACGTCTATGAGGGGCGGAAACGCGAACATGCCGCTTTTCATGGCCGCAAGCTTGAGCTGGTCGGCGAACTCCAGGATCTGCCGGGTGTCGGCCGTGGACGCTATGACAAACTCCACAGGGAAGTCACCCCCTCCCGGCAGCGCCGGCGGCGTCACCGCAAAGGCCTGGATGCCCGGGATGGCGGAGAGCTTGCCCTGCACCTCCGGCATGATCTGAAAGACGGTCCTCTTCCGGTCATCCCAGGGCTTCAGGACCAGGCCCGCG
Source organism: uncultured Geobacter sp. (assembly GCA_964536305.1). Taxonomy (GTDB): domain Bacteria; phylum Desulfobacterota; class Desulfuromonadia; order Geobacterales; family Geobacteraceae; genus RPRC01. Next base: position 6,565 of record CAZHVY010000032.1, on the reverse strand, counting down.
AAACCGGAACTGGGATAGGTGGCCTGGAATGTGAAATCATACTCCGGCGTACCGGTATAGACACGGTTGACGGCGTCCGCGAAGAAGCGGTTCTGATCAAGGGTCGAGTTGGCGGAGGAATCGAGAATGGCGAAGATAATTCCCTCGTCCTCGGTGGGCGCCAGCTCTTTGGCCGACATGGTGAACATGGGGATCGTCAGGATCGAGATGACCACCCATACGCCGTAGACTGCCGGGCGCGCGGCCAGGGTCCTGTCCAAACACCGGCCGTAGAGGTTCCGCAGGCGATTAAAGCCGCGGGCGATGAGACCGGGGAGCCCGCGCTCTTCCAGGCCGGGCTTCAGCAGCCGGGAAGACATGAGGGGCGACAGGGTCAGAGCCACGATTCCCGAGATGGTAACCGTTCCGGCAAGGGTAAAGGCGAATTCCCGGAACAGGGAGCCGGTCAGCCCGCCTTGCAGCCCTATGGGGAGATAGACGGCGGCCAGGGTGATGGTCATGGCAATGATCGGCCCCACCAGTTCGCGGGCGCCGATCAGGGCCGCCTGCAACGGTGTTTTCCCTTCGCTCAGGTGCCGTTCCACGTTTTCCACCACCACGATGGCGTCGTCCACCACCAGGCCGACGGACAGCACGATGGCCAGAAGGGTCAGGAGGTTCAGGGAAAAGCCGAACACCTGCATCAGGAACACGCCTCCGATGAGCGACAGGGGTATGGCCACCACCGGTATGAGCACAGAACGGAAGGAGCCGAGGAAGAGAAAGATAACCAGCATCACGATCAGGAGGGTATCGCCCAGGGTCTTCAAGACCTCGGTTATGGCGTTGGAGATGTAATCGGTGGCGTCATATGCAAGATAGGCGGACAGGCCGGCGGGGAGATCCTGCTTTACCGAGTCCAGCTCAGCGCGGGCCTTTTTGATGACGTCAAGGGAGTTGGCGTTGGGAAGCGCCCATATCCCGATAAAGACGGCTGTCTGCCCGTTGAAGCGGACCTCCTCGTCGTATGACTCCGCGCCCAGGACAACATCCGCCACATCCGTGAGACGCACGATGGCGCCGTTCTTTCGCATGACCACCAGGCGCTTGAATTCCTCGACCGTGTTCAGGTTGGTGTCCGCGGTAAGGTTGACCTGGATGAGAGCCCCTTTGCTCTGCCCCACGGCCGCCAGGAAATTATTGGCCGTCAGGGCGTCGCGAACCTGCGTGGGAGTCAGATTGAAGGCGGCCATGCGATCGGGCTTCAGCCAGACCCGCATGGCAAAGGTCCGGGCGCCCAGCACATCGGCCCGCTGCACGCCCGGCACGGCCGACAGACGGGGCTGGACCACGCGCACCAGATAATCGGTTATCTCGTTCTGCTTCAGGACATCGGAACTGAAACTTAGATAGGCCGAGGCGAACTGGCTGTCCGCCGACTCGATGTTGATAACGGGAACCTCGGCCTCGGGGGGGAGATCGGCGCGCACCTGATCCACCTTGGAACTGATCTCTGCCAGGGCCTTGGTGGAATCGTAGTTCAGTTTCAGTCTTACGGTGATGGTGGAGAGACCGAGCGTGCTTTTGGACTCCATGTACTCGATGCCGTCGGCGGCGGCGATGGCCCTTTCAAGGGGCGTGGTGATGAAACCGCGCACCAGCTCGGCATCGGCCCCCACATAAACTGTTTTCACGGTGACCGCCGCGTTCTCGTTGCGGGGGTACTGACGCACGTTTATGGAACGTACGGCCTGGAGTCCGGCGATGATGATGATCAGGTTCACCACCAGGGCCAGGACCGGGCGGCGCAGAAAGAGGTCGGTGATTTTCATGGGTCAGTTATTCTCCGGCGCCGGCGACTTGCTGAACTCGGGCGCCAGCTTGTTGTCTATGGTCACGGCCTGGCCGTTGCGCAGCTTGAAAACACCGGTGGTGACGACGCTCTCGCCGGGTTTCAGGCCGCTGACCACGGCAATAAAGTCACCCCTTTTCTCTCCCAGGCGAACGAACTGCTGGCGGAGGGCCTTCCCCCCCTTCCCTTCCCTGGAATCCTCCACGATAAATACGGAATCTCCAAAGGGGGCGTAAAGCACCGCTGTAGCCGGAATGGCAAGGACCTGACTCCGCGCCGGAAGCCCTACCGCCACATTGACGAACATGCCGGGGCGGAGTTTTTCCGCCTGGTTTGCCACAGTCGCCTGAATCTGGAGATTTCGTGACTCCGGGTCAACCAGGGGATTGATGGCGGTGACCCGCCCTGGCACGGAAAGGCCCGGCATGGCGTCACACGTCACGCGGACGGCCAGGCCGCGACGGAGCTGGGCCATATTCTTCTGAGGCAGTGAGAAGTTGACGTAGATGGGATTCAGCGCCTGCAAGGTGACCACTTCGTCCCCTTCACGAAGCATCTGTCCAAGGTTAACCCGGCGGATACCGAGACGCCCGCTGAAGGGGGCGCGTATCACTTTCTTGGCAATGGCGGCTCTCACCATGTTAGCCTGCGACACCGCCTGCTCATGGGTGGCCAGCGCCCTGTCGTAATCGGCCTGGGAGACAATCCGGCCCTTGAGCATCTTCTCCGCGCGCTTGAGATCCGCGAGGGCAAGCTTTGCCTGGGCTTCCAGGCCGGGCAGCTGGGCCTCTTCCGAGGATGTGTCCTGACGGATCAGGACATCTCCCTTCTTCACCGGAGCGCCCGCGGTAAAGGAGATGGCGGTCACCTTCCCGGACATCTCCGCGGAGACCGTTACCCCCTGGACAGCCTCCAGGGAACCCACGGCGGAAAGAGAGGTCTCCCAGGTCTCGGAGCGGGCCTGCGCCGCGGTAACCGCCTGGGGCGGAGGGACGGCCTTCTTTCCCTGATCGATCATGGCCTTTATCTGGAGGGCCTTGATACCGGCCAGCAGACCGGCGAGGAGGAGGAGTCCCAGGAGAGCGAGGATTATTTTTTTCTTCATGTATTCATGGCTCCTGAAATGGATGTAGAGATGCCGTGAATCGACGGCAGATTACCTGAAAGAGGCTGACACAACGGAAATAGGCGGCGCCTATCCGCCGCTCCGGTTCTCCCCGGCGTCCTTGTTCCACCACCCTCCGCCCAATGCCTGGAACAGCGCGGCGGTATCGGCGAAGCGGGCCGCCCTTGCCCGTACCAGGTTGGAATACGCTATCTGGTACTGGCGTTGCGCAATCAGCAGAGAGATGTAATTGACCGCGCCGATCCGGTACTGGCTCTCAACCGAGGAGAGGGTCTCCCTGGCCGAGGCCTCCGCGTCAGCCTGGGCGCGCAGCGTCTCCGCGTCCAGGTCCAGGGCCCGCAGGGTATCCGCCACGTCCCGGAAGGCATTCAGAACGGTCTCCCGGTACTGGGCCAGGGCCTGATCATGGGCGGCGATGGCCGCCCGCCTCCTGGCGGTCAGCTCTCCACCCCGGAAAAGAGGTTGCAGCAGCCCGGCGCCGAGGGACCAGATGGAGGAGCCTGAAGTAAACAGATCCTCTATCTTCACGGCGTTGCTCCCCAGGCTTCCGGAAAGGGTGATCCTGGGATACAGGTTTGCCGTGGCGACCCCCACCTGGGCGCATGCGGCGTGCAGCAGTTCCTCCGATGCGCGGATGTCGGGTCTCTGGCGGACCAGCGCCGAAGGAACACTGACCGGCAGATCCGTGGGAAGGTCCAGGGCTTCAAGATGAAATTCCGCAATTCCCCCTTCTCCAGGAAAAGCGCCGGCATATACGGCCAGTTGATGCCGGGTTTTCGCCAGTTCCTTTTCCAGGGGAGGAAGGGTCGCCACGGTCTGGGCCAGAAGGGTCCGCTGTTCGAGAACGTCGGGCCGGGAAGCGCCCCCCATCTCGAATTTGGCGCTGACCAGCTCCAGCTGTTTCCGGAGCATGTCCACAATCTCCCTGGTGGCCCGCATCTGCGACCGCAGCGACGCCTCCATCACGGCGGAGGTGACGATATTGGAGGTCAGTGCCAGGTGCGAGGCTTCCAGCCGGAAGCGCTCATAGTCAACCCGCGCCCTGAGCGCCTCCATCTCCCGGCGGGCGCCGCCGAAGATGTCCAGGGTATAGGAAACATTTACCGAGGCGTTGAAGAGGGTAAAGGTGTTGGACCCGGCCCCGGGCTGGCCATAGGAGGCGGCGGATTTCTGCCTGATTGCGGAAATGCTTCCGTCCACGCTCGGGAAGTAGACCGTCCCGCCCCTGGCGCGCAGGTTTTCCTCCGCCTCCCGCAGTCGCGCCTCCGCCGCCGCTATGGTGGGACTCCGGTTCAGGGCCTTCCGGATCAGCGCGTCCAGGGCCTCCGAACGGAACAGGGTCCACCACTGGCCGGGGATATCCTTTTCCCTGACGAAACGCTGGGCCGCCCCGCCCGCGCCGGTGGCGGAGGCGGTCGTTCCGGCAAGGGGGTCCGGTGTGTATCCCTGCACGGAAGGCGCCTCCGGCGGCCGGAAATCCGGCCCCACGGCGCATCCCGCGGCAAGAGCGCACAGGATCAATATGAAAGTAGTCTTTGTTATTCTCATGGGTTAATCACCTTGGCGCCATCCACTGCCGCCGGATGGAATAGATACAGTGGAGCAACTACGCCCTGAAACCGTCCAGCAGCCCATCCAGCATTGTCTCCGCCAGCGTCACGGGAGCTACGAGCGGGAAATCCTGGGCGAAAATAGCCGCCGCCACCACACCGTGCATGGCGGCCCATAGAGCCTGGGCCAGCAGATCCGCTTCCATGGGGCGCAAGCAACCGGAAGCGCGGCATTCCGCCACCAGTTCGCGAAACTGGAAGTAGGCGCGCCGGCTCATGGTATCCCTGTCCAGGTAGTCCTGGGGAGAGCCGTACACCACCGGGCTGGTGAAAAAAGCGACCCGGTACTGCTCCGGATTCTCAAGGCCGTATTCAACATAGGTAAGAAGGACCCTTCGCAGGATATGAAGGGGCGCGCCCCCCTCTTCCCTGAGACGCCCGATGGCCGACCCCATCTCGGTGAACAGCTCCTCGCAGAGACAGAACAGGAGGTCGTCCTTGTCACGGAAATAGAGATAGATGGTCGTGGGAGAATAGCCGATACGCCGGGCGAGTTTGCGCATGGAAAAATTTTCATAGCCGTCGCAGGAAAACAGCTCCCGCGCGGCCGACAGAATATCGAGGCGGAACTCTTCCTTTTTACCGTGACCGGGTTTTCGCATTTCCACCTGCTTAACAGTGTTAAGTGAAACGATGTGGAGACTACTCGAACCTGCGCCGGACTGTCAAGTGGTTATTTGATGCTGGTCATGGGGGGGTAATTTCGGGAGACTTTCTCAACGTGTGGGGTAATCCGGAAAAAAGCCGCAGGGTATTCCCGCGGCCGGAAAAGGTTTGGCGGTTCATTGGAGCAGACGCTCCTCAGTAGGCATAAAGGACCGAGATATTGGCCCTTTCCCTCGGATTGGCCTCCTGCTCCGCCTGTACTTCCAGTCGGTAGGTTGTGGGGATGGTGACACCGGTGCTTTCCGTCTCCGCGGATTCGATAACGTTTTCGGCCTTGCGCAGGTTGGGCAGGTCCGCCTTGTCGGTGTTTCCCTTTACCGGGGTGGCCACGATCTTCGTGAAGACCCTGAAGCCTGGATTGGTCTGGAAATGGCTGATATCGGATTTCAGGACAAAGGTCATATCCGGATTATCCTTGGGATTCAGTGTCTTGCTGCATGAGGAACTCCAGTTCTCGGTGGCATTGTCCAGTTTCTCCCTCAGACATCCGGGGGAAGGTATATCGAGACTGATGTTCGAGGTTGACGCATATTCCGTCAATAACTGTTGCAGGCCGCTGTCCGGTCCCGAGGAATAGTTGCCGAAGATGGCATTATTGAGACGGGGTATAAACTCGTTCACAGCAAGGGAAACCCCGCCGTAGGCGGCCTGCACGACGTTCTTGTAGCGCTTGTTTGCCGCCGAGGTTCTTATGCCCGTCATAACAGTGGTCATCAGCATCATGATGATGCCTACGGCAATCAGTGTCAGCAGCAGAGATGTTACCAGGGCGATCCCTTTTTCGTTTCCTATGGTTTTCATGGCCCACCTATTCAGCAATGTCCGGTTAGCTTTTTGCAGTACGTCAAGATCCCCCTCATCCGCCCCTTCGGGGCGCCTTCTCCCTCAGGGAGAAGGGATACTGACCAATCCCTCTCCCGCTGGGAGAGGGTGGCCGAAGGCCGGGTGAGGGGGTAAGGCAGGGTTTTAGGGCCTGCGCAATTACCTAACCGGACAATGCTGCCATTTATTTTATTGGATTGTCTCTCCGAAATTCGCGGGTTTTACTACGACCCGGTATGTCTTCCAACGATACTGTTGCCACCCGGTTCCTATTGCTGTTTCCAGATCGAATGTTCTTCCGGTTCCGGAGGTTATCCCCCCGTCGGCGCTGGGTCCGACCGCTACTGTCTTGTTGGGGTATGTGAACAATCGCTCCCGCCCGCCTTCGTGAGTGAGGATGTATACCTGGATGACCTTCAACTGTTCACGAATTTCACGGGCCGTCAGGGCGGAAATGTGAAGAAGCAAGAGGTGTGTCCTTTATGCGGGAATGGGCGGGATGGGGCGGGA
>CAZHVY010000031.1:0-38217 GCA_964536305.1 uncultured Geobacter sp. | reverse complement strand
TTTCCCGGCATCCACCATGGCGCGTATCCGGTCGGAATCGGGGATCGTCCAGAGAACATGGACAGCCGGGTGGTCGGAACCGGGAATGGCGGGCTTGACCGGCGAACTGCCCGGGGTCAGCAGAAGTTTGTCGTAGGTTTCCTCGTACTCGCGCCCTGACCGCAAATCCTTGACCCGGATTATCTTTTCGACGGGACGTACGGCGAGCACCTCGTTTCGGATGCGCACCTGGATGTTGAACCAGTTTCTGAAGCCCTCAGGCGTCTGTATCATGAGCGATTGCCGTTCGGGTATGGTGTCTCCGATATAGTAGGGAAGGCCGCAATTAGCATATGAGACATACTCACCCCGTTCAAAAACAATGATCTCCACTGTTTCGTCAAGCCTTCTCAGCCTGGTCGCCGCCGACATGCCGGCGGCGACTCCGCCAACGATGAGATATTTTGCCATGTGCTTCTCCGGTTGTTTATCCGTCGCGATTCGCAGGAAATCGCAGCAGATTCGTTTGAAGCCGCTTCACTATCGGCTTCCACAATTTGCGCGTCCCAGGGTTCCCGCTATTGTTTCAGAGCGCTGCCTTCCTTGATGTTCTTTCATGCCAGGTGTGCGTTCCGTTCGCTTCTGAGGCGATGGATTACCGGGGGGAGGAGGGCGAGCAGGCAGTCGATGTCCTCCCGGGTGTTCTCCCTGCCCAGGGAGAAGCGGATGGTGCTCCGGGCGGTGGCGCTGTCCAGCCCCATCGCCGTGAGGACACGCGACACCTCCCGGCTCTCCGCCGAGCACGCCGAACCCGCGGAAACCGCCACCCCGTTCCGGTCGAATTCGGCCAGAAGGAGCTCCACATAGACCCCTCTGAAAGAGATGTTAAGGGTATTGGGAAGCCTTTTTCCGGGATGACCGTTCACCTTCACGTCAGGTATCGTCTCAATGATTCCCCTCTCCAGCATGTCGCGGAGGGACCGGATCCTCAAGCCCTCCTCTTCCAGGTCAAGCCGCGCCATCTCACAGGCCTTGCCGAGTCCGACGATGCCGGGAACGTTCTCGGTGCCGGCGCGCCGGTTCTTCTCCTGGGGCCCGCCATGAATCAGCGGTGAGATGCGGAGGCCGCTCCTGACGATGAGCGCGCCTATCCCCTTGGGGCCATGGAGCTTGTGCCCCGACACAGTCAGGGCATCCACGGGAAGGTCTCTGAAGCTGATCGGAACCTTCCCGACAGCCTGCACAGTGTCACAGACAAAGCTGACAGCCCTTTCCGCCGCCAACTCCCCGATCTCCCTGACGGGAAAGATGACGCCGGTTTCATTGTTGGCGTACATGGCGGAAATCAGAATGGTATCGTCATCTATCGCGGCTCTCAAGTCCCCGGGATCGAGCATGCCGTCCCCATCCACTGTCAGGAAGGTTGCCCTGAATCCCTCCTTTTCCAGATGTCTCACGCTGTTGAAGACGGCAGGATGCTCAACCATGGTACTGATAATGTGAGACCCCTTCTTGCGCCTGGCTGCCGCGATTCCCTTTATTGCCGTATTGACCGATTCGCTTCCTCCGGATGTAAAGACAATCTCCGATGGAGAGCAGTTGACAAGGGCCGCTACCTGGTCCCTGGCCCTGTTGACGGCCGGCCTGACATTGATTCCAGCCCAATGGGTTGAGGACGGGTTTCCGAAATCCTCCCGGAAGAACGGCAGCATTGCATCGAGCACCTCGGCATGTACCGGCGTTGTAGCGTTATTGTCCAGGTATATTTTTCGCATTTCTTCTCCTTGTTCAAGCCCTGATAGTTATTGAAAACAGGCCGTTCGCAAGCGCATGGATACAAAAAAACCGCGCCAAAAGCGACTGCCGTCGATATCGGAGCGGTTTTCGTTGGGTCTGCCGGAGCAGAGGACGAAGTGGGCGCAAGTAGTTAGTTTCCAGCCGGAAACGGTTCTTTTTCGCCCTGGCGGTGTCAATCATCGGGGTTGCTTGTACGGCGTACCGATGTACGCCTCCGCACAACCCCTTGATTTCCTTGCCAGGTCAAAAAATTCCTCGTTTCCGGATGGAAACTAGTTATGGTGGCTGGTTGTTTATAAAATATCTCGTGTTGCGTTCAGCAAGTACCCCAACCAAACAGTAGACAATATATACCACATGCCTTCCAATCGTCAAACCGCATTTCCCAACCATCATGCACCCTTTTCCGGCGCCAACGCCGATGCCTTGCGGTTTGGCGAAACCGCACACTCGCCACCTCTTCCCGGGCCGTCCACAGGCCGGTTGCCGTCCTTCTCCCGGTCGTGGCGTAACCGACTCGGGCCTGCATATCGCACCGGCCTGAGGACGGCATTGAAGCAGTGTTGTCACTTGCCCTCTTTCCACAGGTTCCACGGAAGAGGCGAAAGCAAAAGGTCTTGGGCAGTGGTGGAATAGGGGTGGTTGGGGCGGAAATTAAAAAAGGGTACGACAAAATCGCCGTAACCCCTTAGTATTTATGGCGCGCCCGGAGGGATTCGAACCCCCGGCCAATGGCTTCGAAGGCCATTGCTCTATCCAGCTGAGCTACGAGCGCGGATGACTGTATCTAGTATTTGGATGTGGCGGCGGGAAAATGTGGTTCACGGGCCTGGACAGGGGTTCCGGGGGCCGCCCGTGAGGTGTTCATTTCCGATGAATGTATCCCAAGTCCCAAACAGAAATCAAGCCCATTTTCCCCTGGCTGAAATCCGCGCCGGCAGGGGCGCCATCACCAGTGAAGACGGTTTTCCACTGGCGGAGAATTCTTTTCCCGATATAATGAGTGGGCAGCGAAATCATATCAAACAATCAAGGAGGTCTCAATCCATGCTCAGCAAGGAAATGGTCCAGGCTCTGAACAAACAGCTCAACAACGAAATCTATTCCGCCTACCTCTATCTCTCCATGTCGTCCTTTACCACCTTTATCGGGCTTAAGGGCGCCGCCAACTGGTTCATGGTGCAATACCAGGAAGAGATGACCCATGCCATGAAATTCTACGACTACATCAACAGCCAGGGGGAACACGCGCAACTGGACGCCATAGCCGCGCCCCCTGCCGAGTTCGGAACCCTCCTCTCCATGTTCGAGCAGACCCTCAAGCATGAACAGTTCATCACCAGATGCATCAATGACCTGATGGATCAGGCTGTGCAGGAAAAAGACCACGCCACGCAGATCTTCCTGCAGTGGTTCGTTACCGAGCAGATCGAGGAAGAGGGGAACGATAACGACATCATAGCAAAACTGAGACTGGTGGGTGACAGCGCCCATGGCCTGATGATGGTGGACAGAGACCTGGCGGCTCGCGTTTTCACCCCTCCGGCCCCTGGCGCCTGAAAGACCGCCCTCAACCGGGGGGAAAAGGACACTGCCATGAAAGTTCGACTCTGCGACAAAAACAAGGGAAAATCGAAGATAGAGAAACGCCTTGCCGAAAAGATGCCGGATGTGGATGTCAAGGTAAAGAAATGCATCGATATCTGCGATGAATGCTCGAAAAATAAAATCGCCAGGGTGGACGGCAAGAAAATCGTCGCCAAGGATGGCGATGAGCTGTATGAGAAGATTAAAAAGGCAATCAGAAAGGACTGACCATACCATGCGGGGAGTTCCATCCAGAACTCACCGCATCCCCTCCTCTTTTCCCGACCACCCCCATTTCACCGATCTCCTCAGACCCGGTGTGACTGAAACACCCCATCACCTTGCATGGGCAAACCTCGGCCTTCCAGCGCAAAAGTCGCTTCCCCCCTGATACTTGACACGATTTATCGGGTATGTTATTCGGTATTCACTGATTTTCTTACAAAGCCTGTCGTCAACAAAAGGGGCGTTCCATGTTCATGAGAGTTCGGGAAGACATCAGGGCGGTGTTTGAAAGAGACCCCGCGGCCCGGAGCATGCTGGAGGTCGTCTGCTGCTATCCAGGCCTGCATGCGGTGTGGATGCAGAGAATCTCCCACTGGTTCTGGACGCGCCGTCTGTTTTTCATCGCCAGATTCATTTCCCACATGGCCCGTTTTCTCACCGGAATCGAAATCCATCCGGGCGCCGTCATCGGCAGGAGGGTCTTCATCGACCACGGCATGGGGGTGGTCATTGGCGAGACGGCGGAGATAGGGGACGACGTGACCCTCTACCACGGTGTGACCCTGGGCGGAGTCAGCCTGGAAAAGGTGAAGCGTCACCCGACAGTGGAGGAGAATGTGGTCATCGGCTCCGGGGCGAAGGTGCTGGGGCCTTTCACCGTGGGAAAGGGCAGCAAGATAGGCTCCAACTCGGTGGTGGTGAAAGAGGTCCCGCCCAACGCAACGGTGGTGGGCGTGCCCGGCAGGATGGTCATGACCGGGGAAAAGCCCGCTGAAAAGACCGACCTGGAACACGGAAAGCTGCCGGACCCGGAAGCAAAGGCCATTGCCTGCCTTTTCGACCAGATTCGCGAACTGGAACGGAAATACAACGACCTGGCCAGGGACCATGAGGCCCTGAAGCAGTGGCTGGATCGCTGAGGTGACAGCGCCTGCCAACGCAAAAGTCCCGGCGCGGGTCGCGGTCGCCATGAGCGGTGGCGTGGATTCTTCGGTTGCCGCCGCCCTCCTCATGGATCAGGGCCATGAGGTACTGGGCGTCACCATGCGCGTCTGCGACCATGGGGAACACGCCGCGCGCCGGGAAGGCGCCTCCTGCCATGTGGCGGACACCGAAAAGGTTGCGAAGCGGCTGGGCATCCCCCTGCACGTGGTGGACTTCCGGAAAGAGTTCCGGCAGCTGGTGATAGACGACTTTATCGAGGAATACCGGCGCGGCCGCACCCCGAACCCCTGTGTTCGCTGCAACCGCGCCGTCAAGTTCGGCCTCCTTCTGGACGCGGCCCTGAACCTGGGCGCAGACTTTCTGGCGACCGGCCACTACGCCCGCACCGAGAAGGGCGCGGATGGATTCCGCCACCTGCTGAAGGGCGCGGACCCCAACAAGGATCAATCCTATTTCCTGTTCGCCCTTTCCCAGGAGCAGCTTTCCCGCGTACTTTTCCCCCTGGGCGACCTGACCAAGACTGAGGCTCGCGCCATCGCCGCGCGCAAGGAATTGCCCGTGGCGGAAAAGGGGGAGAGCCAGGAAATCTGCTTTATCCCCAATGACAACTATGTCCGCTTCCTGGAAGAAGAAGCGCCGATGGACACCCTCCCCGGCCACATCGTAGACAACCTGGGAACTGTACTCGGCAGGCATCGCGGAACCTTTCGCTACACGGTAGGCCAGCGCCGGGGACTCGGCATTGCCTGGAAAGAACCCCTTTATGTCCTGGGCGTGGACGCGGAAAAAAGGCAGGTTGTCGTCGGTCCCAGGGAAGAGCTGTTGCGCGACGGGCTGATCGCCTCATGTGTCAACTGGATCATGCCGACGCCCACGACGGAATTCTCCGCATCCTGTAAGATCCGCTACCGCCACCAGCCGGTGGCGTGCCGTGTCCGGCCCCTTCCCGGCGACCGGGTTGAGGTCAGGCTCCAGGAAAGGGAAAAGGCGGTGACACCGGGCCAGGCCGTTGTTTTCTACGAAGGGGATCGGGTCCTTGGCGGCGGCTGGATCGAAGAAGGGATATGAAGAGAGTCTCCATCGTCACCCTCGGGTGCAAGCTCAACCAGTTCGAGTCGGCGGGAATGAGCGAGGCCCTCGTCAAGGAGGGTTTCCGCATCGTCCCCTTCGGAGATGAAGCGGACATCTGCCTCATCAACACCTGCACGGTCACGGCCCGCACCGATGCCGAATCCCGCCGTCTCATACGGCGCGCCCATCGTCGCAACCCCTTCGCCCGCATCGTCGTCACCGGCTGCTACGCGCAGCTCTCGCCCCAGCTGTTCAGCGAATTCCCGGGCGTTTCCCTGATCATCGGCAACAGCGAGAAAAGAGATCTGGTGGAACTGCTGCGGAAGGCGGACGAGACGCCCGTCATCCGTGTGGCCGACATCTCCCGCGAGCGCCGCGCCGACCTTCCCACGCTGGAAACCTTCGCCGGGCACACGCGGGCCTTCCTCCAGGTGCAGAACGGCTGCGACTCATGGTGTTCCTACTGCATCGTTCCCCACGTGCGCGGACGGAGCCGCAGCGTCTCTCCGGAGCAGGCGCTGGAAGGACTGCGCGCCTTCGCGGCCCGGGGCTTCCGCGAGGTAGTCCTCACCGGCATCCACCTGGGCGCTTACGGCCTGGACCATTCGCCCCCGGTTACCTTGTTCGATCTCGTCTCCCGGGCGGAACGGGAACGCATCGTCCCCCGTCTGCGGCTCGGCTCCATTGAGCCTACCGAGATAGGCGATCCCCTCATTGAACTCCTGGCGAACGCCGACACTCTCTGTCCCCATCTCCACATCCCCCTGCAGAGCGGCGACGACCGGATTCTCGCGGCCATGAACCGGCCCTACGACACCGCTTTCTTCCGGGAGTTAATGGAAAAACTGGCAACGGCCGTCCCCGGCATCTTCCTCGGCACGGACATTATCGCCGGGTTTCCCGGCGAGACGGACGAGGCATTCCGGAACGGCTACCAGCTCCTGGAATCCCTTCCCTTCGCCGCCTTCCACGTCTTCCCCTTCTCGCCGCGGCAGGGAACTCCGGCGGCCACCATGCCGGGCCGGGTACCCGCGCATGTGATCAAGGAGCGGGCGGAGACGCTGCGAAAGCTGTCGGAAGAAAAGAAGAAAAGTTTCTTGGAGGGATTCATCGGGAAGGAACTGGAAGCGCTCCTGCTGGAGAAGGATGAGAACGGCATGCTGAAGGGGCTGTCGCGCAACTATATACCCGTGTTGCTGCCGGTTGGGTCGGCGACTGTCAACACCGAGATCACTGTCAGGGTGACAGAGGTGGTAAAGGATTCCGTGCAGGGCATTCCGGAAGATTGAGCACTTCTCAGGAAACCGGCGCGACGTTGAGATCATCCCCTCTCCGCAGTCGCCCGTCCAGCAGGTGGCGCGGCTGGACGTTGGAGAGCGCCCGGAGCAGGCTCCTCTTCACATGGGGATTCTCCTTCTCCATATCCGCGAGCAGTTCCTTCATCCTCCTGCGCTGCAGGTCCGAAACGCCGCTCACCGGGCAGCGGCAGCAGATCACAGGGTACCCGCTCATGGTCGAGAAGGCGGCGACGTCCCGCTCTTCCACGTACACCAGGGGGCGGATGACCGTGGTCTGGCCGTCGTCGGCCAGCATGCCCGCCGCCATGGCCTTCAGGGAACCGACAAAGAACTGGTTCAACAGAAGCGTCTCCACGAAATCATCCAGGTGGTGGCCAAGAGCCAGCTTGTTGCATTTGAACCGGCGGGCCAGGGAGTACAGCGCGCCGCGCTTCAGGCGGGCGCAGATGGAGCAGTAGGAGGAGCCGGGCCGCCGCTTCTCCCTTATGATATCGAAGTGATTCGTCTTTTCCATATGATAGGAAAACCTATGCCGGACGAGGTGCTCCTCGATGAGGTCGGCCCGGTAGCCGGGATAACCTGAATCGATGTTTATGGCCAGGATCTCGTAGCGGATGGGCGCCCTCTTGCGCAGTGCCTCAAGCAGATGGAGAAGGACATAGGAGTCCTTCCCCCCGGAAACCGCCACGGCGATGCGGTCCCCCTCCTCAATCAGGCTGAAATCAGCAATGGCCCTTCCCACACCGTTTTTTATCTTTTTGAAAAGCTTTTCTTCAGGTGTCGGCACGTTATTTTGTCTCCGTTTTCAGACAGACCCGCCTGGTTTCAAAAGCAGGCAGGTCACTGGTTGGAAACCAGGGTAACGGAAACCGGTGAATGAAGTCAAGGAAGCCGCGCGTGGAACACGGAGCAGATAACCTGCCTTGCCCCTGCCTCGCCCCTCTGGTATGGTGGACGAAAACCCGGAAAGAGGCCCGACACCCCATGCCCCATAACCGCGCCGCTATCATTGAAGTGGCTATCCCGCTGCCGCTGGACCGCACGTTCCACTACAGCGTGCCGGAACCGCTTCGCCCCCGCGTACGACAGGGGATGAGGGTATTCGTCCCCTTCGGACGGAGGAAGGTCACAGGCTACGTATTAGGCCCGGCCACCCACCCCGGCGCGGAACTGAAAGACATCATCGATATCCTGGACGAAGAACCCCTCTTCACCTCTCGGGAACTGGCCTTCTACCGGTGGATAGCCTCCTATTACCTCCATCCCCTGGGAGAGGTTATCAAGACCGCCCTCCCCGCCGGGATCAACCTGCAAAGCCGTCGCTACAATACGGACGAGGCAGGCGGACATACAGGGGAAACCATCAGGGGAGGAAGGAGCATCCTGCGGGAACGCTTCTACCGGACAACGGACGGCGCGGCTGAATCGGCCTCCGTCCGCGGCATGGGGGCGCAAATCCTCCTCTTCCTGCTGGAACATGGGGAAACCTCCCGCTCCATCCTGAACAGGCGCTTCCCCAACCCGTCTGCTCCGCTCAAGAAGCTTGTGGAGCGTGGGCTCGTCACCCTTGAAGAACGGGAGGTATACCGGGATCCGTTCGCGGAAGAGATCTTCGAACGCACGGAACCGCTTGCCCTGAACGAGAGCCAGTCCCAGGCCTTCCAGAGCATATCTTCCGCCATCTCGGGGGGGGATTTCGCCCCCTTCCTCCTGCACGGCGTGACCGGCAGCGGCAAGACCGAGGTCTACCTGCACGCCATCGCCCATGCCCTGGCCCTGGGAAAGACCGCCCTGATGCTCACCCCGGAAATAGCCCTGACCCCCCAACTCATCAGGAGGTTCCGCGGCCGCTTTTCCGAGGGGATAGCGGTACTGCACAGCGGCCTCTCACCCGGCGAACGCTATGACGAGTGGCGGCGCATCCGGCGCGGTCAGGTCTCCATCGTCATCGGCGCCCGCTCGGCCATTTTTGCGCCCCTGGAGAATCCGGGAATTATCGTGGTGGATGAGGAGCACGAGGCATCCTACAAGCAGTCCGAAGGGGTGACGTACAACGCGCGGGACCTGGCCCTGGTGCGGGGCAAAATGGAAAAGGCCGCGGTTGTGCTCGGCTCGGCGACACCGCTCATCACAACTTTCCACGCGGCCCGGAATGGAAAGCTGCATTATCTTGGCCTCCACGAGAGGGTGCGCGGTCTCTCCCTTCCGGAAACCCGCATCCTGGACGTGCGCAGGCTGAAGAATGCGGCATTATCCCCGGAACTGGCCGACGCACTTGCCCGAAACCTGGAGGAGGGGGGGCAGTCACTGCTCTTTCTCAACCGCCGCGGATTCGCGACCTTTCTCGTCTGCCGCGACTGCGGACACGTTTTCCGCTGCCCGAACTGCTCCGTGACCCTGACCTACCACCGCTCTAAACAGCGCCATTTCTGCCATTACTGCGACTTCTCCATCCCGGCGCCCTCCGTCTGTCCCGGCTGCAAAGGCGCGGACATCGGACTTTTCGGCAAAGGGACGGAGCGGCTGGAGGACGATGTGAAGGAGCTGTTCCCCGGAGCCAGGGTCGCCCGCATGGACAGCGACACCACCACGGGCCGGGGCGGACATGCCAGAATCCTGAAACGACTGGAGGAAGGGGCCATCGACATACTCATCGGCACCCAGATGATCGCCAAGGGACACGACTATCCCGGCGTGACGCTGGTGGGGGTGGTGTGCGCGGATTCGACCCTCAACCTACCCGACTTCCGCGGCGCGGAGCGCACCTTCCAGCTTGTCACCCAGGTCATGGGGCGGGCCGGACGGGGCGACGCGCCGGGCAAGGTGCTGATCCAGGGCATGGCGCCGGACCACTACGCCCTGGTCAGGGCCGCTTCACACGACTACGAGGGATTCTACGACGATGAGCTGCGCTTTCGCCGGGAGACGGGATACCCCCCTTTTTCACACCTGGCGCTCCTTAACCTTTCCTGCACGACGGAAAAACCCCTGGAAGAGGCGGCTCTTGAGGCGGCGCGCATCCTGCGCGATCTGCGCCGGGACATGGGGGCGAGGATGGAGATCCTCGGCCCCGCGCCGGCCCCTCTGGCAAAGGTCCGGGGACGCTACCGCCGGCAGATCCTCCTGAAATCCGCCAACCGCGCTGACATGAAAAAGACATTGACCGGTTTTCGAGCGCTCTGGAATCCCTCCCGCATCATCCGGACCAATGTGGATATAGACCCAGTGGACACCCTTTAACCCCCGTCTCCCGGCGTTTCCGGAAATCACCTTCCCGGGAGCCGCCGGCCCGGCTCTTTCCAAGGCGCCTTGACTATCCGGCAATCGAGGAGAAAATGTAATGACATCGGCGCCCGACGCAAGTCTGGATACCCGCGGCGCAAGCTTTTACCGGGGAAAGGAATGGGATAATGGAGAACAAAAGAGACAAGGAAGAGAAGCCGGAATCATCCCGCAAGGGCGCCATGCACTACGAGCTCGCCAGAAGGCCCATGACGGAGCAGGATCTGAAAAAGATAACAGACATGAACTGGGAGTGGTATTACAACTGTTACCTGCACAAGGATGAGCCGGTTCTCATTTCGTGCAAGATCTGCGGGTGGATGAACGTCTTTCTCCCCGGCGAAAAGAAAAAGAGATGCGTCAAATGCGGCATTGAATACCGCAGATGCGAGGTGGAAGAAGAGATTTGAATCCTTCAGGCCAAATGGCCGTTGCCGGGGTGGAAACAGGCGAAAGAGGTCTCGGTCCAGCGGCGAAACCGGCAGTTATAGCAGGATACGGCGTCGTCCGCGACAATCTCCTCTTCCACATCTTCCTGAAAGCCCCTGCACAGTCCCGCCGCCCTGGCCGCTCCGGACCAATCGCTCTTTCCCATGCGATACTCTCGTCTGCCATCATCTCCCATCTTCCACATTCCACGACTCCTTCGGGGCATCCCCTGAATTCGCGTCGCCTTAGCGAGGCGACGCGAATTGTAACCGAGACCATCACTATAATCAAGAATATATATCGCACAGGCAGGTATGATGACCCGCGCCATTGCGCCCCGGCCCTGCATCATCCGGCCTTCGGCCGCCTTATCCCGAAAAAGTACTTATAAGTAAACGCACCCCGCCCTTTCAAAGGGCGCGGATGATAGCATCTTGCCCTTTTAAAATATATCTGATTATATAGCGTGACAGGGCGCGCCCCTTGCGGCACCGGCTGCGCGGGCGTCCGCCCAATCCCCAGCAAGGAGATCAAGATGCCAAGGAAAGTATTTCTCGTTTTCGCAATCTGCATTATGATTGCCGGAGGTCTTCCCGTGATCGTATCCGCCGCCTACCATCACATGGGCGAAGCGGATTCTCCCAGATTCCAGAAGGCCCATCCCGGCGCCGCCGGAACGAAACTGGATACCTGCACCCTGTGCCACAGCGGGGGAACCGATACCATCAAAGGAAAGAAAACCACCTTTGGAAGCTGCCAGTGGTGCCACTACCGATACGGCTATGACGGAAAGGGGGACAAAAACGCCACCCTCAACCCCTTCGGAAGGGATTATCGCGACGCGGGGCGGAGCGTGGCTGCCCTGAAGGCAATGGAATCAAGGGATTCCGACGGCGACGGCTACTCCAATGTCGAGGAGATTCGCGCGCTCCGCTATCCGGGAGACCCGAAGGACGACCCCTCCAAAAGGGTCGCGCCCTTCCGCGTCTTTACCAGGGAGCGGCTGATGTCCATGCCGCGACACACCCAGTTCCTGCTGATTAACGCCAACAAGGACGGCGATTATTATGCCGAATACTCCGGTGTGATTATGGAACACCTCCTGGGCGCCGCCGGTCTATCCCCTTCGGCAACCAAAATAACCGTCTTTTCTCCGGACGGCTATTCCCAGGGGCATCCCATGGAAGCGGACAACTCCACCGATCCCCACGTCAGGGGAATCTATCCGGCCGCCCCCTTCTATTATGCCGTGGAAGCCGACAAGGCAAAGACCTCGTACGGGTGGTGCGATTACAGCTCCCCCGGCGCAGCCGGCCGCCGCAACGGCGACCCCATCATCACGCGGAACGGACTCAGGCTTCTTCTCGCGCTGCGGATAGACGGCCGGGACCTTACGCCCGGCGCGCTGGGAGCGGGAAACAGACTGGCAAGAAACAGCGAGGGGCCATACCGGGTTATCGCTCCTCAAAAGGTCGTATCGCCTCCTGACCAGCCTTCCAACAATCCGGACAGGGGAAAGATCTGGCCCTATGATTTCAACCTGGACCACAACGCGGGAACCTCGACGAAATGCGCCACCATCATCAAGGTGGAACCGCTTCCGGCCGGGACCACGGACATCGACATCATGGAAGCCGGATGGGGTTACATCGATCAGGGAAAGGTGGTCATATACGGAAACCTGCTGGGTCCGCAACCTGTCTCGCCGAAAAACGGCGCCAAAAACGTGGCCTGGAATCCGGCCGTCTTTTCCTGGGAAAAGAGCCAGGGAGTGGCAAGGGAGGATATCGTCAGCTACAGGCTCGATTATACCAGCGAAGACCCCTCGCTGGGGCGATGGAAATCGGTGACGGTTTCCAGAAACTCCAGGGCTTCCCACGGCGGCGCGCCACTGGCCGGTCTCCTCTTCATAGGAGCATGCGGACTGGTGGCTCTGACAAGGGGCGGCAAAAGCGGTATTTTTGCCTCACTGGTCCTGTCGGCTACGGTGATTGCCGCGCTGGCGTCCTCGGCCGGCACCTCCGAAGGACGGGGAGAGAATCCCCTCGACAATCCGGCGCCCACCGACGTGTCGCTCAAGCTTCAGCCAGGCGTCACCTACTGGTGGAGAGTTACGGATTTTGACCGGCATGGTGGAAGCGCTGCCAGCGAAATTTTCAGTTTCACCACGGCAAACAGAGGCACCGTCCGCGACTGAGGCGCGCAAGTATCCCTTCACGGCCACAATGTCTTGAAAATACGCCTTGCCGGAAGCGGAGTTCCGTGCTGAGAAGCTGATAAATGTGATAACCCGATTGGGCGGGGCATGCCTCGCCCCTGCCTTGCCTCCGAAATATTCCACCATTAACGTATTACGGATTACGGGCAACGGAAAAATGTTGCGTCTTTACCGCCATATATGGCAGTATCAGCCGCGTTTTCAAGGAAAGGAAATGATTATGAAACGATTTTTCCCGTTTATCTCCGTCTTTTTCGTTCTTGCCGCCTTCTTTTCCGCGCCGGAAGACGCGCGGGCCGAAGCGGCGCTCAAGGATGTGGTGGCCGCCGTTGAAAAGAGCCATAATTCCCTCACCGACCTTCAGGCATCCTTTTCCCAGAAGACCTTTCTCCCTTCGGTAAAGAAGGAGCAGAAAGGGGCCGGAACCCTGTCCCTCAAGAAGGGCCTGGGTGGAGCGGCCATGTTCCGCTTCGACTACACCAGGCCCCGCCAGTTGATTGTCTCGGACGGCAAGACAGTCTGGTTCTACCTGCCGGAGAACAAACAGGTGATGCAGACCGAGGTAAACAAGCTGTTCGAGGGGGAAAACAGCGTTACCCTCAACTACCTTACCGGGATCGGCCGTATCTCCAGGGACTTCGTCATCAAGCCTCTGGAGGGGGGCCGGGACGCCGCCGGCAACTATCTTCTGGAGCTGACTCCCAAAAAACCGGGCCGCAACCTGGCGAAACTTCATCTGACGGTCTCAGCGGAAGCAGTCGAACACTACACCCGGGAAGGCAAAGCGCCGCGGACCTTCCCCATCCTGGCGTCGGTGGTCTTCGACCCCTTCGGTTCCAGAACAGCCATTGAATTCAATAATATCAAGGTGAACCGGGGTCTACGCGCCTCCCTGTTCACCTTCAAGGCCCCGAAAGGCGTCGAGGTCATCCGGCAGTAGTGGCGCCCGGCGTGGTCGCCCGTATCCTGGCAGCCGCGCATGCAATAACATAAACAAAGGAGGGCAAACCATGCCGTCATTTGATATCGTTTCAACGGTGGACATGCAAGAAGTGGACAATGCCGTCAACCAGACCGTAAAGGAAATATCCCAACGCTATGACTTCAAGAAATCCAAGAGCGAGGTGACCCTGGAAAAAGAGTCCATCAAAATACTGGCGGATGACGATTTCCGCCTGAAGGCCATTGTCGACATCCTCCAGTCCAAGTGCATCAAAAGGGGGGTCTCCATCAAGTCACTGAAGTTCGGCACGCCGGAGCCCGCGTCAGGCGGCATGGTCCGCCAGATGGTCACCATCCAGCAGGGGATATCCAAGGAAAAGGGTAAAGAGGTGATTGCCCTGATAAAGGAGACCAGGCTGAAGGTCCAGGGCCAGATACAGGAAGACCAGGTGCGCGTCACCGGCAAGAACATCGACGACCTCCAGGAGATCATCAGGCTCCTGAAAGGAAAGGACCTGGGCATGGATCTGCAGTACATCAATTTCAGGCAATAGAGAGACAGAGGGGCAAAAGTGACGGACGGAAGACATGAGAAGATAAGCCTTGGTGAAAAGGTCAGCATGGTAAGCCTCGGCTGTCCGAAAAACCTCGTGGACGCGGAGGTCATGCTCGGTTTTCTCCATCGAGAGGGATACGAGATCACCACCGATGAAAAGGCCGCGGACATCATTATCGTCAATACCTGCTCCTTCATAAAGGAAGCAAAGCAGGAGAGCATCGACGCCATCCTCGACCTCGCTGACCGCAAACACGACGGGCGATGCAGGCTCCTCATAGTCACCGGTTGCCTGCCGCAGCGCTACCAGGAAGAACTGGCCGCGGATTTGCCCGAAGTGGACATATTCATCGGCACCGGCGACTATCCGCGCATCGCCGGGATAATCGCCGAAAAGAACGCCACATCCCAACAGCTTCTCTGTATCGGCGACCCCGATTTCGTATTTGACGAGAATTCGCCCAGACTCAATTCCTCCCCCCTCTATTCCGCCTATCTGAAGATTGCGGAAGGATGCTCCAACCGTTGCTCCTATTGCGTGATACCAAGCCTCAGGGGCCCGTTCCGCTCCCGCCCCATGGACGGGCTCATGGATGAAGCGCGAAGACTGGTGGCGGGAGGCGCCAGGGAGTTGAACATCATCGCCCAGGACATCACCCGTTACGGAGAGGATATGGGTGAGGGTAACTCCCTGGAAGAACTGTTGAAACGTCTGTCCGGAATTGAAGGCCTCTCCTGGATCCGCCTTCTCTACTCCTACCCGCAGGGCATCAGCGAAGGCCTGATCAGGCTGATAAAGGAAGAACCGAAGATCTGCAAGTACCTGGACCTTCCCTTGCAACATATCAGCGATCCCGTCCTGAAAAGGATGAACCGCCGCTGCTCCTCCGCCGGGATACGGACGCTCATCACCAGATTGCGCGAAGAGATTCCGGACATAGCGCTGCGCACATCCCTTATCGTCGGCTTTCCCGGCGAAACCGATGAAGACTTCAGACAGTTGCTCCAGTTCGTGGAAGAGGTCCGGTTCGACAGGCTCGGGGTCTTCTGTTACTCCCGCGAGGAAGGGACGCCCGCAGCCGACATGCCGGACCAGGTATCGGAGCGGGTGAAAAGAGAAAGATACAACAAGATCATGAAGGCCCAGGCGCGCCTTTCCTTCAAGCGTAATCGCCGGCTTGTGGGAACCACGGAAGAGGTTATCGTTGAAGGGTACAGCGAAGAAACCGAGCTCCTTCTTAAGGGACGCTGCTCCCGCCAGGCCCCCGATATCGACGGCCAGGTCTATATCACCTCCGGAACGGCAAACGTGGGAGATATCGTAAGGCTCCGGATTACCGATTCTTCCGATTATGATCTCATAGGAGAGATTATCGACCCGGACGAGGAATGAGAAGCTGTTTGAACGTCGTTGCGGGGCAGGCCTTTTTTCTTGACAAGAGGACAAACTTCGTTATTATGTCCAGTCTTGATCGGCGGTACAAAGAATAGCGCACTGAGAGGTTTCGATGGCGGAAAGAAATGAGGAAATGAAGGCCCTCCTCCTGAAACTGAAGGAAGAGACCCTGAAGGAAATTGCCAAAACGCTGAAGACCACATCCAGCAACGCCGGCGGCGAACCGAGCGGGGATATCTATGACCAGGCTTCCAGCGAGCGGGATCGGGAACTGGGGCTGCTGCTGAATGACCGGGAAAGGGAAAAGCTGCGCAATATCGACGAGGCCCTCCTTCGCATCGCGGAAGGGGAATACGGCATCTGCGAGGAATGCGGCTGCGATATCCCCATCGGCAGGCTGCGTGTGATGCCTTTCGCCCATTGCTGTGTCAAGTGCAAGGAAGACCTGGAGAAGATGCAGGCTCAGACCAGGCGCTTTGAGGAAGACAGGGCGTACAACGAGATATCCTTCGGCGAAGAGGAAGAGACATAAGAGCCGCAAGGGAAAGATACAGGGGCGTCGCCGGAAGGCGTCGCCCCTTTTTTACGTGAAAAAGGAGATATTCTACATCTCCACCCTGGTAACCACCCCGTGCAGACGGCTGGCCGGCAGATTGTTGAACTGCACGAAGTTGGGCGTGAGCTTCTTGATGACACTGAATATCTTCCACGCCGGATTCCTTGTCTTGATGTCCTCGATACCGTAGAAGATCACCTTTTCCCTGATGCCGTGGGAATTCAGGATGGATTCAATATCCAGGACGGTCATGTAACCCGCATGGACCTCCAGGGCCTCCAGGCCCGGAGAGATATCCTGCCGCATCTGGCTGCGCATCCCGAACGGTTCATCGGTCCTGACTATGGAGATCAGGATATTCCTCTCGTAGACGATGTTGCTGCGGATGATGCAGTGGATGATGTATGGCGGGATTACGTTCCACTCACGGGAAAAGAACAGGGCCGTGCCGGCTATGACCCGCCCCTCGGCGTATATCTGGTCGAAACTGGTCCTGAAGGTGTCCATGTCCAGGGGCCGGATGGCCTTGTACAGGTTCCGCTGGCCTTTGGTCCAGACAAGGATGGTGGCGAAGGGAAAGGACGCCAGAACCAGGGACCAGTAGGCGCCATGGGGAAGCTTGGTCAGGGTGGAGGCAAGATATATGAAATCAAAGATGCACACCGCCACCGCTATGGGTACCTTCCACTTCTTGTTGGTGTGGGCGAATATGATGATCATCATCAGGCTGGTGATGGTCATGGATCCCGTCACCGCCATGCCGTAGGCCGCCGCCAGATTGGCCGACTTCCGGAAAATGAGCATGATGAATATCACCGAACACATGAGCGACCAGTTTATGAATCCTATGTATATCTGCGATTTCAGCACCTGAGAGGTGTAATCCACCTTCATCAGAGGCATGAGACGGGTGGTGATTCCCTGGTAGACAATGGAAAACACGCCGCTGATGACCGCCTGGGAGGCGATGATGGTGGCCATGATGGTCAGGATGAGAAAGGGGATATAGAGGAGCGGCGCCTGGGACTGCACCATACCGAACAGCACGTTTTTCGCCTCGGGATGCCGCAGGATAAATGATCCCTGGCCGAGATAATTGATTATCAGGGCGAAGAAGACGAAGTACCAGGCCCTGATGATGGGACGGCGGCCCAGGTGCCCCATGTCCGCGTACAGGGCCTCCCCCCCCGTGGAGCAGAGGATCACCTCGGACAGCACGATAAAGGCGGAAAAACCGTTTTCAAGAAAGAATCGTATGGCGTGGTGGGGACTTACCGCGCCGAGTATTGAAGGCATCTTCGCCAGGGAGGCCAGGCCGGTGACGGACAGGGTCACGAACCACAGGACCATCACCGGGCCGAAGACCCCGGCGACCTTGTCCGTTCCCTTGTACTGCATGATGAACAGGGCAACGGTAATTATTATGGCGATGAGAGTCAGGGTTCCCTGATGCATCTGGCCGAGACCGGGAATAAGCAGCATCCCCTCCACGGCCGACATGATGCTGATGGCCGGGGTTATGACGCCGTCGCCCAGCAGCAGAGACACCCCGAGAAACGACAGGAAGCCGGTGAAGGAGAGAAGACGCCCCTTCTTCAGGATCTTTATCAGGATCTCCCGCAGCACGATCTCGCCGCCCTGCCCCTTGCGGCCGAGGCTCATGGCGAGCCATGCGTACTCTACCGTGACCAGGATCGTCATGGTCCAGAACACCAGCGACAGGATACCGAAGACGTTCGCCATGGTGGGCCGGGTCAGGGCGAAAACGATGGTCAGGGTATATATGGGGCTGGTGCCGATATCACCGAACACCAGCCCCATGGATTTGACAATTCCTCCCCAGAAGGATTGTTCATGGTCGAATCTCACAGGCCGTCGCCCTTGTCCTTTTCCCGTATCTCCACCCGGCGGATCTTGCCGCTGATGGTCTTGGGAAGCTCGGGCAGGAATTCGATGATGCGCGGATACTTGTAGGGCGCCGTCAGCTTGCGCACGTGCTCCTGCAGCTCCTCCACCAGGTCGTCGCCGGGCGCATATTCCTTGGTAAGCACCACCGTGGCCTTGACGATCTGGCCGCGGATCTCGTCGGGGACCGCCGTGATGGCGCACTCCATGACCGCGGGATGCTCAAGGAGGGCGCTTTCCACCTCGAAGGGGCCGATGCGGTAGCCGGAGCTCTTGATGACATCGTCGGAACGGCCCACGAACCAGTAATAGCCGTCCTCGTCGCGCCAAGCCATGTCCCCGGTGTAATAGATGCCGTCATGCCAGACCCGGCGCGTCATCTCCGCGTCCCGGTGATAGCCGCTGAACATCCCCACCGGCTTCCTCGCCGTGGTCCTGATGATTATCTGTCCTTCCTCGCCCACCTCGCACGACCTCAGTTCATCATTAACGATGTCCATGTCGTACATGGGGGATGGCTTGCCCATGGAACCGGGTTTAGGGGCCATCCAGGGATAAGTGGCGATGGCCAGGGTGCACTCCGTCTGGCCGTACCCTTCCATCAGGCGGATACCGGTCTTTTTAAGGAACTGGTTGTACACCTCCGGATTGAGGGGCTCGCCGGCGATGACGCAGTATTCAAGGCGGGACAGGTCCAGGCCCGAGAAATCCTCCTTGATGAGAAAGCGGTATATCGTAGGAGGGGCGCAGAAGGTGGTGACACCATAGCGGGCGATAACCTCCAGAAGGTTCCGGGGGGTGAATTTTTCGTAATCATATACAAATACCGCTCCCCCGCTCAGCCACTGGCCGTAGATCTTCCCCCATACGGCCTTGGCCCATCCGGTGTCGGCGATGGTCAGGTGTATGCCGCCTTCCCGGACGCACTGCCAGTATTTGGCGGTCAGGATGTGGCCCAGGGGATAGACGAAATCGTGCCTTACCATCTTCGGCATGCCGGTGGTCCCCGAGGTGAAATAGAGGAGCGAAATATCATCGTTGCTCACCCTGTCTTCTCCCGCCGGCGCTCGAAAATCCTCCGGCGCCTTTTCCAGCTCCACGGAAAAATTGAGCCAGCCGTCCCGGTCGGCATCCAGCACCGCCTTGCAGCGGAGGGTGGGCGACTTTTCCAGGGACTCTTCCACGTGGAGGATCACATCCGGGTCGTTCACCGCCACCACCATCTTGATGTCCGCGGCGTTGCAGCGGTAGATGATGTCCTTGGATGTGAGAAGATGGGTGGCGGGAATGGCAATGGCGCCCAGCTTGTGGAGGGCGAGGAGGCAGAACCAGAACTCGTAGCGGCGCTTCAGGACGAGCATCACCGGGTCGCCCTTTCCTATGCCCGCGGAGCGGAAAAAGGACGCGGCCTTGTCGCTGTACCGTTTCAACTGACCGAAGGTGAATACGGCCTCGGCCCCCTTGTCGTCGCACCAGATTATGGCGGTCCTGTCCGGGTCACGCAGGGCGATCTCGTCGGCCACGTCATAGGCGAAATTAAATGATTCAGGGACATTGATGCTGAAGTTCTCGACAAAGTCCTCGTAGGACTCGAAACGTGTTCGGGTAAGGAAGGTATCAAGCATGGAGAAGGCACCTCTCATATGAAAGACCTGCCGGGCTTCAGAAACCCTGCGGGTCTGTGTATGTTAGAAAATGATCGCCAGGAACCTCGCCTCCGCGCCATCCAGGGCCTTCATGCCGTGGGGATGGCTGGAATCGAAATAAAGGGAGTCGCCCGTATTCAGTTCCAGTTCATGGTCGTCTATGACTATCTTCAACCTGCCCTCAAGCACATAGTTGAACTCCTGCCCGGTGTGGCTGTTGCGGCTGACCGGCGCGTCAGGGGCGTCAGGGGCCACGGTAACCAGGAACGGTTCGGCCCTTCTGTGGCTGAAATTGTACGCCAGATGGCGGTACTGATACTGCTTTCTGCGCTCGAAAGCAGCTCCCGCGCCGCTTCTGACGAGGGAATAGACATGGAGGCGAGGGCTCTCGCCGGTAAGAAGGTCGGTGAGTTCAACCCCGAAGCGGTGCGCGACCTGAAAGAGGAAGTTAACCGGAATATCGGTCTCTCCGCTTTCGTATCCCTGATAGGCGTCCCGGGAGATACCCAGCTCGTGGGCGAGGGTCTCCGGAGAAATCCCCGAGATTTCCCGCAACTCCCTGATGCGCATGGCAATATTCCTGATGTTTTCCGACATTACCTGCACCTCCATCGAAATAGATACACCGCCGGACAGCGGAAAAAGCAGGCGGCCCGGCCGGCAGAGTCTACTAGTACGGCATTTTGATCCAAAAAAGCAATCAGAATTTCTCGAACACCGCGGGCTTGACGCTGGCTGAAAACCGCGCGGGAACAGGGAGGAGCCCATGGGTCCCATGGAACCGAATCATGAACCTACAAAGGCGAGCAGAGGGGCGCAGGTGGGTTCCACATGCAGGAATTCCACCCCGAAGCCGGAGGGAAGAACCGGTTTTTTCCTCGTTTTTCCGTCGTTTACCCACGCCACCCGGCCCTGAGCCCGCAGCGTGACGGTCCGTGAATCAGGCAGGGAGAAGGTAAGCTCAATGGCGCTACCCTTCTCAATATCGTATCCGCCGGCCACATACATCCCTCTGGCGCTGATGTCCGAGCTTGTTCCGGCGGCCGTTCTGCCGTTGACGCGAATGGAAACCGGTGTTCTGCACGGCACTCTCCTGGAGCGGTGATCCCGGCGGCGCCCATCCAGGTCGGCTTCCCGCGCCATCTGCCCGCTCTTCTCCAGATAGGAGATAAACGCGTTCACGACCTTTTTCTCAAAGTGGGCGCCGCTTTTTTCTTTCAGCAGCCTCTTGGCCTCAGCAAGGGGCATAGGGTCCCTGTAATGGCGCTTGGAGGTGATCGCCTCGAAGAAATCGGCCACGGCGATGATCTTCGCCCCGAAGGGTATCTCATTCCCCATGAGCCCGCGCGGGTAGCCTGTGCCGTCTATCTTTTCATGATGACTCTCGGCAATCTCGGGCACGTGACGGTAAATCCCCTCAAAATTTATCTGCCTCAGTATCTCTCCCGTCTTTTCCACATGGGCCTTGACCTGCCGGTATTCGTCCGGCGTCAGCGGACCATCCTTCTTCAGAACGGCGTCGGAAATGCCTATCTTTCCATAGTCGTGCAGCAGCGAGGCAACCCGGATCATCTCGCTGTAATCCTTGGAAATCCCCAGCTCGGAGCAGATACCCAGGGCATATCTGGTCACCTTTTCCACGTGGCCGGCGGTCAGGGCGTCACGGGCGTCGATACTCGCGGCCAGGGCCTGAAGCGTCGACTTGAATTGCCGCTCCTGGGCTTCGTTGAGCATGGCGTTCCTGATGCTGATGCCGATGACGGTAGCGATCCCCATAAGGAGACTCATGTTGCTCTGCACAAGGGGCTTCTTGCTGACAATATTATCCACCGCCAGCACCCCGATGGATTTTCCATCGCAGACGATGGGGCAGACGATGAATGAGCGGGCACCGAGTTTTTTTGCGAACACCCGGCTGTTCAGTGAAATGGTCGGTTTAATTTCCTCAATGTCGTTAACCAGATAAGGCTTCTGCTCGCGGAAGGAAATGACGAAAACGCCCCTGGATTCCGGCTTTGTCAGGTGAAACGCCGTCTTCTGCAGGAACTCTTCCTGCTCGGGCGTGTAGCCGAAACCGGAACGGAAAACCAGGTGCCTCCTGCCCGCATCGGCAAGGAGGATCATGCCCCGATCATAGTCCAGCCGTTTCTTCAGCACAAGGGCCACATTGCCGAGAATCGAGTCTATGTCGTGCTGCTTGTTGATGGCCTGCCCGATTTCATTGGTCAGGAGAGCATTATTATAGTTAACGTTTATCTGCTCAAGGAGCTTGTCGGTGGATTGGCGGAGACTCTCTATGGCGGCGGTGAACTCCTTTTTCTCGGACCTCGACGTCAGCAGGCTGAGCGCCAGCAGGGCCGCAAGCGAGACGGGCAGGGTAATGGAAAGCCATGGCCACCCCCCCAGGAATAAAGAGGCCAGGTTCAGCGCCAGGGCAAGGGGAATTCCATAGTCCCTCGCCTTGCGCAGACAGGCTGACGGGGGCTTTTCCCAGGAAATGATGTAGCGGCAGACCGAACCGTTGCGGAACAGGCACTCCGGGTGCTCTATGTGCAGCATCCTGTTGTTGAAGAGATCCGCGATTGCCTCCATGAAACCCATCCTGTTCTCGCACTGGAAAGGTTTCTCGCGTATCCCTTTCAGGGGAGTGACGACGATCTCCACACGGTTCGAGGCAAGGACCCTTGACTCGTAAAGCGAGGACCTGGTGAAATTCCTGGTGGTTTTGCCGATATGCTCGTAGACCCTGGTGGGGCTTACCAGACCGAGAACATACTGGCGCATGGCGCCGATGGACTCCGGAGAAGCGGCGTAACGGCCCGCCTCACGGGCGATGAATTCATTTCCCGTAAGCTTCACCACCTTTTCGTGAAAAAGCTCTATCTGCTCCTGGGAGAACCAGTGCCCCTGGTCCGCCACCTCGTATGGCTCCATCTTCGCATATCTCAGAAGCTCGCCGATATTGACATGGCTGTATTTTCTCTTCAGCAGCTTGATGAAGGTATCGATAATTCTGCTGTTGTACAGGGGCATTCTCCGCTGTTCAGATCTCATTGTCACCACGCTGTCCGGTCTGTTGTTCCTTTCAGGGCTTTCCATGACGGAGCATCTTTTCAATGGCCCTGAAATAGCTGTCCGTATTCCGCAAATTTAGAATCCAGAGGTTGTAGATGTTCTCATAGGCTATCCCGTGTCTTTCGGCATAGGAGGAGGGATAGAGCAACACGGGTATTTCCTCCGGCGCATAATACTTGGAGAGGAGGGAAAGCATCATGAACAGGGTTCCCGGCGGAAAATCCTCGTCATCAATAATGATGGAATGGATGCAGTTTGTGAGCTCCGACATGTTGAGTCCGATGTCGGAGACGCTGATGACGAAGACCGCCTTCAGATTATCGTTTTTCACCAGGGAAAAGAGGCGCCTCTCCTTTTTGAGCCCGGCCTTGTGGAATTCCTCCGCGACCCCGTTCCGCTCCAGCATGTCGGGCGACAGATCGAGGGCATGGAGGAGAAGCCCTCCCGACGCATGCCGGTAGAAGCTCTCCAGCTCCCTCAGGTCTTCGGAGGTCGTCTTCCTCAGAGACCAGGGTCCGGTCATGTCCCATTCCTCGCACGCGCTCTTGCGGAAGTGAAGATAGGCGAAGGCGTCACAGGAACAACCCTGCCTGTCGCGGATCATGTCGACAATCCCGCCGAAGATCCTCCTGGGAAAGCTCTTGTCCGGCCGGTAATAGCAGGCGACGAAATGCATGTGGCTCGAATAGAGCCCGTGGGAATCGTTGATCGCCCTTCCGGCCTGTTCCAGCACGGCCAGGCCGGCCCTGAGACCTGACGATCCGCACGCGGCGTAATGATGGACCAGCCAGGTGTTTTCATAGAACCGGACCATGGCGATATGTCCGTTGATACGACCGTCTTTCTGGAAGGTGAAGTGCCTGGCGATATGGGGATTCCGGGTGTAGAGCTTTTCACAGGTCTGCTTGAACATCTCCTTGCTTGCCTGTACATGGAGATATTTCCGGGGATAAAGAAAGCCCGTCCGGAAAAAAAACTCCCAGAGGGCATCCGTGTCCACCCTGGCGCAGACATAACTGTTCCCGTCCGTGGCCTGCTGAAGCAGCGCCAGCAGACGCACATGGTCGCTGATATCCATGTCCAGGATAGCCAGCCCGCATGTGACCATACCTCTCTCCCTGGAGTCCGCGCACTCGTTCCGGTATACGACCTGGGCGCTGCAGGGAAAGGTCATGCTGTTGGCAAGATCAATGCTGAGGTCGGGAATAACCCTGCCGGGCAGAAGGACGGAATCTTCCACCCTCTCCTCGACGCTGAATCCCGAGCCCGAGAGGTCAACCACCTTCAGGTTAACGGACTTTCCCGTTAGAGGATCGATAAATATGATATTGGGCGAGGGCACAAGCCTGCGCCGGATGCTCCGGAACTGTTTGGGCTTGAAGCGGCTGATCCGCGATGCAAGGGGCCTGAGAAGATATGATCGCTTCACCTGTCCGCAATCATGTTTGACAATCTCGCAGTCACCCGAATAGAGGATGCCTTTTCCGTTGCTGAAGACAACGTGGACGGGGAATTCCTGATTGATCCACAGGAAAGACTGGGGAGGGACGTTGGCAATCTCCACCCGGAAGGATACCGGGGTAAAATCAACCAGTTCCCCGTGAAACAGCGCGCCGTTCTGCGAAAACTGGACGTTTACACCAAAGCAGCGATGCCTGTTTATCCTGCGGGAACTTATTTCACGGCATGAATCGGGGAGATGGAAGAGAATCCGGTCACCGGTGGCTTCGGCGAGGACGGGTTCCACCAGTAAGGCATTGTGGTCATGGGGCACGACAAAGTTAACGATCCGGTACGCCTTCAGCTTGTGGGCTATGCCGGAGGGGTCTTCCCAGACGCACTCCAGCGTAGAGTCGATACAGGGGAGAGGTTTTGCGCGCAGGGTTACGGAGGAACCGAACTTCCTGTGAATCAGATTGATTATGATGCTTTCTTCTTTGAAATTGAGGAAGTTTAGCCTGTTGACGAGGTGTTTTCTGGCAACGTCGCGGCAGATCCCATCGCGGTCTGAGGGCTCGGAACGCCCCCCCGCCTCCCGCCCGGAGACGCAAAACCCGTTTTCATTTCCGCCGTCGCGCCACACCCCTATGCACTCCTGACGCAGCCCGCAGCCCCGGTGGCCATTGATGCGCGGTTCCTTGATGAAAGGCTATTTTTCATTAATTCAGTAACGCGACCCTTGTTTATCACAAAAGATATTAGAGTTCAAGCATTCTGAATTAATGAGTATGACTCATTCCGAAAACTATTTAACTCATTATGACAATGCGTATATTCCCCCACGTCGAATCGCTTGATTCATGATCTGCAGTAAAGTCAACGTGTTTCCCCTCACCCCGGCCCCTCTCCCGGAGGGCGAGGGGAAACACGAACCCTCTCCCTGTGGGAGAGGGTGGCCGAAGGCCGGGTGAGGGAAAATGGCCACAGCCGGCGCCCGACAGGCAGACCAGAACCCATGCGACACAAAAGGGGCGCCGGTTTCCCGGCGCCCCTTTTGTGTCGCACATGTCTTTTGACTGACTATTTTCGCGCTTCCCTTGAAGCTACCTGCATCCTGACAAGGGCGCGCTGCAATGCCGCCTCCTGGGCGATGAAATCCTTGTCTTCCCTTGTAAGGGCGCGCAAGGCCTCTTCCGCCCTCCCAAGGGCTGCCCTGGCGCGTTCCAGGTCTATCTCGTCCGCCCTTTCCGCCGTCTCGACCAGGATGGTAACCCTGTCGTCCGCCACCTCGAAATATCCCCAGTTAAGGGCAAGATGGTACGCAGTACCGTCCTTCAGGTATGTCAATTCCCCGATTTTCAGCGAGGTGAGAAACGATGCGTGACCAGGCAGCACGCCGAATTCTCCGAGACTGCCCGAGGCGGTTATCATATCCACCTCTTCGGACAGGATCTTCTTATAGGGTGTAACCAGTTCCAGATGTAGTTTTTCGGCCATCTTATGATCCTTTTCGGCAATCCTTCAGATTCGGGCCTCGCCCGGTCAGTGCGGTCAGCATTGACCGCGTCCTGTTACGCCGACAGCTTCTTCGCCTTTTCCAGGGCCTCCTCGATGGTGCCGACCATGTAGAAGGCCTGTTCGGGGATGTCGTCGTGCTTGCCCGAGACGATCTCCTGAAAGCCCTTGATGGTATCCTTGAGTTCCACGTACTTGCCCGGAGTGCCGGTAAATGTTTCGGCAACGTGGAAGGGCTGTGAAAGGAAGCGCTGAATCTTTCTGGCCCGGGCGACGACCTGACGGTCTTCCTCGGAGAGTTCGTCCATGCCGAGAATGGCAATGATATCCTGAAGGTCCTTGTATCGCTGAAGCACGTACTGCACTTCGCGGGCGATGGCGTAATGCTCCTCGCCTATGATCTGGGGATCAAGGATCCTGGAGGTTGAGTCCAGCGGGTCGACCGCCGGGTAGATTCCCAGTTCGGCAATCTGCCGGGAGAGAACCGTGGTGGCGTCCAGGTGGGCGAAGGCCGTTGCCGGCGCCGGGTCGGTCAGGTCGTCGGCCGGGACGTAGATGGCCTGGACAGAGGTGATGGAGCCCTTGTCGGTGGAGGTGATGCGCTCCTGGAGCTCGCCCATCTCGGTGGCCAGGGTCGGCTGGTAACCGACAGCGGATGGGATGCGGCCCAGGAGGGCAGAGACCTCGGAACCGGCCTGGGTGAAACGGAAGATGTTGTCGATGAACAGGAGCACGTTCTGCCCCTCCTCGTCACGGAAATACTCGGCCACCGAAAGGGCGGACAGGGCGACCCGGGAGCGGGCGCCGGGAGGCTCGTTCATCTGGCCGTACACCAGCGCGGCCTTGTCCAGAACGCCGGACTCCTTCATCTCGTTCCAGAGGTCGTTCCCCTCGCGGGTGCGCTCGCCCACGCCGGCGAAGACGGAAAAGCCGCCGTGCTGCTTGGCGATGTTGTTGATGAGCTCCATGATGATGACCGTCTTGCCGACCCCGGCGCCGCCGAACAGTCCGATCTTGCCGCCCCGGGCATACGGGGCCAGAAGGTCAACGACCTTGATGCCGGTGGTGAATGCCTCCACCTTGGTGGACTGCTGGAGAAACTCGGGCGACTTGCGATGGATTTCATATTCTTTTTCCGCGTTGATGGGACCCATCTCGTCAACCGGTTCGCCGATAATGTTCAGAATCCTGCCGAGGGTCTGGCGGCCCACCGGCATGACAATCTGCTTGCCGGTGTCCAGCACCTGCTGTCCGCGGACCAGACCGTCCGTAGAATCCATGGAGATGGTGCGCACGGTGTTTTCCCCCAGGTGCTGCGCCACCTCCAGCACCAGGTTGTTTTCCCGATCGTCGATGGCCGGATTGGTCACCCGGAGAGCGCTATAGATGGCTGGCAGTTTTCCCGGCTCGAATTCGACGTCAACTACCGCACCGATTACCTGCGAAATTTTCCCAAGATTCTGACTCATCTGGACTTTTCCTCCCGCGGCCCGCCCCGCGGACCGTAATGTATATAATCTTTTTCCGACAGCGGCAGCGGGATTACCGGCGGCCGCCTGTTCAGTTTTATCCCTTTATGGATTCCGCGCCGGATATGATCTCCATCAGCTCCGTGGTGATGGCGGCCTGTCTGGCCCGGTTGTACTGGAGAGTCAGTTTGCCGATCATCTCGTTGGCGTTCTTGGTGGCGCTGTCCATGGCGGTCATCCTGGCGCCGTGTTCGGAAGCCAGAGACTCCAGCATGGCGTGGAACAGCTGCACCTCGATGTGCTTGGGGAAGAGTTCGGTAAGGAGCTCCTCCCTGGAAGGCTCGTATATGGCCTCGAGGCCGGCTTGCTCCTCTGTACCATCCTCCGGCCTTATGGGCAGCAACTGCTTCAGGGTGATGGTCTGGGTCAGGACGCTCTTGAAGGCATTATAGAGAAGAAAGACCTCATCATACTCATCGGCGAGAAATCCTTCCATGATTTCCCGCGCAATGAGTGCGGCCGTCTGATAATTCAGCGTGGACAGGACATTGGCGTAATTCTTCCTGATGTCGGCCCGGCTCCGGAGGTATTCGTGGGACTTCCTGCCGATGGTGACGAGGGAGATCTCCGAATATCTCGAGCTGTTCTCCCGTATAAAGGTCTCCGCCGCCTTGGAGATATTCGCGTTGAATCCCCCGCAAAGACCTCTGTCGGAGCTGACGACGATCAGCAGCGCCCTCTCCCCGCTGTCCCGCTTTTCCCTCTGCGTCAGCGGCCCCACACCCTCTCCGCCGCTCACGGCCAGACGCCGCAGAACCTCGCCGAGCTTTTCGGCGTAGGGACGCGCCGCCAGCACGCTTTCCTGGGCTCGGCGCAGCTTGGCCGCCGCGACCATTTTCATGGCCTTGGTTATCTGCCGGGTGTTCTTGACCGAATTTATCCGCTTTCGAATGCTTTTCAGGCTTGCCATGAAGAAAATACCGTCCTTGTCTAGGCTGCGAATTCTTTCTTGAATTCATCGAGGGCGGCGACAATCTTGCCCCGGAGCGCGTCGTCAATGGCCTTCTTCTCGCGTATTTCATTGAGAATTTCCGACTTGCGCAGGTCAAAGAAGGAATTCAGTTCCGCCTCGAAGCGGGCAAGGGCGGAAACAGGATAGTCGTCCACATAACCGTTGTTAGCGGCAAAGATAATAAGAACCTGCTTTTCGAACGGCAGTGGTTGATACTGGGGCTGCTTGAGAATCTCCACGAGACGTTCGCCGCGGGCAAGCTGCATCTGGGTCGCCTTGTCCAGATCAGAGCCGAACTGGGCAAAAGCCGCCATCTCACGGTATTGGGCCAGATTGAGGCGCAGGGTGCCGGCAACCTGCTTCATGGCCTTGACCTGGGCCGCGCCGCCGACGCGGGAAACGGAGAGACCGACGTTTATGGCCGGACGGACCCCGGAATAGAACAGGTCGCTCTCCAGGTAGATCTGACCGTCGGTAATGGAAATGACGTTGGTCGGAATATAGGCCGAGACATCGCCCGCCTGGGTTTCAATGATGGGCAGGGCGGTAAGAGATCCCGCGCCGCATTCGTCGGACAGCTTGGCGGCCCGCTCCAGCAGGCGGCTGTGGAGGTAGAAGACGTCACCGGGATAGGCCTCGCGTCCGGGGGGGCGACGAAGGAGGAGCGACAGTTGACGATAGGCAACCGCCTGCTTGGAAAGGTCGTCATAGATGATCAGGGCATGCCGGCCGTTGTCCCTGAAGTATTCTCCCATGGTAACGCCGGCGTAGGGGGCTATGAACTGCAGGGGAGCTGATTCGGCGGCCGAAGCGGAGACGACGATGGTGTAGTCCATGGCGCCGTGGTCGCGCAGCTTGTTAACCACCTGCGCGACGGTTGACAGCTTCTGTCCGATGGCCACATAGATGCAAATGACGTCGCCGCCCTTCTGGTTGATGATGGTGTCGATGGCAATGGCGGTCTTGCCGGTCTGGCGGTCGCCGATGATCAGCTCACGCTGGCCCCGGCCGATGGGAACCATGGAGTCCACCGCCTTGATCCCGGTCTGCATGGGCTGATGAACCGACTTGCGCTTGACGATGCCAGGCGCCTTGACCTCCACCTGGCGGAAGTCCTTGGTGGCGATGGGACCCTTGCCGTCCACCGGCTGGCCGATGGCGTTCACCACGCGGCCCACCAGGGCGTCGCCTACCGGAACCTCCACAATCCTGCCGGTCCTCTTCACCATGGCGCCTTCCTTGATGTTATGATTATCTTCACCGAGGATCGCGGCGCCCACATTCCCCTCTTCGAGATTCAGCACCATACCGGAAACACCGCCCGGGAACTCCAGGAGTTCGCCCGCCATGGCCCGCGCCAGTCCGTGGATGCGGGCGATCCCGTCCCCTACGGAGATAATTGTGCCTGTTTCGGCGACCTCGATCTCCTTACCGTAGCCCTCAATCTGCTTCCTGATAATCTCGCTGATTTCTTCCGCTCTGAGTTCCATAGGCGCTTCTCACCCCTTCTGTAATATATCTTGAATCTTGGTCAACTGGGTTCTGATACTGCCGTCGAAGACCTTGTCGCCGATGCGGGTAACGACACCGCCAATCAGCACAGGGTCTGTCTCGACGCTGAGAATGATCTTTCTGCCCGTCGCCTTCTCCAGCGCGTCCCGCATCGCCCGGACCTGCGGTTCGGTTAGGGGGAGGGCCGAGGTGACACTTGAACGGAGGATGCCGGCGGCTTCATCGGCAAAGGACCTGTAACAGTCTACAATACCGGCCAGGTGCTCGATGCGCTTCCGGTCAAGAAGGAGCAGCATGAAATCGCCTATGGTCCTGGAAATGCCCAGCCGGGCCGTCATTTCGTTCAGTATCCGGCGTTTCGCCTCTATCCCGTACCCAGGGGCCGAGAGAATAGCGTACGCCTCGGGGGCCGATTCAAGGGCTCCCGAAAAAAGCGTCAGCTCCTCATGGTACTGTTCGATGACCCCCTTTTCCGCGGCCAACTGAATGAGGGCCTTTGCGTACCTTCGTGCAATGGCGTTCGTGCTCACTATGCCTCCACTACCTTGCTCAGATATTCATCCACGAAACGATCCTGATCGGACCTTGTAACGGATTGCTTCAAAGTCGACTCCGCCAGCTGCACGGCAAGCCGGGCGGTTTCCGCCCTGAGCCGCGCCCTGGCGGTCTCCAGTTCCTGACCCGCCGCGGCCTTGGCCTGCTCCCGGATCCTTTCGGCGGTATTTCGCGCCTCTTCTATGATCCGTTGCTTCTCGGCCTCGCCATCCCGGCGGATGGCCGCGCGGATGTCCTCAATCTCCAGGGTGGCCTTCTCCAGCTTCTCGCTGTATTCGGCCAGCTTTTTCTCCGCCTCTTCCCTAATCTCCTCCGCTTCCCGCAGGGCCTTTTCCACCGAGGCCCGGCGGGCGGCCAGAAGCCCTTTTATGTCGGCTTTTCTGGCGACCCAGAAGAGAATAGCCGCCAGGATGGCGAAGTTGAAAAGACGGAAGCCGAAATCCTTGAGTTGCGCCGACGAATCCGCATGATGGGCGGCTTCCTCCGCGCAGCCCACGGAGGCGAATACGGCCAGGAACGCCAGAGCGATGAGCGCCGGAGCGATACGGTTAATCACATCGGTCTTCCGGGTCGTATTTTTCATGACAGGCTCCTTCCGAGGACCTTTTCGCTTATAACCCTGGAAAGCTCTTCCGCCCGTGCGCGAAGACGGCCTTCCTCCTTGGCGGCCTCCTTCTGTATGGCGGCGCGGATTTCCGCGAGACTGGAAGCGGCGTCGCGGCGGGCGTCTTCGAGGATTGCGGCCTCTTCGGAGCGGGCCGCGCCAATCATTCGGGCCCTCTCCTCATTGGCGCCCGTCTTGGCCTCCCGCAGTTTCAGTTCATACTCGGCCATCCGGTCCCGCACATCGGAATCAACCGATACTGTCTTTCCCCGCGCGGCCTCAAGCTCGGCGGCCCTGTCGGCCATGACCTTCCGGATCGGCCTGTACAGGAGCGTGTTCAGGAGAAACAGGAGCAGCAGGAAATTGACCGCCTGAAACAGCAAAACAATGTCGATATTAATCATGCCTGAACCCCTTCTTGCCCGTCTGACCCATTTTCGCGATGTAGTATGGTCAGACCGTAAAACATATGACACCTATCATAGAGGCAACACTCTGTCAACGACAATTTTAGTCTTAATAAAAATATTTACTCGAAAGGAAAACTTTCCTGAAGGCCGTGGGGAAATGGAGTGACGGGGGCAAGCGGGCAAGGGAACGTGTCCTTCAGGAAGAGAGGATGTCGATCAGCCGGGTCAGCTCATCGGAGGTTGAATACGAGATCTCGATCCTGCCCCCTTTACCGCTCTGCCGGATGGCCACCCGCGTCATGAAGCGTCGCTTGAGGCGATCGACTACGGCGTTGATTTCGGGGCCGGGCGCGTTCTTCGGCCTGACCGTCCGCTTCATCTTCATCCTCTTGACCAGGCCCTCGGTCTCACGGACGGAGAGATTCCTTTTCAGCACCTCCTCACGGGCCTGGATCATCAGCTCCCGCGTATCCAGGGCGAGCAGAGCGCGGGCGTGCCCCATGCTCAGGCGCTCTTCGAGAATGTCGTTCTTTATCTCTTCGGGAAGCCTGAGGAGTCGCAGCGAATTGGCGACGGTGGACCGGTCCTTGCCGACCCTCCTGGCCATCTCCTCCTGGGAGAGGTGGAACTTTTCGATGAGGGCGTGGAAGGCCTCCGCCTGCTCAATGGCGTTCAGGTCCTCCCGCTGGATGTTCTCGATGAGGGCCATCTCCAGGGCCGTATCGTCCGAGATGTCCTGGATGACCACCGGAACGGACAGTAGTCCCGCTTTCTGGGCGGCACGCCAGCGGCGCTCCCCGGCGACCAGTTCGTAGTGTTCGGACATCTTCCGGACCACCAGGGGCTGAATTATCCCCTTTTCACGGATCGACGCCGCCAGCTCCTCCATCTTTTCGGCGGAAAACCGCTTGCGGGGCTGATCCCTGTTGGGACGGATATCTTCGATGGGACAGGAAAAATAACTTCTGCCCTCTTCCTCCACCACCGGGAGCAGGGCGGCGATTCCCTTGCCGAGGCCGGTTTTCCTAACCATTCTTTACCTCTCTTTCCACGATTTCCCGCGCCAGCTCCAGATATCCGGCGGCGCCGCGCGAGTTTATATCATAGAGAAGTATCGGCTTGCCATGGCTCGGCGCCTCCGACAATCTGACATTCCGGGGAATTACGGTCCTGAAGGTCGTCTCGCCGAAATGGTTTCTGATCTCCTCACTCACCTGACGGGACAGGTTGTTCCTGCCGTCGTACATGGTCAGCAGGATTCCCTCCACCGCGAGAGCCGGGTTCAATCCCTTTTTAACAAGCCGGATGGTGTTGAGGATCTTGGACAGGCCCTCCATGGCGTAGAATTCGCACTGCAGCGGGACCAGAACCGAATGGGCGGCCGTCATGGCGTTCAGGGTCAGAAGGCCGAGGGAAGGGGGACAGTCCAGGAGGATATAAGCGTAGTCATCGGCGATGGATGCAAGGGCGCGCGACAGCCTTCTCTCCCGTTCCGGCATCGTGACCAGCTCCAGCTCGGCCCCGGCGAGGTCGTCGCTGGAAGGGATTACCTCCAGGAGGGGAATCTCCGTCTTTTTGACAACACCGGCCATTTCGGCGTCGTCGATCAGGGCATGGTAGATATTGTCGCGAAGCACGCCCCTTTCCACGCCCACGCCGCTCCCCGCGTTCCCCTGGGGATCCATGTCCACCAGAAGCGTCCTGCGCTCCGCGACGGCAAGGGAGGCGCCTAGGTTGATAGCCGTGGTGGTTTTTCCCACCCCGCCTTTCTGATTTGCGATGCAGATTATTTTTGCCATGGGATTTTTCGGATTCTCGCGGGCGTCGCAAGCTTCAGGATAACGTGCCCGGATGGGTGTAAGAAGGAACTTTTCTGGTGGAACGTACCACAAAACCCGCTATTATAGAAGTGTTTTTTGAGCGCGCCATCCCTTGTGTTTCATGGATGTTTCACGATGTGATGAAAAAAGCGCGGCGATGGACTCCCCCTTTCGAGCAGAAAGATTTCACCGCCGCCTTGTTAGCGAGGGGTCGGGCGTTCACAATTTGGCAAGTTCAGCGCCTGCAGAATCAAGGTTCAATTTCACCCTCCGTTCCGGAAGCGGCCGAGCCAGGAGTAGACAGGGGAAAA
Organism: uncultured Geobacter sp.; assembly: GCA_964536305.1. Lineage (GTDB taxonomy): Bacteria > Desulfobacterota > Desulfuromonadia > Geobacterales > Geobacteraceae > RPRC01. Next base: position 4,662 of record CAZHVY010000031.1, on the reverse strand, counting down.
GGTCTCCATGTCGAGCCCTTCACATTCAACCCGGAAGCGTTTCATCCTGACCCCGTAGAGGGCATGCAGGGCCTCCTCGGACATGACCTCGTCCGCCGGGCCGCAGATAAAGTCGCTTTCGCCCAGCATGAGCATGCTCGTATCCGAAACCATGTGGGCGTGCTGGGGGTTGTGGGTGGTGAATACCACGGTCAGGCCGTCTTCTCTGGAAAGCTGGCTTATCCAGCGCAGGATGGCGCCCTGGTTTTTCATGTCCAGGGCCGCGACCGGCTCGTCCAGCACCAGGGTATCCGCTTTCGTCGCCAGCGCCCTGGCGAAGATCACCAGCTGGCGCTGGCCTCCGGAAAGTTCATCAAAGGGACGCGCGGCCAGATGGGCGATCCCCATACGTTCCAGGGCAGCCAGGGCGGATTCCTCGTCTTTCAACCCCGGAGTGGAAAACCAGCGGATACGGCCGGCGCGGCCCATGAGCACCATGTCCAGCACCGTGTAGGAGAAACTGCATTTGAACAGCTGGGGAACGAAGGCTGTTTCGCCCTTCCTCCGGATGGTCCCTTCCCTCGGGTCGAGGGCGCCCAGGAGAAGCTTGAGCAGCGTGGTCTTGCCCCTGCCGTTGGGACCCAGGATGGAAAAGACCTCGCCACGCTTCACCCTCCCCCCATAACCCCGCAGCACCCATTGCCCCGGACGATAGCCAAAACCCAGGTTTTCGAAGACAAAGGCGGAATCAGTCATGACTCCACCCCCTTGCCCGCGTCCTGCAGAACAGGTATCCGAATACAGGCGTTCCCACCAGGGCGGTGAGGACTCCGATGGGAATCTCCTGCATGGTGAGGGTTCTGGCCAGACTGTCTATTACAAGGAGGAACGAGCCGCCCAGGAGGGCCGAAGCCGGCAGCAGAAACCGGTGATCGGGCCCGGTCATCATGCGGGCGAAGTGGGGCGTCACCAGGCCGACCCAGCCGATACCGCCGCTGACCGATACCTGGGCGGCCACGATGAGGGAAACGAGAACGAGGATAGTCCAGCGCAGATACCCCACCTTCACCCCCAGGGCGGAGGCATCCTCGTCTCCCAGGGAGAGGAGGTTTATTCTCCACCGCAGGAGCATGAGGACCGCCCCGGATATGATGGTCGGCAAGGCGATGACGGAAACCTTGCGCCAGTCCGCCGCCGCGAAACTCCCCATGAGCCAGTAAACCATCGTGGGAAGCTGCCGTTCCGGATCGGCCATGTATTGCGCCAGGCCCAGGAGGGCGGCGAAAAAGGAGCTGCATATGATGCCCGCGAGCACGAGGGAAAGGCTGCCGGACCTGTTCGCCAGGCGCGAAAGCAGGAACACCAGGAAAAGCGCCAGAAGGCCGCAGGAAAAGGCGGCGCCGACAACCGCGAAAGAGGGGAGAGAGAAGAGGATGGCAAGGACGCCGCCGAAGCTGGCGCCGCTGGATATGCCAATAATCTGAGGACCTACAAGGGGATTGCGGAACAGCCCCTGCAGGGCGGCGCCTGAAATGCCGAGCCCCATGCCCGCGAAGGCGGTTACCAGCATGCGCGGCATCCTCACCTCGGTCACGATTCCCCACTCCACCGGCCGCCAGGGAGGAATCTCCGGGATCGTGGAGGGGAAGAACATCCCCAGGAGAATGCGCGACACCTTGAGGGGAGGCAGATTGTACCGGCCGATACCGATGGTGGCGACGGCCGATACAAGCAAAAGCGCCAGCAGCGCAGCCAGAATCACGGCCGCGCCGCGGGCGCGTTCACTTGCCTTGGGTATCGGGTTCACATCTTCCCCTGACGTCATGACGGGTGGAGGATTGAGCGGATCTCGGCCCCGGAAAGGTCGTACCCGTAAAATGTCTTGTAGAAGTATTTCGTCTCCCTGTTCATGTCCACATGGCGGAAATGGTCCGGGTAGAGCGTTTTGGCCAGCCAGAGGAACTGCAACGCCTCCTCCGCGGTCTCCCTGCACCACCAGAACATCCCCCTCGGATTGACGTAGACCCGGTTGTCGCGCACAGCCTTGACCGTCGCCCATTTGGGGTCTTTCCTGATCTCCTCGGCCGCGGTAGAGGTCATGACGAGAATGGCGTCCGGGTCCGAACTTATTATCTGCTCCACGGGAGCGACGCCCACCTTGGCGCCGGAAAACCAGTTTTCCGCAACGTTTACGGCCCCGGAAAGGTCCATCCAGTCCTGTACCAGGGATTCCTTTCCCGCGGTACTGAGCGGGTCCCCCATTGAATGGTAGAGGCGCACCCTCTTTTCCTTCGGTATCCCGGCCAGGACCTTTCGGACCCTTTCCACGTTGCCGTTGAAATACTCCCGGTACTTGAGGGCCTTTTCATGGGCGTCGGGGCCCAAGATCTCCCCCGTTATCACGGTTCGCTCCACGAGCGCCCGTAGAGAGTTGTCCCTGAAGGAAATAACCGTTATCCCGGTGTTCTCCAACTGGTCGAACCTGCCCCTGGCGGAATCGGGTATGAACAGGACCTCGGGACGGGTTTTCAGCAGCTCCTCCCTGTTGTACTCCCTGGGGCCGAAGCAGAATGAAGCGCGGGAGATTGACGGTACGAATTTTTCAAAGAGGGGAATGGATTTGATCGTTGTGGTTGTGGCGACAATCTTGTCGCCATAGCCCAGCATGGCAATGACGGAGTTCTGGGCCGGCCATCCGCATGCAATCCGCGTGATTCCGGCGGGCACGGTTACGGACCGGTCCCGGTAGTAGCTTATTGTACGCGTGGCGGCCGGGGCATCCGATGATTTACCGGGTTCGGGCGGCTTACCGTCCCGGCAGCCAGCCATGGCTATCAGAGCCGCAATGAGAAGAAAAGTGAACACCGGCGCCATGGAGGCGATCCTTTTACGGGTTGCTCTACTATTCATAATGTCTCTCGCTGTTGGTTGATCCTATATTCGGCAGTTGGAGTCATCCTTTGTTCACTCCGGATGTCCTTCTTCTGCTGCTCCAGGCTCATTTCGCTACAGCCGATGAACTCACCCTGCGGGTTCGGACACCATCGGCTGTTGACGCTCCATTTCGCCAAGAGCAGCAACGAATCAGGCCAGAGTCGTTCTCTTCGGACAACTCCAACTGCCGTTTTCAGGTTGATTAGTGGCCATCCGGGAACCTGGATGAGGCACTATTTATTTTCATCCGACATGACGTTCCTTCCCCTCACCCGGCTTTCCGGCGCCCCTGGATCCGCCCGCGACGGGCTTCGTCATATAAAAACATCTATACCGACATGTCAATCAATTTGTCGCGGAAGCGTGTTCTGCGGATTACCCATGAAAAAAAGGGCGTCACAGACGCCCTCATGCCGGAAACGCTGGGCAAGGTGCGTTTCCCTCAGATATGGCTTTCAGAATCCGGAGGAAAGATTCTTCAGGCCTTAATTTTCCCTTAAATCTCATGCGCGGCAAGGAGAAAAGCAGCGACAGACGTTATATAAAATATATTACATCGACAGTCAAGTGAAATATCTGATTTATATCCGGAATTGTATTTGTCTTATAACGGAATAATTCCGGATTTATCTGAACTGCGGGGAGTTTTCAAAAGGAAGCTGAAGGAAATGCGATACCCGGCCCGGTCGCGTACGGCAACGGCGCCATGCGGGGATAATCCAGAAAAGCGGGGATTCCATGAATCCGCCTCCGGAACCTACATGAACAGCAGCAGACTCACCGCCATCACCGCCATGCCCGCGATGAGGCCGTATACCGCCAGGTGATGCTCGCCGTATTCCTCGGCCGTCGGGAGGAGCTGGTCGAAGGAGATGAAGACCATGATGCCGGCGACCATGCCGAAGAGGACGCCGAACACCAGGTCGTTGAAAAAGCTTCTGAGAAGGAAGTATCCGGCGAGGGCGCCCACCGGCTCGGAAATGCCCGACAGAAAAGAATAGCCGAAGGCCTTCTTCCTGCTGCCGGTGGCGAAATATACCGGGATTGCTACGGCTATTCCCTCCGGGATGTTGTGGATGCCAATGGCCACGGCGATGGCGACACCCAGCGACGGGTCCTGGATTGCAGCGGCGAAGGTGGCGATTCCCTCGGGAAAGTTATGGATCCCTATGGCAAGGGCCGAAACAACTCCCATGCGCATGAGCTTTCCGTTTTCCGCCCTCTTGGGCGGAGGGGAACCCATCTCCTCTACGGTGTGCATCTCGTGGGGGTTTTCGAAGGAGGGAACCAGCTTGTCGATGAGAGCGATGAGGACAATGCCGAAGAAAAAGGAGAGCACCGCCAGCCACGACCCCACATAATTCCCCAAGGGCGCGGAAAGGGCCGTGCGGGCCTTGTCCAGGATCTCCACCAGCGAGACATAGATCATCACCCCGGCGGAAAAACCCAGTGCCACGGAAAGAAAGCGCGTGTTGGTCCTGCGGGCGAAAAAGGCGAGGGCGCTGCCGATGCCGGTGGCGAGTCCGGCCATGATGGTAAGACCAAAAGCTATGCCTGTATTTTCAGGGTGCATGATGCCCTCCCATGCGCCCATAACAGGTGCGCCGGTCTGTTACCACCCCTTGCGCAGGATCTGGGCCACGTCCCGGGCGTGGTAGGTGAGGATCAGGTCCGCGCCGGCGCGCTTGAAGGCGATCATGGTCTCCATCACCACCCGCTCCTCATCGATCCAGCCGTTGCGCGCCGCCG
>CAZHVY010000030.1:0-40701 GCA_964536305.1 uncultured Geobacter sp. | reverse complement strand
TTGGTTAACATGTTGATAATAAAGACATTGCGTCGACCAAAGTGTCAAACTTCGGTTGCCCTCCGTGGCTGGTACATGGGTGAGAGGAAAAATTTCCCAACAAATCCAATGCTTCTGGAGAAAAAATTTGAAGATAATCGCCATCGCCTGTCTCTGCCTGCTTCTCCTCCCCTCTTCCGCTCTTTCCCGCGAAACGCTCCGGACTTTGGCTGGATATGTTGTAAAGGTCTCCGATGGAGATACCCTTACCGTCGATTCCGGTGGCACAAAGCTCAAGGTGAGGCTTTACGGGATTGATGCGCCGGAGAGGGAAAAGATCAACCGGAAGAGCGGCAGGATAAGCAAGGAGGGGCAGCCTTTCGGCGAGGAGGCCCAAAGGGCGCTGCAGGGGAAGGTCTGCCGCGGTAGAGTGCGCATTGATGTAATGGATATAGACAGATACAGGAGGCTGGTCTCGATGGTGTGGATGGGGAACCGGAATATCAATCTGGAGATGATCCGGGAAGGGTGGTCATGGGCCTACCGGAAATACCTGCACTCGGCCTACGCTTCCGAATTCATGGAGGAAGAGGAACAGGCGAGGAGGCGCCGCGCCGGTTTATGGCAAGATCGGAATCCTCAGCCCCCGTGGGAATTCAGAAAGGCGCAACGGATGGAGAAGAAGGGATGGTAGCCGGTGGGGATGGCCGGTTCCCTGCATCTCCATTATCGGTCCGCGAGAAACCCGATGCCGGCGATGACCCTCTCAATGGCCTTGCCCAGCAGGGCGATGCTTTTCCCCCGGGCGGAGGCATCGGCGCCGGAGGCAATCTCTATTTCCAGTCTCAGGGCGAGCTCTCTCACCTCGTTCATGGAGAGATATGCCGCGACACCTTTCAGCGTATGGGCGAGCTCCCTCGCCTTGTCCGCGTCGCCGCAATCCAGGGCCTTTTCCATGTCCCGGTGGAAGCCTCCGTATCCCCTGGCGAAATCCTCCAGCAATGTTCCGTAAAACTCACGGTCTCCGTCGAAGCGTTGCATGGCGTCAGACAGGTCCACTCCGGCGAGGGATTCGGGCCACGACTCGGAACGTGGGGATGAGCCCCTCTTTTCCGGTTCCTCCGTATTTTCGGTTTTTTCTCCGAGGGGGCAGAGGGCCGCGAGATAATCAGCCAGTTCTACAACGTTAAGAGGCTTGGCCAGATATCCGTCGAAGTCCCGGGCCAGAAGTCGTTCCCGATCCCCCTTCAGGGAGTGGGCAGTGAGCGCCACTATGGGGATGCGCACGCTGTCCGGCTCTTCCCGCCGGATGCTGGAGGCTGCTTCTTCGCCGTCCATGACCGGCATGCGGATATCCATCAGGATGCAGTCAAAGCGGCCTGTCCGCCATGCCTCGACCGCATCCAGGCCGTTTTCCGCGCATATGGGTGAATGCCCCAGTTTCATAAGAATAGCGGAAACAATCTTCCTGTTGATTTCGTTGTCTTCCGCGACCAGGATGGAGAGGGGGCGGGACGCGGGCAACGCTTTGGCGGCTTCACCCTCGGGAGGCTCGGGCGCCCGGTTGGAATTAAGCGAAAAGGGTATGGTCACGTGAAAGGAGCTTCCAGCGCCGGACACGCTTTCCACCCGTATCTCCCCCCCCATAAGCTCCGCGAGACTCCGGCTGATGGAAAGGCCCAGGCCGGCGCCTCCGTACCTCCTGGACAGGGATGAATCCGCCTGTTCAAAGGGGTCGAAAATGCGTTTAAGGTCTTCGGGTGCAATGCCGATACCTGTATCCGTGACGGTGAACCTTATCAGGGCGCTGTCGTTCTCCCGTTCAAGCAGACGCACAGATAGGGCGAACCCTCCCTGATCGGTGAATTTTACCGCATTCCCCAGCAGGTTGAGCAGTATCTGTTTCAGGCGCGGTTCATCGCCGTTGAGCATGTCCGGAATAGTATCGTCGATATCGTTGGTGAAACCGAGACACTTTTCCCTGATGGCAGGGAAGATGCTTACGATGACACTATCGATGCTGTTGCGCAGCGAAAAAGCTACGTGTTCCCGGTCTATCTTTCCGGCCTCGATCTTGGAGATGTCCAGAACGCTGCTCACCACGGCAAGCAGGTTCCGCGCGGCGATGTCCATCTTTTCCAGGTAATCCAGCTGTTCGCCGCTCAGTTTCGTCATCCGGAGCAATTGTGCAATGCCCATGATGCCGTTCAGTGGCGTGCGGATTTCATGGGTCATGTTGGCGAGAAACTCGCTCTTCGCCCGGTTCGCCGCCTCGGCCCTCTCGCGCGCCTCAACAATCTCCCGTTCCATCCGTTTGCGTTCGGTGATATCACTGTGGGTGCCGATCATTCGAACTGGCGCACCGTTCCCGTCCCTTTGGATTACCTTTCCCCGATCCAGGATCCATTTGAACGAACCGTCCTTGCAGCTGAGACGGTGTTCGCTGCTGTATAAAGGTGATTCTCCCCGCAAATGGCGGTTTATTGCGGCATAGGTTTCTTCCCGATCGTCGGGATGAATGCGCGCATCCCATTCATGTAGACCGTCGCCGATTTCTTCAGCCCGATAACCAAGCATCTCTTTCCAGCGGGAAGAATAATATACCTGGCCGCTGGCCGGATTCCAGTCCCAGACACCATCTCCAGCTCCCTCCAAGGCAAACTGCCAGCGGGCCTCGCTCAGGCGCAGTTCCTCTTCCGCCCACAACCGCTCCTCCAGGAGTGACTGGAGGACAACGCTTTTCTCCTTCTGTTCGGAACCGGTTATAGCGAGATCCTCTGGGTGGGATTTGTGCAATGCCCTGATGGTTCGGATGATGCGCCCCATGCCCTTCATCTCCATGACGACATTTCCCACCGGACTGATTTCCAAGGGAGTGTCGAGACGCTTGTTCAGGTTGGCGTCGGCCATGCCGCGGTAAACAATGACAAGCATGACCAGGGAAGAGCCGAAGAGAAACTCATTATTCATAAAAAGGGGGATCTGAAGCCGGTTTCCGGCAACCAGGAGAAAGCAGTATGCCAGACCTGTGTATAGAGAGTTCTTTTTCATGTGTCCTCCTCGAAAGAGCTTCTATCGTATGTATCGGCATGCTGGCCGCCAGCCATGAGCATTTCCCCGGGAAATGCGGGCGGTCTGGGGATGATTATTCCTTCAGATATGGCTTTTTCATCCGATAGAGAGAGTGTTGGAAAGAAAAGACGCGAGAGTGGGCAGGAAAACGAGTACCATGTAACGATTAAAGCCAACCCCCCTCGGTCCCCCCTTATCGGGGGGGAAGCCCTGAAGCCTCCCCTGATAAGGGGAGGTTTGGAGGGGTTACACTCGAAAGTCCCCGGCTGTTATCGGCCGTCCCTGAGGGACTGAAAGTCTTTATTCAAGGTGGAATAGATGAACAGCGACACAATATTGGCCGTAGACGATGAGTCCATATCACTCCGCATACTGGAACGCTATCTGCTGAAAGCTGGCTTTCTTCCCAAATTGGCCTCCAGCGGCGATGAAGCCCTGGCGATCATGGAACGGGACCCGTCGTCCGTGGACATGGTGGTGACCGACATCGTCATGCCGGGCATGGATGGCATACAGCTCATCCAGCAAATCCGCCAGCGATTCGGCAACATTCCCATCATCGCGGTGACCGCAAACGGCAGCGTCGAGAGCGCGGTGCGGGCGATGAAAGCTGGCGCCAGCGATTATCTGGAAAAACCGTGCTCCATGGATACCCTGCGCATCGCCGTGCGGCGCACTCTGGAATATCATGAGGCAGTAACTGAAAACGAGCAGATGAGAACCATGCTCCGGGAAAGGTTCAGCTTCCAGAGCATAGTCACCGTGAATCCGGGCATGAAAGAGCAGTTGGAGCTGGCAGCCAGGGTTGTTCAGGCGGACAGGACCACGGTTGCCATCTATGGCGAGAGCGGTGTCGGCAAGGAGGTGCTGGCCCGGGCCATCCATTTCGCAGGGAATGGGAAGCCGGCAGGCTTCGTCGCCGTGAACTGCGCCGCCATTCCCGAGCATCTGCTGGAGAGTGAGCTTTTCGGCCATGCGCGGGGCGCTTTCACCGGCGCTGACAGGGACCGGGAGGGAAAGTTCAGCGCGGCGCGGGGCGGAACCCTCCTCCTTGACGAGATTGGCGACATGCCTCTGCTGCTACAGGCGAAACTGCTGCGGGTTCTCCAGGAGCATGTGTATGAAAAGATCGGCAGCAACACCCTCCAGCCGGTGGAATGCCGGGTGATCGTAACCACCAATCGGAACCTTTCCGCCCTTGTCGCCGATGGTTGCTTTCGCGAAGACCTTTTCCACCGCATCAACGTATTTCCTCTCACAATCCCCCCCCTGCGGGAGCGCAGGGAAGATATCCCCCTCCTGTGCGAACACGTTCTGGGGGAGCTGCGCCAGCATCTGGCAAAGGCATTGCCGGGAATATCGCAAAAGGCCATGGAGCTGCTGCGGGACTACCAATGGCCGGGCAATGTGCGCGAGTTACGCAACATGCTGGAGCGCGCCGCTATCCTCACCGACGGCGAGCTGATCCGTCCCGGTCACCTGGGGATAGGCCGCAACGAGCCGTCAGGCCATCTATCAACCGCAACGGGTGGCTCGGTCAGTTATACCATTACCTTGCCCTCGGAAGACCTGTCGCTAGAGGCCCTCACCAACGAGATCCTAGCCATCACCCTCGATCGCTGCAAAGGTAACAAGACCAGGGCGGCGAAGCTCCTGAAGATTGCCAGAAAGAACTTTTACCGTTCGTAACCTTAGCCTTCGCACCTGTTTGCCGGCCGCGTTTCCTCGGCAAAAGATGCTTATCGCTGGTAAATCGTCCCCTGTGGGAACAGTTCGTGTCCCCAGGGGACGATTTACCAGCGTCTGCCTTGCTAACATATTGATTACATTGACAGTGTTTTCTGGCATCTCCGGTGCAGATACAGGGGATACTGTATTGTCAGGCGTCCCCGCTGGGGACAGCCGGGGAGAAAAGACATGTCACAGGAAATGGTGGAAAAACTTCTCGGCCGTTTGCTCACGGATGACCATTTCCGGCATCGCGCGGTTCAATCCCTTGCCCAGTCATGCCGGGAGGAGGGCTTCTTCCTCAGTTGTGAAGAATTGGATGCGATCCGCCGGGAGGATCTGCTTCTCCTCGGGCGAGTGGCAATGCGGCTGGACAAGAGCATCAGGAGATATTCCCGGCGCCAGACGGAAGACGACGCTTCGCCGGTCTGGTAGTCCGGTGGTCGCAGGGCAGCGATGGCCGCTTTTCCCGCGGTTTTTTTGTGAAAATAAATAAGTATGTCCTTGAAAGGAGCGCTACCCATGCGTATCAAAGCCAGACTGATTCTTTCTGCCGCAATCCCCACTTTTGTGCTGCTGTTCGCGCTACTGGTTACCTTTTTCGCCCTGAGACACATGACCGGAGCGGCGGAGAGACTCATCAACCGCGACATGAGGGCGCTGAGCGGTCTCCAGGAGTTGTATTCCCAGGGTCTTCAGAGTGGGCAGGCAGTCCGTAATATTCTCCTTAACCCGTCGGACGATAAGGCATACGCCAACTACAGGAAGGCCGTGGAAGCGTTTGACGGCGAATTGGCGAAAACCCGGAAGCTGTCCGCCGGGCGGTCCAGTGAGGCCGCCCTGGCCGGGGTTGCCGTTGAATGGGAAAAAGATAACGCTTTGCGGGACGGTATCATATCCATGGCCCGTAATGGGGCTCTGGATCAGGCAAAGGAGGTCCTGGTGCGCCAGGAGACCCCCCAGTGGCGGACACTGAAAGACAGTCTGCTGGAATTGAAGGAATCGGAATGGCGGAACATTTCAGAGCAGAAGGCAACCTTCGACAGGGATCAGAGGCGAGCGCAACTGATTGCTCTGACCATAGCCGGGCTGGGGTTGCTGGTGGCTATGATGACCGTCTTCCTCAACATACGCATCCTTATGAGAGGGCTGGACCGGGCGGTTTCCCTGGCCGACCAGATTGCCGGAGGCGATCTGAGAATCGATCATGCCGTTACCTCCAGGGACGAGATCGGCCGGCTGATAGAGCATATGTACGCCATGGGCGGCAATCTGCGTGATCTTATCGGCAAGGTCGGTGATGTATCTTCCAGTATTGCCTCCGCGTCAGACCAGCTTCACGCTACTTCCGAGCAAATTGCCACCGGCGCCGAGGAGGTTGCGGCCCAGACCGGCACCGTGGCTACGGCGGGTGAAGAGATGTCGGCCACGTCCAACGACATCGCCCGAAACTGCGCCATGGCCGCGGAGGCGGCCCGGCAGAGTGCGGATTCGGCTACTTCCGGGGCGCTCGTTGTTCAGGAGACCATTGCCGGAATGGGACTCATCGCCGAACGCGTTAGGCGGACTGCGGAAAGTGTGGCGACCCTGGGTACACGCTCGGAGCAGATAGGCGACATCATTGGCGCCATCGAGGATATTGCCGACCAGACAAATCTCCTTGCCCTCAACGCAGCCATCGAGGCGGCCCGCGCCGGAGAACAGGGGCGTGGATTCGCGGTGGTCGCCGATGAAGTCCGGGCGCTTGCGGACCGGACTACCAGAGCGACCCGCGAAATCGGCGAGATGATAAAGGCAATCCAGAAAGAAACGGGAGACGCCGTCGCCGCCATGGAAGAAGGGGTTGTGGAAGTGGAAAAAGGAACGGATTCTTCCCGGAAGTCGGGACTGGCTCTGGAAGAGATCCTGGAAAATATCAATGAAGTGAGCATGCAGGTGAGCCAGATAGCCACTGCCGCTGAACAGCAGACGGCAACTACCGTTGAGGTTGCCACAAACATCCAGCAGATTACCGAGGTAGTGCATCAGACGGCCCAGGGCGCCGAGGAAACAACGGATGCAGCGGCCCGGCTTTCCGGCCAGGCCCATGAGCTCAATGAACTTGTGGGCCGATTCAGGGTCGCCTGAAGCAGGTGGGATCAAGATAGCGGGCTTTGAGGGCCATGATCCTTGCGCAGGACTGATTGATCCGCTTTTCGTCCATGCGTCCCGTTGCCACCATCTTCAGCAGCATCTCTATGGTCCTCGGCGCCGTATACGGGTCATACAGCTTGTCGTTGGCCACCACCAGGATGTCTACCCCCGCGTTGATGGCCTTTTCCACGGCGGTCTCGTAGCTGTAGTGGTTGACTATGGCGGCCATGTTCAGGTCGTCGCTGAGCACCACGCCGTCAAAACCCAGTTCCCCGCGCAGAATGCCGTCGATGGTCGCCCTGGAGAGGGTGGCGGGATAATCCCCGTCCAGGCGGGAGTTGAAGGTGTGGGCCGTCATCACCATGTCGCACAGGCCCTGCTGGATGAGCCGGCGGTAGGGGATCAGTTCATCCCTGGTCCAGTATGCCGTGACATCCACCAGGCCGAGATGGGAGTCGTCCCGCGAGCTGCCGTGGCCGGGAAAGTGTTTCAGGCAGGTGGCTATCCCATGGCTGCGATGCCCCTTCACGAATTCCGCGGCATGGGCGGCGACCCGTTCCGCGTCGGCGGAAAAACTCCTTTCCTTCAGGGCTATGATGGGGTTTGCCGGGTTGCTGTTCAGGTCCACAACCGGCGCCAGGTTGAGGGTGAAGCCGAATTCCCTCAGGGTGGAGGCCATCTCTTCGGAGTGGGATCGGGTCAGCTCCAGGTCGTCCTTATTTCCCAGATATCCGGCCGAGAGTGATGGCGGGAAGCCGTAACGCTCCTTCAGGCGGGTGACGATGCCTCCCTCCTGGTCCACCGATATCAAAAGCGGAATACCGGCATAGGAGTTGAGGCGCCGGGTCAGGGATTTCAGTTGCGCCGGTCCGGTGATATTGCGGTTCGTGACCTGGAGGTCGCTGTTGTTGTCGAACAGGACCACCCCGCCGATGCCGTAATCACGTATGGCGACGGCGACCGGGCTGTCTTCCGGGGCGGTCTCCCCGGTGAACCCAAGCATCAGCATCTGGGCGATCCTGCGTTCCAGGGGCCACTCCAGCCATTCCCCGGCGGGGCGCGCGACGGCCCGCCGCGATGTGGCGCACGCGGCCAGGAGACCGGGAAAGATGAGGGCCGCTCCGGCCAGGGCGGAGCATTTCAGGAAACGTCGTCTTTCCGGAGAAAAGGGCGAACGCACGGATGTACCTCCTTCGATGATGATCCCCGGCGGCGGGGTTTTTCCCGCCATAGCGCGGAAAAAAGCATCCTACCACGGAATCCCGCCTTCTTTTCCAATAAAAATCTTCCTCCCGCGCGGAAATCTGTTTTCAAAAAGGTCCTGTGACTGGTAAGCTGTAGCAATCGCTGTACTTGAAAAGGAGGCGCGCCATGTCCGTCAAAGTCTGTTTCGCCGATATGAGGGCAGGGACAAAGGAGAATCTTTTCGACAAGATCGGCAGGCTTATGCGCGGTTGCGGGCTGGAGGAGAGGATCTGTCCCGGCGACCTCACGGCGATCAAGATGCACTTCGGGGAAAAGGGAAACCACGCCTTTGTCCGGCCGATCTTCATCAGAAGGGTGGTGGAGGAGCTCAAGGGGCGAGGCGCAAAACCCTTTCTCACCGATTCCTCCACCCTCTATCCCGGGGCCAGGAAAGAGGCCGTGTCCGGCCTGACGAACGCGGTGGAGAACGGTTTCGCCTATGCCGTGGTCGGCGCGCCCCTCATCATGTGCGACGGTCTTCGGGGGCATACGGCGGTGGACGTGCCCGTCGAGGGTGAGCTGTTTCGCTCTGTTTCCATCGGCGCGGAGATCGTGGAGGCGGACGCCATGGTGGTGGTATCCCACTTCAAGTGCCACGAACTGACCGGTTTCGGCGGCGCCCTGAAGAACCTGGGCATGGGCTGCGCCAGCCGGAGCGGCAAACTGCTGCAGCATTCCAGCGTCGCCCCGGAGGTTTCAGGAGAATTGTGCAACGGATGCGGCCTCTGTCTGGATGCGTGCGCCCTTGGCGCCATCAGCGTTCGTGACGGAAAGTCGCTCATCGACCCCGTAAAGTGCGCCGGTTGCGGCCGCTGCATCAGCGTCTGTCCGGTCAAGGCGGTGAAGGTGCGCTGGGACCAGGACGCCCCCCTGGTGATGAAGAAGATGTGCGAATTCGCCCTGGGCGCGGTGCAGGGGAAGCGGGAAAAATCCATCTACCTTAACTTCATCACCCAGGTGTCGCCGGCCTGTGACTGCTATGGCCACGCGGACGCGCCCATCGTGAACGACATCGGCATCTGCGCCTCCACCGACCCGGTGGCGGTGGACCAGGCCTGCGCCGATCTGGTGAACGCGGCGCCGGGGAACCGGGACACGGCCCTGAAGAGCGGTTTCGAGCCGGGCGGGGACAAGTTCCGCGGGGTGTCGCCCGACATTGACTGGGAGGTCCAGTTGCGGCACGCTGAGAAGATAGGCCTGGGGACCAGGGGATACGAGCTGGAGAGGATCTGACGCTGTTTCCCTTGCCATCAGGCCGCTTCCGGGTAGAATTTCGGCGGGGCATGCCCCGAGGCGGGTTATCAAACCAAAACCGGCGGTTGGAGGTATCCGTAGAGAGCGACTCTGTCGTATTTCGTTGCTGCTGTTTGCGAAATGGAGCGGCCACAGCCGATACTGTCCGAATCCGAAGGGTGAGTTTATCGGCTGTAGCGAAATGTGCTTAGAGCAGCGGAAATAGGACAATCGGAGCGAACGGAGGATGCCTCCAACCGCCGAATCCGGGATCAAACATAAGGAGCGCCATCATGAATGTCGTGGAGAAATATCTGCAGGCCCTTGAAGCCGCGGTCGAGGTGAAGGACAAAGAGGTCATCGTCATGCTGGAACCCTTTGCCACCCATCTGTACAAGGAGATCCACAACCGGACGGAAAAAGCCTCCGATGAAGAGCGCGCATCCTGGGAACGGGCGCTGAGGCGCATCAAGGATGTGATCGCCGGCATTGCCAAGGCGAGTCCCGAGATCTGGTAGGGATCTCCCTTCTTTTCCGGGGGTGCGCCTGTGAAATACTATCCCATCAATATCGAGATCCGCGGCAGGAGCGTCACCATCGTCGGCGGAGGGGCCGTGGCGGAGCGCAAGTGCCGGACCCTGCTGGACGCGGGGGCCAGGGTCAGGGTCATCGCTCCCACCCTGTCCAAGGGCTTGCAGGGACTGGCGAAAAAGGGAATGATCGAACACCTGGCGCGGGAGTACCGGACCGGCGATCTGGCCGGTTCCTTTCTGGTATTCGCCGCCACCGGCAAGCGCGGAGTCAGCATGGCGGTGTCCGATGAGGCCGCTGAATGGCGCATCCCGGCCAACATCGCCGACATGCCCGAACGCAGCGACTTCACCACGCCTTCTTCCGTAGCCGTTGGCGATCTCCTCCTGACCGTATCCACCGGCGGGAAGTGTCCCGCCCTTGCCAGGGAAATCAGCGGGGAGTTGCGGGAGCGGTACGGCGAGGAATACGCCGTGACGCTCCAGGTATTAGGCGCTGTCCGCGAGCGACTCCTGGCGATGAAAATGGGCTGTCACGCCACCAGGGAGATCCTCGGCTCCCTGATTTCGCGAGGCCTTCCGTCCCTTTTGCGCACCGGCGCCGACGATGAGGTCGACCGGCTCATGCGGGAGGTGGCGGGTCCCGGATTCAGTCTCGGCGAGCTGGGGGTGGAGAGAAGGGATATGCCATGAGCGCCTCGCTTTTTAACGCCGCGCTGGCCCTTTACGGCGCCGCCACCCTTTGCTACCTGGTCTTCTTCATCCGTCCGTCCGCAATGATGGGCCGTATCTGCCGCTGGGCGCTGGGCGCGGGATTCGCGTGCCATTGTCTCTACACCTTCCACCGCTATTTCGCGTCGGGACATACGCCCATCACGAATCCCCATGAGTCGCTCTCCTTTTTCAGTCTGGCCGTGGCGGGGGCCTTTCTCGCCTTCCAGTGGAGATACCGGGCCGTCATACTCGGCGCCTTCGTCATGCCGGTGGCGTTTCTCATGATCCTGGCGTCCGCCTTCTTTCCGTCGTCGGTCGGCCCCCTGAATCCGGCCCTGAAAAGCGGCTGGCTGATAATCCATGCCGCGGGCGCCTTCTCCGCCTACGCCGTATTCGCCGTTGCCTTCTGCGCGGGGGTGATGTACCTGCTCCAGGAACACTACCTGAAAAGGAAGATACTGGGCGCCATGTTCCATCGCCTTCCCTCCCTTGATATCCTGGACGACATCAACTATCGCTGTCTGGCCGTCGGCTTTCCCCTGTTGACGGCGGCCATTATCTCCGGGGCCATCTGGGCAAAGGCCGTGTGGGGGGAATACTGGAGCTGGGAGCCGAAGCAGACCTGGTCTCTCATCACCTGGTTCGTCTACGCGGCCCTTCTCCACGGCAGGCTGACCACCGGATGGCGCGGCAGAAGGGCAGCGATCCTGGCCATTGCCGGTTTCTGCGTGATCCTCTTCACCTTTCTCGGCGTCAACCTACTGCTGCCGGGACACCACGGCAACAGGTAGCCGGCATTCATGAATATCATCGTCGTGGGACTCTCCCATCATACGGCCCCCCTGGAAATCAGGGAGAAACTGGCCTTTTCCTCCAGCGGCATCGAATCACCCCTCCGTGAACTGACCTCGCTTCCTGACATCACCGAGGGGGTTATAGTTTCCACCTGCAACCGTGTCGAGGTGTATGCCCGCGCCCGCGACATGGCCGCCGGCATCGCGCGCGTCAAGCGGTTCCTGGCCGGCCGGGGCGGGATCCCCTTTTCCAGTCTGGAGCCGCATCTCTATGGTTATCACGGAGAAAAGGCCGTCCGGCACGTGTTCCGGGTGGCGTCCAGCCTGGATTCCCTTGTGATTGGCGAACCGCAGATCCTGGGGCAGGTCAAGGCGGCCTACGGCTATGCCGCTGAATACGGCGCATCCGGCCTGATCCTGAACCGGCTCCTGCACAAGGCCTTTTCCGTGGCCAAGCGCATACGCACAGAGACCCGCATCGCTTCCTCGGCGGTATCCGTCGCCTTTGCCGCCGTGGAGCTGGCCAGGAAGATCTTTGACGGCCTTGCCGGCAAGACCGTGCTTCTTGTGGGGACCGGGGAGATGGGCGAGCTGGCGGCGAGGCATTTCGTAACCGCCGGCGCCGGCGAGGTGATGGTGGCCAACCGCACCTTTGAACGGGCGGAACGTCTCGCAACGGAGTTTTCCGGCCGGCCGGTCCGTTTCGATGACCTTGCGGATCACCTCCACAAGGCCGACATCATCCTTTCCACCACCGGCGCCCCCCGCTACATCATCGGTCCGGCTGCCGTCTCGGAGGCGCTCCGCCGCCGCAAACAGCGGCCCATGTTCTTTATCGACATCGCGGTGCCCCGGGATATAGACCCGGCGGTGAATGATCTGGAGAACGTCTACCTGTACAATACCGACGACCTGCGGGGGGTGGTGGAATCCAATCTGGAGCAGCGCGCCAGGGAAGCCGAAAAAGCCGAGGAGATCGTTACCGATGAAACAGGGCGCTTTCTCGCCTGGCTTTCTTCCCTGGAGGTGGTGCCGACCATTGTCGCCCTCCGCTCCCGCTTCGAGGAGATCGTGCGCGCGGAAGCCCGGCGTACCCTGACCGCCTGGAAAGACCCATCGCCGGAGCAGGAGAGACGTCTCGACGCCATGACATCGGCCATAATCTCCAAGCTGCTCCACACCCCCATCAGCGTCCTGAAGCATACCGGCCAGGGGGGACGCATCGATCTCTACCTGGACGCGCTGCAAAGCCTGTTCGATCTCTCTCCGGAGAGGCAGGCAGAGGAGGATGGGGAGGAGTGAAAGGTGAAAAGTGAAAGGTGAAAAGTGAAAGGTGAAAAGTGAAAAGTGAAAAGTAATGCGTGATGAGTGATGGGTGAAAGGCTGAAAGTTATTGGTTTGGGAGGGTTTTTTGGTGAGTCGGAGAATGGCTTTGAGATCGTTGAAAATCGGCACCAGGGGGAGCCCCCTTGCCCTTTGGCAGGCCGGGTGGGTACGTGACCGTCTCGTCGAACGGTATCCCCAGTGCGCGGTATCCCTGGTGAAGATAACGACCAGCGGAGACCGCATCCTTGATGTGCCCCTGGCCCGGGTGGGCGGAAAGGGGCTCTTTGTCAAGGAGATCGAGGAGGAGATGCTCCGGGGCGGGATCGACCTGGCCGTGCACAGCATGAAGGATGTGCCGGCTGAATTCCCGGACGGCCTGGGGCTCGCCTGCGTCACGGAGCGGGAAGATCCCCGGGATGCCCTGGTTTCCAACGGCGTTCCCTTCGCGGCTCTGCCGCGCGGCGCCCGCATCGGCACCAGCGCTCTTCGCCGCCAGGCGCAACTGCTGGCCATCCGTCCGGACCTGGAGATGGTGATGATTCGCGGCAATGTGGAGACCCGGCTGGGCAAGATGGCAAAGGAGAATCTGGATGCGGTTGTCCTGGCTGCGGCGGGCCTGAGGCGGCTTGGCTTCGCCGGGCTGGTAACGGAATATCTGCCCGTGGAGATATCGCTTCCAGCCACAGGACAGGGGGCTCTGGGAATAGAATGCCGCATGGACGACAGGGCAGTTATGGAGGCGGTTTCCTTTCTCAACGACCCGGCCACGGCATGCTGCGTGGGGGCGGAAAGGGCGTTTCTCGGGCGCTGCCAGGGCGGCTGCCAGGTTCCTATAGCCGCCTACGGACAACTGATCGGCAACGAGCTGCGTCTGTCGGCCTTCATCGGCGCCCTGGACGGCGGGAGATCCGCGCGGGGAGCTATCGCCGGTCCGGCGGAGTCCTTTGCCGCGCTGGGCGTTGAGCTTGCCGGCAGGCTGCTGGAGGATGGGGGCAGGGAGATCCTGCGTGAGGTGTATGAGGGTGGTTGTGGAAAGTGAAAAGTGAAAAGTGAAAAGTAAAAAGTAAAAAGTGATGAGTGATATGTTTGTTTGGTGTCGGGATGAAGCTTTCCTGCTTTTTTTGGGCAGGCAATACGGCGTATTTTCCCCCTTTAGGCAGGGGGATTCTACCCTTTCATTGAAAATCAGTGGATACAGCGCATATGGAACCTGAAAAAAACGGATATGTCTACCTTATAGGCGCCGGTCCCGGCGACCCCGGCCTGATCACCGTCAGGGGGAGGGAGTGTATCTCCCTTGCCGATGTGGTCATCTATGACTACCTGGCCCATCCGGGGCTTCTGGAATTCGCCGGGCCCGGGGCCGAGCTGATATATGCCGGCAAGATCGGCGGGGCGCACAACCGGGAACAGGGGCAGATCAACGACATGCTGGTGGAAAAGGCCCTGGCCGGCAAGGTTGTGGCGCGCCTCAAGGGGGGCGACCCGTTCATCTTCGGCCGTGGAGGTGAGGAGTGCGAGGTTCTGGCTGCCGCGGGCATCCCCTTCGAGGTCGTGCCAGGGGTCACGGCGGGTTCCGGCGCCACCGCATATGCGGGGATCCCGCTGACGCACCGGGACTTTACCACCTCGGTTACCTTTGTTACCGGCCATGAGAGCCCGGCCAGGGAGGTCTCGGGCATTGACTGGCCATGTCTCGGCCGGGGCAACGGCACCCTTGTCTTCTACATGGGAATGAAAAACCTGACCGGGATAACGGAGAATCTGCTGGCCCACGGCAGACCGGCGGATACCCCCGTGGCGCTGATCCGCTGGGGTACCCGCCCGGAGCAGGAGGTGCTGATCGGCACGCTGGCGGACATCGGCGAGCGTGCGCGAAAAGCCGTTTTCAGGGCGCCGGCCATCACCGTGGTGGGGGAGGTGGTGCGTCTGCGGGACAGGCTCCGCTGGTTTGACACCAGGCCCCTGTTCGGCGTGGGAGTACTTGTAACCCGCGCAACGGATCAGGCCGGCGCCTTCTCCCGCATCCTGCGCGGGTATGGCGCCCGGGTCGTTGAATGCCCGGCCATCGCCGTGACGCGGCCCGAAGATTTCACCGGACTGGACGAGGCGATCCGTTCCCTGTCCGGTTTTGACTGGGTGGTCCTGACCTCGGCCAACGGGGTGAAGGCCTTCTTCGACCGCCTGCATCACCTGGGGTTCGACAGCCGCGCCCTGGGATCCTGCCGGGTGGCCGTGGTCGGCCCAGGTACGGCGGAGGCGCTGGCGGCCCATGGCATAAGGCCTGACCTGATCCCCGGGGGATACCGCGCCGAGGGGGTGGTGGAGGCCTTCGCGGCGCTGGACACATTCGGGAATAGATGCCTCTGGCCCAGGGGGGACCGGGCGCGGGACGTCATCAGGCTCGGGCTGGAGAAGCTGCGGATGGAGGTGGAGGCGCCGGTCGCCTACTGCACCGTGATGCCCGATTCCCTCCCCGCGGATGCGCTGGAGGACCTGGAAAAAAGACGCATTAACTGCATTTCCTTCACCTCTTCATCCACGGTTTCCAACCTGGCGGCCCTGGTGGGCGAAAACCGCCTCCTCCATCTGCTGGAAGGGGTGGCGGTCGCCTCCATCGGCCCCATCACCTCGGATGCCTGCCGCGACCTGGGGCTGAGGGTGGATATGGAGCCCCACGACTCCACCATCGAGGCCCTGGCCGGAGAAATCGCCGCTTTTTTCTCCTCCCGGAGGGACTGACCCCCGATTGCGCCGGGGTGTGCGGGGTGGTAGACTGTGCTCCATGCCAATCATTCATGAACCCGGTCTGGTGATGGAACCGGCCCGGAAAAGGAACTGGTTCGACCGCAACTGGAAGTGGTTCGTTCCCCTTGCCTGCCTGTGGGCGATTGCCGTTGTCGGCGCTTTCTGCGCCGTCATCGTCTATTTCGCGTTCGGACTCATGAAGACGAACGACGCCTACCGGGAGGCCCTGGCCAGGGCCAAGGCCAGCCCGGCCGTCATCCGCGCCCTGGGCGCCCCTGTGCGGGAAGGGCTGTTTGTCTCCGGCTCGGTCCAGGTAAGCGGACCTTCCGGGAAAGCGGAGCTGGCGATTCCCGTTTCCGGGCCGAAAGGGAAGGGGACGGTATTCGTGTCGGCGCGCAAGTCTGCGGGGCGCTGGACCTTTTCCACAATCCAGGTGGAGGTTGATGAAACAAAGGAGAGGATCGACCTCCTTGCTCCAGGCGAGCCCCGCATTCCCGGCGGGGAAACTCCGCGAAAGGGGCGTGAGCTTGTTATATGAAACGCGGGAGCCGGACGGCAATGGCCGTTGGGTATCCCGCGTTTTCATTTCGCGCATGTCAGTCAATCCATGGGTTCGGTACCCCAATATCGCAAAGGAGAACGTTATGCAAAGCCGTGTCATAATCCTTGTCGCGCTGATGCCTTTATTGCTGCTTGCCGCCTGCTCCGGTTCGGGAAACGGGGAATCGTCCAACAGGAAGACCTACACTCTGGACGCCGCCGCTTCGGGGGTGATCGAGACCATAAACAACATCGCCAACATGACCATCGTGTCCAATGACCCCAATGACCTGAAAGCGGAATACAGGGCGGGATTCATCCAGGGGAAGCTCCAGGGAAAAACCATCATTTCCGCCAGGGACAATTCATGGGACCATGCCTATCTCCTGGACCCTTCCCATACCTTTCCCAAGCAGCACGGTCCCACCAGGGCCGAGCTTGATGAGGCGGGCCGTGTCCTGAAGGACAACTATGGCGCTTTTCTGGAATACCTGCGCAATCCGGCTGCCGGCGCCGTTACCGCGCACCGCCTGAAGAGGCTCCTTTTCCGCATGCTGGGCATCTACCACGGCGCCGTTCTCGACAAGCCGGAAAGCCTCGACTTCTCAGGTACATGGCTTCCGGACGCCAATTATCTCAAGGTCCGGGAACTGGTCCTGGGGTATGAAACGGCAGGACTTACCTTCCTGGATGTCTATTTTCTGAATGCCTACAACGACCTGATGGACGCCATCTCCTTCTCGCCGGAACTGGCGGCGGGAGGTGTGAGGCCCGGCGACCATCCGGACAAGTGCTCCGCCTTCCTGAAACGCGTCGGAAGCGAGGTCATCCTGACCCACAATACCTGGCAGGGGTTTCTTTCCCAGAGCATGGTCCAGACCCTGGCGGTGAACGGAGACATGGTTACCATGAACGCCTCCAACCCAGGACTTATCGGTTCCTGCACCGACTTCGGCTTCAACAACAAGGGGATGCTGTTCAACGAGACCACGCACCGGGCGTCCAGGGGACAGGTGAATCCCACGGGAATATGGATATTCTGGCGGGCGACCCTGGCCGAACAGTTTTCAGCCTCCGTCGACGACTTCTTCGACGCCATCTCCCTGGACAACACCGGCACCTATCTGAACGGCTACATGCTGGCGGACTCCAAGACCGGGGAGACCGGGCTGGTGGAGATGTCCTACCGCTGCTTCGTCTACTATCGTTCCACGGGCGGCCCTTACGCGGTAACCAGCAGGTCGCTGGACGGCAGGCCGTGCTCCACCGATTATGACCGGGAAATGGTCACCGCCGACTATCTGATGGGGATCAACTTTCCTGCTTCTCTTCAGGTGAGGACGGACCTCCAGTCCACGGACAACCGTCCGGCGCGCCGGCGGCAGTTCAAGGAACTGCTGCCCGGCGTGAAGGACGTGGCGGACGCCAGGAATGTCATAACCTACACCGACCCGGCCAACCCTCTCTCCCTCTTTGGCCGATGGGACCTGGGCTATGGAGAAACCTCCTATCCCAAGCAGATACCCGACGGTTCCATCGACTCCAAGGCGGCCACCACGGAAATGGTCCGCTCCTTTTCACGGCTTGCCGGCGTGCTGGACCCAGCTTCCTCGAACAAGGGGTTCTGGATGCTGTACGGGACCCCCAGGGTGAACGGCAAGCCCTTCATCTGGAGCGAATCGTCATGGAAATGGCAGACATTGCGTGACGTGCCCGACAGGCTCGACGGCAGCTTCACGCTGATGCCGCTCTATCTGCGGTAGGAGAGGAGGGGAATGCCTCCGCGAGGAATCACCCGAAAACCGACACCCAAAGCAAGCCTGGACCAGTTTCAACTTCGTTCCGCTGGTCAGGCTTGCGGCACGAGGTCTCGTTGATGAAAGTCTGGTGGCATCCAGTGAGGTTCCGACCTGACACCGTGTTCCCCCAAGGGCGCCGGACAAGCTGATAATATTGCAGGAGGTAATTATGCGAAGCAGAAGAATACTGGCGGCGCTATGTATGGGAATCTTGGGAGGAGCTCTTCTTTCTGCCGGTTGCAGCAGCGAAAATAATGATTCTGGTACAAAGCTATCAAAGATTGAAGAGTCCTTCCCCGAAGATTTCGATATCCGGTACAATCTGCCTGAGTCGACCCTGCCGGACTGGCGGACAGCCGCCACCACGTCTCCCTTTGGACCGGATCCGGCGTCTCTGCCGGCCGTATCCGCCCCTTCGGGATCGGATCCCGCGACCTGGATGCAGCAGCGCCTGTTACAGTCCCTGAATTACTGGATAGACCAGGGGCTCAACTACTGCCATCATCACATCCCGCTCTGGACCCCGCCCGGGGATACCGGCGCCCCGTTCTACCAGATCTCTAACGGCAATTACAAGGGTGCCATGGGCGAAACCCAGACCTGCACCCCGGCTCGCCGCACGAACGGCTCACAGAAAATCAATGATATCCCGACAAACTGCTCCCCCGACACGGCAAACTGCATTGACCCAAGCGTGATTCAGTGGAAAGGGGTTGATTGTTCCGATTTCACCTCGTGGATCTATAATTTCGCCTTCGGAGTCGCAGCGGACGAGGCGCCATTGCCTACCGGCATTGGCACACAGGCGTGTCGCGCCAAGGTAACTGAAGGAGGTATCAACGCCTCGGGCGGAGGGGTGCTGCTGGACATCAATTATTCGAACTTTGACGATACCAAGGCGTACCTTCAACCGGGAGACCTGCTCTACATCATGCCGGAGCCAAAGAAGGACAAGCCGCTGGAAACCACCATCGTTCATGTGGTTGTCTGGACGGGCAAGGTGTGGGGCGACATCAAGGATGATACTGCTTATTACAAGGAAGGAGACGGTGTTAATTTTGGAGCGGTTGGCGACAGGGTGGGAGGCGACTTCACCGATTATTCAAGCGATACCGATCGCCTTACCCCTCAGACTCCTCTTATCGTGGACAGCCACTTTGCGGGACCGGCCTATCGGCCGTTCATGGGGTGGTACCGTGAACACCTCTCCCACGTTCGCAGGATCATCAATTCCGCTGCGGCAGAGAGCGATCCGACGCTGAGCGCCCTGCTCTTCCCGCCACTGGTTTATCAGGGGAACGGCATCTACAAGACGGTGAGTCCCCAAAATAGCGGGAGTATTCTCTATTTCAGCCCAGCCCTCGGCGCGACGAAAAACTGTTACAGAGTGCCGGGTTTCAATCCAGCATAGTAAGGGATTCGGAAAATTCGAATACTCCCATGCCACATCCGGGCGAGAGAGGCTCCGTCGCGCCTCGCAGCCGCTCCATTTAGCAAAGAACAGTAACGAAATACGGCAGGGTCGCTCTTCGCGGATACCTCCAACTGCCGTTTTTGGGTTTATAGCAATTGAAAAGGCGCCATTGCATCGTGTCTTTTCAGGAGTAAGGTTTTTTCTCATCTTGATCGTATCAGTCTTGCTCCGTAAGGTTGTTTCCCTCCTCCCTGTCGGGGGTAGGGTCGGGGGGGGGGGAATAAGAGTTACAAGGTACTAGTGTGCTATGGGATGAAAAGAAATCGTCGTTAAGCTGGTTCATTCGTAGACAGAAAGCCAACCTGATCCTGGAAGGAGAAGGAAGAATGAATAGTTTCATTACGGTAATGTTGTTGACACTGACTATGCTAATCGTTCCAGTCGTCTCTCCGGGAAAAGATATCGCGGATCCGTTGCTTTCCGCCAATGGACAGGCGGAGATCCCCTCCTTTGGCGAGGTGGTGCGGCGCAACTGGTCCAGTTGGTCGCAGGGGAATGAAACGGTATCAAAACAGAACCTGATTGCCAGGATTGCAAGTCCGGAGTACCGCGGAGAGGACGCCGCCGCTTTGGTGGCGTTGGAGAATTATATGAAAAAAACTCAGACCGTCGATTTGCCGACCGCTGCCGCCATCGATAATGACAAAATTCTTGATATCTATTACAAGAACGTACTCAAACTCCGCAATGTGAAACGCACCCTTTTCGCCAACGGTGCGCCCACCTTCGAGTTGCTCCAGCAGGGGCCTTCGGGTGACTGCTATTTCTTTTCGGCATCGGGGTGGATGGCGAAAAACCGTCCGCATGAGGTGATGAACGCTGTTACTACTCTGGAAGGAGGGGGGTATCGTGTACGTTTCGCCAATGGTGACGAGGCATCTGTAGCCCCGCCAACCGACGCCGAACTTGCGATCAATGCTTCTCTCTCGACTCTGCGGGACGGTCTGTGGATGCCGGTGTTTGAAAAGGCTGTCGGCGTCATCCAGGCCCGGACCATCCGCAAAGCGGCCGATGTGCCTGACCCCACAGTTGCCATCGACATATCGGGCGTTCCTATTTCAAGCGTAATCAGACGCTGGACCGGTCATGAAGTGAAAGTATTCCGGCTTGGTTCTCGTGCCGATCGGCAACTGGTGAGGAGCGCTCTCGTCAGGATGCACGATCTGAATTCACTGGCAACGGCCCTGCTTCTGCGCCAGCCCCCGGCGAAACTACCCTTTGATCATGTCTATGCAATCATGGATTTTCAACCTGATACGGACACACTTGCCATATGGAACCCCTGGGGGACCGACTTCACTCCGAAGGGTCCGTCCGGACCTGAGAACGGCTACGAACGCAAGAAAGGAATATTTTTCCTGTCGCTGGATGACTTTATCAACTTCTATACTTATCTGGCCATAGAACGGAATTGAGAGGTATAACGCGGTGGATCTATTGAGTAGCTGTCCTTTTGGCGGCAGTGTTCCCGGTCTGCACGAGAGCAAACCAATGAGCAAGCCAGTTGGAAGTAGTCGATTTGTTGATTTACATCTTGATGCTCAACTAATCAACTGCGTCCCCAAACTGGCTCCCAGTCTTTGGGACGAAGTTGTTTCCTGATCGATATTCATTTTTGGGGGAAATCATATGCCAAGATACCGAAAGATAACGATTTATAGTATCTCAAAGTCACAATGTTGCAATGCTGATATGATTATTGTCTGCAGTAGGGATGGTGGTTACATATCTCAAGATTGTGTCAAGTGTGGTAAGTCTCACCGTATAGCAAAAACTGAGATTCCAATCATTAAATGCCCCAGATGCGACTCGCAGGATCTTGTTTTCGTGGACAAAAATACACGTGGGAACTACATTTACAGTTGCACAAGATGTGGAAAAAAAAGAGTAATCGCTTCAATAATACCAACATGGCAAGAAGCAGGAATGCCTGAGCATGGACTTGGGATAAATAATGACAATTACTGAAAAAATACTGGAAGACCCTGAAATATTTATTGAAGAGAAGCTTGAAATCGAGCAGTCGTATTGAATCGAGCCAAGAGATTATGAGGTAAACATAACATGAGTCCAACCGTCTTTCGTGAAGCCGGCTATCGATTTTACTTCTTTTCCAGAGAAGAACCGAGAATGCATATCCATGTGCAATCGAGCAATGGAGAGGCCAAATTCTGGATCGAACCGGAAATACAAATTGCCCAGAATCACGGCCTTTCGATGAAAGAACTTAACGAGGCGGACAACCTCATAAAGGAGCGTCAAAATGAAATCCGCACGGCATGGCAGCAACATTTCCCCTGCTGAGGTCACCAGCATTTCTTGTAATGGCATCTGGATGCTTGTTGCTGACGTTGAAATGTTCCTGCCATTTGAGTATTTTCCGTGGTTTCAGGACGCATCTGTAAAGAAAGTCTTGCATGTTGAAATGCTCTCGGAAAACCATCTTTACTGGCCTGAGCTTGATATTGATCTGGATGTAAACAGTATTCTTCATCCAGAAAACTATCCTCTTGTAAGCCGGCAGCGAATTGAACAGTAAAACACTTCCAGATAAAAGGGGACAATCATGACATGGTTTTTGAGGTACATTCCAGCCCTGCTGCTGGTTCTGCTCATCTCCTGCGGCAGCGACCGGACGGCTGACGATGTCGTGCAGCCCCGGCTCAACGAAATGCTGGCGACCGGATATTCGGCCTACAAGAGCGCCAACAACCTCCCGGACGGCGCGGGAGCTCTGGTGTACCTCAAATCCCCGCACGGCGTCTGGCTGGCGACCGCCGGTCTCCCCCCGGGTGTCACGGAAAACCATCACTACCGTGTTGCCAGCGTCACAAAAACCTTCACCGCCGCTGCCATCATGCTGCTCGATCAACAGGGAAAACTGAGGATCGATGATGTGGTGACCGCTACCGCTCCCGGTGGAACCATTACCTATCTGCCCGAATCTCCCAACTACGCCATACCTTTCAAGAACCGGATCACCATCCGGCAACTGCTGTCTCACCGGGCCGGGGTTTTCGATATCACCAACGACCCGGTTCCATCCTCCAGCGGCGCCCCCTATGCCGGAAAATACTACCCGCAGTATGTCTTCGAAGATATCAACGAACCGGACCACCAGTTTACCTTTGACGAGCTGGCCGGTGTCGTGGCCGCCAACAGCCTCAGCTATTGGGAACCCGGAGCCGATTACCACTACAGCAACACCGGCTATACGCTTCTGGCGGTGATCATCGAGCGGATTTCGGGCAAAAGCTACGACCGGTTTGTCACCGAGAATTTCATTACTCCCATGGGACTGGCATCAACCTCTCTCCCTTGGAACGCCAACGACCGCGCCATTCCCTCCCCTTATCTGAAAGGATACAGCAATATGGGGACAGGGTTCTCCGAAACCACCCAAGACAACATGTCGGCTAATATCGCCGAAGGGAACATCATCGGAACGCCCGCGGACATGGCGCGCTGGATACGGACACTTCTGAGGGGAGAGGGTCCCCTGAACAAGGATCAGACGGCGCGCATGACCACTCCTCCGGCTGGCACAACTCAGGGGTATGCCCTGGGAATCCAGAGCTATGAGGATATTGGCCTGGGGCATACCGGCGCCCACAAGGGATTCATGAATCTGGTGGCATACAATCCGCGGGATGACCTGACCATAGTGGTGGCGCTTCCCTTCGTTGACTTCCAGAAAGTGAACGAACAGGGGACCTTCCTTTTCGACATAGCCAAGAAAGCGCGAAAGATAGCCGGTTATACCAAGGCATGGCCCTAGAATCTCTTCTCTCCTCCGACCGCCCGAAGAAGCCGGGCGGGGCAGATGCCAGACCGTTGGACAAGATGGAGGGTGGACAATGGATGGCGCATGTGCTGCATTGAAAATGTCACGCAAGCGGCGCATCGTCGTAGCAAGCCAAAGGGACGTAGTTGATTTGCATCTTGATTCTCAACTTATCAACTATGTCCCCTGATATGGCTTAATTGGCTAATGTTTTGACATCTCTTTGACGGGCTTCCAGGTTCCGTCCGGGTCGAAAAGCTTCATCCCCTTAACCAGCCTGCCGGTATGCTTCCCCAGATCTTTTTCATAGATGGTTCCATCCTGGTTGACGATAAAGGTCATGATCCCGGAAGAGCCGTATTGCGCCGGGCGGGCTATCAGAGCAAAACCTCCCGTCATTGCTCCGTTCACGATGTATTGCTTCGCGCCACCGGCGGCATGGCTTCCCTGTCCCGCAAGGGGGCGATAGTAGTAGCCGTTGTAGGGAACCATCCCTTTCTTCTTCCCGGCCGTATAACCCTCCTCGGATGCGGATGCTACCAGCGGGCCGAAGGGGCTCTCTTTTTCTTCCTCCTTCACCTCCCAGTAGAGGCCGTCCCTCTTCCCCTTGGCGCTCATGATCTTTCGGGCGTACTCCCTGGCCCCGTTTGCGCCGAGCTTCATCTCGTAGTACTCGCGCTGTGCATCCACGTAGGCGTGGAGTACGTCCATGGCGCCCAGTTCGTTCCTGCCGATCCTGCGGTTGATGATCTCCTCGCGGCCCGCTTTTGTATCAAAAAACCAGGCGTTTCCATCCTTCACCAATGGGATTGGAAAGGAGAATCCCTGGCTGCCGATATGAAGGATGACCACTTCCGGGCTCCGCGGCCGGATGGTGTATGCCTCCTTGAAAGCCTTGAGGAATCTTTCGGCGTCAGCCTTGTCTTCAATGGGATCGCCCGATGAGGTCAGTCCCTTTGCCTCCGGCCCGAAGATAGCCTCTACTTCCTTCCTGTTTTTTGACTCAATTGCTTTCATCAGCGCCTGTACCGCATCATCAGGCGTGGAAAAACCCTGTTGCCTCGCCGCAGCGGCGGATGCGGCGAGAGAGGAAAAAACGAAAACCGTTATCAACAGAAAAACCCGCGTCATCAGGCTCAGTGATGAAACCATTTTCATGTTGCGACATTTTGTGAGAAACATCATTCTGACACCCCCTGTGTCCGTGGGAGACGGTGACCCGCCCCTCAACCATCAACGAACGAAAGAACCCGTGAGCGTTTCCTGGAATATGGAGAAACGGCCTACCTGCGGCCTCCGCCGCGTCGCGAGAAACCTCCGCCTGCGCCGCCGCGGGAAAAACCTCCGCCGCCAAAGGATCGGTCGCTCCCGGTGAAACTTTGGGAGCGACTCGAAAGGCCCCGTTCGCTGGCTCTCATTTCATGGCTGCCGTTGTTGACTCCTGTGAAGGCGCTTGAACTCTGGCCGCTCCAGGAATATCCCCCCTGCCCGGATCTGCTCTGGCCGGACATCCCCGCGGGCCTTGCAGACTGCTGTGCGCTGCGCCTGTCGGCCCCTTGGCCGGCGTACTGTTGTCTGCCCTCTCCGGGGGCGCCATAGCCGCGGGTCTCCCGCTGCGCGCCCGTGGGCCGGGCTCCGGCCTGGCCATATTGCCGGGCCGTTGCCGAATCGGGGTAGGCGACACCCTGTCGATGGGAGGGGTCGTGCTGCCAGGCGCCGCCGCCATGGTACTGTTTTGCGTACACATTGCGATTGATGTTGTTGTTGATGTTGATGTTCTTGTTTACGTTTACGTTGACATTATTGCCGTGCCAGTTGCAGTTTCCCCACGCGTACCCCCAGGCGGCGCCTACGGCTACGCCGGCAGCGAAGGAGAATGCGCTCGCGGCGGCAACGTGTCCCGGTGGATAGTAGTAATAGGGGGGGTATGCGGGATAGGGCCAGGCGCCGTACACCACGACCGGGTTGTAGGTCGGAACATAGATTACCTGTGGACTGGCGGGTTGGATAATGATGGTCTCCTTTTCCACTATCACCTTCTGTTCTTTTGTCGTGGTAAGGTTGCCAGCGTCTTTCGCCTTCCGCCGCAGGGTCTGGACCGCCTTCATCACATCAGGCTGCTGGGAGAGGAAGGCGTTTCCCAGTTTATTGGTCCACTCCAGCTTGTCGCTCATCATGGCGAGGACCTGGGGGAAATTGACCAGGGATTTGACGCTCGGATCCCAGCCCTGTTTCTCCAGGGCGGCTGCCAGGGCGTTTCCCTTCAGGCTGCTGTTCTGTTTCACCCAGCGGTCCGCCTCCACGATCTCAAGGGGGTAGGTGGCTGCCATCAGTATCTGTGACAGCACATCGTCGGGGTAGAGGGCGACAGGCGCGAGGATCTGCTCAAGCTCCGCCTGCTGGAACGCAGGTGGCGGCGGTCCGCCTTGTCCCTGGGCCATGATCTCAATGGGAAGCGCCAGAAGACCGATAATCAGACATGAAACCACACGCATGTATGCCTTTGCTTTCTTCATGTGACCTCCTCCATGTCCTCCGGCGCCGGAGCTGCGGCTGATCCCTCCTGCCCGGAATACGGAACTAATAGTGATTCTTCATCCTGAGCCGCTCGATAGCGCGGCCCGACTCCGTTACAAAGGAACGGATAAACAAGTGTAACCTTACCACCATTCCATGACGGGGCAACGTGATGCAACCAAAAATCCTGATGTCCATGTCCCGCTATCCTGTCTTATTCGCGAGCCAAAGAAGCAAAAATGGAGGTAGTTGATTATCATCTTGATACTCAACTAATCAACTAAGGTAACTCTTGAGTAACTTAAGCATAAGCGCCTGAAATAACGTCATATGTGATTTAAAAGTTACTCATTGACAAGACACCGCTGCTCGTCCCGCGTTGCTATTCAGTATATTGAATTTTCTGCCATTCCCGAGGGTGTAATTGGGAATCCATAAGGGTTTACATGCAATATTACATCTATATTGGTAAGTAAAAAGAATGGGAACCTTTGTGTCGACGTAACAGGAGATCTGGTTAAGCGCATTTATGAGCACGAAAACGACTTGTCTGGAGGCTTTCCTAAAGATACGTTGTCCACAATCTGGTATATTTTGAAGCTACTGAATCCATTGAAAGCGCGATAAGTCGTGAAAAACAGTTAGAAAATGGAACAGGGCCTGGAAAATCAGGTTGATCGAGAAGGGTAACCCTGATTGGAATGATTTGTATCCTGAAGTTACTCAAGAGAAGAATCATGTGATCTGTGTCGTGAAGCTATGTGGCTTTCCACGACAGAAAGGTTTAACCATTCAACGCTGAGCCGTTTCAACTATTCCCATCCCCCCTGTTATGTCGGGGGGATGGCCTAACGTACGAAATGCAAGATAGGGTCAGCTGAATAAACTATTGTCAAGCTGCCTGTTCAAGGTATGCCAGCTCGCCTTGGGTGATGAGCTCCTCTAGGTTCAAAATAATCAACAGTTTCTCACCGTCCTTGCCCACCCCGCTGATAAAATCAGCGTTGAATCCTTTCACCTCTTCGGGAGCGCACGTTATTTCGTCTTGCGCCAGCTTTCGAACCTGAGAAACCTTGTCGACTATCAAGCCGATGGTTTTTTCACCAACGGAAGTTACTACTATGCGTTTGTGTTGTTGTTCCCATTCTATGCCACCGAAGATTCCACATCGCTTTCTGAAATCAAATACCGGAATTACCTTGCCCCGCAGGTTAATCACCCCTTCGACGTAGTCGGGTGCTTTGGGTATCCTGGTAATATCAACCAAACGGATAATCTCCTGCACTTTGAGAATGTCGAGGCAAAACTCGACATCGCCGATTGCAAAACCGACCATAGATAATATTTCGTTGCTCGTCATACAAGCCCCCTTCTTGTTACGCAACCAGCCTGAACTGTCCTGCCAGACCTTGCAGTTCTTCCGCCATTCTAGCCAACTGGTTGGCAGCGGAAGCGCACTCTTCGGCGCCCTTGGCGGTATCCTGAATTACATCGGTAATCTGCTGCATGTTGCTACTTATTTCCGTAGTAGTCGCAGTCTGTTGTTCGGCAGCAGTCGCAATTTGACTTACCTGCATTGTTACGACTTGTATCTGATCAAGAATTTCCTTCAAAGCTTTACCGGATTTAGCGGCTTCAACGGTTCCATTTTCAACCTCTTTTACCCCTTCCTCCATGACATGAACCGCACTCTTCGTTTCACTTTGGATCGCCTTGATCATTTGGCCGATCTCTTTTGTCGCACTCGTTGTTCGCTCCGCCAACGCTCTCACTTCATCAGCAACCACGGCAAAACCACGACCCTGCTCACCGGCACGAGCCGCTTCTATGGCTGCGTTCAAGGCCAGAAGATTGGTTTGATCGGCGATTTCCTCGATGGTTCCAATAATTTCTCCTATCTGGTCGCTCCTGCTTCCCAAGCTTTCCACGGCTTGGGAGGAATCTTTCACCCGTGCGGCAATCCGGTTCATGAGCGTGACGGTTTCCTGAACAATGGCAGCACCGGTAATGGCAGAATCATTGGCGAGTTGCGAACTTTCGGCAACCATGCTGCAGTTCTGGGCGATTTCCATGGAAGTTGCCGCCATCTCCTCCCCTGCCGTGGCCACGGTCCCGGCCTGAGCAGCCACCTCTTCGGTTCCGGTTGCCATCTGCTCAGAACTGGCACTGAGTTGGACCGCCGCAGAAGATACTGTGTCAGAAGCATTGCTAATGTTGCCCATGATATTTCGTAACTTCTCCACCATATCGTCCAACGCATCGGACAGGCGGCCGATCTCGTCCTTACTGCACATGGCCAAGCGATGCGTCAAGTTGCCTCCCGCAACGGAATGGGCAAATTCCACACCCTGCCTTAAGGGAACGGTGATCATGCGTGAGATAGCTATCCCTAGACCAACAGCAAGAAGAATCCCGAATATGCAAAAAATTATGGTGAATCGAACCGCATCTTGCGCCACGGCAGAATTGTTTTCTGCTCCCTGTTGTGCTTTTTTGGTTAAGAAATCTTGGAGCTTTTCAATAACAGCCTGTTCAACACGTGCGGCATCGGTCGCTTCGCGTTCATACAAGGCTAATGCCTCTTCATCCTTGCCCGCCAGAGAAAGCTCTATAATTTTTGAAATAATGGGCCTAAAGACCTTTCTGCTTTCGTTAAATTCCTTAAGGAGCTCTTTCTCTTCAGGGATTGTGGCAGCCTTGTTGAGTTTCTCGGTAAGCGTGGTTATTTCGTTACTCAAGTTGCTTATCAGTAACTGGTACTTTTCTTTGTTTGCTTTATCCTTTGCCAGTAATACTTTTGCCAGATTCACGCGGACTCTTTGGAATGCTGTGGAAACCCGTGAGAGATCTCCTATCGGAACCAGCATGTCCGTATACATAATCATGTTATTGGCAGCGATGAAACGAAGGTTTCTCACTCCAATCCAGCCGATGGTACCAGCAATCATCGCTACCAGAACAAAGCCAGACAATAGTTTTGTACTTACCTTCATGTTGTAGAACCACTTCACCTTTTATTCCTCCCATTCAACGGTTATTATATTACTCCGGCAACTAAACAGCGCAAATGCCACCAGCGTGAGCTTTATAACATGCCGAATTTGCGTTACTAAAATCTAAATCCGGCTGATATGCTTGATCTATTTGATTGCCGCAGTAATATTTGAGAAGTGCATACGAAAAATCCGTATGGTCACCTCTTCGTATCAATGTGTGACCTCATACCCTGAACCAGGCGGCTGTCTGTTCCAACTCTTCAGATAGCAGGGCCAGCCGGTCAG
The DNA here is from genome assembly GCA_964536305.1 of uncultured Geobacter sp. Classification (GTDB taxonomy): domain Bacteria; phylum Desulfobacterota; class Desulfuromonadia; order Geobacterales; family Geobacteraceae; genus RPRC01. The sequence continues at coordinate 11,804 of CAZHVY010000030.1, read as the reverse complement.
CCGATTCCTGGATCTCGCTGGCGGATTCTCCGTTACTCCTGCTGTTTCGCGCTATGCTTTCAATGCTCGTCGAAACGTGATGGGCAACGGCCGATTGTTGCTCTGTGGCGACGGCTATCTGCTGGATCATCTCCATGCTCCTGCCCGACACATCTACGATTTGCTCCAAGGCGCTGCCTGCCTCCTCGGCCTTGAAAAGACCGCCGTCAGCCTGGGACCTGCTGTTCATCATGCTGCTCACCACTTCCTGAGTATCGAACTGGATCACTTTGATCATCTGCGTGATTTCCCGGGTTGCTTTTCCTGTCCGCTCCGCGAGTGCACGAACCTCGTCAGCAACAACCGCAAAGCCCCGGCCGTGTTCTCCCGCACGCGCGGCCTCTATGGCGGCATTGAGGGCCAGCAGATTGGTCATGTCTGCTACCTCCTCTATCGTGGCCACAATGTCACCGATCTTTCTGCTTGATTCACCCAGTTTAGCGATGGTTACAGACGATTGTTCTACCGACTTGACGATCCTCTGCACTTCGGCCATTACGTCCGATACCGTCTCGAATCCCTTTTGAGCAGCGATCGCCGAATCCTTTGATATTCTCGATGCTTTCTCTGCGTTTCCTGCAACGTCATTAAAAGTTTGCGACATTTCCATAATTGAACTCGCAATTTTGTCTGTCTCGACAGACTGTTCTTGAGAGTTCAAGTTCATTGATGCGGTGGTCCGTTGGAGAATTATCGAACGGTCGGCAAGCGTATGGATAAGTTCGTTCATGCGGCAGCCGACTTCCATCAGTTTGTCGCTGACTGTTTTGATTGCACGAATGATCTGCCCGATCTCTTCCGTGCTCCTTACCCGAATGTTCTGCGTCAGATCGCCTTCAGCCACTCCTTCGAGCAGCCTTGTCACCCACCACAGCGACCTGCAGACGACCTTGTAGCAGATGAAGTACGTTAGGTAAATGCCAACCACGGTGTTTGCAATCATCAAAACAATCAGCACGGCTCTGGTCTCGGTGATATACGTGGTATTCCCCAACCGCAGTAATGCAAATATGCCGATGCAGAGGTTCATGGCAAGGAGCGCTCCGGGAGCGATCACGAGTTTCTTCAATAAGCAGAGATTGTAAAACCATTTCATGTTCGTATTTCCTTTTCCTAACCTTGATGGTACCACTTTTTGTACTGGCAACTCGTGCTGGCGCTCCCCGATGCCAAAACATCAATGAATTGCGCAGAGGTGTTTACTGGCGTACCGCACACGTAAGCCCATGGATTGATACCGACAGGGCGAAAATAACAGTTCTCGTAAGGACTATTGTATTTTCTCTTCCTAGCAAGGAGGTGCCTTGTTATCGAGCACGCTACGGACCGTCTCCAGAAATTTACGAGCGGTTGCCGGCTTTTGGATAAATTTGACCCCCCTCGTCATAAAACCTTTCCTTTGTTTGCCCTCAGGGACATAGCCACTTATTATGATTGCCGAAACTTCCGGCCTCATATCCCGAGCCTCTCGTACCACCTCCAGACCGCTTTTCCCGGGCATAACCTCATCAAGAACCAGCAGATCTATCGACTCACCCCTATCCCTGAATATCGCTATTGCTTCTTCACCGTCATTGGCGGTAATGACGGTGTAACCCGCTTCCGAAAGAAGCAATTCCTCTAACTCGAGAACCACCGGATCGTCCTCGGCAAGGAGCACCGTTTCGCTGCCGCCAGAGATAGCCGTGTCCTGGAGGCTTGTCTCTTCCGACGCCGGCAGCTCATCGAATTCGGGAAGGTATACCCTGAAGGCAGTACCCGCGCCAAGCTCCGAAGAAACAGTAATGAACCCTTCCAGTTGACTGACTATGCCGTACACAATCGACAAGCCCAGTCCTGTCCCTTTGCCTGTGTCCTTGCTGGTAAAAAAGGGCTCGAAAATCCTTTTCATTGTCTTTTCGTCCATTCCGCAGCCGGTGTCGGAAAAAGTAAACAGGGCATATCTTCCGGGTTTTCCAAAACCGTGGAACGCAAGGTTGTCCTGCTCAATAACGAAATGAGAGGTGGCAACAGTGATGCGCCCCCCTTGGGGCATTGCATCACGGGCATTTGCGGCCAGGTTCAGAAGAACCTGAGTCAGTTGGGAATCGTCAGCAAGTACGGTGAGCGGGCACTCTGAACGGGATATTGACAGGTAGATATCTTCTCGTATCATCCTCGTTATCAGGGGTTGGGTATTGGCTATGACTTCGTTGAGATCTACCGGCCGCAAATCCAACTCACGCTTTCTGCTGAAAGACAGCAGGCCTTGTGTGAGAGTGGCACCCCTCTCCGCTGCAAGGGTGATTTGCCTAATGTGCGGGCCAAGAGGTGAAGCTTCCCCAGCTTTCATCTCAACTAGGCTGGCGAAACCGATAATGGCCGTCAGTATATTATTGAAATCGTGAGCAATGCCGCCGGCTAACTGGCCCACCGCTTCCATCTTTTGCACATGTGCAAGCTTGGCTTCCAGTTGTTTCCGCTCGGTGATGTCAATTGCAGCGCCTACGATGCCGGAAATATTACCGTTGACGGTGGAGAAAGGCGCTTTGTTGAAAATCACATCTAGCTTTGTCCCGTCAAGGTTCTGGATGCTGCTTTCGTAAACCTGCGCACCCTGCCCGCGATACATTGCTTCGTCAGCTTCATGGTATGTGTCCGCCAAGACCTTAGGAAACAGATCATGAACCGTCTTTCCTATGATCTCGTTCCGCGGCACCGCGGTTAATCTCTCGAACGCTTTGTTGCAGTTGAGGTACCTGCCGGCCGAATTTTTATAGAAAACCGGAATCGGAATGGTGTCGAGAAGCTGTTGCAGAAAATGCACTTGTTCGTATGCCGTCAACTCCGCCTGCTTGCGTTCGCTAATTTCCCGAATATTTTCATAGAGCAATCGTTCCCCGTACCAATCGACCACGGTGCGGCTGACTTCAACATCGATCAGTGCCCCATCCTTGCGGCGGAGCGCCGATTCGAAAAGGAGGTTGCCCAAATCATCTGCCCGGATCCGATGCAGCAGCTCATCCCGGCTCCATTGCGCATCAAAATCCCACAGGTAAAATTGCCGGAGTTCATTTCTGGAATATCCCAACATCCGGGACATGCTCTCATTCGCATCACGGACTCTTCCATCCAAATCCAGCAGCATGAGACCATCGCGAGAAAGTTCCAGCAAAAGTCGCGATAAATTATCTTCGTTGTCACCGTTCAACTCCACCCGCTTCGGCACGACAAAATCTGTCAATTCACCACGCCACTCAACAGCGCTACACATTTCCCGTTGCTCGGGCACTGCAATCAGCTTGAGCCAGCGTTCATCTCCCAACTGCCGATGCAAACGGAACAGGGCCACCAATGGTTTCAGGGTTAGGGCTGAGTCGCGGAACAACTCGTGCAAAACCTCCCTGTCATCCGGATGAATATTGCTAAACAGCGGCGCCGCTGTTTTCGCCAACTGCGCCGCTTCAGTCCCGCATAGCCAGACAAAGGCATCGTTCACCCAAGGGAAACTATCGGCACCGTCTGGCGTAATCCGATACCTGAACATGGCCGTGGGCAGATCGTTTGTGATCTTTTCAGCGATCGTATCCACTACTTCCCCCAGTCATATTTCTGCATTGTCCGAAATGCAAGTTTATGGTTGCATAAATCATCAATTGCCTTAAAAAGCATGGTTACATTTAAAGGTTTTTGGATAAACCTCGTCCATTCTGCGATCACCTGACCATTGGTGATGGGACGGACAGGAGCGGCGGATGAAATGATGATAGGGGTATGGCCGCACAGTTTACAAATCTCGCGAGTCATCTCGATACCGCTCATCTCGGGCATATCGTTATCGGTTATTACGATATCCGGCCTGAAGAGTTTGAACAGCTCCAAGCCCTTCTTTCCATTCTCAGCCCCGTAAATAAGAGCAAATCTCCTATTCAGTATTGCAGTTGACAAAGCCCTCAGCACAGGATTGTCTTCCACAAAGAGAACCGACAACTTCATTAACTTGTTTTGCATGCCTCACCTTTCTACCTTGTTATTAACCTGTCAGTCTTTCTCGTTATCCAGGTTGCGTTACTGCGTTCACGAAAACGTGAATTTATTCAGGGCGCTGGACCATCAAACATTACAAATATGATGCCATCGATTGATGTACAAAAAAGACTTTATTTTCAATGATTTAAAATCAGCATGGTGTTAGCACCCATCTCATCCTGAGATTTTGGCCACTCATTTGAGAAACGGAACTATTCTCCAAAAGAAGGTTGCATATTAAAACCCTGGAAATAGCAGGAATAGCAGTGACGGTGCGACACAAAAGTCGTCAAACCTGTGAAAACGAGTATCCATCTGGTTCATAGCAAGGGAAAAGTCATGGATTCCCGTTTGTGCGGGAATGATATAATGGTAACTTTGTCTGGGGGATAGTTCAGAAAAATTTTAGTAAAATGTTCACAATCCGGGATATGTGTCTTTCAATGGTACTGGAAGGAAAAGTTTGGTAGGTGGGTGACAGAGGGTTACAACGCTGCTACGCTAGACAACACCCAGCTTCGTGAGAATAGCATCCATACGGGATATTTCGACAGGCTTATCCAAGTAAAAAGCTGCACCAAGATTCATTGCTTTATTCATTAATTCAGCACTACCATAACCGGTCATTATTATCACCTTCGTCTTAGGGCTGTGCTTCTTGATATACGCCAGGATATCCAACCCACGCACACAATCCGAATCCGAAAATCTTATGTCGCTTATCACTACATCATACAAGGTATTCCGAATCATCTCGAAAGCAGCTTCAGGGGTTTTGCATACATCTACCAGCACCGAATCCCTCGAAAACAGCTTTTTGTAGGAAAACAGGATTGCGTCTTCATCATCGGTTACAAGAATTTTTTTCGACTTTACACATGTCACAATAAACACCTCACTTAATATGAGATTATTACAACACTCATGCCATAAACTGGCACATGTTTTTTGCCTGACATTTCAATGGAGTATGGATAAATTCGACCTGAGAAAGTCTCAGCAGGAGAATCCGTGTCTCATCATGAGAAACAGGCTTCCGCGGCTCATGCTCGATTTGCGTCAGCTTACAGTTCTTTTATCCTGCGGTAGAGAGTAGCCCTGGATATGCCGAGGCTCTTTGCTGCGGCTTCAACGTTGCCTCCGCATCTCTGCAAAACTTCACGCATGTAGTCTTTCTGAACATCGCCCAGTCTTTTTGTCTGGTTAGTTGAGCCAACCGGGGGGATGTTTTGAAGCAATGAAAAGTGTTCCGGCAGCAATGTCTCACCCTGCAAGAAGATAAGGGCCCGTTCGATAACATTGCCAAGTTCGCGGATATTGCCAGGCCAGGAATACCCCTTCAATAGCTGAGTGGCATCTTCGCTAATTCTCATGCTCGGTTTCCCGCAGGATTTTAGAAAATAGTTAACGAACTCGGGCAGGTCGTCAACCCGCTCCCGCAAAGGAGGAATATGGATACAGAGCAGGTTGAGGCGAAAAAAAAGGTCCCTGCGAAATTCACCCTTCTGAATCTCCTGTTCCAGATCCTTGTTCGTGGCACAAATCAGGCGAAAGTCACTGCGCCGAATTTTCGTATCACCGATTCTGCGGTAGGTTTTTTCCTCGAGCACTTTGAGGATTTGAGCTTGCACGGCACTGTCCATCTCGCCGATTTCGTCCATGAAGAGAGTTCCTCCATCGGCCACATCCAGCAAACCATCCCGATCCTGATTGGCGGAGGTAAATGCGCCGCGGACATTGCCGAAAAGCTCCCTGGCCAGCAAATCCCCTTTGAGAGCCGAACAGTTCAGATCGACAAAGTTGAAACGCGAACGTCGGCTGTTGCGATGAATCCATTTGGCGAGAACCCCCTTTCCGGTACCGGTTTCTCCTGTTATAAGGACCTGGGAATCACTCTTTGCTGCCAAATTGGCCAGAGTGAAGACACCTTCCATTTGTGGTGAACTGCCACAACATATTTTGTGTTTTTGTTCGAGCCGCATCCGGGAAGAACAGGTCTTTCTTACTGATCCGATTTCCAGCGATTTATTCAGATAAACTTCCAGCTCGGCCAGATTAACAGGTTTGGTCAGGAAATTATCGGCTCCCCGCCGCATGGCATCCACGGCCAGAGGAATGTCTCCTGAACCTGTTATGACAATTATCGGCGTATCCGGAGAAGCTTCCCGCACCGCTTCGATAAAACCGATTCCGCTTCCGTCGGGAAGATGGACATCAAGAATTACCGCATCGAACTGCTGCGATGCAAACAACTGTTCCGCCTGGGCCAAATTTTCAGCTTCATAAATCTCGAATCCCGACTTCGAAAGAAATCTCACAAATCCGAACCGGGTTCCCGCCTCGTCTTCAACTAATAGGATTTTCGGTTTCAAGAATTCCCTCCATTTTCCTGGCAATATTCAAAACGATTTTCGCCGTGCAGCCTGGCGGAGGATCATTGTTCCCTATCCTCACCTCTCCGCCCATGCTTTCGATAAAGTGTTTCACCAGCGGCAAACCAAGCCCGGTACCCCCGGTTCGTGTCGTGAAAAAGGGATCGAAAACCTTCTCCAGTTTTTCCGGAGCTATGCCCCTCCCGCTGTCGCGCACCTGTACGACCACCGTTCCACTTAAAGGGCCGCGAACGGTCACCACGATATCACTATCCCGAGGACTGTGCTGGGAAGCATTTTCCACCAGATTGAGCAGAGCCTGCTGCAACCGCGTGCTGTCGGCATTGACCATCAATGTTCGGGCGGCATCATCAATGGCACAAGATACGGTCTGCTTATTGGCCTGATCCGTCATATTCCACAGGCTGACCACATCCTTCAATACCTGGACAAGAGAAACCGGATGAATGGCTTCGGGCATGATCGGTTTGCCGAGGTCAAGGAGATCCTTCATCAATTTAGACAGTCGGCCCACCTGGGCTCGAATATGTTTAATGTACGGTTCATATTCAGGATTTTCCGCTATTTCCCTCTCCAGGAACAATGCCTCGGAAATTGAAAGCAACGCATTGAGAGGATTCCGGACCTCGTGGGCGACCCCTCCGGCGAGCTGGCCGACGATCTCCAGTTTTTTTGCTTCAAACAATTCCTGTTCCAGTTGTTTCTGCCTGGTCACATCACGAAGAACTCCTTGGTAAACTGCTATTCTGCCGTTGGTATCTTCCGTTTTGCTCATGACAAAACGCGCCAGCATAGTTTCGCCGTCTTTCTTTTTAAAAAGGGTTTCGTGTTCATAAAGACCTTTTTCCTTGACGGCCCTCATGGTTTCATCCCTCTCCTCGCGATCCAAATAAACATCCCCGGCCAGGTCGAGCGACAACATCTCCTCCTTGGAATCGTATCCGAACATTCGAACACCGGTTTTGTTGATATCGAGTATTCTGCCTTCCCCCGAAATCAGGAAGACTCCATCTATCGATTCCTCGAACAGCGACCGGTATCTGTGTTCGCTTTCCTGTAGCGCCACCACCGCCTGTTTGTGCTCGGTAATGTCACGTCCTATGGCCAGTACGCTGGCAACCGTCCCGTCCCTGGCGAATTCGGGCACCATGCGTGTATCCGTCCAGCGGATTTCTCCTTGTAGCTTTTGGAAAGAAAAAACCTTTTTGACCTCCCTGCCCTTTTTCCAGACTTCCCGCACCATGTGCATGTACCCGACGCTTTCCTGAAGAGGTGAAAGTTCATCCGGTCTCGTGCCGAGGATCTCGTTTTCGGGAAGACCGAACAGCTTTTGCAGAGCTGGATTGACATAGATTCTCCTGCACTCCCGGTCATATCGGACGACGTGATCGGGAGAGTTCTCGGCCAAGGCACGAAAAGTCTGCTCGCGCTCATGCAAAAGATCCAGCGCCCGTTTGCGCTCGATGGCAATGGCCGCCAGATGGCAGGCGCGACGCACCAGGTCCAGCTCCGTGGAGCTCGGCGCTCCCGGCTGGCGCCGATAGATACTGATGGTGCCTAACACCATGCCCGAGGCGCAGGATATGGGCTCCGACCAGCAGGACAGAAACCCCGCCTGCAGCGCCGGCTGGTTGTATGGAACCCAGAAAGGATGGGTGCGCAGGTCTTCAGCGATAACCGTCTCACCACGCCACACGGCCGTGCCGCAGGAGCCGATGCCCTCGCCGATTCGGACTCTTTTTACGGCAGCTAGGTAGTCCTCCGGAAGCCCGAGGGAACAGACCGGATGGAGATACTTCATCTCGGCGTCCGCCAGCATGACGTTGCCGATGAAATTGGGATTGACCAATTCGACATACTGCACCACCAGTTTGAGGATTTCAGTAAGGTCGCTACCCTGCGCCAGCCTCTCGAAAATGCGCAGGCGAATCTCTTCCTGGGCCTGCCGCCGCTTGCGGGCAGTGATATCGAATAGGTAACCGTACCAGATGATACTGCCATCCGTCTGTGGTTCCGGAGCGGAACGGCCTTCTATCCATATCCAGCCCTTGGCCGGATGCCTATGGCGAAACTCGTTTTGCCAGGGCAGCAAAGTACGCGCCGATTCGGCGATGGACTCCTGAAATGCCCCTAGGTCATCCGGATGAATCGTCGCTAGAAAAATGGAAGCGTCATCAGACAGCTCAGCTGGCAATAAACCGGTGAGTTCTTCTATGCGAGAAGAGACATAGGGGATCCGCGCCGTGCCGTCGGGTAGCAACTGGTAGTTAAACACCGCGCCCGGCGAAACTTCCGCCAGTTTCGCCAGACTGGTTTCCAACTCAATCTGCCTGCGCAGCAATTCCTCGGCCCTCTTGCGCTCGGTAATGTCCCGTGCAATACCCAGCACACTGACAACCTGCCCGCCTTCATCGCATTCGGGAACGTAGAGAATATCGAAAGTGCGCTCGCCTTTCGTGGTCATCCAGCGTGCTTCCGCCGAAATAACCTCTCCGTGTTTGAACACCTCCCGGATAGCGTTATGGCGAATCACGTGTGCCCCATCGCCGGCAATGCCAAGTTCGCTCCGCGTCTTACCGGGGAAAACCTCCCGAGGTCTGCCAAAAATTCTTGCTACGGCGGGATTGACGAAAAGATAACGGCCGTCTGCATCCAAACGGGCAATGGCATCGGGGATGTTGTCGACGAGAGCGCGCAGTTTTCGTTCCGACTCCCGTTGTGCCTCCTCGGCCCGCTTGCGCTCGGCGACGTCCCAGATCAGGTCGGCGAATACGGAAACCGTTTCAATATCCTGACGGGTATAGTTCTGTGCCTTGTTCCCAACCCCAATAATGGCCATGATCCTATCGTCCCGCATGACCGGCACGACAAGCTCGCGGATGACCGGCGGATGCCACTCCGGCGTTCCCCGGCGCTTGGGGAGCGAATCATAGTCGTTATGCACAACCGTCTGCCTTTGCCGAATGCAGTCGGCCCAGACTCCCGCTCTGGAAACATCATATCTCGTCCCGATAGCAAACCCATGCTTAAATTTCGCCTTGGTCCGCGTGGACCACCCCTGCAGAACAATGGTTTTCTGGTCCGGCTCCAGGTAATGAAAAAAACCGATGACGCTCCCGGTGAGGGCCTCCACTTCATCAAGCGTCGCCTGGAACAGTTCGTCCAGCGAGTGCCCCGAGGCAAACTGGAGCAGGCGCAAGCGCGCCAGGTTGATGTTTTCCATCAGCTTACGCTCGGTGATGTCGCGCACAAGAGCCAGACTATATCCCTGCGCCTCATACTCGAAGTAGTTGACATTGACCTCCACCGGGAAGATCTCGCCGTTTTTTCTCCGGTGGCGGGCTTCAAACGTAAGCGAGCCGTTCGCCCTGAGCTCCTCCCAAAATTCCGGCCAGCATGCTAAGGGAAAGTCGGGGTTCACATCGGCCACGGTCATGCCGATGAGTTCGTCTCCACAATACCCCATTGATCGGCCTACCTCGCGATTGACATACTGAAAGCCGCCATTTTCAGTAATTAGGTAAACCTCTTCACGTATGCGATTGAGTGCAAAATTCAGAATCGCGAGCTGCTCTTCGACGCGTTTGTGTTCGGTAAGATCATACGCCGTACCGAAAGATCGCAGAGGTCTTCCCTCTTCATCATAAAGGGTTTCACCCCGGCCCCCGATATATTTGATCCGACCGTCCGGGAACAGCAGACGCAGTTCGATTTCATAGGGAGCGCGCTCTCGCACCGATCTGCTATAAGTTTCATTCACCATCTCCCGGTCATCAGGGTGAATCGCTGCCAGGAAAGCTCCATAGGAGCAGCCGAAGGATACCGGGTCCATCTCGTACATGCGGTACAGTTCATCATTCCAGGTAAGCTGGCCGCTCACCAGGTCGAGCTCCCAAATGCCCAGGCGGGCGATACGCTGAGCTTGTTCCAGGCTCTCCCGCCGGCGCTGCAGCTCTTCCTCGGCCATTTTCCGCTCGGTGACATCGCGAATGATGCCAACGATATATTCATTCCCGTTCGAGTCCTTGTAGCGTTTTTTCTTAGTGACGATGACCCGTTTATCACCCCGGGCGTCGGTTATGTCCTCCTCATTGACATTTTCCCGTCCGGTTGCAAAGACGAGTTCATCCTTTTCCCAGAAGACGTCGGCCTGTTCCCTGGGAAAGAAATCATAATCCGTACTGCCGAGGATCCGCTCCCTTGCAGCACCCGCCAGAGTGCACAAAGCGTCGTTGACCAAGGCCATCCGGTGTTGCCGGTCCTTGACGAATATGGGATCGGAAATGGAATTAATGATATTTTCCAGAAAATCCCTGGAAGCCTGCAAGGCTTTTTCGGCCGTACTCCTTTCCTCGGCCTCACGTGCGATCTCGAGTTTTTTCCAGCCGCTTTCCGCCAGGACCCGAACCAAATCCCGGTAAAAAGCCAGGATGTCGCGGATCTGTTCCCTGCTAAAGATGGGAACCTTTCTCAGGGCCGCAAGATAAGCCTCCTCGTCGAAACCGAATTCCTCGGCCTGGGAGCGGAAAAATGCTTCGTCAACCACCTCATCATCGTAGAAGAATTGCCCGATCCAAAAGCTCGCCACCACTCTTCCGTCGATAATGATCGGCATGGCGTTATCCCAGAGTCCGTTCTTGCACTTGTTTTCCCGGCATCCCCCATCCACTTCCTGCAGACTGTAGGTTATGAGTTCGTTGCTCTCCTGGCACCGGGCGCAGGTAACGGGATGGACCCGATGAAAACCGGTGCAAATGTCCTCCCACCCTTCGGCAATCAGAATGTTCTGCTCCGGATCGAGGATGGCGGAGCAGACGCCGGTGATCTTGTGATGGGCTTTCAGAAGTGAACGAATATGTTCCAAATTAACAAGTTGAGCGAAGGGGACTTCTATCATATTTTTTCCGTAACTCTTTGTACGACAGGAGCACTAGGGCTTTGCCGGGAGACCACAGGTGATATTGTTCGAGCCTGCAAGTTTGTCGGGCTGTAGCGAAGTGAGCTTAGTGCAGCAAAAAGATGGCAATCGGAGGGAACGAAGGATACCTCTAATTGCCGAATCTAGGATCATCTTAGTGTTACCTGCCCCCGAGTGATACCATTTGTCACCTACGACTCAAGGGTTTTCATTTTCTGACAAAATAGTTTGAAATACTGAAATACAAAGTTAATAAGTCGTTTTTCTAATGTTCAGATTTCACCCGGTAGGTTCGGGTTTTGCGATCTTTGGAGAAAGTCTTCTCGAGTCTTCGCAACTATCCAGAGTCCGGGCGGACCTTTCCGGAATTTCCGGACATTCGCTACCGCGAGCTAATACTACTACGACATATAGCTCTTTAACATCTTAATTTATCGATCAGCAAT
>CAZHVY010000029.1:0-42694 GCA_964536305.1 uncultured Geobacter sp. | reverse complement strand
CCTCGAACTGCTCGTAGTTCTCCAGGTCCATGAACACGCCGCTCGTGCCGTCGGCGTAGAGGAACTGCCCCTTGTGCCGCTCGAAATCGGCCTCGTCCACCTTGTCACCGGAGCGGAAGGTCTTTTCCAGCACCTGGGATGTGAGGAGATTGCGGTACTTGGTCTTGACCATGGTGTTTGCCCCCCGGGCGGAGGGGGACTGGAAGGCTACATCAATGATCAGGCAGGGTGCGCCATCGAGCTGGATGACGAGCCCCTTTTTGAAATCTGACGTTGTAAACATGAATCAAATCCTCGCTGTATGAAATTTATTTCTTTTCTTACTATCACTGACTTTAGAGTTTCACAAATGTTTTGTTGGGAGGCAAGAAAACGGTTTCTACTGCCGTGGAAGTGGTCAGTATTGTGGGGCCGCGGCCGGCAGCTTTGAGGAATCGATCCCTTGGCACAATGCGTTGTCTACTGTCAGATTACCCATGGCATCAAGCCTTACCGTCCAGATCGTGTCATAGTCGGCATCCGGCCAAGTCAGCGTCGGGACCGGCGTGGTACCTCCATAGCTGTTGATGAGATGCTGTACCAGTGGTGGAAGGTGTTTGTGCTCCCAGGCCAGCAGTATTGTCTGGTTGGACAGGTTTACGCCGGCGCTGTTCATAAAGAAAAAGTTCTTGGCGTTTTCGGCCGCCGAAGCGGAGTCCGCATCAGGGTTCATCAGGAAACTCGCGGCCAGATTGTAGGGAACGTTATTGGCGATTGCATAGGGGAGCACCGTCAATGACGGTCTGACGTAGGAAACATTGACAAGAGGGAACGATTGCGCGGGATCAACGGAATAGACCATGGTGGGAATTGGCCGGCCGCGCAGGGCGCCGGGGAGAAAGTTGGGCAGGGAGAGCGCCCGCCATTGCCCGGCGCCGACAAAGTTGCCGTCTTCAAAAGTCCTGGAGGGATGCGCCTCCGCGTGCCGGATCAGGTACACCGTCTGGTTGGTGTTGATGCCGGCGGGGATGACGGCGCCGTTCATGCCTCCGGCGCGAGTGTAGCTGAAAAATTTCTGCTGCGTACAGGGGCAACCGGCCACGGGAGACGGCAACAACGGGTAGGCGCCCGGCGGATTCAGTTTGCTGTCAAAGGTAGCCAGTCTGGCGTTTCCCGACGGGGTGATGGAGATCACGTATACGAAATTTGGCCCCTGATAGGTTCCTGGAAGAGTTATGTTGTATCCCTTGGCCGCTTTGATGCTCGCCAGCAGGGCGCTGGTGGTTTCCCAGGGCGCCGAGAAGACATGAAAGCCGGGCGAGTTTGCGTTAATGATACGGGTTGCCAGGGCGGCATTGTTGCCATGGGTGTCACGGAAAGCCAGCCCCTGGGCGCCATGCACGTAGGGATTTGGGGTGGCAACTTCTGATGGCGCATCCCCGGGCGCATACGCCGCATTGATAGGGAAGCTGTCCGCGGTTGTTCCCAGCATTGTTTTCCGGTTGAGAAGAGCGAATTGCTGAATAAACCCGATTGGCGCCATGTCAGGGTACTTGTTTGCGGTCTGGGGGTGGGTCATCGGTTCGAGGGTGTAGATTGCGGTTACATTGTTTGTCCCAAGTAGCTGCTGTTTCAGGTAGGTTGCCATAAGGAGCGAGCGTTGCAACCCTTTGTTGCTCAGGTTTGCCGTGTCCGGATTGATGTCTCCGAGCGGGTCGTTAGCCAGATCCGGGGTTACCACGAAGATCAGATTGATGTTGTCCGCGCTCAACAGCGCTACTGATTTCGGGTTGGAATCGCCTCCGCATCCCGCGAGCAAAACCAGAGCGAGAGCCGGGAGCAGACCGAGCAGGCAGGGAATCTTTTTCATCATGAAAACCTCCAGGAATTTATTAGGCCGTGAAAAGTGGGGCGCCTTTCCCCGGATTTGACGGCTCCGGCAAAACGCTTTTTCCATGGCATGGGACCCTTTGAAAAGGGCGCGGCCAAGTGTCGTCATACTTGCCCCGAGGAAAACGCATTTACGGTATCTTGATATCGGCATGCGGGTGGATACCGCGTCTGTGGATAGTATCGGTTTAGGGAGTGTATTCTTAAGGGAAAAGTCGTAAAGGGAGGCATGATAACTCCCCTGAACACCTTTATGTAACAGCTATGGACCTTTTCCTCGCTTGTCACCACGTTAAGGGTATGGGAAATGAGGACAAGTCAACCGTCATGCGCCATGCCTTGAAGATGACGGCGGTTACAGTAGAGTTGAAGGGTGTCCGCGCGTGTCACGGCTGAAATGACTCCCCTGGATAGTGGAGAAACCCCCATGAGAACTGCTTCCTGGCATACCCTTCCCCCCTGTGAGGCGGCGCTGCGTCTGAAGACGGATCTCGTTTCCGGCCTGGCCAAAGAAGAAGCTGAACGCCGGCTCCGGGAGTTCGGTCCCAATGAAATCAGCGCCGTGAAAACCGTCTCGCCGTGGGCCATTCTTATGGAGCAGTTCAGGAACGTTCTGATCGTCATCCTGCTGATAGCCACGGCCCTGTCTGTTTTTCTCGGGCACGGCGCCGAGGCGGTAGTGATCACCGTGATAGTTTGTTTCGCGGTTATCCTGGGATTCGCGCAGGAGTACCGGGCGGAACGCTCCATGGAGGCCCTGCGCCGGATGGCCGCGCCGGAGGCCCATGTCACGCGGGATGGTGCAGAGTTGAAGATTCCGTCCCGCTGCGTGACGCCCGGAGACCTGGTTATCCTGCTGACGGGGAACCGTGTTCCGGCGGACGTGCGGCTCATTGAGGCCGTTAATCTGAGCATTGACGAGTCTCCGCTCACGGGTGAGTCCGCTCCGGCCGGGAAGGAAGCAGGCGCCCTGCCGGGCCGGGAGGGGGCGGCGGGCGACTTTTCCAATATGGCGTTTGCGGGCACGACCGTCGTTCGCGGCAGGGGGCGGGGTATAGTCGTGGCGACGGCGATGGAAACCGAGTTTGGCCGTATCGCGCGCATGCTGGAGACGGTGGAGTCTGGAAGGACCCCCCTGCAGAGCAACCTGGACAAGGTCGGCCGGGTGCTGGCGTGCGCGGCTCTTGTGGTGGTGGCCCTTATCGTCATCCTGGGCATGGCGCGCGGCCAGGCGTTCCTGGAGATGCTCATCTTCGGCATCGCCCTGGCCGTGGCGGTTGTCCCGGAGGCGCTGCCGGCGGTGGTCACCATCTCCCTGGCCATCGGCGTACAGCGCCTGGTGCGCCGCCATGCGCTTATCCGCCGTCTCCCGGCTGTTGAGACCCTGGGCAGCGCCTCGGTGATCTGCTCCGACAAGACCGGCACCCTCACGAAAGACGAGATGACGGTGCGCGCCCTTTATGTGGCGGGGGAGAGGTGGGAGGTGTCGGGAGAGGGGTACGAGCCGCGAGGCGCCTTCCTGCGCGAGGGGCGCGAGTGCGCCCCTTCCGGGCAGGTCAGGGAACTGCTGAGGGCCGGGGCCCTGGCCTCGGACGCCAATATTGTCCGGAACAGGGAGAACGGCCGCTGGGAGGTTGCGGGCGACCCCACGGAAGGGGCGCTGGTGGTGGCCGCCGCCAAGGCGGGCATGGACAAGGCGGAGCTGGAGGGACGTTTCCCAAGGGTTGGGGAGATACCCTTCAGTTCCGAGACGAAACGGATGACCACGCTCCACACCTTCCCGGAGGGCGTTGTCGCCTGCGCAAAGGGCGCGCCGGAGGTCGTCCTTGCCTCCTGCGCGCGCTGGAAGGTTGCCGGAGAGACGGTCTTTCTGGACGAGGAGGAAAGGATATCCGTTCTCCGGGAGGCGAGGGAGATGGCCGGGGAGGCCCTGCGTGTCCTGGCCGTGGCGAAAAAAGAGGGCGCGGAGAGGGGGGACGTGGAGCAGGGGATGACCTTTCTCGGGCTGGCGGGGATGATAGACCCGCCCCGGCCGGAGGCAAAGGCCGCCGTCCGCACCTGCGGCGAAGCGGGAATCCGGGTCAGGATGATCACCGGGGACCACCCCCTTACCGCCCGGGCCGTGGCGCGGGAGCTGGGAATCCTGTTGGATGGAAGGGTAGTGACGGGCGCGGAACTGGAGTCCATGGACGACGCCGAGCTTGCGCGGGAGGCGCGGCGCATCGAGGTGTACGCCCGCGTCTCTCCGGCCCATAAGCTGCGGGTGGTGACGGCTCTGAGGCAGGACGGCCAGGTGGTGGCCATGACCGGCGACGGGGTCAATGACGCGCCGGCCCTGAAGAAGGCCGACATAGGCATCGCCATGGGGATCACCGGCACGGATGTGAGCCGGGAGGCCGCGGCCATGACCCTTCTGGACGACAACTTCGCATCCATTGTTGCGGCGGTGGAGGAGGGGCGGGGCATCTTCGCCAACATCAGGAAATATCTGATGTATCTGATCTCGTCCAACACCGGCGAGATCCTGCTCATGGCCGCCGCCGTTCTCGGGGGGCTCCCACTTCCCTTGAGCGCGGTGCAGATACTCTACGTCAACCTGGCCACCGACGGCCTCCCGGCCCTGGCCCTGGCCGTGGACCCGCCCGAGCCCGGCCTGATGCGGCGGCCTCCGCGGGAGGCCGCCGCGGGCATCTTCACCCGGCCGGTGGTTTTCCTGATGCTCATTGGCGGCGTCTGGTCCGCGGCGGTCAACCTGGCCCTCTTCACCGGCGCCTTGAGCCGCGGCCTTCCCCTGGAGAAGGCCATGAGCATGACCTTCGTATCCCTGGCGCTCATCCAGTTCGTGAAGGCCTACAACTACCGCTCCGACCGTTATTCGGTTTTCCGGAGACCCTTTGCCAACCGCTGGCTGAACTTGGCGATCCTGTGGGAGCTCCTTCTTCTCTTTCTGGTCATGACAGTCCCCTTTCTCCGCGACGCCTTCGGCACGACGGCGTTGACGCCCCTTGAATGGCTGCTGGTGGCGGCAGTGGCGTGTACCGTGGCGCCGGTGATTGAGGCGGGGAAGTGGATGGTTAGAGGCGGTGAAAAGTGAAAGGTGAAAAGTGAAAAGTTAAAAGTGAAAGGTGATTGGTGATGGGTTAGGCTGGTGGGGATAAAAAATGCTGGTTCCTGGTTACTGTCGTGCTATAAAAGAAGACCACGAAATCGTTACCAAGGAACGGCAATGAAGATTCTGCAGAACCTCAACCCCCGGCAGCGGGAGGCGGTGCTTCACGGCGAAGGGCCTCTCCTTATCCTGGCCGGGGCCGGCTCGGGCAAGACCCGGGTCATCGTCCACCGCATCGCCCACCTGATCCGGGAAATGGGTGTGCCTCCCTGGAAGATCCTGGCGGTTACATTTACCAACAAGGCCGCGGCCGAGATGAGGGACAGGGTGGAAAGGCTCCTGCCCGGCGGGGAATCTCCCCTCATCTCCACCTTCCACTCCGCCTGCGTCCGGATCCTGCGCCGGGAAATCGGCTGCCTTGGATACACCTCCAATTTCGCCATCTATGACGACAGGGACTGCGAGAGGCTGCTGAAGGATATCATCCGCGAGCTCAACCTGGATGAGAAGAAGCACCCTCCCCGCATGTTCGCGTCGGTCATCGACGACTGCAAGAACAGCGGCCGGAGACCGGAAGACCTTTCCCCGGACGACCCCCGGGGCGAGAATAACGCACGGGTGTACGCCGCCTACCAGGAGCGCCTGAAACGGTGCAACGCCCTGGACTTCGGCGACCTCATCATGCTTGCCGTGCGGCTCTTCGAGGAGTTTCCCGAGGCGCTGGAGCGCTACCGGGAGCGATTCCAGTGGATCCTGGTGGATGAGTACCAGGACACCAACCCCATACAGTACCGCCTGGTGAGGCTCCTGGCGGGCGAGCGGCGGAACCTGTGCGTGGTGGGGGATGACGACCAGTCCATCTACCGCTGGCGGGGCGCGGACATCAGGAACATCCTGGACTTCGAGAAGGATTTTCCGGGGGTCAAGGTGGTGAAGCTGGAGCAGAACTACCGTTCCACGAGTAACATCCTGGCGGCCGCGGGAGCGGTTGTGAAGAAGAACAGGGGCCGCAAGGGAAAGACCCTCTGGACGGAGAACCCGGCCGGCGACCGCATCGTCCATCGTTGCCTGGAAAATGAAAGGGAGGAGGCGCGCTTCGTGTGCCGGGAGATCGAGCGGCACGTCCGCAAGGGGCGGAATCTGTCCGACATGGCGGTCTTCTACCGCACCAACGCCCAGTCCCGAGTGCTGGAGGACGCCCTCATGGGCGCAGGTATCGGTTATCACATGGTGGGGGGCATGCGTTTCTACGAGCGCATGGAGGTCAAGGATATCCTCGCCTACCTGAAGGTACTGGACAACCCGGCTGACGATGTCTCCCTGAAGCGGATCCTCAACACCCCGACGAGGGGCATCGGAGGGGTGACCTTTGACAAGGTCGCGGACCTGGCCGCGCGGCGCGGCACCACCTTTGGCGAGGCCCTGCGGGAGGCCGCGGCCGGCGACCTGCTGGGCAAGGGGCCAAGGGGCAGGGTCGCGGATTTCGTTTCCCTGATGGATGGTTTCGCGGCCCTTGCCGGTAAGGTTTCCCTGCCGGAACTGGCTAAACGCGTCATGGAGGATACCGGCTACAGGTTGCGGCTCAAGGAGGAGAGGACCCAGGAGGCGGAGGATCGTCTCAACAACCTCCAGGAGCTGCTGGCGGCCCTGGACGACTTCGAGCAGGTCAGCGAGGACAAGGGGCTGTCTGCCTATCTGGAGCAGGTGGCCCTGATCTCGGACGTGGAACGGGGGGAGCGCCATCACAACTCCGTTACCCTCATGACCCTCCATTCGGCCAAGGGTCTCGAGTTTCCCCTGGTGTTCATGACCGGCATGGAGGAACGCCTCTTCCCCCACGTGCGCGCCCTGGAGGACGCGGAACAGATGGAGGAGGAGCGGCGTCTCTGCTATGTGGGAATGACCCGCGCCCGGGAACGGCTCTATCTGACAAACGCCCGCCGCCGGCATGTCTTCGGTCAGGAGCAGTTCAACTCACCGTCCCGTTTTCTGGGCGACATCCCCCATGATCTGCTGGAGGTGGAGGAGGGGCGTCAGGAAGCGTTCGGCTGGGGGGACTCGTCCCTGGGAAGGGCCATGGAAAGGGAAAGGGTTGAGGGCGGCCGGCAATCCCGCGCCTCCGGATGGGAGCGGGTGATGAAGGTCTCTCTGGCGGCGGACCGCGCGCCGTCCGAGCCTGTCTTTTCCGACAACGAGGTGCGGGTCATTCCCGAGGGTGACGGAATCTTCATCGGCATGAGGGTGCGGCACGCAAAATTCGGTTCCGGAACCATCCGCAAGCTGGAGGGGAGGGGCGACAACGAAAAGGTCATCGTCTGGTTCGACTCCGGCGGTCCCAAGAAGCTGCTCCTTCGCTTTGCCGGGCTGGAAAGGATCTGACATTGAAAAGACATGGGGCATCCGCGCCGGCGCGGATGCCCCATGTCTCTGTTACGCCAGAACGATAAGCAGGTCTTCCTTCTCCACCGTTTCACCTTCCATGAACTTCACCTCGGCAATGGCGCCGTCCGTCTTTGCCTTGATGTTGGTTTCCAGCTTCATGGCCTCAGTTACCATCAGGATGTCTCCTGCCTTCACCTGATCACCCGCCTTGATGTTCACCTTCAGAAGCTTGCCCGGCATGGGCGCCCCGATGTGTCTGGGGTTGCCGCTGTCGGCCTTGGGGCGAATCCTTTCATCCACCGCGGCGCGATGGTCCCGCACCGTCACCTGGCGGGCCAGGCCGTTCAGGTCGAAGAACACCTGCCTTGTGCCGTCCGCATGGAGAGCGCCCACGGCGTTCAGCTTGATGATGAGGGTCTTGCCCGGCTCGATCTCCACGGTGGTCTCCTGGCCCGGTTCCAGGCCATAGAAAAAGACCGGGGTCGGGATGACGGAGGTGTCGGAGCAGGCGCGACGGTGCCGGTCGAATTCGGGATAGACTCCGGGATACAGGATATGGGACAGGAGCGCCCGGTCATCCAGGCGGTGGCCCACCTTTTCCTGGAGCGCGCTCCGTTCCGCCTCGAAGTCCACCGCTTCCAGCAGCTCCCCGGGACGGCAGGTGATGGGCTCTTCCCCTTTGAGAATAATCTTTTGCAGCTTCTCCGGAAATCCGCCGTAGGGCTGGCCGATCATCCCCTTGAAGAATCCGATTACCGAGGCGGGGAAGGTCAGCTCCTCACCTTTCGTGTATACGTCATCCACGTCCAGGTTGTTCTTTACCAGGAAGATGGCCATGTCGCCGACGACCTTGGACGAGGGAGTGACCTTGATGATATCGCCGAACAGGAGATTGACCTTGCGGTACATCTCCTTGCACTCATCCCAGCGGTCCAGAAGACCCAGGGCGGCCACCTGCGGCTTGTAGTTGGAGTATTGCCCGCCCGGAATCTCGTGGCGGTAGACCTCGGCGGTGCCGCTCTTCAGGCCGGACTCGAAGGGGGCATAGTAATCCCGCACCGTTTCCCAGTAGTTGGCCAGCTTCTGCAGCCCGGGCTCGTCCAGGAGGGGATCCCACTGGCTGCCGCGCAGGGCGGCCGCCACCGCGTTCAGGTTCGGGTGGGAGGTGAGCCCGGAAAGGGACGAAAGGGCCGCATCGACGATGTCCACGCCTGCCTGGCAGGCCATCAGGATCGTTGCCTCTCCGTTGCCCGATGTGTCGTGGGTGTGAAGATGTATGGGGATACCGACCTCTTCCTTCAGGGCCTTTACCAGCTTCCGGGCGGCAAAGGGCTTCAGGAGTCCGGCCATGTCCTTGATGGCCAGTATGTGGGCGCCCATCTTTTCCAGCTCCTTTGCCAGGGAGACGTAGTATTCCAGGGGATACTTGTCGCGTTTGGGGTCGCTGATATCGCCGGTGTAGCATACGGCCGCCTCGCATACCTTGCCGGTCTTGCGCACTGCGTCCATGGCGACCGCCATACCCGTGGTCCAGTTGAGGGAGTCGAAGACCCGGAAGACATCGATGCCGGAGGCGGCCGCCTCGTCAACAAAGCGCCGCACCACGTTGTCCGGATAGTTGGTGTAGCCCACGGCGTTGGAGCCGCGCAGCAGCATCTGGAAGAGGATGTTGGGAACCGCTTCGCGCATCTTGTGGAGACGCTGCCAGGGGCATTCCTTCAGGAAGCGCATGGCCACGTCAAAGGTGGCGCCCCCCCACATCTCCAGGGAGAAGAGGCCCGCGCCCAGGTGGGAGGTGGGCCGGGCGGCCCGCAGCAGGTCGAAGGTGCGTACCCTGGTGGCCAGAAGCGACTGGTGGGCGTCCCTCATGGTGGTGTCGGTGACGAGGAGCCTCTTTTGCTCCAGGATCCATCGGCACAGCCCTTCCGCGCCCTGCTCCCGCAGGATGTCGGCGGTCCCCGGCTGACGCTCCGCCGTGGGGTCGATTTCGGGAATCCGCGGCTCCAGCAGGCCCGCGGAGCGGAGAGGCCTGTCGATTCCCGGTGAGCCGTTGACGATCACGTCTCCAATAAAACCCAGTATTCTGCTTGCCCGGTCCCTTTTCTCCCGCATGACCATGAGTTCCGGATGCTTGTCGATGAAGGATGTGTCGCACCCTCCCGCCAGGAACACGGGGTGGGTCACCACGTTCTCGAGAAAGGGGATATTGGTCTTGACCCCGCGGATGCGGAATTCCCGCAGCGCGTGATGCATGCTCCGGGCCGCTTCCCGGAAGGTAAGTCCCCAGGCGCTCAGTTTCACCAGCAGGGAGTCGTAGTGGGGGGTAATGCTGGCGCCGGAGAAGGCGTTCCCGGCGTCCAGGCGCACCCCGCACCCGCCCGGCGAGCGGTAGGCCTTGAGGACGCCGAAGTCGGGGGCGAAGCCGTTGGCGGGATCTTCGGTGGTGATACGGCACTGTATGGAGTGCCCCCGCATCTGGATCGCCTCCTGGGAGGGGATGTTGATCTCTGGGTCGGACAGCCTGAACCCTTCCGCCACCAGGATCTGGGCCTGCACCAGGTTCCTGCCGGTGATCATCTCGGTCACGGTATGTTCCACCTGAATGCGCGGATTCATCTCGATGAAGTAGTAGTTCCCCTCCTGATCCAGCAGAAACTCCACCGTGCCGGCGTTGCGGTAGTTGACGTGGCGGGCCACCTTCAGGGCCGCTTCACACAGCTCGAGCCGCTGCCCGGCGGTCAGGCGCAGGGATGGCGCGAATTCCACCACCTTCTGGTGGCGGCGCTGGATGGAGCAGTCGCGCTCGAAGAAATGGACCAGGTTGCCGTGGTTGTCCCCCAGCACCTGCACCTCGATGTGCTTGGGGTGCTCGATGTAGCGTTCCAGGAAGACAGCGGGGTTGCCGAAGGCGGTCCCGGCCTCGCTGGCTGCGCTGGCCAGACCTTCCAGCAGCTCCCGCTGGTTGCGGGCGACCCTCATTCCCCGGCCGCCGCCTCCGGCTGCGGCCTTGATGATCAGCGGATAGCCCGCGCCTTCGGCGAAGGCGAGGGCCTCCCTTTCGGATTCAACGGGGTTGTCTGTTCCGGGGATCACCGGCACCCCGGCCGCGATGGCCACGCGGCGGGCCGCAATCTTGTCTCCCACCATCCGCTGCATTCCGGCGGTGGGGCCGATGAAGACGATCCCCGCCTGTTCGCATTTTTCCGCGAATTCGGCGTTTTCGGAAAGGAATCCGTAGCCGGGGTGGATGGCGTCCACCTTCTTGTCAAGGGCAAGGCCGATTATCTCGTCGATTCCCAGATAGGCGTCCACCGGGCTCTTTCCCTTTCCCACCAGGTAGGCCTCGTCGGCCTTCTGGCGGTAGAGGGAGAGGCGGTCTTCACGGGAATAGATGGCCACCGTGGCAATTCCAAGCTCATTGCAGGCCCTGAATATCCGTATCGCGATCTCGCCCCGGTTGGCGGCGAGGACCTTCCTGAATCTTTTTCTCTCCATATTCGTCTCCTGGTAGATGGCAAATATTTTTGAGCCTTATGCAAAAATACATTCAAATAATTGAATGTATTTGTCAGGCGTATAATAAACGAGCTCCACGGGCAATTCCATGATATTGTCTGGTTGCGAATCACAACAAATCGGGGAGGCGCCCGTGAAGCTCTGAGACAGAATATCATGGTTGGCGGGAATACTACAGCAAAGTTTGTTTCCAAATCCCGGCGGATGCCTTTCCATGCCCCTGTCGGAGCAGCGAACGGCCCACCCGCGGGGTGTTCATCGGAGGTAGCGAAATGAGCCTGGAGCAGCGGAAGAACGGCATCCGGAGTGAACGAAGGATGGCTTCACCCGTGGAATCCAGGATAATGTCACTTTCATGGGGCTGTTGACGCATTCCCCGGGAGGATGAGCATGAACGGTTCGGCGCCACGGTACACTCGGGAGTTTGAGGATGTGTTTCATCAGGAGCGGATGCGGATCCGCTCCATGGGTCGCGGAAGCGCGGTCGGGACTGACGCCGACTGCGATACCGGCGACGGAGATGGCCGGGACTTTGCGGGGCTGGCCATTTCGGGCGGGGGCATCCGCTCCGCCTCGTTCGCGACCGGTGTCCTGCAGGGGCTGGTAGCTGGCGGTCTGCTGGAGAAGGTGCATTACCTTTCTACCGTGTCGGGCGGGGGGTACATCGGCTGTTCGCTGACCTGGTATCTCACTCAAGGCATCCCGGACCCGCACGGAACCGGCGCTATCCCGGCCGGCGTCACTGCGGCCGATTTTCCTTACGGCAGCGGAGACATCGGCGGCCGCACCGGCGCGCGCCGGCCCGCCCTTGACTATATCCGCGATCATGGCGAATACCTTACGCCCGATAGCGGGCTAAATCTGACCTCTGCCATCAGCGTGTTCGCGCGCGGCGCCTTCACCTCGCTGCTGGCCTATCTGCTTCTGGTGTGTCTGGCAATGGCGCTGCTGCGCCGGGCATGCCTGTTCCAGGATTTCAGCCTGAGCCGGTTACCCAACGCGGGCGCCGAATTGGCCTGGATTACCTGGTCCATGAATGCCTTCTGGTGGGCCGCGCTGGCGCTGCTGATGGCCATGGGCGTTCTCTCGGTCCTGTTCTCCGTGCGCACGGCCGCGCCGGCGCTGTGCCCGGAAGTGCAGTACTGCGGTCTGAGACGCGCCCAGAAGCTCGGCGGCGCCCTCATATCTCTGACCTTGCTGCTGCTGGTGATTGGCAGCCTCCCCTATTCACCGGGGTTTATTGGAAGCGTCTGGGGCAAGGTCACGGCTGCCGGCCTGTCAACGGCGCTTGGCGCTCTTCTGAGCGTCTACGAACTTTCGAGCAAAAATACTTCGGCGCGCTTCGGCGCGCTCCGCATCGTCCTGGGCGCAACGTTGCTGATCTATGGACTGCTGCAGGCGGGCTATCTGCTGTCCGCTTTTGTCCACGACTGGAAGCAGCTGCTACTGCTCGGCTATTTCGCCATTTCCATCGGCGGAATTGTCAACATCAATCATTCAGGCATGCACCGCATGTACCGCGACCGGCTGATGGAGGTGTTCCTGCCCGACACCGATACGCTGCGCGCGGGCGCCTGGGCGCTGGCCTCGGAGGCGGATAACGCGCTGTTGGAGAGTTTTTGCGCCCCGGAGGTTTCCAGGCCCTACCACCTGATCAACGCCAACATCGTTCTGGTGGATTCGCGACGCCCGAAGTACCGGGGCCGCGCCGGTGACAGCTTTCTGCTGTCGCCGCTGTATTGCGGCAGTGACGCAACCGGTTGGCGGCGCACCGATCTATACATGAAAGGCGGCTGGTCGATGCTGGGAACCCGTGGCATAACCCTTGCCACGGCAATGGCGATCTCCGGCGCTGCCGCCAATCCCCATACCGGCGTGGCCGGTCGTGGAATAACCCGCAATCCTCTGGTTTCGGCCCTTATGACCCTGCTGAACCTGCGGCTGGGCTACTGGGCGCCGCACCCGGAACGGGAATCTGCCGGGCCTTTTCCGCCCAACTTCCTGGCGCCCGGCCTGCGGGCCGGTCTGTTCGGGCGCGGCCTGCGGGAAACCTCGGGCAACATAGAACTGACCGATGGCGGCCACTTCGAGAACCTGGGAATATACGAACTGCTGCGCCGTCGCCTGGGTCTCATCATCGTATCGGACGCCTCGGCTGATCCGTCATACCAATTCGGCGAACTGGCCAACGCGCTGGAGCGCGCCCGCGTTGATTTCGGTGTTGAGATTACCTTCAGAACGGCCTATCCGCTTGCGGATATCGTTCCGGACTCGCAGGGGCGAATATCCAGAGCCGCGCGCCCTTTCGCCGTCGGCGACATCTTTTACAACAACGGACCAGGAAATCCGCCGGACCAGGGATTGCTCATCTATCTGAAAAGCACCCTCACCGAAGGATTGTCAGAAGACATCTATGGTTACTATGTCGCCAACCGCCAGTTCCCCAACCAGCCGACCAGTGACCAGTTTTTCAGCGAAGAGCAGTTCGAGGCCTACCGGGAACTGGGATACCAGTTGTCTCTGCAAATGGTGAAGGCCATCAAGGCGGAACAGTGGCTGTAGCGATTGCGGGAGATCCGCGGCTGATTGGGACTTTCAAGCCGTTACCAGACCCCTGGATACCGGCTTTTGCGGCTATGACGTCTTTTCCGCGCTTGCATTCCTGGTTCCGGTAAGGCCAGGTTGTCTTTTCCCACCGATCGTGATAGAAAAACCCTTTAGCGTCAAACACGATATTTCGTTTCACGGAGCATAAATATGAAGATTACTCGGGAACAGGTGGAGCATGTGGCGCGGCTGGCGCGGCTGGAACTGACCGGGGAGGAAAAGGACCTCTTCACAGGCCAGCTGGACGCCATTCTCGCCTATGTGGACAAGCTGAACGAACTTGATACGGAGGGTATCGTGCCCACGGCCCACGCCGTGCCCATGGAAAACGCCTTCCGGGAGGACGTGGAAGCGCCGTCCATCGGCGTCGAGAATGCCCTGGCCAATGCGCCGGACCGTTCCGGGAGCTTTTTCCGGGTGCCGAAGGTGATTGAATAAACAGGTTTATTGGTAAGGGGTGATGGATAACAGGATAATGTGCGCCGTGGTTGTTCCGGCGCCATCATCACCCATGACCCATTACCCCTAAACCGTTTTCTGGAGATTTATACATGGAAATATACGAACTTACCATCCATGAATTACACGAAAAACTGAAGGCGCGGGAGGTGTCGTCCGTGGATGCGACGAAATCCTTCCTGGCGCGCATAGGTGCGGTGGAGGAGAAGGTGAAGTCCTTCATCACCGTCACCCCGGAGGAGGCGCTGAAGAACGCGAAAGAGGCGGACAGGCGGATCGCCGGCGGTGAGATGGACATCCTTACCGGGATCCCCATAGCCTTGAAGGACATCTTTCTCACAAAAGGGATCCTCACCACCTGCGCTTCCCGGATCCTGTCCAACTTCGTCCCCCCCTACGACGCTACCGCCACCGCGAAGTTGAAGGAGCGGGGCGCGGTGCTCCTGGGCAAGCTGAACCAGGACGAGTTCGCCATGGGCTCTTCCACCGAGACCAGCTGGTTCGGCAAGACCCGCAACCCCTGGAACCTGGAGTGCATTCCAGGCGGTTCTTCAGGCGGTTCGGCGGCTGCCGTGGCCGCGCAACAGGCCGTTGCCACACTGGGCACCGACACCGGCGGCTCCATCCGCCAGCCCGCGTCCCACTGCGGCTGCGTGGGGCTCAAGCCCACCTACGGCAGGGTGTCCCGCTACGGGGTCATCGCCTTCGCCTCGTCCCTGGACCAGGTGGGCCCGCTCACCCGCGATGTTACCGACGCGGCCATCATGCTGGGCGCGGTGGCGGGCCACGACCCCAAGGATTCCACCAGCGTCGACACGCCGGTTCCCGATTACCGGAAGGCCCTGGACGGAGAGGTGAAGGGACTGCGCATCGGCCTGCCCCGCGAGTATTTCATCGAGGGGCTCGACCCGGACGTGAAGAAGGCCATGGATGACGCCATCGCCGTCTTCAGGGGCCTGGGCGCGGAGTTCATCGAGATGTCCCTTCCCCACACCGACTACGCCATTGCGGTCTATTACCTCATCGCCACCGCCGAGGCCAGCTCAAACCTGGCGCGTTACGACGGGGTCCGTTTCGGCCATCGCAACCCAGATGCCCGCGGACTTCTGGATATGTACATGGTGAGCCGGGACGAGGGGTTCGGGGCGGAGGTGAAGCGGCGCATCATGCTGGGCGCCTACGCCCTGTCGTCGGGATACTACGACGCCTACTACCTGAAGGCCCAGAAGGCGCGCACGCTGATCATGCGGGACTTCATCACTGCCTTCGAATCGGTGGACGTGATCCTCACCCCGGTGGCGCCGACCCCGGCCTTCCGCATCGGTGAAAAAGAGAACGACCCGCTCCAGATGTACCTGTCGGACATCTTCACCATCCCGGTGAACCTGGCCGGGACCTGCGGCGTCTCGGTCCCGGCGGGATTCAGCGGCGACGGTCTCCCCATCGGCCTTCAGCTCATCGGCAGGCCTTTCGGGGAAGAGGCCATCCTCAGGGCCGCCCACGCCTTCGAGCAGGCAACGGAATGGCACAGGAAAAAGGCGTCAATCGCGTGAAGCGTAAGGAGTAATGAGAGAGAGGGTTATGGTTTTCGCTTTTCACTTATTACTCATCACTTTTCACTGATCACTGTTTTCGGAGATTACCATGAAATACCAGGCTGTCATCGGGCTGGAGGTACACGTCCAGCTCCTCACCAATACCAAGATCTTCTGCGGCTGTTCCACCAGATTCGGCGCCGAGCCCAACTCCCAGACCTGCCCGGTCTGTCTGGGACTTCCGGGCGCGCTGCCGGTGCTGAACAAGAAGGTGGTGGAGTTCGCCATCCGCGCCGGGCTGGCCACCAACTGCTCCATCGCGCCGCGCAGCATATTCGCCCGCAAGAACTACTTCTACCCCGACCTTCCCAAGGGGTACCAGATCAGCCAGTTCGAGCTACCCATCTGCGCCGGCGGTTACCTGGACATCGAGGTGGACGGCGAGACGAAACGCATCGGAATCACCCGCATCCACATGGAGGAGGACGCGGGCAAGCTGGTGCACATGGACACCATGGAGGCGGGCGAGAAGTCGTACGTGGACCTGAACCGGGCCTGCACCCCGCTGCTGGAGGTGGTCTCGGAGCCGGATCTCAGGAGCGCCGACGAGGCGGTGGCCTACCTCAAGAAGCTGCACCAGATCGTGATGTATCTCGGGATCTGCGACGGCAACATGGAGGAGGGGAGCTTCCGCTGCGATGCCAACGTCTCCCTCATGCCGGTGGGCGCAACGGAATTCGGCACCCGCGCCGAGTTGAAGAACATCAACTCCTTCCGCTTCGTCAAGCAGGCCATCGAGTACGAGATCGATCGTCAGGCCGATATCCTGGACGACGGGGGCGCGGTGATTCAGGAGACGCGTCTCTTCGACCCGGCCACCGGCGCGACCCGCTCCATGCGAGGCAAGGAGGAGGCCCACGACTACCGCTATTTCCCGGACCCGGACCTGGTGCCCCTGGTGCTGTCCAACGACTGGATCTCAGAGATCAGGAGCGGGCTGCCGGAACTGCCGGACGCCAAGCGCCGGCGCTATACCGTGGAGCTGGGGCTCCCCGACCTGGACGCCGAGGTGCTCTCCGCCTCCCGGGACATCGCCGACTACTTCGACGCCTGCGTGGCACTCTATCCCCAGGCCAAGCCGGTCTCCAACTGGGTCATGGGCGAGGTGCTGCGGGCGCTGAAGGAGGACAACCGGGAGATCGCCGACTGCCCGGTTACACCGAGCCTTCTGACCGGGATGTTGAAGCTGGTGGAAAGCGGCGCCATCTCGGGCAAGATCGCCAAGACCGTGTTCGACGAGATGTACAAGACCGGGAAGGAAGCCGGGAAGATTGTCGAAGAGAAAGGGCTGGTTCAGGTCTCCGACACCGGGGCCATCGAAAAGATCATCGACGAGGTTCTGGCGGCCAACCAGGACAAGGTGGAGGAGTACCGCGGCGGCAAGGAGAAGCTGTTCGGCTTCTTCGTGGGACAGATCATGAAGGCCAGCAAGGGGAAGGCCAACCCGGCCCTGGTGAACGATATTCTGCTGAAGAAACTGAGGGGATAATGGAATCCGGGGCCGGCTTTTGAGAAAAGGAGGAACCGGACAAACCGTGGTTAAAGGCTCTCACCCGGACGCTGCCGTCGGGATGGGAGCCTTTTTTTCGCAGGATTTTGATGCGAGAGCAACAAGACCCCATTCCCGCAACCCGGTCCATTGCCGGTACGACACTCGTCAACCGCCCAGGATTCCTTCCGCGGCCCTGATGCCGCTGGCCCAGGCGCCGGTAATTCCCCTGGACGTTCCGGCCCCGTCGCCCACCATGTAGACGTTTTCGCTGACCCGGAAACCGGAGTCGAGAAAGGCGGGCTTGTTGCCGTACATCTTGATCTCCGGGTAGTACATGATGGTGCTCGGGTGCAGGATGCCGGGGATGATGGTGTCCAGCTTCTTCATGGCCGCCCACAGGTGGCGCATCACCTTTGCCGGAACCGCCAGTCCCAGATCTCCGGCCGTGACCGGGCAACTGGGCTGGAATGAATAGAGATCCTCGTTGAAGGTCTCGGCTGTGGAGCGTTTACCCATGCGGAAATCCCCTACCCTCTGCATGAGCGGCTTTCCCCCGCCGATCTCGTTGGCCAGCCTGCCCAGGAACACCCCCATCTGCTGACCGCTTCTCACCGGGTCTTTCAGGCCGATGGTCTTCAGCAGGGCGAAATTCACCAGGTTGTTTCCCTTGCGCTTCTCGGAATAGGCGTGGCCGTTTACGAGCTTGAACCCCTGATAGCTCTCCAGCGCCACCCTGGCGTGTCCCGAGTTGGTGCAGAAGGTGCGCACCCCGTTGGGAAAGAGGAACTTCGGGTCGTAATAGTCCCTGACAATGGGGTAGTTGTCCAGGGTGGTCTCCAGGCGTATCCCCACATCCACCTCGTTATCCACATATGCGATCCCCATCCTCTCCATTACCTGCTGCAGAAAGCCGAAACCCTTCCGGCCGGGGGCCACGACAACCTTTCCGGCCCGCAGTGTCTCCTTTCCCTCCACGACAACTCCCGCGCCCCTGTGGTCGTCAAAGACGTCGGTCACCTCCCGCTGAAGGGCAAAGCTCACACCCATCCCTCTCAGTTCGCCGAGAAGCCTGTCTATCAGATCCCGGCTCCGGTCCGTGCCCACATGGGACTGGCGGATGTCCAGCAGGGTAACGCCGATCCGCTCCGCGCGGCGGCGGTAAACCTCCAGGTTGTGCCTTTCCTTGATGACCGGCCGCAGTCGTTCCTCCACAAGGGGCAAAATCCTGTCCGCCTCTTCCTTGCTCCAGTAGCGGGTCGAGAAGCCGATGGGAAAGGTGTAATTCTGCTTGCAGTCGTTCAGGAGGCCGCCGGAGCAGACAGTCTCCCGGTCTATCATCAGTATGGAATGCGAGGGGGAAGCGGCGGCGAGGGAAAAGGCGGCGCCCAGCCCGGCAGGGCCGGTTCCGACGATGATGATGTCGTAGTCTCTGGTATTCATGAGCGTGCTCCTTGTTTACCGTGATGCTGTCGCGGCGGGGTGATTGTCCGCATCAGTTTCTCCGCATGACGAGTATGCTGATTATCCAGGCGATCACCCCAGCCATGTAGAACTGCCCGGTCATGGCCTCCAGGATGGAAAGCATCCTGGCCGCCGGAAGCGCCGGATAGATATCCCCATAGCCAAGGGTTGCGATGGTCACGAAGCTGTAATAGGTGAATTCGATACCCTGGAGCTCTCCAGCACCCCGGCCGGGGATGGCGGCCATGGAAAAGCTGGCCGGATCCATAACGTGCAGCGCATGGTAAAGGCTCGAATATATCAACGCGATGAGAAAATAGGCGGTAAAGGCGCCGAACACGGTATCGACCGTTATCTCGCGGCTGGAGAGGATGTTACGAAGGATCATGACGACACAGGCGACGATGAGGAGGGCGGTGGACATATCCGCCAATGCAGTAATCGGTCCGGTGGCCGCCATGTCCCGGCTGTGCAGCGCGACGCCGTTCAGAACTGTCGCCACAAACCACGGCAGGATGACTGGCCAGCGCCGTTGCGCTCGGGCGCCTGCCAGGGAAAGGGTGACGACGAGCATATTGAGAAACAGCAGCGACAGAAGCGCGGTGAGGAAAGGGGTCTTGTGCAGGAGCGGCTGGAAGAGGAGGTAGAGGACCATAAAGATGAAAAGCTGGACAAACCTGATGGGTTTCCACCAGGGAATGGAAGGCGGAGCGCCTTTTTTGCCGGTATAGCTGTCTGACATGGTCTGCGTTCTCCTCTGAATACCTTCCGATGCGGCGGTTTCCCGCTCAGGGAAGAGGCGGTCGTCACGGCTCGACTATAGCACGGATTTCCGGAGGCATATGTCATTAATGAGATATCGGAGGGCGTGACCGTTTCCGGCAAAAAAAGAGCGCGGCTCCGGAGGGAGGAGACCGCGCGAAAGGTATGTATGGCTTTGCTGCTGTTGATCTTCTTGTCTGTAGAGGGAGTGTTTTGCTTTTTTTCCCTCTTTAATTCTCTTATCGTCACTTTCTGCTTTTACTTTACACATTTTTTCACTGAAAAACTTGATCCGGATCACAAAATCAGGAAAAAAGGCGCGGCTGTTTTCAGGTACGTCACTCTGAATCCGGATCGACCTCCCTTACCTTGCCGAACCTGGACAAAGGCTCGTCGAATTTTTTTCCGTCGCCCACCACCACCAGGATCATTTCCTCGGGCCGGAGGTATTTCCGGGCCGCCCGCAGCACGTCTTCCTTTGTTACCGCGGCGATTTTTTTTCTGAAATCCTCAAGAAAGCCCTCCGGATAGCCGTAGAACTCCAGGCGGGCGCGCTGGTTCGCCACGGAGGCGGCGTTGGTGAAGGCGAAGATGAATGAGTTTATGATGGATTCTTTGGCAAGGGCCAGTTCGGTGTCTTCCACGCGCCTTGTCGTCATCCCCTTGATGATATCGCCCATGAGGGTGATGGCGCGGACCGTGCTCTCCGACTTTGTTTCTGTCTCCGCCTCGAAGGTCCCGGGAAAGCGGCGGCCCGCCTGAAAGGAGCTGTCAACGTTATAGGCGAGCCCTTCCCGGGTGCGGATGATTCTCATCAGGCGCGAACTGAAGCCGTTGCCGCCCAGGATGCCGTTCATGACGGTTATGGCATGCAGATCCGGATTGTTCTTGTCGATGCCCAGATGCCCCATGCGGATGACCGACTGGTCGATATCCTTCCTGACCAGCAGCACGGCAGGCTTTCCGCCCGGCGCGGGAGTGGAGATCTCCGCCAGGGGGGCGTCCACTTTCTTCCATGGGCCAAAGGCCCTTTCCAGCTTTTCCAGCATCTCTTTCCTGTTGAAGTCGCCGGCTACCGCCAGTATCACGTTGCCCGGGTGAAAGAAGCGCCTGTGGAAGGCCACCAGGTCTTCCCGTGTAATGGCGCTCACCGATGTCACCGTGGATATGCGGCCGAGGGGATGACCTGCGTAGATGGCCCTGGCCAGCTCCCTGTCCGCCAGTTCCCGGGGATCGTCATTGCGGCGGCGGATGGCCTCGATTACCTGGTTTTTCACCTGGTTCACCCGGTCTTCCCGGAAAGCCGGGGACTTCATCACCTGTGCGTATAGCTCCAGGGTGCGATCCAGATTCTTCGACAGGGTGCTCAGGGAAACCCCTCCGGAGTCGGCGCCGATGCCCGATTCGATGGACGAGGCCATGAATTCCAGTTCTTCATCGAACGCCTCGGGAGTGGTCGACGAGGTTCCTCCTCCCCGCAGCGCGGCGCCGGTGATGCCGGCAAGACCGGCCTTTCCGTCCGGATCGTAGATACTGCCGGTGCGGATGTAGGCCTGAACCGTTACCAGCGGAAGATCGTGGTCCTCCAGCAGATGAACGACCATCCCGTTGCTCAGCACGGCCCTCTCCACTTCCGGTATGCGGAACTGAAGGGGCTGAAAGGTCATGGTCCGCGGATCAGGCGGCGGCGCGCCGTGGGCCTGCCAGGCCGGCGCGAAGGAGAGGATGATGGTTGTCAGAAAGACCAATCTGCGAATGAATCCTGATTCGGCGATTGGAGGCATCCTTTGCTCGCTCCGATGGCCCTCTTTCCACTGCATTAAGCTCATTTTACCGCCTCCCTTTTCCTGATGGTGGCCACGGTACGGTTCTCCCTTGCCAGGTATTTGCGCGCTGTCTCAATGACATCGGCCGGGGTGAGTTTCTCCACCTCGCGGCGGTGTTCGGTCATGTAGCGCCAGGTTCCGGCTATCGCCTCATATTCCGTCAGCCTGCGCGCAAGCCCGTCATTGGAGCCCATGGCCATGACCTCGCCCGCCTCCAGGTTGTTCATTATCCGCCGCATCTCCCGCTCGGTGGCGGGTTCGGTTTTGAGCCGTTCCAGCTCAGCATAGATGGCCTCCTCCACCTCCCGGACGGTATGGGGGGCGCGGGGGGTAGCCGCGATGATGAACAGGTTCGGATAGCGGCTGCCCGGAGATGAAAAGGCCGAGACATCCGTTGCCAGCTGCTTCTCCACCACCAGTTTCCGGTACAGCCTGGAGGTCCTGCCATCGGCCAGAAGCATTGTAATGATATCGAAGACATAATCGTCTTTTTCCGGCAGGGTCGGCTTGTGAAAGCCTATCATCAGCCGGGGTTCGGAGTCTTCTACGACCTCGATGCGCCGCTCCCCCGGCTGACGCGGTTCTTCGACGGCCACGGGAGGTACGGGAACACCAGGGGGAAGTCCCCCGAAATATTTTTCCACCATGGCTATGGTCTTGTCTGTGTCCACGTCCCCCACTATCGCCACCACGGCGTTGGCCGGGGCGTAGAAGCTGCGCAGGAATGCCTCGGCCTTGGCGCGGGAAAGGTTTTCGATGTCGGACATCCAGCCGATGATGGGCTGGCCGTAAGGGTGCGCGCTGTAGGCCGTGGCGAAAAAGGATTCCCACAGTTTTCCTTCCGGGCTCGTGTCGTAGCTTCGGCGCCGCTCTTCCATCACCACGCTCCGCTCGGTATAGAACTCGCGCAGGACCGCGTTGCGCAGCCGGTCCGATTCGATGGCGGCCCACAGCTCCAGCTTGTTGGAGGGAAGGCTGACCATGTAGGCGGTGCTGTCCTTGGAGGTAAAGGCGTTGAAGTTGACTCCGCCGTTTCTGGAATAGATCTCCGACAATTCGTTTTTCACCGAATACCCGGCCGCCTCGCCCTCCAGGGCGGCAAGCCGGCTGGAGAGTTTCTCGATCCGTTTCGGGTCTGCCGCGCGGCGCTTCAGTTTTTCCGCCATCAGAGTCTGGGCGGTGGATTCTATTCGGTCCAGAATGGGCTTCTCAGCTTTATAATCGGTGGTTCCCAGGGTTTTCGTGCCCTTGAACATCATGTGTTCCAGGAGGTGGGCGATACCCCGCTCGTCGCTCCTTTCATCCACGCTCCCCACCTTGAACCGTATCCACGCCGATACGGTGGGAGATGTCCGGCGTTCCACCATGAGCAGCTTCATGCCGTTTTTCAGGGTGTGTTCCCTCACCTTGTCCTCAAGACCGGCGCCGGCGGCGGAGGCGACGGAAAGGAGGAGGCACGGGAGAATAAGAAAAATCACGCGGATTATCTTCATGTTCGGCCTCTTTTTACAAGCTGGTATTTTACTCCGGAATGACGATTACTATAAACAACCGCTTCCGGCGCGTCAACAGCGGCCGGCGGAGGGCCTCTTTTGCCCTTTGTCTTTTCCCCCTTATGGTATACTCTGTTGCGGACAAATCCCGCGGCGTCCCGGCCGCGTCAACCAATCCCTGAACGGCGGCCGGCCCCTTTACAGGAGAATGGCTTCAGTCGTCGGGCGCGGAAAATTCCCCCTTGCATGGAGGTTGTCGATGAAGCGCATCGCTCTGGTATTATTTTTCTCTCTCCTCTGGTCCGGTCTTGCCGCGGCCGCTTCCCCGTCTTACGAGGCCCTTGCCAAGCTCCCCGTTATCCGTTTTGGCGAGAAGGTTCCCGGAGGCGACTACATACTCCTATTTCCCGCCGGACAGCCGGTCACCTTCTCGGTTTTGATCTCGGGAAGCCTGTTCGAGGCGCCCGTGAACGCGGACCTGACTGTGAAGCCCGTGCGCGACATCATGATCTATCGGGAATGGGCGAGCGTGGACGGCATGGTCTGGCTTCCCAGGGGGGATCTCATCAGGAGCGATGTACAGGCCAATATCCCCGGTTACAATCACCCCTATCCGGGCGAGCTGAAGGTGAAAATGGATCTGTCCAGGAGGTAGGGAGGCGGGCAGGCGGAGAACATACCACGAACCTGAAAGGGGAACGTCATGAAGAATCCGTTGATTGTTGTTTTTACCGGGATGTTTCTGCTGGTCTCGATGACCGCTTTCGCCGAAGGAGAATGCGACAAATACACCAACTCCTACGACAAGACATACTGCTTCAGCAAATTGCTCGTGGAATCGGACAAAGAGTTGAATGAAGTATACAGGCAATTAAAGTCCGGCCTCAAGCCCGGCCTGAAGGTGAAACTCACCGAAATCCAGAGAGAATGGATGAACCATCGCGACGGCGCCTGCCAGGCAAGGCCTGGAACCATCCTGGTAAACTGCAACTATTACGTTAACAGGGAAAGAACGGAGTACCTGAGAGACCGCCTCCGTGAATGCAGAACCGGCAACTGCCGCGAGGAAATGATATCGAGAAAGAGCTGGTAACAAATGTGTTCAGGCGCGCGCTGGGTGGGCTTCTGCTGCGCCTTGTTCATCTGGACGCTGCCGGCATACGGTTTCGACCTGGTTCTGGATCCCGGCCATTCCCCCGAATCCCCCGGCGCGGTCAGTTGCGACGGGACGCCGGAATACCGTTACAATAATGCCCTTGTTGCTTATATAGCGGCATCAATGGCCTATCTTCCGGATGTGCGGGTGACCCGGACCAAGGGTATTAACGACGAGATTTCCCTCAAGGAGCGCGTCAGGGATACCGCCGGAAAAGACCTGTTCATCTCCGTCCA
Organism: uncultured Geobacter sp.; assembly: GCA_964536305.1. Lineage (GTDB taxonomy): Bacteria > Desulfobacterota > Desulfuromonadia > Geobacterales > Geobacteraceae > RPRC01. Next base: position 18,731 of record CAZHVY010000029.1, on the reverse strand, counting down.
CCACGATTCGGTCCAGCCGCGGTTTCTCAATGGCCAGGGGCGAAATGGAGGAAGATGTTCCCACAAGGCAAGCGGGTTTTCTCTCTTCGTTTCCCGAAAGAACCCTTTTTTCAAGGAATCCCTGGCAGCCGCCACCATCCTTGGACAGAGTCTCCTGGACCAGGGACTGCGTCCCACGCTGCATCATGCCGAACCCATCGCCGGTGAAAACCGGCCGCTGCTGGACGGGAAACTGGGCATTTACGCCTACGACGAACTGACGGTCCTCAAGGAGGCCCGATCCCCGGCAGTACTGCTGGAGGCCGGGGTAATCGTCAATCCCGTTGACGAGAAGAACATCCGGAGAGGAGAATTCAAGGAGATCATGGCCCGAGCCATCAAAGCGGTCGCCGGCTCGACAATGGCGCTGTCGGGCGCGAACGGCTACTCTTGCGGCCACGAAAAGAGAGGCAAACCACCGTAGAAATGGGAGGGCGAGCCATGGAAGGGAAGAAGCGCGGGAGTGATGATGAATGGAGACGCATACTGACACCGGAGCAGTTCTGCGTTGCGCGGAAGAAGGGCACTGAAAGACCCTTTGCCAATGCCTTCTGGAACAACCGCGAAAAGGGCGTATACCTTTGTGTCTGCTGCGGCCTGGAGCTGTTCGCCTCGGACGCGAAGTATGATTCGGGCACCGGCTGGCCCAGCTTTTTCCGGCCCATTGCCCCGGAAAACATCAGGACCGAGGACGACGACAGCTTGCCGGTCCGACGCACCGAGGTCCTGTGCCGCCGCTGCGACGCCCACCTGGGCCACGTCTTCCCCGACGGCCCCCGCCCCACCGGCCTTCGCTACTGCGTCAATTCGGCCTCCCTGAGGTTCGTGAAGGCCCTGTAGACTTATTGCCGGTTAACCGCGCGCCGGAGGCCGCCATCAAAGAGTATTCCCGCCTCAAAACCTATCTGTACGCCTACCGGTGGACCTACCTGGGAGGCTCGCTCCTCCTCCTGTTCGCCAACGGCTTCGCGCTGCTCATCCCATGGCTTTTGAAGCGGGCGGTGGAAAGTCTTCAATTCCCGGACCGGGCGGCCCATTCCGCGGGCTACTTCGGCCTCATCATCATCATCGCGGCCGTGGTCCACGGCGTGGTGAGGATATTTTCCCGCACCACCCTGCTCCATGCCGGCCGCCGCATCGAATACCGCATGCGGGAAGACCTGTACGCGGCCCTGCTATCCCTCGACCTCCCCTTTTTCTCCCGGGAACGGACCGGCGATCTCCTCTCACGCTTTTCCAACGACCTGACCAACGTGAGGATGCTTCTCGGCTTCGGCGTCCTCAATGTCATAAATACATTGATTATCTATGTGTCAGCCCTCTTTCTCATGGGGAGCATCGACCCTTTCCTCACCTTCTGCTCCATACTGCCGTACCCCCTGATGATCCTCCTGGTGAAGCAGGTGAGCCGCCGCATATTCCATCATTCGAAGCGGGCCCAGGAAGAACTTGCCGCCCTCAGTTCCCATGCTGAAGAGAGCTTTGCCGCCTCAGTGGTGGTGAAGACTTACCGGCGCGAGGCCTCACGCATCGAGGCCTTCCGGGAAATGGCGGGACGCTACCTGTACAGCGGCATGAAGATGGCCAATCTGCGGGGGATCGTCATCCCCTTCATGGCTTCCATGAGTGGCCTGGGAACCCTGATTGTCCTCTTTGCGGGCGGGAAAAGGGTCATCAGCGGCCTCCTGACCCTCGGCGACTTCGTCGCGTTTACCGGCTACCTGGCCATGCTCATCTGGCCCACCGTGGTGCTGGGGTGGATACTGAACATGCTCCAGAGGGGCGCCGCCTCCATGGGACGGCTGAACGCCGTGTTCGAGGCGCGGGCAACCGTCCGTGATCCGCTTTCGCCGCTCGTGCCGGAAAAGGCGCGGGGCGCGCTGGAGTTCAGAAACCTCTCCTTCGGCTATGACGGAGGACCTTTGCTGAAGGATATCTCGCTGCGCGTCGCGGCGGGGATGAAGCTGGGCGTTGTCGGTCCTGTGGGGAGCGGCAAGACCACCCTTGTCCGGCTGGTTGCAAGGCTCTATCCGGTGGCGGACGGCATGATCTTTATCGACGGGATAGACATCAACCGTATTCCCCTCAGGGCGCTGCGGGACGCCATAGGCTTCGTGCCCCAGGATGGTTTTCTCTTTTCCCGGACTATCAGTGAGAATATTGCCTATGGCAGGGAAGGGGCCTTGAGTGAAGAAGTTCTGGAAGCGTCGCGGCTGTCGAGGCTGGACGGGGATGTGGCGGGCTTTCCCCAGGGTTACGAGACCCTGGTGGGGGAGCGCGGGGTGACCCTTTCCGGCGGTCAGAGGCAGCGGACCGCCATTGCGCGGGCCCTGTTGAAGGACCCGGCGATCCTGATCCTGGACGACCCGCTGTCGGCGGTGGACGCCCGCACCGAGGAAGAGATTCTGGACGGCCTGGCCCGTTTCTACGGAGGCCGCACCGTGCTCATCGTCTCCCACCGTCTCTCCGCGCTGCGGGGGTGCGACCTGATCATAGTCATGGATGAAGGGCGCATCGCGGAGCAGGGGACCCATGAACAACTCCTTGCCATGGACGGCCGCTACGCCTCCATCCACAGGGAGCAGAATCTGAGGGAAGAGATCGAACGTTACTGAACCGTGGCAGACCCACGGGTTTATCAAAACCCGGCGGGTCCGGGGAAATCGGAATAATCCATTATGCATTTCGGCGGCATCTACGAAGACGAAATACTGGGCAAGGCGTATGACAGGAGGCTCCTGGGGCGTTTTCTGGGCTATCTCCGCCCGTACCGGTGGCTGGTGGCGTGGAGCCTCCTCCTCCTCCCCTTCATCACCGCGGCGAAGCTCGCCCAGCCCTGGATACTGAAGGTAGCCATTGACAGCCACATCACGGCCGGCAGGATGGAGGGGCTCCCCTTCCTGTCTCTCGGCTATTTCGCCCTCATCCTGGCGGACGGCCTGCTGACTTACCTGGAGATCTATCTCCTCCAGTACCTGGGCCAGAGGGTGATGTTTGACCTGCGCGTGGAGCTGTTCGGTCACATCCAGCGCCGTTCCGCTTCCTTTTTCGACAAGACCGCCACCGGCGGGCTGGTCACCAGGGTCACCAGCGACGTGGAGGCCTTGGGCGAGATGTTCACCGCCGGCATCATCACCATCGTCGGTGACCTCCTCGTCCTGGCGGGCATCATCGGGGTCATGCTGTGGATGAATCTGAAGCTTTCTCTGGTCACCTTCAGCGTCCTGCCGATCCTCCTCTACATCGTCTTCGCCTTCCGCACCCGGATGCGAACCGCCTTTCGCGAGGTCCGGGCGCGGCTGTCCAACCTGAACTCGTTCCTGGCCGAGAGCATCGGCGGCATGACGGTGGTGCAGCTCTTCAACCGCCAGAGGAGCGAACAGCGGGAATTCACCCGCCTCAACGCCGCCTACCGGGACGCCAACCTGCCGGTGATCACCTGGGACGCGTCCCTGTTCGCGGCGGTGGAGGCATTGTCGTCCGTGGCCGTCGGTCTCATCATCTGGTATGGAGGAGGCGAGATTGTGGCCGGGACCCTGACCTTCGGCGCCCTGGTGGCCTTCATCCAGTACATCGAGAAATTCTTCTCGCCCATCCGGGACCTTTCGGCCAAGTATTCCATCATGCAGGGGGCCATGGCGGCCCTGGAGAGGATCTTCGGCCTGCTTGACGTGGAGGCCCCCGCCCCCTCTCCCCAGCCCTCTCCTGCAAGGGGAGAGGGTGATATTGCCCAATTTCCTCCCACAATGGTAAATGGTGATATTACGCTCACCACTTCCACAAGAGGTGAGAGCGCTATTGCATCCCCTCCTTCCTTTATGGGGGAGGGCGGGATATCCCCCATCGAGACCATCGAATTCCGCGATGTCTGGTTCGCCTACAACGGTGAAGACTTCGTCCTGAAGGGTCTGAACCTGACCATCCGGCGGGGCGAGAAGGTTGCCCTGGTGGGGGAGACGGGCGGCGGAAAAACCACGGTAACCCGTCTTCTCTCCCGGCTTTACGAGACGGGAAGGGGAGAAATAACCATTAACGGCGCCGACATACGCTCTATCCCCCTGACGGAGCTCCGGTCGCGCATCGGCGTGGTCCTTCAGGAACCGTTCCTGTTCACCGGAACCGTCGGCTACAATATCTCGCTGGGTGATGACGCGGCGGCCGCAGGAATGGAGGCCGCCGCGAAGCTGGTGGGCGCGGACCGCTTCATCAGGAACCTGCCGGGCGGTTTCAATGAGGAGGTGCGCGAGCGGGGGGGCAACTTCTCGGCGGGAGAGCGGCAGCTCATCTCCTTTGCCCGGGCCGTGGCCTTCGACCCCGAGATCCTGGTCCTGGACGAGGCCACGGCCAGCGTTGATACCGCCAGTGAACGTCTCATCCAGGGGGGGCTCAGGGGCCTGCTGGCGGGGCGCACCTCCCTGGTGGTGGCCCACCGGCTCTCCACGGTGCGGGACGCTGATCGGATAGTTGTCATACACAAGGGGGAAAAGGCGGAAGAGGGAAGCCATGACGACCTCATGGCGCGCAAGGGTTTATACTACAGGCTGTATCAGTTGCAGTTCAGGGATTGAGGGCCAGGCGGCAAGGGATGCGAAAAGGGCTTGTCCGCGGTTTCCCCTGCGAGCAAGCCCTTTCTCGTGTCTTTCCTGACTGTTAATCAAGGCCGGATGAATCCTTCCGGGGTGTACCGGTTCCGGAAAGGTTTTCCTAGCCGTTGAAGGCCTCGAAGGCCTCGAGATAGTTCTGGATGACCCTGCTTCCTTCGCCGTCTATCTCCAGGAACTCGATTCCGGCGCTGAAACAGTTGTTGCCGCTCATCTCCGAATGTTTCACCTGCCCCCTGATATCCACCAGGTCTTCTTCCAGGCCGATGGTGACCCGGATGATGCGGCCGGGTTCAAAGGGGATGTGCGTCTCCAGCAGTATTCCCTTTTCGCTGATATTGAGGGTCCTTCCCATGGCCCGCGTCACGATCTCCCCCTTGTCGTCCAGGAGCGCGTATTCCAGCAGGTTCAGAGAATCCAGTCTTACGTAGCGGCGATGGCTCTTGTTCATCCTTTCCCCCGTATCTCAATCAGAAAATGATTTCAAAGAAAATAACTGCCGGCGGCGGTCAAGGTGTTCCATTTCCGGAAAGCAATGATCCGGCCCGCCTTTTTGATGTATACCACACTTTTCCCGCCCCGTCACCATATGTAATCCCCGGCTGTCTCTCTTTTGTCCCGTCCCGACAGCACATGGAATACCCGGAGTTTTTTCAGTTTCAGCGGGGAAAGGGCGCCAAGGGGGATGTACACGACCTTCTTGCCGAGACGCGCGGCAATCTGCCGGAAACAGCTCCTGGGCGGCCGCGCCGCCACATAGACCACGTGTTTTTCCAGGGAATAATCCAGGGCAGCAAGAAGGAGCGTCTCCGCTTTGCTCCTGGCAAAGGAATAGTCCCCGTCCCGCCACACGTCATACATCCGGCGGGGAGGGTAGGAGAGGAGGAAGCCTCCGTATTCGCAACGGCAGATGCCAGGCCCCACCACGTTGCCCTCCGGCCTGGTGGCGTACAGGGCCATGTCCGATTCCTGGTCATGTTCCCCCAGCCATGTCATGAGATACGGGTACCTCTCCCTTCCCTTATCCTCGTCGAAGATGACCACCACGCTTCCCACTCCTCCGCGGACGCGCAGGTTCTCCCGCACGTATATCCTCCCCTCGTGGAGATTGCGCAGGGTCTCCCGCATGTCGACGCCGTCCATCATGGACGAGGAGAAAGGCGCCACGCGGCTCTGTTCCTCCGAGAGCTGCCGGGCCCCCTTTTGCTTGAGGAAGCGGCCGTAATCCTCGATGAGCAGGTCTTCGGGCGGCCAGGAGCAGATGGAAGGGTCGTCGAATCCCTTCAGCCATTCGCCGGGATGTTTCTCCCTCTTCCGCTGGAGAAACCTGAGGTGGGAAAGCCCCTTGCGGGACTTGCGGGCCTTTGGCCGGAAGCGGATGCGCAGACAGCCGTCGGCCACATCCTCGGGTCTGAGGCGTATGGTGGGAAGGTCCGCCGTCTCTTTCTGCCACGGATAAAAACCAGCCAGGCGCCAGAAGGCGTAGGCGAAGTTGTCGTCCACGCACCCGCGGGCCGAGGCCAGCATCTGGTAGAGGTCCGGAAGCAGCCTTCCCGTTGTCAGGGCGTAATTGCGGGAGAAACGGAAAAAGGCGCGTTTCTGCCACAGGTGAACAGTGTCACCGGTCTCCTGGCGGTAATGGCGGGACGCCTCCCGGAACAGGCGCAGCATGGCGCGCTGCCGGTCCGGGCCTTCACCCGCGCGTCCCGAGTGATGGGCGCTTCTCAGTACTGATTCGGAGAGTATCCGCTCTTCCGGAACGTCCTTCCGGCCCCCGTCAATCAGTTGGAAGACATGAAAACTATTGCGCAGGGACCCCTGTTCCGTTGCCGGTTCCGGCGGCAGCGGGCCGCGGCGCATCTCGTACAGGGCGGAGAGGAAAGGGTATTCCCCGAGGATCTCGGGACAGGAATCGGGATGAAGGTTGAAGAGGGCGATCCCCTCCCGCCGTACCCGCTCCAGGGGCGCGGCCTGGGGCCGGCCGAAGAAATCCTTCACCCGTTCCAGGTGGGCCATGCCGCACACGAACAGGATGCGCTCATGCCGGCTCGCCAGTTCCCGAAGGCGGAAGGCCATGCCCCTCTCCCTCAGAAGGTCTTCCCTGCAAGGCATCTCGCCGCCGCGGGCATTGAGGTACTCCCGGTAGTAGGCGCCGAGACCGATGCGCTGCACGGCATAGGAATCGGGAAAATGCTCTTCATGGCGCGGATACTCCTCCAGGTCCACATCCACGCAGGCGATGGGTATATTCCGCTCCAGGGCAAGACGCGCCGCCTCCACCAGGGGGTCCGCGGGTTCCATGAGGAGATGGACCGTCCGGTATCGTTCATCGCCCCGCTTCCCGGAGAGGCGGACCTCGTAGCGAAGGACCGATACCTGGGGAAGGCGGCCGATGCCCCGCAGGAAATGATCCCGCAGGGTATGGGGGAGCTCGACGGCCACACAGTCGGGCCTTACCATATCCATCGCCCGGCGCGTCAGGGAGGCGAATTCCATCTTGTAATGGAGGATCGGCAGGGCGTGGATCGGGCCGAATTGTTCGATGTGGAGTTTGCCGGGCATGGGCTCTTGAGTGACCTTTTTTCCGGATTAAGAAGATTATTACGGATGGAGTTTGTTCAATTATCAGGAGCGAATAAAACGTAAATCATTTCATTGAGGCATTGATAAAATCCCGCACGATGCAGTCCACGAAGAGCAGCAAATCATCCAGGCGGTTTTCGATGACATCGATCATCAGCCGGATGTCGAATCGTTGATACTCGTGGACCAGAACGTTCCTGAACCCGACCATGCATTCCAGGCATACGGCAAGGTCTTTGGGGATAACGAGGTTCTCCGCGAGAATACGGAAACTCTCGCGACTTTCCTTGGGAAGGCCGAGTTTTTTCACGCGAATCGTGTGATTCGCCAGGTCGATGCACTGTTCGCAGGCGCGCTGCATATTCAGAGCGATGGCGTCCTGCTTCATGAAATCCTCTTCGAAGGGGAGGTCCGAGTGTAGTCCGTAGTACCTGCGGATCTGCCTGATACAGCGCTCGATACTCTCTTTTTTGTTCAGGACGATGTCATTCATACCTGATACAACCTCCCGCCCGCCATGGCGTCTTTCACTATCCCGGCCCTTTCCTCGTTCAGTTTCTGGTACAGGGACAGGGTCAGCATCTCGAATTCGTCAGCGGCATATTCGTCACCCGTGTAAATGCGGCGGTCCGCGGCAACCACTTCTTTCCGCAGCACGGTCGGCGCGCGGCGCAGATTGATGAGGTCCACATCCCTCTTCAACAGGGATTCCAGCGCGGAAGAAAGCCTGGTCAGGACAAGATAACCGGTTTTTGGAGAGACATCGGGCGGCAACAGCAGGGCTATGTCGGCATCGCTCTCCGGCCTTTCATACTCTGTGCCATAGCTTCCGAAGAGATAGATGGCCTGGGTCGCCGGATGGTGTTGAAGTATCGTTTCAATTATATCGTCATGTACTTTCATGAAAACCATTCCAGCGAAATCGCTCTCGTCGTCAAGCGCCATTCCCGCGCGGCAACCATTATTTGCTTCAGAGACCCGGATTATTTATGCCCTTTTTAATATACCAGCATCTGGTTGTATACAAGAAGGCCGCAGGGAAAAATACTTCTCACGCCCCCAGAAGGAAATCGAAATCCTCCCTGGTCAGGGAGACTCCCCCGCAGCCGGAGGCGTCGTCCAGGAGCGCCTTGTACAGCTTCAGCTTGCGCTCCTTGAGCGCCATCATCTTTTCCTCCACCGTGTGCCGCATGAGAAGCCGGGTGACGGTGACCTTGGCGGTCTGGCCGATACGATGGGCCCGGTCCGAGGCCTGGTTCTCCACCGCCGGGTTCCACCACGGGTCCAGGTGATAGACATAGGTGGCCCGGGTGAGGTTCAGCCCCTTGCCGCCCGCCTTCAGGCTGATGAGGAAGACCAGTGGCCCTGCGCTCTTCTGGAAGCTGTTAACCAGTTCCTTCCTTTTCGCCACCGGTGTGGCGCCGTCGAGGCGGAGGTATGGAATCCTGTGGCTCTTGAGACCCGCTTCGATGATGTCCAGGTAGCTGGTAAACTGGGAAAAGACCAGGGCTGAGTGTCCTTCCCTTCCCAGTTCCGCCAGTTGCTCGGCAAGGCATTCCAGCTTGGGGGATTCGCTCTTTGCGTCCGGATGGATGAGGGATGGGCAGAGACATATCTGGCGCAGCCTGAGGATGGCGGTGAGGGCGATCATGCGCGCCTGGCCCGCGGCCTTGTCGCGGAAGGCCTCTCCCACCAATCCCTTCACCTCCTCCACCGTCCTCTGGTAGAGGGCCTTCTGCTTCGGATTCATCTCCAGGTAGAGGTCGGACTCAACCCTGGGCGGCAACTCATCGGCGATCATCTGCTTGCTGCGGCGAAGGATGAAGGGGCGGGTGCGGCGCACCAGGGTGTCGACCCCTCCGAAGCCTCGGAGGTCGAGCCCGCGGCGGAACCGGTCGTAACTTCCCAGCAGGCCGGGAACGCACAGGTCCATGATGGAGAAGTATTCTCCCAGGTGGTTCTCCATGGGCGTGCCGGTGAGGGCCAGCTTGAAGCGGGCCGTGATGCGCCTGGCCGCGCCGGTGGTGGCGGCATTGATGTTCTTCACCTGCTGGGCCTCGTCGAAAACGGCCACGTGGAATGGAATGGCGGCCAGGATGTCCACGTCCCGCTGGAGGATGCCGTAGCTGGTGAGGACGATGTCCGCGCCCGTAAAGTCGGCGTTCCGCCGGGGTCCGGCGTAGGTCGCTACCCGGAAGGAGGGATAGAAGCGGGCGATCTCACTCTCCCAGTTGAATATGAGGGAGGGGGGCACCACAATGAGGTGGGGCAGAGTTTCTCCTGCCGGGCCGGATAAGGTCCCCTCGGCGATTCCGGCCAGGAAGGTGATGGTCTGCACGGTCTTGCCCAGCCCCATATCGTCCGCCAGGCAGGCGCCGAAGCGGTGTTCATGCAGAAAGGCCAGCCAGTGGAACCCCTCCTTCTGGTAGGAGCGCAGATCCGCCTTCAGTCCCGGCGGCAGCGGCGGTTCGGGGATCTTCTCCAGGCGGGTCAGGCCCGCCAGCAGGCGTTCCTCTTCGGGAGGGAGACGCAGGGTGACGCCATGGGCGCGGAGCTCCAGCCAGTCCAGGATCCGCAGGCGCGGAATGCGGACGATTTCGCCTTTCTTCTTCCGTTTGCCTCCCGCGCCTCCGTCCCCCGCCAGAAGCTCCAGGATCCGGCGCTGTTCGTCTCCCAGCAGGTAACAGGCGTCGCCCTGGCGCAACATCCCCGCATCCAGCAGTCCGCCAAGCTCTTCAAGCGCCAGCAGTTCCCCGTTGCAGCGTATCTCCGGGCTCAGCTCGAACCAGTCGATGCCGTCGGCGGCCGCGCTGATGGTAACGTCCCAGTTTCCAAGCCTGACGGGCTGCCCGTGCATGCGGAAGGTGAAACCCTCCTGTTCCAGGGCCGCCACCAGTTCTCCCATCCGGGGGAGAAGCTCTTTTCCGGGCATCTCCATGGCGCCCGGCCATTCGCCGTCCGTGAAGTAATCCAGACCGAACATGGAATACAAAAGCCTTATCATCCGCGCCTGGGCGGAGCGGTCCTCGATGCCGAACCTCCATCCCTGCCGGGTGGCGATGACGCAAAGCATCCTCGCGGCGCTCTGGGCAGCGACTAGATTAACGACCCATTTTGCCTCGGCCTTTACGGCCCGCTTCACGAAAAGGGGGCCGCCCAGACCGGTCCGCAAGGCCTTGTCGCGGGCCGCGGCGCTGGGGCTGTCCAGAACGGCGAAGGTGGTGTCGATGATGGCGGTAAGGCGCTTCCTGGCCCGGAGAGGCTGGGCAAGGGAGCTCCGGAGGCGCGGGACGAACAGGCAAAACGCGTCCTCGGAAAAAGGGAGGCTGATGCCGTCCAGCTCTCCTTCCGGTTCAAGGACGATGTTGTCGTTGTCCGCATCGTCCCCGGCCCTCAGAACGCAGGACAGGGGGCGTGACAGGGAGGCGTCGGCTTCTTCACCGGCGTGGAAGAAACGGATCGCGTTTCCCATCCGTTCCATGATTTCAAGGCTGATCTTCAGGGAGATATGGTTAAATGTGTCCAGGCTTGCGGTTATTGTTTCATTGTCCTGCGCCACGTCGTTTTCAAACACGTCGAGGTCCTCTGCCAGCAGATCTTCGATCCGGTCCCACACCTCCCACGGCGCTGTTTCCGCAACCGGATAAACCGCTTTCAACATTGGCGAGATGAGGCATTCTCCGGCGATAACCGCATCAGGCGGAAGCGGGTCCCCGTTCTGGGAACATCTGGTGATCCGTACTTCGTCCTTGTCCAGGTGGAAGGAGATCCCGGCCCGGAGCGGTTCGTCGGCGCGGAAGTCAAGGGGGATTTCCTGGCCGTTCCCTTGCCGGAAGACGATGGGATATCCCCCCTTCATTGCTGAAAATCTCTTGAAAAATTCCCTCGTTGGTTTAAAAAAATAGTGCTCCACAAGGAAGCGCCGCATATCCGCCGGAATCCCGTCCCAGCCGTAGGGCAGGACCTGATCCTCTCCCTTGCGGATGGCGCCGCAAAGCTTGCCCTGCGATTTTTCCAGCACCAGGCGGATCGCCTTTCTCACGGGCCTTTCCGGCGCCGGATGGAGGGAGGGGGCATTGCCCGAGGGGCGGGCCCGGTGGTTGGGGGTGGTTGCGGAAGGAGACGCGGGCTTCATCTTCTTCGATGGAGATTGTTCTTCGTCAATCCCCAGCAGAATCCGGACATCCTTCAGCAGGCGGGAGCTGAAACTGATGGAGGAGAGGCTTTCCGGCGACACGGCCTTCTTGACGAGCGCCCAGCAGGTCACCACGTGGCGGCATTGATGTCCCGGCGCCCAGTCATTGCAACCGCACTTGGTCACCAGTTTTTCGCCGGAGACGGCAAAGGAGACGCAGCGGCCCGATTGCATCTTCAGTGTCAGGACGGCGCCGTCGTCATGCCATTCAGCGCTCCTCATCTCTTCGTGCCCACAGTCATCCAGACCCTTGAAGAGGGTGTTCTTGTCGGTGAGACCGTAGATGGCGCCGGCGGGGGTGGCGCGCAAGAGGGCCAGGGGAGGCGGAAGGGTTGATGGTTGCGGCAATTGGGACTGCATGAAAACCTCTGGCGGAAATCTTCAACATATGAGCGCCTTTTTTTAAGATTCAATGGCTTTCGAAGTTGGGCGCATCATCCGTGCAAAAACCGGGCTGTAATGGTGTTATATGTTTGATATTATTTGATAGTCAGGCAAATCTTCCACGTGAAACAATTGTGTGCGGGAGGAAAGCCGCCTGTCATGCCAGGTAGTGGAGCGCCTCATCCCCGAGTATCCTCTCTACCGCCAGGCAAAGGAGTCCTTCCGGCTCTCCCCCGCCCGCCTTCATCATCTTCAGGGCATAGCGGGCTATGTTGACGCCGTCCCGCACCGAATAAAGCTCGTCGGCCGCGTGGGCGCGCTGGAGGAAGTTTACCACGTAGCGCAGGATGGCCTCGTCGGCGAAGGGGAGGTTTTCCTTGAGGATCAGCAACTCTTCGTCGGCCTCGGGAAAGTCGATGTAGATCTGTGGCTGGAGCCGGGAATGGATGTATTCAGGCACCTCGAAGGTGGAGGCGTCCTCGTTCATGGTGACCACGATGCGGAAGTCCCGATGGGCCGGGATGGTGAGGCCGGTGATGATGGATTCCACGTAGCGGCGGTCGTCCAGAAGAGGCGCCAGGGAGGCCCAGGCCTTCTCGCTCATGCGGTTCCCCTCGTCCAGAATCAGGACGCCCCCCTTGAGCATGGCCGTCACCAGCGATGACGCGGCGTACTGGATGCGGTTGTCCGGCCCTATGACCGGGGTGACGATGAGGTCTTCGGGCCGGGTGTCCATGGTGGCCTGGAACAGGTAGACCTCCCGCCCCAGCTTCCTGGCTGCTGCATAGGCCAGAGTGGTCTTGCCCACGCCCGGCTTGCCGATGAGGCGCGGATTGAAGGGGATGTCCCGTTCGTCGATGACCATCCACGCGGCCAGCAGCTGACGCAGGATCTCCTCCTGGCCGATCCATTTCAGCGGCAGTTCCGCGGGGTGGGCAAGGGTAAGGGAGATGCCGTCGATAGTTGTCCGTTCCATTGCGCCTCCTTGCAAACGTCTTTTTTACCATACAGCGCCGAAAAAATGCAAACGATGCGCTTGGGTCCTCTGCCGGCGACTCTCCTTTACCTGGCTCGAGGCGAGCAGGGAAATAGTCAGCGCCGGTCTTTACGACTGCCATGCGCTAGGAGGGCCTGGCGGCCCGGACCGTCATGACAGGCACGCTGCTGTTTCCGGAGTTATCTGCTGCCTGGCGGCGCGGAGCAGCTTGATGTGGATATTGAAATAAGCTTGACAAGGCGCCGGAGTTTGTTTTACATCCCATGGGGCATAACCATGCGAAACATACGAGAATTGCAATGGTCCCGGCTCAGCCGGGCAGCGGTTGGCGGTTCCGCCGTCACCAAATACTACCGCCTGCGCAACGGCGGTTTTGTTCCGTCCCTTGACGTCTCTTGTGAGAGAGGGGTTAGCTGGCCAAAGCTAACCCTTTTCTGCTTTCAGATGATTGCAGGCTGAAGTCTGGTAATGGGCCGCCTGTCTCTTCCACCATTACCGTTGGAGATTTGATTGAAAATAGAAGCTGATGGACCATATAAACGGGTGATACTGATGCCCGGCGAGTTTTTCGTTTCGTCGCAGCCCATGGTGATCTCAACGCTGCTGGGCTCATGTGTGTCGGCCTGTCTCTATGACCCGGTACAAAAGATTATTGGGATGAACCATTTCCTGATCAGTGGCGGGGGGAGGGCGCCGGTGACCCCCATTTGCCTCTCGGAGGCCGGCCGCTACGGTATCCATGCCATGGAACTGCTCATAAACGAGATGATGAAACAGGGCGCCTGGCGGAACAACCTACGGGCCAAGGTCTTTGGCGGCAGCTCCCTTGCCGAGCAGCGTTCCGTGTATCGCATCGGCGAGAACAACTGCCGGTTCGTTACTGAATTCCTGGACGTGGAAAAGATTCCCATAACAGCGCGGGACCTGGGCGGCGCCCACGGCCGGGTGGTCTATTTCTTTCATGGCGACTATTCGGTCTATGTGCGGAAGATCCGCGCCGACCGGAATGCCCACCTGGCCAAGCGCGACCGTCAGTTCTGGATTGACGCCCTGAAAAAGCGGGAGGCCGAGCAGTCCTCCATAGAGCTGTGGGAATAGCCGCAACGGAAGGTGGTTCCGTATCTCTCCCGAAAGGTCCGACCGGGAGCGGCGGAATATCTGTGACGTTGACAAAAGGGCGCCTCGCTAATATAAGGAAATAATCCCATCGGAAGAGGAGCCATTCCATGAGTCTTTCGTCCAACGCCGCTGTCGCGCTTCTGGGGCCCAATCTTGCCAGCCACCCGGATAAGGTTGCCATTATCGCCGGTGAGAGTACCGTAACCTATCGCCGCCTCGACGAGCTCTCCAGCCGTTTCGGTTCCCTGCTGCGCTCTTCCGGCATTCAGCCGGGAGACCGGGTGGTGATTGTCGCCGGTGATTCCCCCGGCTATTTTTATGCCCTCCTGGGATGCCTCAAGGCTGGCGCTGTCTCTGTGCTGCTGAATCCGGGCCTTTCCGCCAAGGATTACCAATTCATCTTTCACGACTCGGGCGCAGCCGCCCTGGTAAGCGAGACGCCTCTCGCGGCGGTGCTCCAGGCATCATCCATCTGTTCGCTGCCGGCGATGCTGCTGGACTCGCCCGAATTTTCCGCCGCCCTGGCCGAGTCTCCGGCCGATCTCGAGCCCTATGCCCCTTCCGGAGAGGACTATGCCCTGATTCTGTACAGTTCCGGCAGCACCGGCGCGCCAAAGGGCGTGCCCCATCGCCACGGTGATTTCATTTTCACGGCCGATGCCTTTGCCGGTCAGGCGCTGGCCATGAGTGAGCGGGATGTGGTCTTTTCCGCCAGCAAGCTCTTTTTCGCCTATGGACTGGGAAACAGCTTCTCCTTTCCGCTCCGTTTCGGGGCGACGGTGGTTCTCTTTCCTGGAAAGCCCGATTCCGCCGAGATTCTGCGCATCATTTCCCGTCACGGGGTAACCCTCTTCTTCGGCGTGCCGGTTGTCTATACCATGCTGCTCAAGACCATGGACGGCAAGGAAGGGCTCTCTTCCCTGCGCCTTTGCGTATCCGCGGGCGAGCCGCTGCCCGTGCCCCTGTATCGGGAGTGGGTCGAGTCCACGGGGATCGAGATTCTTGACGGCATCGGTTCCACCGAGGCGCTGCACATCTATATCTCCAACCGTTGCGGAGCGGTCATGCCCGGGTCGGCCGGCAGGATCCTTCTCCCCTTCGAGGCGCGTATCGTGGATGACCAGGGTCTGCCGGTGGTTTCCGGAACCCCTGGAAATCTTCTCCTGCGGGGACCCTGCATCGCTCCCTGTTACTGGAACAGGCCGGACAAGACCGCGGAGACGATGCTTGTGGACGGCTGGCTGCGCACCGGCGACATATTCGTGGAAGAGGACGGGTTTTTCTTCTACCAGGGGCGGAGCGACGACATGTTCAAGGTGGATGCCCACTGGGTCTCTCCGGCGCGCGTCGAGTCGGCGCTGCTGGAGCACCCGGCGGTGATGGAGTGCGCCGTGGGCCGGAGAAAGGTGGAGAACCTCATCCGTCCCATGGCCTATGCGGTGTTGAACCCCGGTTATGAGCCGGGTCCGAAGCTGGAGAGGGAGTTGCGGCGCTTCGCCGCCCGCTCCCTTCCTCCATACATGTGTCCGGTACAGGTGGAATGGGTCGCTGAACTGCCCAAGACCGCCACCGGCAAGATTCAGCGCTTCATGTTGAACAAGCGCGACTGAAGGCGGATACCGCCAAGAGAAAGGAGACGGGACATGCCGGTACAAATTGCGGAAGTGTTTGCCCTCATGGACGAAATAGGCATCGAAAGAGAGGTTATAGACGCCATCGATCCCGATGCGCCCCTTATCGCCCAGGGGATCGACTCCATGGATTTCCCGGCCCTGGCCATTGCCGCGGAAAAAAAGTTCGGCGTCGATATCTCCGATACCAGCGCCGCCAGGCTGAAGACGATGAATGACTTCGTCCGCTTCATAAACGAAAAGACACCGTAAAGCGGTCGCGTACGCATTGCAAGGCGGGCTTTACGGGAGTCAGATCCCGTGACGCCCGTTTTTCTTCTCCTTCAGGCGGGCCAACGGTCAGATTCCATGTACCGTCAGTCCGCTGTAACTCCTTACCGGCTCTTTCCCGCTCCTTTGCCGTACCCTTCCGCTTCCACTTCTTCCTCTCCATAGAACAGTTCCTTCATTGCGCGGGTGGGGTCCAGCAGCTTCGCTGGTTTCTCGCCATACCATCGCGACCAGTCCCTTGTCCCTGCTTCATACAGCTCCAGATGAAGCTGCCGGGTTCCGCTGACCTGGCCGATTATCTCCCCTTTTGCAACCGTTTGTCCCGCCTGCAGGCCAGGTTTTTTCAGTTCCGCGTAATTTGCCGTGAAATCAAGGTGGTCAATGAGGACGCCATAGGTTTTCTCGCCGTTCGCCCTGGTATAAAAGGGGGCTACTTTAATCACCTGCCCGGCTTTCATGGCCTTTACCGGCGCGCCTTCGCCCTGTGGGGGATAGAGATTGACGCCCGCGTGTCGCCTGGGTTTCGGGTCCCTGGACGCTCCGAAGTACGGATAGTCCCTGGAGTTGCGCTTCCATCGGCCGCATGCCATGGAGGCGTTCCTGGTGAAGGGGTAGCGCGGCGGGCCGTCCACGGGCGCGACCATGCCCGCGGTGTTCGGTGATGTGGGGTGAGTCGATGACGAGGAGGCGGGATCGGTCAGGAGAAGCGAAAGAACCATGGCAGCGAGAAGAATCAAAAGGCAGCGCCGGTGTCCTTGCATGAACCGAAGAGGGATATGCCGGAGAATATTACACATGGGATAAATATCCGATCTATTACAGGAATGTAACCATGAAAAAACAGGATGTTAAGGCAGTCGTATGAAAATTGCAAAGAAATTTCAATAGCATGCAACTCAAGCTCCATGTCGCGCAGGGGGCGGTCACGAAAAGCCGGCCCCTTTTTTTGCCTGCCGGGTGACAAGAAACTTGCCGTGTCCGGCTTTGCCCTCTATTATTAGAAACATGCGCCCTTTTCTGAAATCCTATGGCTTTTCCATCATACTTGTCGTTTCCATCCTTCTGGGCGCAGTCCTGGGCATCGTCCTGCGGGATGACGCCGCCGCCCTGAAGCCGCTGGGCGATATCTTCCTGAACCTGCTCTTTACCGTGATCGTGCCGCTGGTATTCTTTTCCATCTCGTCCACGGTCGCCTCCATGGCGGATATCCGCCGCCTGGGCCGGATTCTCTCGGTAATGGCAATGGTGTTCGTCGCGACCGGTCTCGTCGCCTCGCTGGTGATGATCTTCGCCGCCATTCTCTACCCACCCGCAGCCGGCGTCGTCATACCCATGCCCGCCGCGGCTGAAATTCAGAGGATGAACGCCGCGGAACAGATGGTCCGCTCCTTGACTGTTACGGATTTTCCCCACCTTTTATCCAGGAACAACATGCTGGCCCTGATTCTCTTCTCGATCCTGACCGGTCTTGCCGCAACAGCGGCGGGTGAGAAGGGGAGGCCCTTTACCCTGTTCCTGGCATCGGCCAATGAGGTCATGATGAAGCTGGTCTCCTTTGTCATGTATTATGCCCCGGTCGGCCTGTGCGCCTACTTCGCCTATCTGTCGGGCGTGTTCGGGCCCCGGCTCATGGGCTCCTATGCCCGGGCCATGGCTCTGTATTATCCCACGGCCATTCTTTATTTCTTTTTCGCCTTTACCGCCTATGCCTTTCTTGCGGGCCGCTCCGCCGGGGTCAAAAGGTTCTGGCGGCACATCATTCCTCCCTCCGTTACCGCCCTTGCCACCGGCAGTTCCATGGCGACGATCCCCTCCAACCTGAAGGCCGCCGATGACGTCGGCATACCCAGGGATATCAGCGAAGTGGTCATTCCCATCGGCGCGACCCTGCACATGGAGGGCTCTTGTCTGGCGGCGGTGCTGAAGATCGCCTTCCTGTTCGGTGTTTTCCAGATGCCTTTTTCCGGAGTCGAGACGATCCTGACCGCTGTGGGAATAGCTCTTCTGACCGGAGTGGTGGTGAGCGGGGTCCCCGGCGGGGGAACCATAGGAGAGCTGTTGATACTCTCACTGTACGGCTTTCCACCGGAGGCCTTTCCCCTGATAACCATGATCGGCACGCTGGTGGACGCGCCCGCCACCATGATCAACGCGGTAGGTGACAATGTTTCAAGCATGCTCGTGGCCCGGGTCCTGGGCGGCCCCGATTGGATGGAAAAGCAGGGGTGATGTTTACCCTTACGGGAAAACGGGTAAAATGGGAGGAATCCGGAGCCTGTCGTCCTTTGTTTTCGTATTTTGCATGCGATTCGCGGTGTCAAGTCGTATGGGGTTACATTGAAAAGTGATTAAATTTAAGCCTGTTACAACTGTTATCAATGGAAAAGGAGATGGACGATGCGGATTCTCATAGCCGAGGATGACTTCACCTCCCGCACCATGCTTGCGGCTATTCTGAAGAAGTGGGGCTACGAGCCCGTGATCACGGTTGAAGGCGAGTCCGCACTGGAGGCGTTGATGGGCGATAACGCGCCGAAGCTGGCCCTCCTTGACTGGACCATGCCGGGCATGGATGGCCTCGAGGTGTGCAGGAGACTCCGGCAACTGCCCACCAGCGCGCCTCCCTATATAATCTTCCTTACTTCCAGGGGGGACAAGGACTGCATTGTCGAGGCCCTGGAGACGGGCGCCAATGATTATGTCATCAAGCCTTATGACAATGCCGAATTGCGGGCGCGCATCCGGGTCGGCCATCGCATGATAGAGATGCAGACCGCCATGAACGAGGCCAAAGAGGCGGTGCTCCACGAGGCGATGCACGACCCGCTCACCGGCATCCTCAACCGGCGCGCCATCCTGGACGTCCTGCGCAAAGAGATTGCCCGCTCGGATCGTTCCGGCATCCCTTTCAG
>CAZHVY010000028.1:0-46544 GCA_964536305.1 uncultured Geobacter sp. | reverse complement strand
CGATCGAATACGGAGGATCAAAGTAAAAGAAGTTGCTTATCGCATCGTACTTCCTCAGGCATTCCCGGTAATCGAGGTTCTCGACCGTCACCATGTCCAGTCGCTTGGACAGCCTGTCCACCCGTTCAATGGGTAAACTGACCCGGCATCCGCCTCCGCTTGCCGTTCTCCCGGTGCCAAAGGATGATCCCAAGGCTCCGAAGGAGTGTCTGATCAGGAAGACGAATCGTGCCGCTCTCTGGATCTCGGTAATCCCTCGATGCGCCAGCATTGTCTCGAACATTGCGCGCGAGTGCAGCATCAGCTTCATCTCCCGCTTGATCTCTTCCGGATGGAACTTGATCTGCATAAACATATTATACAGGTCCCTGTCCAGATCGTTCCATACCTCCAGGCGCGCCCAACGCTCCTTGTAAAGCATGACCCACCCGGCTCCGCCAAATGGCTCGATGAACCCGGTAATGTCCTGCGGGATGTATTTCGCTATCTGCTCGCGTAATGCCTTTTTCCCGCCCATCCATGTAATGATCGAATCCATCGATGAGCTCCTTTTGCTTCAGCCGGCTTGAGCTTTACCTACCTCACACTATATTATCACACTATGCGCTTTATCTATCTTGTCATTCCAGCGAAGGCTGGAATCCAGCAGATCACTGTCGCGCCAGCGACACCTTATAGACTTTCTTCTTTCTTCTTTCTTCTTTCTTCTTTCTTCATTTATCTAAACGGGTTCTCATCCGGTCCCGCCGGTGCCACGTCCCCGTCCTCATCATCTTCCATGGTCGCCTTGTGAACCGGATCATTCGCTCGCGCCAGTTCCGCCGCTTTCACAGCTCCCCCGTTCTGGATGGTTTTGATCAGCTCCGTCATCTCTTTGACGAATCCGGAAGGCTCGACCTTCCCGCCCATGGCACCTTCGAGATCCGTATCTTTGTCCATGCTCACATGGTCATTCATCTCTTGTTGATCACTGGTAAATCCCAGCGCCGCGGAGATCTTGGGGATGTGCTTAAGTAAGGGGTGTTCAACGATCTCATAAACGATCTCTTCCCTGCCGGTTGTCTGGTCTTTGATCTTAACCACCTGTCCGTTGCTGATCTTCGGTTGCCGGATCACGCCGCCATGCTTGTTAAGAACTTCAGCCAGCATCCCTTCGTAGATCACCAGTAGTTTCGCTTGGCTTTGCCCGGCATACTGCTTCATAGCCCCCAGGTCTTTGTTCTCGTAGGCGGTGATCACCTTGAGGAATAGATCCATCTTGAACGGACAGTAGCTGAACTCCCTGTGCTTGCACTGCACCTGATAGTCGCAGGTCGGGCAAATGTCGTACTTACCGTTGGCAGGAGCCAAAAGATGTTTTTCGGAAGTATAGATCCCATGCTTGAATCCGTTTAGCGCGACCCTGCGTTTGCCGCTGTCGCTCTTGGGACCCGTGGCATTGGCAGCCATCCTTTTTAAGTTGGCATAATAATGAGGAACCGCCTTCACCCACTCGTTACAGTGGGGACAGCGGCTATAATAATTGAGTTCATCGTCAGGTGATCCGGGGTCGATATCCAGTCCCGTATGTTCCGGCTCCGAAAAGTCCACAGATAGATAATAGTGGCTACATCTGTAGCACCAGAAGTGTTTTTGCTTTACCGTTGCCTTTATGTCTTCCATATTCATCACCTGCCAACTACATAGCACACAATGTCTTTAGTGTCAAGCAACGGAAATGCTTTTTTTTAGTTTATGCTTATATGTTTTTATGCTTATATGCGTTTATGCGTTTATGCCTATGCCCCGATCCTTTGACCGTATTTCAGAATAGTGTCAAGCACCATCCCCGTCAAGGGATTCCCTCCTTCCCTCTTTCTCTCTTTTTTAAAGGAATATCTCTGAGTCTCTGTGTCTCTGAGATTATTTCCGCGAAGCGCCCGCATCCTCAGCCGACCATGACACTCTTCACTATTCACTCTTCACTCTTCACTAGTGCTATCTCCACTCCCTCTCCCCATGCCTTTTAAACCTGCTCAAGTCCAGATAGTCCCCACTATTCAACGCCATCCACCGACAGCACATCCCCTGCGCGTCCGTGCAGTCGTCCCCGATTTTCGCCGACTCACTCGCATAGCTCGGATAATGCCCCCCCGTCTTTGTCGCGCGAATAGACTTCATCTGCCGGAGCAGCATCCGGAGTTGAACCGCCTCATGGCTTTCGTCCTTGTTGTCAAAGTACGGATAGTAGTGATACCCGTGGTCGATCCCATGCTGCATGGTCGTGTACATCTCATGCTTCTGCTTGTCATGGTTATACATCGGCTGTATCCACCACTGCTCCCAGTTCCCCGGTGTGTTCTCCGGGAACTCATCCGGGTCCTTATGCGTCAGCCCGAGCTTGAACGCCTTGCGGTTAAGGCTCTGGATAATGTCATACTTTAGCGCGTCCCCGAATCCTCCGTCCGGACGGAAGAACTTCAGGATCTCAAGGATCTCTGTCTCGAGCCGATCCGCATCGATAGACGGCTCCCAAGTAAACCCGTTCAGCCACCGCCGATAGCGCTGTCCATTCACGATGATCTGGCTGTTGATCTGCAGCGAATAAACCGAGCTCTCTTTTTTCGTTCCTGCTGCCGCACAGTCGAGTCCGATGCTAACGATCTCCCCCGGCTTCCGCACGTAGATCCCGCCATTGACCACCGGCACAGCCGGCATCATCCACATCATCGTGCGCTTCAGAATAGCCCGGATGTACTTCTCTTTGATGAAGTTCTTGGCTTCGGTGTATTTGAGGAGCATCGATCTCGCCCATTCATCATCCGTCATCATTGCCCGCATGACCTCGACCGCATCTGCGTCCAGGACGTTGCCAAACTGCAGTAGCAAATGCACGTCAATGATCCCCCACTCCGGATGGATCGAGAGATCCTCATAAAGCGCGTGTAGTATAGGGTCATGCTCGAGGTTAAAGAAATTCTCCTCACCCATGATCGTCCCGGTGATCCGCACCCGTTTACCGCCCTGATTCTTAGACTTCGCTCCCAATCTCCGCACAATGTCGTTGACAAACCTCGTCCAGGGCCAGTCATCAAATTCTTCCACTCTACTGATCGACGTGTTATGCCCCTCCAGCTCCCCTGCAATCGATCGGCACTTGGCATTGCTGCCATTCACAAACTCATAGCTTTCGGTACTAAAGACCGGCTTCCCGTTTCTGCGTCTGAGAAATGCCTTCAGGATTTTGCTCTTATCGATCCAATCATAGTGATATTTGAGCGTCTCTTTGCATTGCTCCAATTTCGGAGCATAGATATTCAAGTCCTCGTTTGAGTTGTTAATCATCTCATAGATATCGACGACCTCGACGCTCATAGTCTTGCCACCCCTGGGCACCGACTTCAGCTTCCCCAGCTTGATATGCAAAAATCGATCTATCCAATATATCTGTTGCGGTCCATTCGGTTCCCAGTTCAGCACGTTCTTGGCGTACAATAGGCACATCGCCGTCATGATCGCCGGATCAGTAGTCCGGTACTTTTCCAAAACCGCATCCGCCCGATTAATAGCAGTAATCAATTCCATCTCTTTCTCCCGTCATTCCAGCGTAGGCTGGAATCCAGCATATTCCCGTCGCGGAGCGACTCCTCTTGTCCACTCTTCACTATTCACTCTTCACTCTTCACTCTTCACTCTTCACTCTTCACTAAGCGTAGCGCCTTCACTCCGCCTTTCCACCCAGCCTTGACTCCACTGAGCGGATTGTTCTTCGCCGCATCCCCCTTGATCACCTCCGCCAAGTGGATATACTTCAGAACCATGTCCAGCGTCGCATGCCCCAGCCTCGCCTGGATTTTGATCGGGTCCAGCCCCTTCGCCGCCAGATATGTCGCATAGAAATGCCGGAAGGTATGCGGATGAATATTCTCCATCCCGCACTTCTTGGCAGCATTGGCAACAATCTGATATACCGATTCCCGGCTTATAGGTCCTGATCCGTATGCTGTCGGCATCCCCTCGATATACACCCCGTTGCGCTTTTTATAGTAAACCGCAGCCCTTTGAAACAGCGGATCATTAGGTCCGTATCCGTGCGTGAATTTCACCGTCAGGTAATAGTAGCTGAAGAACTCCGCCACGATCGCCCCCACTTCCTGATAGGCAAAAGGAATTGACCTCCCGGAGTTCCCCTTCGTCGCCGGGACTTGCATTACAAACTGCTCTCCATCCACCGCGATATCCCGCATCTTCAGGGCGCACAGCTCGCTCACGCGTATCCCGGTATCGGCAAAGACGCACAGTATAGCCGAGTTCCGCACCTGCAAAAATCCATCTCGCCCACAGGCAAGGATCAGCTTCTCGACCTCTTGCACGGTAGGAACGTTGATCATCCCCTTCAGCTCCTTAATAGGTTTCATGTTCACTGTCGGGTTGTCATATTCCGGATGAACCCGGTGCAGCCAGCCATAAAAGCCCTTCAGTGCCGTCACAGTGTGCCGTCTGGTATTTTGGCTCACCTCACGCCGGAGCTGCCCCATATATGCCGCCATCATCGCCTCAGTCACGATCGGCATCTGTAGCTTTTTCTTCCCCGTCTCGCCCTCGACAAAGTGATTCAGCACCTTCTCCAGCTTATACCGGTAAGCCCTCGCACTGCTCTCCCTCACCCCCTGGATTCCAACCAAATAGTCACGATACTCATTTAGTGCCCTATCGATTGTCATATTGTTTCCCCCGTCATTCCAGCGAAGGCTGGAATCCAGCATATCACCATCCCCGTAGGGGATTCTTTACAGTCTTTCTTCTTTCTTCTTTCTTCTTTCTTCACTCGCGCCAGCATCATATCGCCAATTCCTCTTGTTCATCTATCGGCTCGTCCCTGATAAAGTCCGCTTGCGCCAGCTCGTCAGCTACCCTCTGCACTGCCATCTGGTAGTACCGCTCATCCTTTTCGATCAACACATATTTGCGACCGGTTCGGATTGCCGCTATTGCAGCGGTACCGCTTCCGGCAAACGGATCAAATATCACGTCTCCGGGCTTGCTAAACTTGTTGATCAGGTACTTATAAACCGGCACCGGCTTCTGAGTAGGATGCAAACGCCTTTCCTTGTTTGCCATGTCATACTGCATGCACCCGCCCCAGCGAACCGTGATCTTGCGCACTGCAGTAGCAGACGATGTCCAGATCAGCTCACAGTCGGCAAAGCATCCGCTGTTCTCTTTATCCCATACGATCCAGCACGATGACACCGGCAAACGATCGGCAAAGTAGTTTCCCCCAAATATCGCATGAGCTCGGCAGCTTTTGAGCAGATCCTTGAAAACTCTCTTCGATGGCTTTCTTGCATCCCAAGCATAGTCACCGTAATCTGTGGATGGGCACAGCTTTCCCCGGCTTTTATGCGTCCGGTGATAGTTATTCCTGGGACCCAGCCCATACGGTGGATCTGTGACAAGCAAATCAAACTGGATGAGATCCGGCATCAGCTTCCGGCAGTCACCATGAATGATGATCCCATGCTCGGTCTTATTGAACTGCTCCATATTTATGACCAGGTCAGCCAGGCAGACCGCCTTCTTCTTTCTTCTTTCTTCTTTCTTCACTCTTCACTCTCCACTCTTCACTCTCTTTATCCCTTCCCACCCAGGTCTTCGCGCCTTGAGATATTCGAACACCGTCACCTTCTCCAGAAACAGGATCACATCATTATCACTTGCCGGCTCTATCCGCACTATTTTCGCATGCGCCTTTGCCGGTCCGTAAATGTCGGACTTCACCTTGTGATACGAATTCAGCTTCCAGTGCACCTTCCCGCTCGCGCGAAAGCGGTTGCATTCTCCCAGCCGGAACCGCTCGATCTGCTGATTATACAGTTGGATCATCTCTCCCTCCCCTCAAACAGGGAGCACTTATCCTGTCCCACGCACTCCGGTCTCCGGTAAGGTAACGCCATCTTCTCGTGCATACAAATATGGTAGCAGGAGTGCTTGCACAGGTAACTCTTTACAGATTTTTCCCTCATTGCTCGATGTCGCGTCATGATCCAATCCCCGTCTTGTCCATATCGTCATGCCAGTAGATCTTCAGATCATATTCCCTGGTCGATCCTCGACCATGCTTATCAACCTTGATCTTTGGCTTCTGCTTGAGCGAATGCGCCACACCACCGATCACAAGATAGGTGAGTGGCAGATCCTTGCCATAGCCTTCAATACACCGCTTGATCTCATTCAGCAAGTCGTTAAGCTCAGTCATTTCTCCACCTCCCGCATCGGCTTAGCCACATAAATAGCAAACTCCAGTTGCTCATCCAGCCACGTCCGGTACTCCTTGCTGAGCTTCAGATCCGTCACCCGCCCATGATGTATCCCAAGATGGCACCGCTGACAGAGCGGTGCCAAATTCAGGATCTGATTGTTATGAATATCACAGTCCAGATGATGCACTGTAAGCACAACCTTGGACCCGGTATCCGGATGATCCACGTTGTTCTCCGCTCCACAATTAGCGCACTTTCCAAACGTCCGCAGTTGCCGGGACAGCACCACGTATTCCCGTCCATACAGTTCATAGTCTATAGGCATGGAAACCTCGTAACACTGGCTTCAGCCGGTCGTTCATCGGACTTACGGCAGTTGTCCACAGGCGGTTCAAATAGCGTGATCCTCGCCTCAGCGGCATATCTCCCGGTCGCTTCCATAGCCTTCACTGCAGACTTCTTCATGTAATGCCAAAACGTATATTCCAGGTTCCAGCGGTACCAGTACCATCCTCTGCCAAATTCACCGACTCGATGCTCAAGCTTGTCCCCGCACCGGTGCACATAAGTGTTTTTCTTGGTGCTGTCCGGATGCGAAAAGCCCATCACCAATAGCCGATGATCCAGCGTGTTGATGGCATTGTTCTTGTTGCTTCTCATAGCTTCCTCTCAGACAAACCCTTCTTGACCGCATCGCGCAGAGTGCTGTCGTTCGGATCGTTTAGCTTTGCGGTAAACTCATCCATCAGGTGTTTAGCCAGGGGAGTCTCGTCATCCGTAAACTTGTGATACTGTCCTTCCAAGAAGTTGATGTTAAAGCAACCGGAAACGCCCTCTAACCACGCAACTCTTACCCCATGCATCAGGTTTTTAATTTGCGTCACCTTATAGGTAGCGGTCTCGTCATTACCATTGAACAGTCGATAAGCGGTAGGCATCCCTGGAACTTGAATGTCGCACTTGACCTTGACCTTGTCCCCCACTTCAGGATGGAAAAAGACTCTTCGCTTCTGCTCATACTCTTCCTTGGTCACAACCACGAACGTATAAAGATGCAGCTCCCCATAGTATTCTGGGAAGAATCTTGTGTAGGTATCCAGATACTGCTGTTTAGACTCAATTCCCTGCTTTGCCAAGTACTCTTCAGTCAGGTCATCCCATTTCTCCAGTATCCACCCGGTGATATAGACGTAGGCAAATGGCTCCGTCTGATAGTTCACCCGGCACTGCTGAAACGATCCGACTTTCCACTGCTTTCGCATCAGCCTGGTGTTGGTCTTTTCCCCGCTTAGGATCGGCTCGACGTACTCAGGTTTGAATAGCATCATGATTCAGCCCCCTTAGTTTCATCGACATTTGAAATGATCCGAACGACCCTCTCGCCATTAATGTTAATAAATGCCACTTTCGCAATCGCGGCAAGCGCACCCATCATCACTAATGAGTCAGAAATAGGTAACGGCAGGATATCATTAGCAATCACCTGGGCAGAGTGACAACAAACTGGGCACTTAATCTCTATACCGATGCTGTGCGGATTCCGTAAGTAAACGCTCTTTGACGCCATTACCGGATCAAACGCTTTAGGATATTTCTTAGATCCGGCTTGCAGTCCACACACTGGGCACTTTTCTATTATAGTCATCGCAGCCCCCTGCTGTAATGAACGACTATGCCGCGCTTCGGACAGATCATCTGCTTTTTTGCCATCTGTTCCAAGCTCATCCCGGTGCGGTTGCAGTAATTGTGCATGGTCACCCGCTCGCCCCGGTCTTTCATCGTGATGCTCGCCATAAAGAATGAGCAGATCCCGCCGGCACACTTAGTCTTAACCTTGCTCATGTTTTGCCGCCACATTATACCGTATGCTGTCCCGGTAGTTGTCATAAAACGTCCCATAGCTGATCAGCTCCCCATAAGCCTCGAGCTTCGCGCGAACTTCATCAGATGCCGGGTCTTTCTCCGTGTGCGGGTAGAGTATAGCAAAGGTGTCTCTCTCTTCAGTACAGAGAAGCAACGTATATACTTCTCGCAGCTTACCGGGCTCTGGAATTACGTAAATATGTTTATACAGATCATGCATGTCTGCCCAGAATTTTGATATTGTAGGGATCTTATTTACGCCCTCGATAAACTTAGCGATCAGCTTCCCGTCCTTGATCCGCTTATCCGGACGATACAAATTCCTGGATTTTTTCCATCCCGGGTTTGTCGGAAGTTTCTTGCATCCTTCAAACCAAATAGATCTCGTTAGGTCAGTAAAGAACTGCAGATCATCCTCGACCAGCCCCTGAGCCACTGACAATACGTCATTGACCATTCGGTCATATACTTCGGCGTGCTTATTAATCTCAGCCTGTATTTCAGCCGGATCGTGCACAATGCAGATTAGGTAGTGTTCTCCAATCATGATTATCCCCTTTTATTTTTGTTGATTATATCGTTCAGTCCAAAGGTGATTGTCGCAATCACCTGAAATACCCGCCTGCAACGCTTACACGTATGCTGCGGATTCCTATACTCATCGACCACCCCGGTGGTATCGACCAGGTTAGTTTTCCCACAATAAGGACACGCCATTCTCTCGAATGTGCGCCCCTGCCCGGTCACAGCCCGGTGGATCACATACGTCATGAGCGAGGCGATTCCGGCAATTGCCAGCACCCAGATCACCAGATCCCAGTTCATGATTTCGATCCTTTAATAGCCCACGTGCATCGGTGCGTCACAGTCCGGATGTATCGGTTCATGCGTATTTGCCGCAGCTCTTCCACCGCGAATGGCAGCAGGATCAGGAATGCTATAGTCACGACTATCATTTCCCACCGTCCTTATGCTTTGCCCCCTCGTGACACGCCCATGCTGTTATCATGGCAATGATGGATATAAAAGCAATTGCTGTGTGGTTATTGATTTTGATGATGGCGGTTAGTGCTATTATCAATATTGCTATTAATGCCGCAGTGTAGATCTTCATTTCCCACCATCCTGCTGATCATAGTAGTTGAGATCCTGCTCCTCTGCCTTGGGAGTGTCTGTCTGCTTCTCTTCCGAAACTTCTAATACCCGAATCTGCTTTTTGATTTGCCCATTGACCGTAATGTTCATGACGCCTGGCTCTATCTCGTTATGCTTGATAAACTCCAGCATAGTGAATATAAAATCGCTTTTAGAAACGTCGTCTTTGGTCTTCCAGTATTCCATACCGTCTTTGTCGATCCCGACTGTTCCGAAGTATATGTGCCCGGAGAATGGTGATATCCCCAGCTTTTTCTTTGAAGCTGCCATCTACTCCTCCCCCTCATGCACCTCTCTGGGTCTCTGATCTTCTGCGTCTCTGTGTTTCGCCAAAGCATCAGCATCCACATCCTCAGCCTTTGCGTCAGCCAATGCCCACGGGAACATCTCATGCAGATCCTCATGCTCTCGCACAAAGCTCCTGAACCACAGATAAGCAGCTCCCTGATCAACGCATTTGTCGCAGGTGATCACCAGGTTGTTATCATTCATCCCGACGTACCCACGCCCATAGCACCGCTTACAGTACTTGTGACTGCAGAGCTGGCGCATTTTCTCGCGCACCTGCTCGGCATAGACCTCAGGAAGAAGGCTCTTCTTGAGCTCTCCGGTATTCTCTTTCTTGCGGATCAGCCCCAGGCATCTGCGGCACATCTCGCCTCTGTCCAAATAGCTCACTATATCCCGCTCCATAGCCGGTGTTCCGCACCGGGGGCATATAGTCAGCTCAGATTCACGTTTTTGTTCCATGTGTATCCCCTTTTATTCGTTGTATTTTTGATAAACGGCTCTTTAATACCCTTTGCTTCAGGTGCCACGTTAAAGAGCCTTATATCACGTTGTGGCTTCACACTATGTATCATTTACAGTACCTTCCCCATCATGTATTTATCCATGCCCGGATAGCTGGGGGGAAAGTCGAGTTTGTACTGGTTCAGGACGGCATGCGTGGTCTGGATCTCGATCGGGTTCCGGGTTCTGATGTCTGGCAAGAGCCAGTCCAGAGCCGCGTATTGTTCAGGGGTCAGCCCATGCCAGTAGATGTAGTTGCGAAACTCCTCGCATTTGACCACTTCAGTCCATGGCACAGTTTTACCCGTCCAGGTCTTCAATGCGTTGCCGAGCCTATCCAGGTGACCCCAACACTCGATCTCTATCCCAATCGATTCCATCGCGTGTTTTTTGGTCGTCCCGGTGTGGTACGAGTAGTACTTTTCAGCAAAGTAGCTGCGGATCTGCCCGTTTCTGCGGATCGAGTAATGGACGTTAACGTAGTCTCGGATGTTTAGCGATGCCTCATAGCCCGGGAACATCCCCGCGGTGTAGTGCAAGACTACCATTTTTTTGATCGTCTCGATCTTGATATAGTCAGTCGATGGTACTACGATGATCTGTGGTTTCATTTCAAACCCCCATTTTCCATTTACGTGATTTTGCCCGGTACCATTTGATGATCGCGCGGCAAACCTGCCAGTATTCATCAGCCCGAAGCGATAGCCGGATCGGCATATCGTTGCGGTCATAGAAATCCGCGTCATGCTCGCTGTCGTGCCGGTAAACCACGCTGATTTTTTTGCTCGCTTCCGGAGCGTTCTCCGGCATCGATATCTTGGAGTAGGTAACGACGGTTTCCCACCCAACGACGTCCTTGGCAATAGCTGCCAAAATCCCGTCACTGCGCTTCCGCTCCCGCTCTTCCCTACCATTACACGCCCGTTCCAGCCAGGCTATACGCAACTCTAATTCACAACGCATCGTTCTATCTACCACCCGTTATTTTTTTGAGCCTCTCGATGAGGATCTTAGCTTCGTAAAACTTCAGTTCTTTGGATGACGCAGCCCCCAGCTTCTCCAGCTCAGCCCGGTATCGTTGCTCATCGATCCGCTGCTTGCTCTGTGTAGCATGGATCTGCTTGATCTGGATGTCTGTGACGTTCCCGCCTACCCGCTCCAGATCGGCATTGATCTCAGCTAAAAACGCATCAAAAGCCTCGGTGATCTTCTCCGCCTCTCCGGTAGGCGAGAATGCCTTGTCCGCATCCAAGACCTTATTCCAAAGCGCGGTCAGCCTTTGAGGCTCGATCTCATGATAATACGTTCGGAATGTTCCCTTGATCAGCTTATCCGTAGCTTCAAACCGCTTCTGGATCTCTGCCTCGCTATCTGTCAGATTGTTTTGTGGATCAAATTTAAATGCCATTAGTCGATCTCCTCATCTAAGCCCCAGCCTTCGATTTCCTTCCGGATGTTTTCTGGCAGTCTATCTACTCGTATGCCGACCGCTCGTTGCTGTTTTCTATGCGATCCCCGTCCAATGTAAACTCGGTCGCTTGCGCCTGATTCGTTAGGCTCTATGTAGTATCCCTCTGGTGCATGGCGCATATAGTCCAGTAGTCCACCCCGGCTGAGCGTTTCCGGCATAGAGGTCTTGTTTCCGTTTACTCTCCAGGAGTTATAGGCGGCGCCATAGTGCATATACAGGATCTTGCCCGTTTTCATGGCAAAGACTTCGTACGGGTTATCTTTGAAGATGACGCCGAGGTCGTAGAAGAAGCGGTAAACGATGTCTTCTGCCTGCTTGCGCCGCATGTCGCTGATGCATTCGTCTGCCAGCCACTTGAGAAAGTCGTTATCATGATCAGGTCTAAATCCATATAGGCTAAATCCCGCCGCGATGATTGAGTAATTGACGATCGTCCTGGGGTTATAGTCTCCGATTTTCGCCTTGACTGCCTTTGGCAGCTCGCTCATCAGTTGATCATATGCTTGCCAATAAGCCGCGATGTTCTCTTTGGTCTTGTTCTCGATCAGCCACCGCACCACGTGGGTGAGCTTTTTGCCCTCGGATTTCAGCAGGTAATATCCCTGTGAACCTTTTTCCGTGGGGCGCTCTTTTCTTAGCACCACGCACCTGGATAGAAACGCCTGGTTCTCCGGACGATCCTGCCCGGTAAGGAATAGTGAAGCATTGACCTGGCGCACCGTGCGCCCCTGCAATCCGCCTTTCCCGGAGCTAACTCGATTGTATATGTTTTTGATGATATCGATCTTTTTGTCCTGGCTCGTGTTCTGCCCCGAGGCATTGGCAAACTCTTCGATCCAATACGGTATGCATGATAGCTGTTCCATCGCCATGCTTATCCCTGCAGCAGTCGCTTCGCCCCAGTTCTCTCCCCCATTTCGGAAGCCCCACATATTCATGATGAATTGCATCGCTTCAGATTTACCTGTTCCGGGAGGTCCGTAAGCCAGGATGTACGGGAACTTGTTTTCCTTCGCCACGATCTCAGGCAGATATACCGATGATGCAAGTAATCCCATCGCCAGGTATCCTCGGAAGCTGATAGTTCTGCCTCGTTCGTCCGCGTCCCACATCTGCCAAACCCGGTCGATGATCGTGTGCACGTATTGCCATGTTGGGGTTCCCTCGATGTCTATGGTCGGAAGGTCTCCACCAAAGACTCTTACGTTTTTGGACTGATAACCCACGCCATCTATGACGATCACTTCCTGATCCGCCTCAGGGGTGTATAATTTGCCATTTTTGTACGCGCAATTCTGAAACAGCCAAACGTCGTGCTCTTTGATCCAGCCAAACCGGTTGAACCGGCAAGTGTATGATTTTATTGCCGCGCGATCTTCCTCAAGCTGCCAGACCTCTTTCAGGTCGTTCAGGGGACCGCTAAAATAGTATGGACCCACTGCCGCCAATGCCGCGTCGAACTTTGTCGAGTTGGTTCTCTGCTCGTTGCTCAGGATGATCGGTCTGCTGCAGCCTATAGCGGTATGCAGTGTCACCTCATAATATCGCACGTCCTCATCCTCAATGTAACGGACGATGTTCATCACGAAGTTGCTGATCACCTTCTTGGAGTCTTTAGTGCGCTTGATATACTGAGTCCCATACCGGCTGACGCTCAGCCCGTATTTCTCGTCCTCGTCTGCCTCTTCCCCATTGTCCTCTGATTTGAGTTTGATTTTGCGGATGATTGCCTTGGCAAATTCTGATTTAGCGTTGAGCCTTTCCTTCAGGATCTCCGTGTACATCCCCTTGATCATATCGTCAGGCTCACTGGTAATGACCTCAATAATCGGCTGTAGCGCTGCGGCAATCTTGGAAGGGTTCTGTTCATCTTCCGGCAATCGGTCGATCAGCCAGCTAACTGGATCTACAGATTTACGTAATACCTCGCGCACTGCGGCTTCCGGTTTTTCAGTTTTCGTAATTAGTTGATCGATGTCCTTGAACTCACCCAGCTCGCATATAGAAACATTGGCAGTCCCGGAGAGTGCCGCGATCAGCTTACGTGAGTACTTCTCCCCCGCCTGGTCATTGTCAAAGCACAGATAGACGTCTTTCCTGTCTATCCCGTCTTTTACTTCGGATCGCTCCGCCAGTGCCGCGATTTGGTCGTCACCCAGCCCACCTAATATACAGATCACATTGGTATATCCCAAATCGACCAGGCTGTTGCGGTCCTCTTGCCCCTCGACGAGGATCCAGGACGGCTGACCTAATGCATCATTGCCATAGAAAAGGCAATTCTTGAGCCGGTATTCATACTGGAGGTTATATACCTTGTCACCCTTGTTGATAGGCTTGGTGCTAAAATAGCATACCTGTGACCGCACAAATGAAGGATAGATGATCCTGTCCCCATTGAAAAAGTCATAGACTTTCCCCTGGTCATTCTTGCAGACCATCCCACTCGCCAGTTGATCCTCAAGCGGAATCTTCTGACCGCTCAGGTACTGATGCAGTCCGTTGGAGTATTTCCCGGCGGCAAACCCGATTTTTTCTTTGATCAGCGTCTCGCGCGAGCGCTTGCGTGTGTTCAGCATATGATCCATGCAGATCTTCGAGTTTAGTAGCTGCTGGTGGTACCACTCTGCGCTTAGGTTATATATCTGCTCCAGGGTCGCCTGTTTCGCGCTTTTATAGCCTTGTTTTGTTTCCCGGGCTATATTGTACTGCTGGCTGAGTGTTTCAATAGCAGTGCCAACACTGTCCGCCTTTCCCATGGCTATCTCAAAGTCGATGATGCTCCCCTGCGCTCCGCATGAGTAGCACTTGAAAGTGTTGCTTTCAAAGACCGTGAAACAATCGTTATGCCCGCAGATCGGGCAAGGGTTGATCCGGGTTGCTCTTCCGGCTCGCTCCGTCTTGCCATTTATATGGCTGAGGAGGTCTATCTGTTTGATGTTGTTTAATGCGTCGCCCATGTTATCCCTTAATAAAAAGCACCGCTGCCCGGCATTGTGCCGGGTGCGGTGTCGTGAGGAGGACTATGTGTCTGTGAATCACTGGAGGTCTAATATAGTTTTGACTTTATTGATGGTTTCATCGCTTGATCGCTGCCCTTTTAACACCTGGTAAAACCAGTTATAAGTGTATGGTACGTCACACTGTTTCCACAGCCGCTTGATCGACATCCTCTTTTCCAAGAGCCTGATCTTGACCTCTGTGTAAAAATCTTGGTTTGACATATTAACTCCGGTTAAATTATTGTCAGAGACATTGACAGCGTTTTAAGTTATACCTAATCTGTCAAGAACTATTTTAGGTAATCCTTAGAAAAAAGAAGGTGACAATGGAATCAATTATTGATCGTATCGTAAAAATCATGGATTTGAAGAAGTGGAAAAAATACGAGTTGGCTAATGCTATGGGTATTAGCTCTGCCTCTGTTTCAGGCTACTTTTCTGGATCTATGCCAAGCTATGAAAGCATAGTACGACTTGTTTCAGCTTGTCCGGAGATATCATCTAAGTGGATTCTTACAGGAGAGGGATCAATGAAAGAGCCGGTGGCGTCAGAGTTTGTGACGCTCGGAGTTTCTGGAGAAATAGCAGCGGGTGTACCTACTGAAATTAGTGAGGTTGAGCCATTAGACTATGTTAACATATCTACAACACAGTTAGGAAACCCATACGAGTATATAGCGCTTCGCGTTTACGGTGATTCAATGGCTCCGGTGATAGTTCACAATGATATTATCCTGCTTCATACTCGTTTCGATCCTTTTGATCTGGATGGTCAGATCTGTGCTGTTAAAGTTGATCAAGAAGTCACTCTCAAGCGGATCTGGATCAACGAAGCAGCTCGCCAAACGGTGCTATTACCCTATAACCATCACTATAAACCATTGGTATTATCAGAAGATAGCCCCGACTGTCGCATCATTGGTTACATGGTTTCGATGATCCGCAACTTCTGATTTTTTTTCTCCTCGTATTTACCCTGAACATGGCAGATTGCTGTCTTACTGTCTTACTGCCTTTTAGTTATTGATAACACAATCACTTATAACAAGACAGAAGCTTTTTCGTTCTGTCTTACTGTCTTGACTGTCTTGACTGTCTTACAACTGTCTTATTGGTATCTTATTATTAAATAGTATAGTTATATAGTGAATAAGACAGTAAGACAGTATTTTCCAAAATCGACGTGTTAAGGT
The DNA here is from genome assembly GCA_964536305.1 of uncultured Geobacter sp. Taxonomy (GTDB): domain Bacteria; phylum Desulfobacterota; class Desulfuromonadia; order Geobacterales; family Geobacteraceae; genus RPRC01. Next base: position 30,826 of record CAZHVY010000028.1, on the reverse strand, counting down.
GCGCACGCACATGTCCGCTTTTTCGTATATTTATGGTGCCATTCTCTGATCAGGAAGATCCTATACCGTCATTCCAGCGTAGGCTGGAATCCAGCATATCACCATGCCCTTCAGGGCATACCTCTTCACTCTTCACTATACACTATCCCAAAAAGAAACCCTCCGGATCTCTCCGGAGGATAGCCTAACCATAAATCCTTTATCGTTCGTGGCACTTCTTAGGCTGCCGTCTGCAGAGTAGCTCCGCCATCAGGTTGATCACTTCTTTGTAGTCCCCACATTCCCAGGCGTCATCGATTCGTTTCCGGATCTCAGACTCTTCCATCAGTTCCGAATTGAGCCATGGTCCTCTGAACTGGTTGAACCAGCTCTTATAGTAGCACCCGTCATCTGTTCGGATCGCATAAGCCGATACCGGTCGTTTCTCCCCCTCGGGGTAATCATTCTCATCGTGCAGGAATTCAAACTCTACCGTCTGGCTTTGCCCTTTGATCTCGATGTTTACTTCGTATCGCGTTGCTTTGTTCATTGTGTCCATCCTTATGTAGTTTATTTATGTCTCTACGTTTAAGGGTCGCGAAACAAAGTCAAATCCTTTCGCTGTATTTATGGAAATATGTTTTTATGGTATTACTGAAAGCGTAACACTGGCTTTAGCCCGTCTTCCAGCATATCACTATCCCGGATGGATTCCCTTTTGCCCCATAAAAAAAGAGCCCCGGATCTCTCCGGGGCACCTAACGCGGCCACAAACCGAGTGACCTAAATCTCCACTCAGGCTAATTTATATAAAGCCTGAGAACTGAACTCGCCACGCACGGCGATCCTGTCCTCACGGATCCAGGATTCTCAGGCAGGGGTCACCAACCTGACGTGCGTGTTCGTTCATGTTCGTTTCCTTTTTCTGACGATCTGTCTATTAGTCAAGACTTTTGTCAATACCAATGGCATATAACACTATCGTTTGTTTCGATATCTGCCACGTGGCGTGAAAATAAACATCCCAAACGCAGCGAAAAAAAGCGTTGCCAATAGCTTTAGTATCGTCATGTCTGCATCCTATGTTTTGTAAATGTTTGTCGGCTCAGTTTTAGGCTTTGCCTTTTGAACTGTCAGATATACATATTGATTTATGTCATTGCCAATAGCAGCTATAGCCATTAGCAATACTCCAACCGCAATAATAAGAAGACTGCTGCCCAATCCTGCAATATATAGCCACTTATTGGCAGATTGTTGGGTGATTTGCTCAGGAGTGGTGGGAGTTACTCCACCGTTAATCAATGACACTAACAATAACCCGATACCGAATACCATAATAAATACACCTATGGTAAACACTGCGACATACCTTTTTCTTTCCATTAGATCCTCCAGATCTCGTTTTTATTTAGCCCGCTTCCACTCAGCCATAGCCAGTCGGATGATCGCACTATTCGTTTGATTTCGCTGCCATCGCTGCATAAGCAGATTATTCCCCTTTATCGATTCCAAGAAAAGCCTTGTCTCATCCTGGCTCATTTCCGGCATCTGGATCTCATGAACCTCGTCATTACCGCGAAGGCTGGAATCCAGTTCCTTTCTTCTCTCTTCTTTCTTCACTCTTCTTTGCCGTAACGCCTCCGCCTGTGCCGGTGGATATAGCTCCGCCTTCCCGAAGGTAGTCCTGGAGTAGACTCCCAAATTCTTGATCTTATCCAGGCTCCGGATCAATTCCTTAGCCTTCTCATGGCAAAGCAGATCCCCATGCCGGTCCCTGGCATCCTTAGCCTGTTCCCGGCTCAGTCCGAGATCCAGTAAAATTCGATTGAGATCATCATCCTCATCCTGTGCTTTCTCCGGAAGTGGTGCTGCATCAGATGATGATGATACTCTTTGTGTACTCTCTGTAGTTACTCTTTGTTCATTATTACTATTGCAGGAATCCTGCATTTCGTATTTCCACTTTGTGGATCTATGTATTTCAGGAATCCCGCAGTACCTATTGCAGGATTCCTGCATTACGTCAGAATATGCTCGTTCAACAGCTTCGTTGACCCTCTTCCAATTAATCTGAAACCATGTCATCCGGCTGATATCCGTCCAGTACCAGATGAACGCATCCTGATCATATCCGGTTGATTTTGAGCTTAGCTTCTGTCCGATCCGCTTGAGCGCTGTCTCGAATTCCGTCCTGGTCATGCCAAGCTCTTCGACCCATGAGTCACCGGGATGATATTGATCGTGCTTGCATGGCTGCATGAATTTGTAAAAAGGGTTGGCTGAATGCATAGCCCAATACATAGCCTGGCACAGCAGCACAGTTGCTGTCAAACTGCCGGTCTCTCTGTTGAGCCTTGGTCGATAGCTGATGATCCGCTTATCATCCAGTATGATCAGCACGTCCTTGGATGGTCCGTGCATGGCGTTATCGTTCATCGTTAAAACCCCCATGTAGTTTTTCCAACAAAGCACCGGCGGTAAACTCCGTCAAGACAATTCTTTCCCGTAAATATGTATTTATGGAAATATGTATTGATGGCATTATCCCAGCTTCTCTTTCAGGAGATCCACTGCCTGGTCAAGCAGCATATTGATAGTCACCTTTTTGCCGGCTTCCACGCTCAACGCCGCCGATTTCATCTTGAGAAATTCCCAGTTCTCCAGCTTGATCCAATGGGTGATCTTGCGCATCTCCTCCGTAGGAAGCTCGTTTATCCCCGGAGCGTTCGCCCCATCCTTGAATTTTTTGATCTGCTGGCTTAGCGGAGCATCAGATCCGGTAGCCTCAGGTATCAGTCGCTTAGGCATGCTTCCTCCTTGAGTTCACGAAAGAACGCCGCAAATTCCTCTCGCGCTTTCATGTCGTTAGTTTGTTCCAATATCCCAAGGCCCTGCTCCATCGCATATTGATATTGAATCCTGGCAGCAAGCCTGGCTGTGAGGAATTTAACCGGATATGCGCTCTGCAGGTCCCGGATCAGCCCGTCCATCTCCTTGGTGGATTTGGCTACGTGGTTAACCAGGTTAAGAACTCCAAAAACCTTCAGATCTTTGTGGAATTTCATACTCTCTTTGACGATCTGCAGAGTAGCTTCGGTTGACCAGATGTCCGGAGCGCTGGGTTGGACAGGAACTAATACGATATCGCTGCACCCGATCGCGCCGCGGAAGATACTAATGTCCCTTCCCCCGACGTCGATGATCGAGGTTGCGAATTTGAGCTTCGGAACGTCGTCCTCGATCGTGTCGGTGGTGAGCTGGTAGATTGGAAACTGCGCCGCCTTGGTGTTGGCTTTGCGAAATTGACGAAATCCGGTTGACGTTGCTTGTTTGTCCGCATCGATCAGGCAGCAGTTGACTCCGTCAAGAGCCATCGCTACCGCCAGATTACACGCGATTGTGGATTTCCCACAACCGCCCTTTTGATTAACTATACTAATGATCATGATATCACACTCCCATGTTATTAATAGCCTTGTCCAGGCTCTGCCGAACCGTCTCTGGGTTTCTGTGCAGGTAACGCTCCAGGCTCGTGCTGGAATCGTGCCCGGAGACGAGCTTCAGTTCATGTTCTGTCCAGCCAAGCTCAGCCAGGTAGGTGAGCAGCAGATGACGCAGGTTGTGTGCATGCATGACGTCACCCACCCCGGCTTCCTTTCTCCATTTTTGAATGTAGGCTCGTAGGAACCGCGGATCGCTGAAGGGTCTGTGCCTTGGCATCCCCTCTTTATACGGTGGCTCAAACAGCCAAATATTTTTGGGGATGCTATCCACGTAGGCTCTGATCAGCGTGGCGAGCTTCGCCGGAATGGTCATGGTTTTATCCCTGCCGGCTTTCCGCTTCAGCATCAGGATCCTCGCCTTATCATAGCTGAGATCCAGATCCTCGACCTTTATTCCGATGACCTCGTCCGATCGAATGCCCATGTAGAGCAAGAGCTTGATCATGATCTGATGCATGAGGCTCTGCTTTTCGACCACCGCCATAAACCGCTTCAGCTCGTCCCCGTTCGGGATCGGCTTTACCGTTTTGTACGTCTTCGGTCTTTTCAGATTGAGCTCATCCCTGGCAATCTTGGACAGCTGCACAAACTCGGTGTAATCGAGGTCATATTTGTTGATCACCGCCATCAGATCCCTGATCGCGCCCTTACGTCTGGACCCGGATAGATCCACTCTTGCGTCAATTACCTTTGCCGCGCTTGCCATTGCTCGCCTCCAAGGGATTGTTCTTCATGTAATCATCCAAGGCTCTCCGGACAGCGTCACTGTTGGACATGCCCTTCTTCTTCAGCCGGTCCAAAAACTCAACCTGGTCGGCCCTCAGCGAAAATGTCTTTTTGACGTCGTTGCTTTGTAACATTATACGTCACCTCGTTCTATTTTACTACGCACCGCAGCCCGCAGTGATGGCATGCTGCTTCCTCCACATGGACGGAAGGGGACGCTCATAGGTTGATTATATCGACGAATCCAATACTGTCCATCCCGGTGTGCTATCTCAGCCCTGGGAGTTCCGTTATAAAATGCAACGTAGATAGTTGATGCGTCAGCGACAGACTGTATTTGCCGCGACGTCCGTTCGATTGATTTGATTGTTAGCATTTTGCACCTCGTTCGTTATTTATGATTATTTGAATCGTTGAGTACTGAATCCCGAACCGATCTTTGAACTTGCCACGAAGTTGACGCCTCTTTTGCCCCGATTCAGCCTCGATTTTGTCGAACCAGTTATTCATGGCATCCTTGTAATGCTCATATACCGGTCTGGCATCCTCGACCGTCTTGATCATCGCATTATTGGCATCCTGCCGTCTGCGTTCGTCTGCCGCGACCTTAGCTAGCGCCTTGGTCTTGAGAGCGTTGATGTATGCCGGGATAGTCATGTCGAGCTTGGTTAAAACCGCGATAGCCAGTTCATGCCAGTTGATGTGATCGAATGAACTGTATCCGTTATTCTCTCCGATCTCATAGTCGGCAGCCCCGTGCTGGTTCGCATAGGTAGGGGGGAGCTCGTGATCCGATATCCTGATCTTGATGGTTTGGTCAAACTCACCGTCTGCGGTCCACCTGGTCACCATCAGATAGTAGCTCTCGGATAGGGTAGAGGAGATCTCCTCGACACTCGTCCCCGGCTGGGTGAGCGCTTTTGCGAGCTTGTCAGTGGTCTGTCTGCATTGCTTTGAAGAGTTCATTATTACCTCCGTGCCCCGTTAGCTTGTCCCAACTGCGGGCTGAATAATGAGTCACTCTATATGGTGCACAATATAATCTTGTCAGACTATCTGTCAAGAAAAAAGATGACAAAAGGTGGTAAAGATTACCACTTTTTTACGTAAAGCCATCCATAAAGCCTTATGTATAAACGGAAAACTGGATTTCCATAAATATGCAAAATTCTTTGAATTTCCCCGAACTCTACCACTCAAAACGCTCCTCGGGGTGTGTATGGGGTGGGGGGGTCTGGTTTTCATAGCCCCCTCCCTCTCCCATGAGACCAATCCGCTCCATTCCGATAATAGCTAATATCGGAATGAAACTGCCTGATATGGACCTAATAACCGCCCGGATCAGCATGGATAACTGCTGCCTATTCCTCTACCATTTAAAAAGCGGTATGACCATTAATCACCAACTATTACCCGTTCGCTTGGTGCTTGGGTTTGGATTCAATGTCAAATTAAAGTTGTCTCCGATCGCCCACCCCTGCGGACTACTCTCTATCCTTACTGGTAATGCAATGGGCGTTTAATTACCGACCCTCGGCAAACGAGTCTCTGCGTGAGAGTATGTCGAGAGAAAGCTCTGGAGTGGGGGAGAGGAGAGGGTGGGGGATCATCGGGGCAAAAAAATACGGGCGGTGAACACTGCTGCTCATCCGCCCGGTAGTAGCGTTGCGTTAGGCTGACGTCACAATATCAACCTCACTTAATCTGTCAATAGGAATTTAAGCCGTCTTAATTATTGGCTCATCATGTGCAGCAATAAACGCGCGATCGCATCCGCCGCCTGGTATCTGATCGGCTCATGTTTGGGATGCAACGAATCAACATGTGACCCGCCATAGATGATCGGGAACCCAGTCTTACGAGTATCATACTGACTGATCTGTGACTGGTTCTCCGCGATTGTGGTATCGTAAAATCCCTCGATCCGATCACAGGTCGGGTATGCAGTAGAGTAAAATACTTTGCCCGCATACTGCGCCATCTGCGACAGTTCTCTGAACGCCTCATACTGATAGCGTTGCGACCGATCATACTGAACGGAATAGTCATCAGCCGGATAGTGTCCAAACTGCCCGACAAATCCGATTTTCGCATTCGCCCCGGCAGTTGAGTTGAGGATCATATCGAGCAAGAGCTGATACTTCGTCTTATAAACATCCTTCGTATAGTTCAATGGGATACGCTCATTATACCCAAGGAATATCGTCACGTAGTTTACCGCAGTAGCAGATACCTTATTAGACCTGCTATTGAACCACTCATCGAAATCCAGCCGGCTATTGGGGTGAGTCTCGTCAGGTGCGAACAAGAATCCATTTTGATGAATCGAGTCATTCGCCCCGGTAGCCGAAGATGCCGCCGCAATATTCGTCAGCGTCATAGTCTTGGTCGGGTTAGTCGCAGGGTACTGCAGTTGCAGTCCATTCGGGATTGGCGTATCCCAATCGACAGGCATAATCGTAAACACCCCTCCGGATCCATTCGTCCCGGATTTATAGGTAAACGTAAACGACTCACCATTCGCCCGGTACCACGTCACCGCCGATGGGTTTGAAGCATCAGAGGTAGTGCAGGTAGCCGTCAGCCCGCGTGTATAGCTCATGTAAGTTCGGATTGAGTAAGACCCAAGGCACTCAGTTGGAATCGTCCCACCGTTGCGGATCCGATAACCCAGCATCTCAATCCCCGGTCGATCTCCGGCTGCCAAGGCCGCCACAAGATAGTCGAGTTTAGCCTTCAGCTTCTCGAATACGACCCCTTCCCAAGATATCGAATCACCCAGGTATAAAACCCCTGGATTATTCCCGATATAGCCCTTTTTAAGGATAGTACGATCCGTGATTGTGATCGGCACCTCGTAACGATTAGAGGAGAACAGTCCCTTGGTAAACTTCACTGTCCCGGTCTTGATGCATCCTGCCTTGGTAGTAGGAGCAGGGGAGACCAGCGGAGGCGTATACGCGTTCTTCCGCATATCCCTCCGGGTATAGACGTTCGCGCCTCCCGTGGATGATGCGTAGCTGCCTGTATCGACTATAAACTCATGAGCCAGGAGCGGGATCCCGATCGACTCGTGGAATATCTCCAGGGCGCATGCCCCACCATCATTCGGACGTTTATCATCCGCAATCGCGTAAAACCGATCAGGAAGATAGACCTCGTTGAGTGTAGTAGTCGCTGATTCGACCGTAGTCAACCGCTTAGCCAGGTCAACGATGAGTTCCATCAGGATCCCGCTATTGACCTTATAATCAGCCTCACCATGGTAGATCTCAACATCCAGACCATAATAAGGCGCTGTAGAGTTCGATGTAGAGAACAGGCTCGATCCGTCCGTGTCCCGATTGCCGGAGTAAAACACCGTTCCATTCCTGCATGACTTAGTCGCGCCATCGTTCAGCCCGGCGTCCCAAGCCCCATAGTTCCATGAGCCATCCTGCTGATTCGTCACGGGCTGATCCGCAGACACAGCCACGTAGAAATAGTCCCCTGCGACGAGCTCGAGGACGTCCGCATCCGGAACCGTCACCGTCCAGTCGATAGCTGTCCCGGCTTCGAATGCAGTCCCAAGGATCTGGCTGGTAATGTTGACGTTTTTGCCCGTTAGCGGCTTTGCCGTTGCCAGGTTCCACTTACCATAATGCACATAGACCGCGGTAGGCGTATTCTGATACTTTTTGAGCCGACCGCAGATCCGCTTGATATTGAGCGTCTGGCCCGTTGGAACTACGAAATATCGGAGCAGGGTCTTGACCGCTCCGGACGTATGCCAGACCTTAGTCGGTGCATACCTCGCGGAATCCTCAGTCAACCCCCGTCCGCATTTGATAACGGAGCTTAGGTTAAATGTCCGGGTGATCCGGCTCTTCAGCGTTCCGTAGCCTGTGTCATCGACCTTACGCAGCACCTCAACACTAAACTTCGGCATATAAGTATCGGTCGCGCCATACGTCCCGCAAGCCGCTGATGACCCCGAAAACGCAGTCTGCAAAAACACCACATTCGAGTCAGATCCGGAGAAAGTCGGCAGTTCACCGGTACCGATCGTCGGCGCATTCTGATACCCATTCACCCGGTACTGCAAAAACGGTTTGATGTATTTGCCAGTATTGTCTCCGTTGTCGTTCCGAATGCCGACGAAAAACTTCGTCCCGGCACTGAGCAATATATTCATTGCGCTAAAGTCAGCCACGAAATCCACATACGTCGCGCCAACCGTCCAGGTGAGTTCGACCTCGCCCAACTTCGTAAGCGTAGCTGTCGAAGCCGCTGTTTTTACCCATGTGCCTACCACTATATAATAGGTAGTAGGAGCAACTCCTCCGGCATAGAATAGCCGTCCAGAAATCCTCTGAATAAGAACAGTGGTCAACGCCGGTACCTTGTAGAGAGATCCTAGGAATTTATTCCAGGATAAATTCGTCAAAGGCCGCAGTGACAAATCGTCTATATTGAAGGCTTCATAAGGATAGAGCCCGGCAGTAGCCAACACTCCGGACAAGGCATCCGGATGCAGCTTGTCCCCGGTTACCGCTTCATCCGCAATCTTGGCCGTAATCACAGCATCATTGGCTATTTGCCCCGTTCCAATCCCCAAATCCGCAATCTGCTCACCGGAGATCTGCTTAGGCGCGAACTTCTCCGCCGAAAGCCCCTCGAACCACGCTTCATAAGCGGTCGACACTGTTCCTATTTCGATCTGCAGCACGTCCAGATGAGCTGCCACAGTGGTGATCCTCATCGTCACCGCATTAGCCGGAACAGTGAGCTGTTTAGATGCAACGATCAATGCATGCAGTGATATCGAACTACCGCTGACAAACGCCCCGTTGGCGGCATAAAACGCCAGATAAACCAGTCCGGAGTCATAGACGTGGCTAAACACCAGTTGATTGCCGGCAGTCACGGGAATGTGCCCGCTTACGTAGTAGGCGCTGGCGGTAGTGGTAAGCACCCCGACGGCATCGACATATTTATTGATGATCACGTCCGCTTTGTTGAATAGGTTTTTACCCCGAACTATCCCCAGATACTCGCCGACCTTGTTGGACATCGCATCTGCAGCGATCTTGTCAGCTGTGACTGCACCGCTTGCAATTTTAGATGTTGTGACCGCGTCATCAGCCAGTTTAACGTCATCGACAGCTCCATCATCGAGCTTTTCCCACGTGACAGCCTTGTCCTCGATCTGGTCACTACCGATAGCGCCATCATCGATTTTTGCCCGGGTAACGGCTTTGCTCTGCAGCATCGCAGTTGCAATGACGTCATTCTCAAGGATCCATGATCTGGTATTCGTAAATGACGCACGTCGCGTCGCCTGTGGTGAGCTCAGTTTATAGAGCAAAACCGCATAGTTCTCATCCGGAGGACTAGTCTGCTCCGTAATCTGATCGATTGCTATCGTGATGTACTGGTCTGTCATGCTACCGCCTTATTTGTGTAAATATGGATTTATGGAAGGAGATCCGGTTCAATCGGGATCTCGATTATATCTGTGCCAAATACGATGATCATGCCGTCGTGAGTTCCGATCACCGGAATATACCTGCCCTCGGTAAATACCTGGATCTCTGCGACTGGCTCTTGAGTTACAAACGTGATATCCTCGAGTCGCTCGGCAACAGCTCTCTTCTCGTTGATATCGCGCACCGGGATTTTGCCCTTTGCCAGGACTTGATATGAAAATGAGTCCGGAACGTGTACGTTGTGCTTCGGCCATAGTGTGATCGGGACACCGTTTTTCTGCGACAGCTGGATGATCTCAAGAAGAGTGCTCAGCTTTGATGTATCATCGTCGTTAACGGATTCAAAAAACCCGGTGAATTGAATCTTATGCCCACGTACGCTCTGCATGGTTTCTTTTTTGTAGGTCACAAGCTCGCTCTTCACCGGGCTAACGTTCCCCTGCCTGATGTATGCTTTGTCCGGAGAGAACACCACGCTCGTAGTGGTCTCACCGATTGTAATCTCGAGTTTAACCCCGCCCATTCCGCCGATCGGCTTCATATGTCCTCCACCGGCACTGCGGTTTTTAACGTCAGCTCGATCCGTTGCGCCACCGCCCTTTTCGTGTTCAGATCAATAGGTTCCCAGTCGCTTGCCGGGATCACTTCCCAAAAGCGGTTGACGAGTGAGTTACTGACGTATTTTGGGTAAAAAGTAACTGCTGCCTTGGATGCATAGCTGTGGTTGATGATCCTCGCCATGAGCGCTATCAGCTCCTCATCTCCGCTGCTGACGTTTTCTACCGTGAGCCTAAACGTAAAATGGTACCCATCGATGACCTGCAGCTCTTTATCGTTGATAGTGACGGCTTCCCATCCCACCGGCTCGATCTCCGGCGGGCTGCAATAAGCCAGGCGCTTAGGAATAGTGACGTTGACGGGTTCTCCGTCGATCATCGTTTCCATCCTGATACCGCCGAAACCAAATAGCGGGCTCATATAGCACCGCCCATGGCCGTGACCCTTGCCACTGTTTTGCGAAGATCAACGTTGACTCCTGTGATCATCAGGATATATCCCTCCCAGCTTACCACGTCCCCGATCTGATAATCCAGAGTGGGGGGGAGCTCAAAGTCGAATGAATACGGGAGCTTTGCGCTCATCTCTTGGTTGTAGTAGGCTTCTACTCCGGATGCAATCTGCTCACCATCGGTCAAATATCCGCAATCGAGGCTGACTTCATCCGTTCCGCCATCCGTCCGCTCCACCTGGTAAGGTTCGGGCAGTGTGTATGCGGCGGATCCGGGCAGAACCATCCGGTTCATGAGCGAGCAGTTCATCCCGTCCGAGTCTATCCAGGCGCATAGCATTTTGAGCATGTCCGGCAGCAGGACGGAAACTTCGACGTCCTTCGCTTCTGCCGGGTGCACCATCATATTGGGATGATATTGCAAACTGAATTCTGTTCCGCTGATCACATAGCCGATGTCGTTGATCCGTAAATAGTTCACGTCATCATCGACTCGGATCGGATATCCGTCGGTGAGTTTCGTCTGTGCGTTGATAAACGCATCGATGGTTGCCTGGTTATAATCAGGCAATACACCATTGTTAGCTTGAAACTGCTGTCCGGACTCCGCGATATCTGTAACAGTGGTTCCGCTTATTGACCACTTCCGCCAATACAAATGCTGATAGTAGTCGGCATAGACCGTCGGAGGGCTTCCGGCAGTGATCAGGAGCGTGTCATAAAGACAGTATTCGACATACAGTGTTCCGCCACTCTCATACATGACGAAATATCGCAACCGGATGTTTGTGTATTCTGGACCGGGAAAGCTCGTCCAATCCAATATAGAATCGTTATCGGGAATGTAGTATGGCATCCACTCCAGATAGTCATACTCATCGAATATCTGGCAGCCGAACTGCCTAATCCCGCTCGGGATCCTCGGTCGAATCACGTTGTTTATCGCATAGATCACAGCTGTTTTAGGAATAAACGGATCTTCCGGAAGAACGTGTATCGTCAGCCCAGACCAGAAGTCCATATATACGTAAATCAGGTCACGCAGCTTGATATCTACCGTGTCAACCGAGGCAGACTGACGCTTTACCCCTGCGGGCCCCTTGACCGCTCCGGAAAACAGGATCTCATTATCGCGCTTGACCACGCCCCAGATTGGCAGGTATCCCCCTTCCAGCATCTCAGCTTCGGCAATATGCTCGTTTATCCACGCATCAAGGCGAAGGCTAAGTGTTGCCATGCGCCCTTCTTGCTGCGTAAACCCAACCCCTGAACAGCTCTTCTTATCGATTTCCAGGCTCAAGATATCGGCGTAGTCGGTATGCGCGGAAGTGCTTGTCCAAAACTCAACCCAGATCATCTGATGACCCTTCGCTCACGATTGCCTTGATCGACCTGGATAGCCATCTGCCTCCGGTCAAAGTCCATTTTACCGGTGAATGTGCCGGTTTTCATGATGCTCAGGATCTCCATCATGATGTTTTTGAGCTCAGAACTCTCTGCACCCTTGCCGGTATATCCTCCTCCGGCATAGCTCACCGCCATGGCCGCTTTAGGCACCGGCGCATACTGCATTGATACTCCTGGGATTATGTCCGCCAGCTTGATCCCCTTCTGCAGAGCTCCCCTCAGCCACATCAGCTGCGGTAAATTCTTGCGGGTGATTGCGGATTCAAACACGACCTCGTCCTTATGCACGATGCCCGCCTCTTCGTTGGGGTTCCCTTCACCCGTATATCCGCCACCGCCAAAGCCCTTGCGGAAGCTGTTGACCAGTCCGACCACTCCACCCATGACAGCCAGTGTAGCCAGTGGTGCAAATGGTCCCAACACCGGAGCAAACCACGCGGTTAATGCCGCCGCGACTTCAAATAGATATATAGCAACCTTTTTGACCGCTCCCCATACTGCCAGGGCGATTTGCCCCAAGAGGCTCTGTTTGAATAGCGCCAGCCTCGTTGTTTCACCAACTGCTGTAGCTGCGGTTTTAGCTGTTTCAGTTGTCTGATGCACCGCCAGAGAGTAAAGCATATTCCGCACCTGCTCAGCCAGCATATTGCCCAGAGTGGAGTACCAACTGTTGGCGACCGTGGAAAGCGCCTTCTTCCATTTCTCAGCCCCGGTCATGGTCTTATCCGTCATGGTGTCCCACAGGCTCTTCAGCCCGTCCACCATCCCGCTCCAAAGGCTTACAGCTAATTGATGCGTTCTGCGCCATTCAGTCTGGATGTCTGTCTGCGACCTCAGTTCAGCCTCTTTGCGATTGGCAAGTGCTTGCAGGTAGGCTGCGAGGTCTCCGTCATAGAGTAGTTTACGCAATGCCAGCTCTTCCGCTGTCACCTGCGTTTTGCCGGACTCGGCGTCTGCCAATGCCTGTTTTGATTTCTCCATCTGGCTCTTTAAGAGCTCGTGATACTTGTCCCATGTCGCAGCCATTTCCGTGCTAACGTTGAGCCCAAGCTCCTTCCAAGTCTTCAGCTTTTCAAGATATGCATCGAGCTCCGCTCTGGACTTCTCAAAGCCTTCGCGCTCTTTGTTGATCGCTTCCGCTCGCATAACCGCATCGAGATCGTTCATTGCCTTTAAATGACGGTCTTTGAGCGACTCCTGATCAGCGTTCCATTTTAATGTCAGCTCTTTACGCTGCAGCTGATACTGCTCTTCGGTCAGCCCCATGCCTTCCCAGTACTGATCCAGACTGGTGATGGCATCCGTGTATTTGCTGTTCAGCTCAGAAGTTTCTTTTGTGTGCTGATCCCGCATCTCATTCAGTCGCTGATCATGATACTGGTTCATCTGCTCATTGCCGGCAAGATAGTAGGTTTTTGCGATGCTGAGCTGTTTTTCAAACGCTGCAGAGTTCACCACCTCCATCATCTTGCTGTGTTGAGTAGCTGTTATGGTCTGATCACTCAGCGCCTTATCGAGGTTGTCTCGAAGGGTTTGCGCGTCGTTCTCGGCTCTCATGATGGCAATGCTAAACGGGCTTGCCCCAGTCTCAGCCAGTTCTTGGTTCACCTTATTGCGGTAGTTTTCAATCGATGATAATAGCGATTCATAGCTATTGGCGACAGCCCCGGTTCCTGATGCGCTGTCAACACCGGTTCCGCCCATGTTGCTTTCGTCGGTGCTTTGCAAACCTAAGCTGGCCGCAGCGGAATTTGCTCGCCGCTGATACTCTGCCAGATCTTTTTCGGCTTCTTTGAGCTCGTTTCTGATCTTGGCGATCTTATCTGCCTGGATATCGTAGTAGTCTCCGGGACCACCCAGAAGGCTGTCCGGAGGAGCAGCGCCAATGCCGCGGTTGACCTTTTCCATTAGGTCTAGACCTTCACCGGTTAAATTCTGCAGTTCGAGGCGCAGCTTGACGACCCTTGTCAACTGATCTCTATAGGTCGCTTCAAGCGCCTGGCTCATTTGATATTGAATGAGCTTTTCACGGGCTGTTGATAGAGACGATGCCACCTTATCCCATGCCCCTGCTTCGAGGTTTATGTTGCCGATCCACGTGCCATAGTTGTCATTGAGTTCCTGGGCAACTCGTTTCAGCTCCCGCTTTGCAGTCGCAGAGTTGGATTCTTCAGATCGCAAGGCTTTTAATCTTCCCACAAGCTGATCATAGTTCTCGACCTGCTTTTTGCCCTCCTTAGTCATCTCCTGGGTAGAATCCGTTAAATCATCAGTGGATTTTTTCGCCTTATCAGAGTTAGCCGCCCATACCCCAACCGCGACAGATACACCCATCAAAACCCATCCAACTGGGCCGATGGTTGCAAGGAAACTTTCTACGGCTACCGATGCAGCCGATATCGCAGCAGTAAAACTTCCGGTTGATATTGCAGCTCCGCCGGCAGCAATTGACAGCTTTATCCATGTTGCAGTTAGTAAAGGCATCAAAACCACTAACCCTTTTGCGAGAGGGGTCAGATTAGCAAACCACTCAACGATAGGTTTAAGCACTTTTATGAAACCACCAAGCACAGGTATAGCTATTTGACCAATCGTCTCGAGCATGTCACCCCATACATTTTTAAACTGCTCGATCGCCCCGGCCCCTGTTTTTGCTTCCGCTTCAGCCAGAGGGAATTTGTCGATTCCGATCTGTAGAAGCTGGGCGAACTTCTCGGCAGCCGTGCCGGTGTCGTCCAGAATGATGCCATATCTCCCCAGCGTTGCGAAGTTCCCTGCAGCTGCTTTACCCACCGCTTCCATTGCTGTAGCCAGATCCAGTCGATATGCGGCAGATATACCAATAGCAGCTTTTTGTGCTTTGACGAGAACGGTGTCGCTCATTTGCCCGATGTTTTGCATCAAAGCTGTGTTACTCAAAGTGAGATCATCTTCGTATTTAGTGAGATCCTGGAACGCCTCTGATTGCTGTGTTAGTTTTTCGACTAAGGATTCACTATAGATACCTGTTTGAAGCAGGCTTGCGCCTAATGCCGCTTGCGCTGCCTCCGCTTCCAGTTGTGGAGTGAGCAGTGCGTCCATCGCACGGGTGGCGATGTTAAACGCCCGCTCCACGCTATTGATCGCTAGTCCCCACATTGCCAGGCTGTCGCGGATGCTGAGGACTTTGCTCTTGGTCTTTTCAGCCGCTTTCTCAGTCTCCTGAGTAATGCGCTGGACTCCTTCGACCGCCCTAGTGCTGTCTATATCGATACTGGTATCAGCCTGGCTGACCTTCGTTTGAAAATCAGCCAGCGCCTTATCCAGTTCTTTGGTATCGAGTTTGACGCGTCCGGAGAGCACGTCATTCAAGTTCTTGCTAAACGTCTCTCCCATGCGAAGAGCGGTCTTCAGCCCTTCTGCGAAGAGAGTGAGATCTATACTGAGAGAGATGCTGCTATTAGCCATTATTCCTCATCCGGATCTATTGTAGGTTCTCGCTGGGCTTTGATCTCGGCGTATTTCTCCAGCATGTAGTATGCATCTGCCAGCTCCATCTCTCGATGATGGATTTTGATCTGCGACAAATGAAAATCGACATCAAGGATCAGATCTCCGGCTTCGGCTTTTCGTCGCGCGGTTTCGACCCAGTTGGCTGGATCGTTCCACCAGTCATTGCGTGGATGGCAGTCATTCGTCCCAGCTGCGCCAGATCCCCCATCACCCCCGCGACTTTCGTTTGCCAGGATGGAGGCATTTGCCACCACATAGCGGCGAAAAAATCGTTGATGACCCACATCACCGTACCGATCTCTTCGTTCATAAAATCGTTATCGCTGTCGGTGACGACCTGGCAAAATTCGTTGACCAAATCGGCATTCATCAGCGCGGTAAACACAGCTTTGACGATGTCACCGGAGCTGGCATTGCCATTTTCAAACAGCCCCTGCAGCCCCAGTTGCTTCATGACGGTTCGAAGGGCAAGCAGTACCCGCATATTCGTCTTTACCGGATAGCGCTTGCATTCGTCAGCTTTTGTAAAATCCATTAGTTCATCTCCCATGTTATAGGTGTGGGGGAGGGGATTAGCCTCCCCCATTGTTTATGGTCAAGGAGCCACAACTCCGCTAACCGTTAGTTTCAGCATGATCAGCGAATCCTCGATCTTGTCGGGTTCGCCGGTGAATTCCAATGTCACTTCTCCGTACTTCTTTGAGCCGTTGCCCTTGCCATTATCGACCAGGTTGACGTTGCGAACTATCACCGCAAAGGCGGGATTGTCGGCATCGACGTCGATGGCAGCAGGGTTTTTGAACGGAACAAATATGACGGTTACGGCATCGTCCATTGCGGGATCGTCCAGGAGCTTGATCATTTCAGGCGTCACAGCCAGGCTTTTGACCATGGCTCCGACTTCCAGGGCGCCGCGTTTTTTGCCGGCATGCACCTGTTCCGATTCGCGTTTCCAAAAGAACTCCAGTCCGTCTTTTGCCAGATCTCCGAGCGGTTCGAAGACCTGCGCCGGGCCGGTCATAAGCTTGTCGAGTTCGGTAGCGGTCTCCGGGATCTCGTCATCATCCATCGCCCCATGTGCAACGTACGCATGCATCTTGCACTTTAGGATGTTGGAAAAATCATTGATCGGAACGCTGTTATCAGGTTTGGTTAAGGGGCACATTACTTAGCCCTCCTTGCTTTATTTTGGTTCAGGTATTCTTCCGCCTTTTCGGGCGTCACCCGGATGATCGAGCCGATCGGCAATATGCCGACGCACTTGGTCAACACTAGCTTGACCTTTTTGATCACTTGGGGCTCAGGCTCGGGATCGGGTTCATCGTCGGACTGCTCCGGAAGATCGGGCTTATCATCAGTCATCTTGCTGTTCTGCCCGTCATCGATCATTTTGTCAGCCTTGGGCGCTTTCGGGTCCTTGGGCTTGCCGGGCTTTTTGGTGGTTTTAGGTTCAGCCATGGTTACTCCTAAATGCTGCAGGCCCAGTAAACGTGAACCACGCCTGCATAGGTTGTGTTGATTTCACCCGTGAAAAGCTGCATTTTCTTTACTTCAATTTCGTTTATCAGAGGAACGCTGTCGGGGATTCTCCCGCCGCATTTGCTCAAGTGAACATAGATCATCGATGCGATGTTTTCGCTGGAATCGGTAGCCTGTTTATAGTCGCCGACGCTGACGACCTCAAAGAATCCCTCGACGGTCTCTTCGCCGTCATCCGGATCTCGGTTGATATCGGTGACCTTGACTGCTACTGCCGGCAGTGCCGGGTATTCCTCCAGGCTCTTCAGCCCGGCATGAATTTCCTTTACCGCACTGCTCAGCCCCGGAATGGTCTCCATGTATGCCTTGAGAGCTGATTCGACTTGGTTAAATACGTTCATGTTAGCCTCCTTACGATCATTGAGTTGATCATAGCCAATTCTTCTTGGGTGATGTAGTTCCACGGTCTCAGTGCGTTCTGATATCCCGCATATTTGACCGGTGTTATCATCTCGATGTTTGTGCTGCTGATCCGCATGTCCGCCAAGATTGCCGATCGTAGCATTCCTGTCGATTGCATCAGCTTAGAATTAGCAGTATAGCGCTTTTTCCCTTCCGGGTTTTTCGATCTCAGCTTGCCCTTGACTTTGCGCTTGGGATTGTTCTTCCATGGGACTCCGCCGGTGATCGGAACGCTTGTTCCGTCCGACCGCGTGTACCAGGGGTTCATGAACGGATCCCAGTTGACTCCTCTCCCGCCCTGTTCACGGAACTGAACGATAATCCTGGAGTGCATATATGCGTGGATCTCCGGCGCAACCTGGCGAGCCAGTTTCTCCGGAGAGAGGGTCTTCAAGGCATCCGCTATATTCATCTGCTAAATCCGCTGAAGTTCTCGGGGGTCATGACGTTTTCGCGCGCAACGCTTGCCCCGGCAACCTTGGTGACGTAACCGTCCACTATCCGGTCACCGGATCTGATGTCTTTGAGCATCTGCTCAGCCCGGTCTTTATAGGTCGTGGTCTCCTCGCTCTCATCCCCGGTCTTTACCGGTCTGAAATAGTCGATCAAAGACGCATAGCATAACAGATAGCAGATCTCGCTGATGATGTTCGGAGTTGATGGGCTGTCGTCCCAAGCGGGGAACTTGCTTCCCCCTCGCATGGGGTAACGCTCACCTACGCTGCTGTCGATGTATCCGGAATAGTGTATGATCTCGGACACCACTCGCTCCAGCCAGATCGCGGTCAGCTCATCCGCCTCGGCCCCGGGATGCCTATCCTTCACAATGGAAGGATAGGCACTGGGGAATTTATCTGTTAGCCGTACCGGGTTCAGATACATCATGAGCTCGCTATGACGTTCTTGATCAGATATCCCTGCTTAGTATTGATGGTTTTGAGTCCATAGCAGGTAGTCTGAGTGTACAGCACGTTGAGGGACTTATCCTCTTCGTACGAATGGTAGTCAGTGAGCTTGTCGAACAGCACGGTGTGTACTCTGGCACCCATCTTCATCTCCTGGGCGCTGTGGATCGGATAGATCGCGCAGTGGTCGCCCCAGAAAGGTGTGAGGATCGGGTTCTTGGGACTGCCGGAGTTATACACGTTGTCTCCGACGATGATGTTGGTCACGCCCAGGACGTTCTTGATCTGCTCGTCGCTGAGCATGCCCATCTGGTTTTTGAAGAAGGCGATCAACTTCGGGTGAACTCGCAGAGCGTTGTACGCTTTGCGCCCAAGGACGAGGCTGTTGGGGATTGCGCCCATGTCGCGCACCGCTTCCATACCGGTCATGATGTCGCCGATGGGATCGGAGTCTTCATCGTTCCAGGCGACATTGTCGGTCTGGTACTCTGAGTCATAATAGGCTGCGCCAAACACGCGATCGGCGCAGTTCTTTTCGCGCTTTGCCTCGAGAAGGGTGATCAGCTTGGCAATCAGGGTTTCCTTGAGGTCGCTAAGCTGCTCCACTCCTGTTTCACGAGCCGCCTGGATCTCCTTTTTGGAGAGCAATCCGGCAAGGGCGTGGTCAAATACTTCCCACTTCTCGCTGCCGGTGGCGAAGTCGATCGTTTTGGCGTCTGCTCTGGGGGCGAGCTCGGTATCATAGATTAAGAGACCGTTCTCGTCCACGAAATAGCTGCCTTTATCGCGGGTCACCGGGATAGGAGGCAGTACCAGGCGGTTGATGTATGATGTGGGTGCATAGCCCTGGCTGAACTCTGTCAGCATCCGGTTTTCCATTTCTGCAAGGTCTAAAGGTCTAGGCATTTCTCCTCCTTATGCCCCGGTCTTGGTGCCGACGCCTACTGCGGGGTTGAGAAGAACGCTGACGCTCTCGTCTGCCCCGTTAGCTGCCGCCATGGCCGTACCGATGATATCGATGATGGTCCCGGCATTGGTGTTAGCCGGATCGTATTTGATCGCTTTGCCACTGGCATCGGATGAGAGCTTGTCACCAATGGCAAACGCTGCTCCGGATTTGACCAGGGCGAGGCCCTTGATCTTGACTACTATGCTGGTGCCGGAGTTTCCGCCATTGACGGCAACTCCGATCCCTTTGTTGACGGTGTGCTTGCCTTCGGCATCGACGATCTGCGCGGCAGTGATGGTTTCACCGGCTGCGATGGTCACGGTGTCGTCTTTTGACCCGCTCAGGGCAAAAGGCTTGACCATGACGCGGATCTCTGCGTTGGCACCACCGGCTGCGTCGATTGCAATACCCAGGATATCGACCGTGGTCCCTTGGGGAATGTCGCCGGGTTCGACTGCAATAGCCTTACCGTTGGCATCGGATGTGACGAGTGCGCCGGCACTGATGGCAGCGCCACTGATGACGTGAGTCACGCCATGCACGATCAGCGCGCAGGGCCGTCCCAGAGGTGTAGCCATTTCGACCACCCCGGCAGCCTTATTGGCGGTGTGCGCTCCATCCAACGTGGCAATGCAGTTCTCTGCCAGGTCTTCGGTCGCGTTGACCTGCAGGCGGTTGAGGATTTGTCTTGCGGTAGCCATTATTAAGCCTCCTTGATCTGTTTGAAGACGGCTTTTTTTGCCTCTTCAAAGGTGCAGTTGTTCTTTGCCTGGTAAGCTTTGATCTCGGCGTAGATCGCGTTGTCATCGCTCGTGTCGAGCTTGCCCTTGCGTTCGGGGTTTCCGCCCGTCTCGTCCAATGGAACGATGAGCTTGCCGGCGGCGGCCTTCTCCGCAAAGCCTGTGAGTTGAGCAATCAGCGCCAGCTTGTCACCCGTATGGGTCTCAACCAGGGCGATCATTGAGTCCTGCTCGGCTTTGCTCACTGCAAATCCCTGCAGGTCGGTTTTGAACTTGGTCATCGCAGTCTCGAGTCCGGTTTTTTGCATATCGGCGAGCTGCGTCTCTTGCTCTCGGAGCTTGGTCACCATTTGATCAGGAGTCATCCCGTACTTCGTCACGAAGCCGGAATCCATTTCTTTCATTCTGGTCACCATCTCATCGGGAGTCATGCCATACTTGGCTTTGAATTCGGCATCTGTCATTTCAGCCTCCTGTGCTGTTTTTGTGGTGGGGGTAGGCGGCTGGTCAGGATTGGCAGAGCGAAACGCAGCCCTGATCCCTTCCGCGAGTTTATCAATAAATTGTTTGAACGCGCCGGACTGCTCCTCAAATTCGAGGATCTCGTCCGGACAGCTGAATACTTCTCCGCCGCCGGCTTGCTTATACAGCTCCAGCTGGGGGAATTTGAAGTGCGGTGCAGTCCCGCCCAATAGCGCGAGTGCGCTGAATTCCGCCCGTTCGTTCTGGATCTCGACCGAGCGCGAGGGGTACTTCTTCTCTTTGATGACGTATTCGCCATAGTCCGAAAGATCGTCCATGTCGGCATAGAACGTGCCGCGTGGATCGTCCGTGGTGTTGCCCGGGTCGAGAACATAGTCAATGTTCTTCATGAAGCCCAGAGCTTCTTTTTCTGCGATCTCGCTGCTCAAGCCGTTATGCCCGATGATTATGGGGGGGTAGTAATCCCCCGCTGCCAGCTCTTGCATCCTGGTTTTGGCACGCTCAGCCCATGCCGCGTCATAGGCAAAACCGCGGATGATCCCGAGCTTAAATATCGGCACCCGCTTGATGCACTTTTTGCCTTTGTCATTCGTTATAGTTTCTACACGCATGGATTACTCCTTATTCATATCTGTAGATAGCCGGATTTTATTAACGTAGCGATTGTTGCCCCCAGTGCGAGTAGCCAGCCGCCCCACTTGATACCAAGCTCGACCACGCGGGTTCTTCGCTCGACGATCTCCATTCTGGTCTTTTCAAATCGCTTCATCTCGTTGTTCCAGTGATGGGGGAAGTCCTCGATCTTGAGGAATTTTCGTTCTGATTTATCCATGATTCTGGTCTCGGTGCAAACCAGCAGCTCTTTCACGTCGTCGATTTTCTTGTCCATCGCCTTTTGCGAATTCAGGATCTGGTTCAGCAGCAGTTCTAACGCATCCACTATTTCTATCTCCCTCGGGTAAATTCATAATCGTTTTGGGATGGCATCCACAAACTCTCCTCAATCTCTTCGCTCATGTGCACCGCTCTGACCGTGCACCGGCAGTTGTATTCAAAAGGAGGTTTCAGCCACTGCCATACCGGATCATCTATCCTGCGCGTATATCCCTGCAACGCCAGGTGGTGTTTACGAGTGGCGTCGTCATCGATGACCTCAATAGTCAGATATGGGAACTCAAGTTTATCGAGCCCGGTAAAAACCTTCATCCTGGAATCGGTATATTGGGTCTGCAGATTGGTTCTTAATACCGTCTCGATGTGATTGCCCTTGCCCATGAATCCGGCAGACTCAAATAGATCCACGACCTTCTGGTAAAATCCGGGCAGATCATCAGCTCCGCGGATCACCGCCTCCAGATCTTTCTGAATCTTGCTCATGATGCGGACTGAGTCTTGCCTGGCAACTGTAAACGCCATGCGTTTGGCAGCCTCTTCCAGACGCTCATAGTCTGCCTTGGGAACTGTCCGCTTGCGCTTGAACTCATTGATCATCTCGTCAAACGGCTTATAAAAGTATGTATAGTAGTCACTGGTTTCGACATCAGAATACGCCATGGGCTGGATTTCGTTCCTGGCGCTCATATAGCCCCGTAGCGCGCTGATAAGTAAAAATTGACTGTATATCCCACTCAGTTCTTTTTCTTCGAATTCTGCCAGCATCTGGGCGTCGATTTTCCGCTCAGTGGCAATGCGCTTGGCTAATCGCTCATATCGGCTGATCAGCTCACGCGTGCCCCGGTAGATTATCGATTCGTTCAGATCTACCTGCTGCCTGGCAATTCGATTTGTGGATGCAAAATGCTCGACCGGTGCATGGTCCTTGTTTTTTGCCCGATTGTCTATCCCTGTCTCCACGCTGGCACCTGGGTATAGCGGTGCGATCGGTTCGAGAACTTCCTCTCCGTTCGCCGCGATTGGGATTCCGGTAATCTCATGCACCCAAGCAGTGGGTATCTTCACCCCGGATCTCAGCATCGCCTCAATCCCCTGGGCAAAGCTGATAAATTGCGGGCTTGCCACCGCATTCCATTGGAACCTGGGATATCGCTCCGCGTCTTTAAAGTTATAATCGATTAGCGTACGGATGAGCTGCTGATTGATCGCGCTCGCGCTCGTGATGATGTCATAGGCAAAGTTGATGCTCATCACGTTCTCATGCACAGACCCCAATGCGTGGGATCCTGATCCGCCCTTGTTGGTCTCGACCACCAGAGTTGATCCGATGATCGCCTTTGATATCTCTGTGTTCGAAAAGTCGAGAAATCCTCGATAGTTGCTATCACCGGTGCGCATCGCCTCGAGGTATTCGAGTACCATGTTGTCAGGGATCAGCATCCCTGTCGCTTCATGTACCTCGCTGATGATCATCTCGGCTTTCTTCAGCTCCGCCTCGGTGGCATTAGCCGGGACCTTGAGTTTGACAAAAGGCTGACCAAACCGCTCTTCATATATAGACCAGAATTTTGCGCCGTTCTCTTTGAGCCAAACCCAAAAGGCGCAGACTGCTGCCATCGACTCGCCATACGGATTCTCATCGTCGAATCCGTTGATGAAATGGACAAACTTGTTGATGTCCAGATCCTGTTTTATCGGGTCTGTCTGGCGCAGCGTAAAATGCCCGAAGTCGTCACGTTTAAAGCTGTAGTATCGCTGGTCCTTATTTCTGATGCTGGCTAACCCCACGTAACCCTTGAATTTCCCCTTGTCCAAAAACTTATAGTTGATCTCACTGAGGCTGTATCCTCTGGAGATATGCCGCATCATCGCTGTGATATCCGCTTCAAACGACCCCGTCATTCTATCCAGCGCGTCCTGGACAAATTGTGCCATCACGAGATCCTGATCGCTGATCTCGAGCTTGCCGCTCTTGCCGATATCATAAGCCGGAGCGATCTTCCATCCACTCCTGATCAGCGCAGCCACCCTGGTATTCATCACGCTGATATAGTGCCCGTCCTTTTCAACGTGGTCATAAAGATAGTCGAGCCCCTTCGCGCGTATGATCGGATTGGGGTTCTCAAACGGAGAGTCACCCCTCTTGTTCTGCACGTCCTTGGGTGCAAGCCCGGTTTCTTTCATCACTGCGGACATTGCCGTTTTCATTCGTCACTCCAAAGGGGATACCCGGGGGAGGCGTTCCCCCGGGCTACATGGGGATGGATTAGCGGTTTCCCGCCAAAGAATATCACCATTTCTTGATCTGTTTGAGTAGCTTACCCGCCAAAGGCGAGCCAACTTTGAAAGCGGTGTTGATCAGTTCGACGAATGCCGGGATATTCCCCGCGACCTTCGTTGCCAGGCTAAGCTGGGGTTGGCTAAAATTGCGATTTATCAGCTCGACGGTCTTTTGCTTTTTGACGGCGAAGATGCCCTTGGCATCGATCTGTGCCTGATATTCGTTGATGACCGGAGTGGAGGCGAACATGTTATCAACTTCTTTCCAGAGGTTGTAGCCCATAAAAAGAATTTTGGTTAGCCGCTCCTTCTGGACCTTACGCCAGAACAGTCCGAAGACCACGACCAACATTGGGATCAGATACGTATTGATAAATCTATCCAGGCTCGGGCTAATGTGCGCGCTGCCTTCGTCAGGTTCACTGGTTTCGGCGGGGCTGTACGTAGTAGCCGCCGCGGTCGGGATGACGTTGCTGGGTTGGGCAATGCCGACGACGCTGTCATTCACTGCGCTTATCTGCTGCGAAGGAGGACTGGTCGGCTTTTTTGCCGCTGCCTCGGTCGCTACCGTAAAGCTCAGCATCAACATCATCATCGTAATGATCAAGATCAGCTTTTTCATGGTAAACTCCTTTGAGTTATTATTAGTTCGGTCTCAGTCGACCATTTCCCGCTCACCGAATATGTCGCAGTTACTTCTGTTATCTGCGCTCCGGCATACAGGTGCCTTATTTCTTTACAATCGTTATAGGAGAGAATGAACTTCCCCTTAATCTTCATGAGTGCTCGAGCCAGCTCTTCATGCTCGTTAAACGCCTCGGCATCATCTCGTTTATAAAGTCGTTCATGGTCATAGTACGGGGGATCGAGGTAAAACAGCGTGGTCTCGGAGTCGTAGCGGCTGATCAGGTCTTGCCACTTTTTCCTCTCGATGATCACGTGCCTGAGTCGCTCACTGGCTTTTAGCAGCTTGTCAGGATTGCGTAATGGCAAATAGCGGTAACCCCGGTTAATGCAGAAATTCTTGGATTGGCTCCCGTAGGAACATCCCAAAAGGTAGTAGAATCGTACTGCTCTGCCCAGCTCCGTTGTCGGCTCTGTTTTCATGTACTCATCAAAGACCTCGCGTGAGACGAGCTCCCGGTTGATCTCTGCCGCCAGACTCTCCGGATGGTGTTTTACCTGACGCCAAAAGTTGACCAGCTCACCATTGATATCATTATAGACCTCGGTATAGGGCATAGCCTTTCCGGTGCAGCCCCATGCCTTCTTGTCCGGGGACTTGCCAAAGAGCACCCACCCCGCTCCGCCAAACACTTCCACAAACGTAGCGTGTGGAGGGATCAAAGGGATGATCTTGGATCTCAAGAGCCGTTTACCGCCCACCCAGGAGATTATCGAATTTTGCATCCGTCCTCCCCATAGTTCATGATGATCAGCTCAGGATAGTCTTTGTCCGTTCCGGTGATGCCCTGCTTGCGGCTAACCGGGATTATCCTGTATCCCTCGTACAAACTCCTGATCAGCGGACTGTCGTCATATGACAATAGCCACCTACCGGATGTTTGGCTCAGGATATTCTTCAGCTCCTCATGGTCAAAGCCCTTGGCATTTTTGTATTCATGCCCTTGGCTATACGGTGGATCGAGGTAAAAGAAGTTGGTCTCAGCGTCATATTTGGAGATGCACTCCCGGTAGTCCAGGTTCTCAACCGTCACTTTATCCAGGCGTTTTGCCAGCGGCATGACTCTCTCCATTGCCAGGCTCATGCGAACCCCACCGCCGGACGTGGTCTTGCCGGTTCCAAAGCTGCTTCCTAAAGCGCCAAAACTATGACGGATCAGGTAAATGAATCGTGCCGCTCTCTGGATCTCGGTCACTCCGGGGATCTTCAAAAGGGTGTGAAACAGCTGCCGACTGTGCGGCAATAGCTCCAGCTCCTTTGAAACCTCGTCCGGATGAAACTTCACTTGCATGAACATATTGTACAGGTCGCTGTTGAGATCGTTCCAAACCTCGAGCCGCGCATGACGCTCTCGATGTAATAGCACCCATCCCGCTCCGCCAAACGGCTCGATATAGCCGCTGATCTTCTCAGGAATGAGTTTGACAATAGTCTCGCGCAACGCCTTCTTCCCGCCCATCCAAGTGATGATCGAGTCCATAAGGCTTACTCCTTTGCCTTACGCATTACACTATATACACACTATGGCTGTATTTATGTCTTTATGGTTTTATGCTGTTGGGGAAGGGGTTGGGCTCGTCGGGGAACTCTACGTCGGCATCATCTCCGCTTTCGGATTCGCTGTCCGGATCTTCGCCGCGCATTGCCTTGGCAATATCGATCCCGCCTTGGGTAACGATTTTCACCATCTCTTTCATCTCGTTCATGAAGGATATCGGATCCGCGGGCGCTTTCAAGTTTCCTTCAGGATTGGGATCGCTCTCCGTCTTGCTAGGATTCATTTTCATCTGGTCACTGGTGAGTCCCATGGCCGCCATCATATCGATGATCTTAGTGATCAGCGGATGAGCGGTGTGCTCCATGACAATGTGCTCTTTGCCGTCCTCGTCTTCATAACTGACGATTACGCCCTTGTAAACTTTAGGAGCGATCAGCTCCGTTCCCGTTTTATCTACCGCGTCCATGGAGCGTGTAAGCATGTCCGCCATTCTCGCGTGGGTTAGCCCGGCAAAGGTGCGCATCGCCTCGACGTCGCCATTCTCATACGCTGCGACAAAACGAAGCATATTATCGACCCGATACGGGCAGTACTTCAGAGCTCCGTCTCTGCACCGCTCCGCCTCATCACAGCTCTCGCATATGGAATATTTGCCATGTGCGGGAGCAAGGAGGTTTTTCTGCTGCGCATAAAGCCCGTGTGTCATTCCGTTAAGCGAAGATCTCCGCTTCCCGGCTTCCGTGCGTGGGCCTGTCGGATGCATCTTTTTCAGATTGGCATAGTAATGTGGGACTGCCCGCGCCCAGTCATGGCATAGCGGACAGCGTGAATAGTAGTTGAGTGGATCGTCAGCTCCGGTATCAGGTAAATCGATAGATGCGTGGCTTGGCTCGGAGAAGTCATTCGTATTCCAGTAATGACTGCACTCGGAGCACCAGAAGTGCTTATTGTCGACCATCGTTTCAGTTTGCTTATCCATACACGGGACATCATAGCACAATCCCCTTTAGCATGTCAAGACAATCTGCCATAAAAATGTAAATATGTTTAGATGGAACTATGGCTTTCGCTTTCTTTTCTGCTCTTTGTCGTTCTCTAATAGCATTTTAAGCACCTTCACACCGTAGCTGGTTTTTACCTTTGTCTTAGACAGAGGACTGTCTTTCGCGCTGTCACCTTTGATCATGTCCGCCGTGTGCAGATAGATCTGGGTTCGCTCCAGACTGCTATGCCCCATCCGCATTTGTATGGTGGTGACAGGAACTCCGGAGAGCGCCAGGTAAGTGCCATAGAAGTGGCGAAACGAGTGCGGGTTCGCAGCTCGCTCTACCTTTGCTTGTTCAGCTATCCGCTTCAGCATCAGCCATACCGATTTATGGCTCATCGGCCCCGGATCTATGTTTCGAGATGCTCCCTCATAATACCCACCCTGAGGCGCTTTTCGATAGTATATCGTGGTCCTTTGGAAGAGATGATCATCGCTTGTCAGTCCCCGACGAAACCTCGCATCCATATAGTAGGCGGTAAATGCCTCGGCAACGATTGCCTTCTCTTCGAGATAGCAGAACGGCACATACCTGGTTTTATTGCCTTTTGTTGCCGGGACAGTCATCACAAACTGCTTCTCCTCCATCACCACGTCCCGCACCTTCAGGGCACACAGCTCGCTGACCCGGATCCCGGTGTCTGCCAAGACACAGATGATTGCCGCATTGCGCTTTTGTTCAAACGTGTCCATTCCACAGGTCAGGATCATTCGCTCGACCTCATCCAGCCGCAGCACTTCCGGATGCTTGATGTACTCCCTGATCGCCTTGAGGTTCTTAGCCGGATTGGGCTGCTTGTAAGTTTCGGATAGCCACGCATAAAACTGCCTCAGCGCAGTCGCCATGATCCTTCTCGTATTCATCGCCATGCCACGTTTCTGCATAGCGGTCAGCACTCCGGCAATGTCGCCCTCTGATAAATCAGGAAGATACTCGTCCACACTGATAAGTTTAAAAAACTTCTTGAGCTGATGCCGATACATCCTGGCTGTCGATTCCCTCGCGCCATTGATCCCCACACAATGGGCAAAAAATTGATCTAATGCCTTTACTGTCCTAATACGCAAAAGTCCGTCCTCCCACCATTTTGACGTTGTCGAAATTGACTCTTTGGTTACTGTTTACTGTTAGCCACCGGACGCACATTCCCAATGCGTCCGTATCATCATCCCCGATATTGGCATTGTCAGCATGATATGCCGGATAGCTGCCCTTGGTCATAGTCTGTCTGATTCCCTGCAGCTGCACCGTTAGCCGTCTCAGCGCCACCGCCTCCGGACAATCATCCTTTGGATCGGCATAGGGCAACGATAAATCTCCCGTATGGATCCCGTGCTGCAGGAGCGAGTACATCTCGTGCTTGCCCTTGTCGTTGTTCCACATGGGCGAGATATACCATTTGTCCCAATTTGCCGGAGTGTTCTCCGGACAGTCATCCAGATTCTTATGCGTCAGCCCGCGATAGTAGGCAATGCGGTTGATCGCAGAGATGATATCGTGTTTAAGCGCATCACCGTATCCCCCATCTACCCGGTAATACTCGAGGATGTCACAGACTTCGTTCTGCAATAGTACCGGGTCCACGTCCGGTGCCCAGTTAAACCCATTTAACCACCGCTGGTACTTTCTCAATCCGGTGCTATACTCGCCCACAATTTGCAGCGAAAATACCGATGATGTGCTCTTCTGCCCGGCATGCCCGCAGTCAAACCCACATCCGACCGTCTCACCCGGCATCTTATCATACCTGTTTCCTCTGATGTATGGAACGGGGTAAAGCCCCCAAAGCATGCTCCGCTTCATTCCCGCACGGATGTACTTACCCCAGATATAGTTTTTGGACTCGGCAAACTGCAGTTTCATAGACCGCTTCCACTCGTCCGGGCTCATGCTCGCCCGTTGGGTCTCGACGATTTGCTTGTTCAGCACACCGGGAATCTGTAATAACGTGTCAACGTCAATGATACCCCAAACAGGATGATGCATTAGGTTCTTATACATCGTGGAAAGCACCGGGTCTTTGAGCAACCGGTAGATGTTCTCCCGCCCCATGATCGTGCCGGTAATGCGGATCCGCTTCTCACGCTTGTTTTTGATCTCTGCTGCCATACGGCGCATGATATCATCGCCAAATTTCTCCCACGTCCAGTCGTCGAACTCCTCGACCCGCGCGATAGACGTGTTGTGCCCTTCCATCTTCCCCATGATGGTATAGCACTTGGCGTTGGATCGGTTCATGAATTCATAGGTCTCACTCGAAAAGACAGGCTTCCCGTTGCGCTTGCGTAAAAAGGCTTTGAGGATCTGCGACCCATCGATCCAATCGTAGTGATATTTGAGCGTTTCTCTGCACTGGTCGAGTTTGGGAGCGTAAATCCTTAGGTCCTCGCCCGGATACATACAGGTCTCATAGATATCGACTGCCTCCGTGCACATCGTTTTCCCGCCCCTGGGAACCGAACACAAGAGCGTCAGCTCATGGTGCAGCATCTCGTCCATCCAGTAAATCTGATGCAGCTTAGGCATCCAGTCCAGTATATCCCGGCAGTACATTATACACATGGCTGTCACCATATCCGGATCATCCGTGCGGTATTTAACTATCCTCTGCTCTGCCGGTGATGCTACAAACATCGTCATATCGTTTCCCCCATCTTTATTCTGCAAAACTCATCATAGCTGAACTTAGCAAAGAACCGGCTCATCGCTGTCCATTGTGCCAGTCGGATATACTCTCTGCGGTATCGGCTGTCACCATATCGCATGACGTATGCTCGTTGATTTCGACCCTTCAAATAGTAGCATCTTGCCAATGCGTCCCGGAATAATGTCTCGATCTTGTCCGCGTCTGCGCCCATACCATACCCGGCTAATACGTACCAGGTGCTAAAGTGGATCTGATATTTATCCAGGAGATTGATCGCTTTTTCGACACTGCCATACTGCGAACTGTCATCGAACGCAAACCGATATCGCTTGTGTGGTGTTCTCGCCAATATCTCACAGATCTCATCATCCAACAGCCGATGATCAAGTCCCTGGTTCCAGTCGATTCGGATCTTGTGTTTCTGAGCATAAAGGCAGGTTTGCAGAAAAGCATCTCGATCAAATAAAACGTTGTTGTCCATAAGCTGAACGTCCCGTGCCTTCCCGTCCCATATTTCTTCAAGGCTCGCCACCTGCTTTACCTCGCCTTCTTTTTCATGAACAACGCAAAAGGCACAGCTCCGGTTGCATCCCCTTGTCACGAATCCGTAGTTTATCCTGGGCACAATACTCTCTATCTCTTCCGGAAGACGTTTCTTGATATCGTATCCGGTACCGCCAATGTCAACCCGGCACTTATCTGAATCCCAAAACATCCAGTCTTCAGCCTCTTGAGCGTTATCTGTAAACACTACGCTCACGTAAATCCGGCTAACCGTCCCCGCCATGATCGGCAGATCTCGGTGCACCACGTCTCCCCTATTCTCATGGAAGATGCGGATCTTTTCCAACGCCAAATTCGGATACGTTGTCTTGTCCATGTTGATCAGCAGGATGTCAGCCATTCTTTCTTCTTTCTTCTTTCTTCACTCTTCTTTCCCCACTATTCACTCTTCACTCTCCACTCTTCACTCTCTTTATTTCTTCCCACCCCGGACGCCTCGCCTTGAGATACTCAAACACCGTCACCTTCTCCAGAAAAAGGATCACATCGTTATCGCTTGCCGGTTCAATCCGCACGATCTTTGCATGCGCCTTTGCCGATCCGTAGATATCAGACTTCACCTTGTGATACGAATTCAGCTTCCAGTGCACCTTCCCGCTCGCGCGAA
>CAZHVY010000027.1:0-52921 GCA_964536305.1 uncultured Geobacter sp. | reverse complement strand
AGCTCTCCCCGGTTCTGGGCTACATCTGCTTCAACAGCACCGACGAAGCGATCGCCGCTGCCAAGAGCCAGCTCCGCTGGGGCGGCGCCGGCCACACCGCTGTTATCCATGCCCAGGACGACGCGGTCATCAACAAGTTCGCGATGGAGATCCCGGCCAACCGTCTGCTCCTCAACCAGCCGGCAGTTCACGGCAGCGTTGGTCTTATCTACAACGAGCTGCCTCCTTCACTGACCCTGGGCTGCGGCACGGACGGCGGAAACTATCTGGGCAATAACATCAACTACAGCGACCTGCTCAGCATCAAGACCGTTGCCAAGCGTATCGTCGACTATGAAAGGGACGAATAATATCTCTTTCTTTGAAAGCGCTAAATTGTAAAAACCGGCCATTCCGGTAAGGTGTATAAACACAAAAAGCCCCTGAGAATACTTCTCAGGGGCTTTTTGTTTGCGCGCTGGCAAAATATCTGTTCAGCATAATTGAAATATGTTTTATTTCAGGTAAAATAGTCTTGACTTTTCCCTTTGAATTCAGTTTAAATAAAACATAATCAGTTTAGATGAAATCTTTTCCGTATTGATTCAGCGTGTATTTTATTCGTCTTCGCTTAAGGCATGGCTTCACTGGACGGGTGGTGAGGCGGGCCTTATTGGGGCAGCACAACGAGTTTACCAAAGGAGGCAGACATGAAAGACGAAAAAAGGTTTATGCAGGATGTGGGAATGGCCGACTTGCCGTTACCCATGAAGGTCTTGTCGCGAGACCATAAAGATGGCCAGTTTACCATCGCCAAAATATCTATTGCCACTCGCATCATGCACGAGTTCGAGGCTCGCTGGATTGACAAGTTCATCCAGATTATCCATCAACATCGGGACCAGATAGGAACTGAGTCGCTGAAGGTGAATATTATGGATTATATGAAAGAGCTGAACGCAACCAAGGTAAAGGTTGATTTCAATTATCCGTTTTTCATCGAGAAGCTGACCCCTGTTTCGAAGGAGAAATGTCTTGTCCGCTATCACTGCACCTATTCCGCGAGTGTAGCGAAAAGCGATCTGAAGCCGAAGGTGTCATTGAAGATTTCCGCGCCCTGTATCACCACATACCCTGCTTCCTCTCCCGAAAAACCGGGCGGGCTTTTCGGACAGATGAGCAAGGTGGAACTCGAGGTTCAGTCACAAAAAGATATTTTTCCCGAAGATCTTATTGAAATAGTTGATAATCATGCACTCGTGCCGATCTATTCTTTCCTCACTGAGGAAGACCAGGAATACGTAATCAAGAAGGTCCACAGCGAGCAGAAGACGAGCGTGGTCATGGTTGACGAGATCAAGGAAGAGCTGGCGAACATTCGTGATATCGAAGGCTATTCCGTAAACTGTTCCAACTTCGGCATGCTGCATTCCTACAGCACCTTTATCGGAACCGCGAAAAGCATGTGGATACCCTTGAGTTAGCGAGGGAATCTATAGGAGGTCCGGGGGCGCCCGGGATGTCGTTATCCCGGTGGAGCGGCCCCGGAGGCCGACCGTACAACAATCTTGAGCGGAGAAGGCTTGCCCGGTGATGGCAGCTTCTCCCGCTTGATTTCGCGGCAACACCGTTTCTTGAAACGGCCGGCGTCACAGAGTTCATCTGGCTGCGTTGGCCGTTTTCTGTTTTTTGCATTCAGGTTGACCGGAAGGAGGCCTGCATTGAATAGAACAACGTTTCTTTATTTCTAGCCTTTCTCAGCGGTTTTGCGGGGTCAATGTGGTCACCCGTGGTTTAACGGGTCTTTTTCCAGGCGTGACTGTTTTAACTTTATTAAAAAACGACACGACAAAATCTGCTAATAGTAAACTTAATTTGATTATTGCTAAAATCTCCTTGACAGCCGTAACGCTACGAGCATAACATTAATCGATTTGCGGCGTAGTTACGATTCCTGCCTGCTGAGGCGTGAGTTTTGTTGATTTTTATTGTTGCTGAAATTTTTATGCTGAAGCAGTGGAGGTTTCCTGTGCGCCCGGAAGGCGGAGACTATTGAAAGGAGAGGCCATGGCAAGGAAAAAAACGGAAGAGCTGCTTTTTCTGGTGAAGGGAGGTTCAAGATGGTAGAAGGATTAATTGGTGTCAGCATTTTGCTGCCCAGCATTGCCGGTCTTCTTTGCTACTTGATAAAGAGCTCCGGCGCCCGTTCGGCGATTATCGTAGCCACTGGAGTAGCGCTGACGATCAGCGCCCTGATGCTCTTTAAAATCGGTCCCTGCACGTACACTCCGCAGACTATTCTGGGCCTTGATGTCAATCTGCTCATAACCGCTGCCGATTTCGGTCTGCTGTTCATTATTCTGGGCATTGCCTTCAAACTGGGCAATCCTCTTGTCATACTTCTCACGCTTCTTCAGATAGTGCCTCTAGCCTATTTCGAACTGAAGATGGCGCCGCATGCGCATGTTTCTCCGGCGTTCTATATAGACCGGCTTGCCCTCATAATGAATCTCATCATTTCCATTGTCGGTTCGCTTGTCTGTATTTTCGGTATCAAGTACATGCGCGACCATGAACACCACCTGCATCTTAAGAAGAGTCGACAGCCCCGATTCTTCTTATTTCTTGTTCTTTTCCTTGGTGCCATGAATGGCCTGGTGTTTGCCAACAACCTCCTCTGGCTTTACTTTTTCTGGGAGGTTACAACCTTCTGTTCCTTCATGCTGATTGGGCATGACCGTACGGAGATTGCCGTAAGAAACGCGACCAGGGCCTTGTGGATGAATATGACCGGGGGCGTGGCCTTTGTCGCCGCAATCATCGCGATCTATTATAAAACCCAGTCCGTTGAATATCTTTCGTTGCAAACCCTCATAAATCACAGCCCGGAGCTTACGGGCTTCCTGATGCTCCCCCTTGCCCTGCTCTGCTTCGCCGGATTTACCAAGTCAGCCCAAGTGCCTTTCCAGAGTTGGCTCTGTGGCGCGATGGTTGCTCCCACGCCTGTTTCAGCCCTGCTTCACTCCAGCACCATGGTCAAGGCAGGCGTCTATCTGGTGGTTCGTCTGGCGCCTGGCTTCCAGGGTACTTATCTTAGCACCATGGTCGCAACCTTCGGCGCATTCACCTTCCTGACAGCCTCCGCACTTGCCGTTAACATGAGCAACGGAAAGAAAATTCTCGCTTACTCAACCATAGCGAATCTTGGCCTGATCATAGCCTGCGCGGGGATAAACACCCCAGCGGCTATTATCGCGGCCATCCTCCTTATAATTTTCCATGCCGTTTCCAAGGGCCTGCTGTTTCTTTGCGTCGGAACCATTGAACATGCAATCGGAAGCCGTGACATTGAGGATATGCGAGGACTTTACAACAGCATGCCGGCGGTTTCGCGCATTACAATCATTGGCATACTGACCATG
Organism: uncultured Geobacter sp.; assembly: GCA_964536305.1. GTDB lineage: Bacteria > Desulfobacterota > Desulfuromonadia > Geobacterales > Geobacteraceae > RPRC01. The sequence goes on along the minus strand of CAZHVY010000027.1, from coordinate 49,520 downwards.
ATGTTGCCGCCTTTCGGGGCTTTGATGAGCAAGTGGATGGCAATCGAGGCGGCAGCTAACATACCCTGGGTTGTTGTGATGGTTGCGCTTGGAAGCGGTTTGACGGTTCTGTTCTGGGCGCGCTGGGCCGGTCTCTTCGTGAGCGGTCCGCAACTCAAGCAGCAGGAGGTCTCTAAAGAGTCCGCGCTCAAGGCTACCCTTCTTACAATGTTCAGGGGTTTCTATCCCAATGCAAAGTGGAATGATTCTCCCTCCATAAAAGTGCCCCTGGTCCTGCTTGCGACAGGCGCAATCGTGCTGAGCATGGCCGTGCCCTGGATCTACACCATACTTGTGGAGCCCGTGGTGACATCCTACAGGCCGGGCCTTTTTGTCGAACCGTTCACAACCGGGGCCTTTGGTCTTACCAGCGGCGTAGGCGCCTTTTACGTTCTCCCTGTCTTCCTTGTCTCCATACTTGCCTATCTTCTGGCTGTCCTGGCATCGAAAAGGGGTGGCCACCGGGTCATCAGCGCCCCATACATGTGTGGAGAACACTATCACGATCCGACGCAGCCCAAGTTCAGGAGCCATATGAATTCCTGGAGAGATTATCTTGCCGGTAACGTTTACCTCCATGAGTTCATCGGTGAAGAAAAGATATCATATTGGATTAACATTCTATCACTCATCATTCTGATAGTAATGTTCGGGGAGGTTGTTCGATGAGCACAGTGGACGTAATTGCCGTTATTGCCGCGGTTCTTTTGTCACCATTAATCGGCGGCCTGGTAACCGGTCTCGATCGCAAGGTTACCGCCAGGCTGCAGGGACGCTACGGTCCCCCCATACTCCAGCCTTTCTACGATGTGTTCAAGCTGTTCGGCAAGGAACGGATGGTGGTCAACTACTGGCAGATATTCTGTGCCTACATGTATCTGGCGGCCAATATTCTGACGGTTGTGCTTCTTGCGCTTCAGTCCGACCTTTTGCTCATCTTCTTTGTCCTGGCGGTGGGTGGCGTTTTTCTGGTCATCGGCGCTCTGGCTGCGGAATCACCCTACAGCCAGATCGGCGCGCAGCGTGAACTGATCCAGATGCTGACCTATGAGCCCCTGATTATTCTCGTTTTCGTCGGGATATATCTGGAAACGGGCAGCTTCAAGATCTCCCAGATAGTATCTACCTATCACCAGCCGCTTCTTATTTCCCTGCCCCTGCTATTTGTCGTACTGGGGTACGCATTTGTTATCAAACTTCGCAAGTCTCCGTTTGACCTTTCCAGTTCGCACCATGGCCACCAGGAACTGGTCAAGGGAGTCATGACCGAATACTCCGGCCCCTATCTTGGCGTCATCGAGATCTCCCACTGGTACGAAACAGTCTTTATCCTCGGGCTTTGCGCGCTCTTCTGGCACACAAACTATCTCTGGATGGCGGTTCTCATTGTTGTCACGTATTTCGGCGAGGTCCTTGTGGACAATATTACGGCGCGCCTGACCTGGAGATGGATGCTTCCCCATGCCTGGACCGGGGGATTGCTCATGTCTTTTGCCAATTATTTCTGGATCTACGCGAAGCTGAAATAGAAACCGACTTTCGGTATGCGATGTAGAGGTGCTTTTTCCAGCTCGAGTGAAAAGAGGTTAACGATTATGAGTCTTATATCAACATCACGAGTAAAATCTCCCTGGCTTATCCACTTTGACTGTGGGAGTTGCAACGGTTGCGATATTGAAGTCCTGGCATGCCTTACGCCGGTCTATGACATTGAACGTTTCGGCATCATCAATGTCGGAAATCCCAAGCATGCTGATGTCCTGGTGGTTACAGGGACCGTCAATCACCGGAACAAGAAGGCCCTAAAGAATGTATATGACCAGATGCCGGAACCGAAAGTGGTCGTTGCCATCGGCGCATGCGGCACCACCGGAGGTATTTTCCGCGACGCATATAATGTAGTCGGCGGCGTTGATCAGATAATTCCCGTGGATGTGTACGTGTCCGGGTGCGCGGCAAAACCGGAGTCGATTATCGACGGCGTCGTAATTGCTCTGGGCAAGCTGGCGGAGAAAGGGAAGAAGGTCGATCAGGGTATCTTTGAGCGTCTGGAAAAGACCCAATCGGCCATAAAGGCGCGCTAGCAAGAAACAAGGAGGCTTGTTCCATGATAGATAGTTCGATTGTCGTAACGGAAGAGAATACGGCGGAGGTCCGCCCCGATGAGGTCATTACCCAGTCAAGGGCGCTGAAGGACGAAGGATTCAGATTCATTACCATGTCTTCCGCGGAACTTGAAGACAGCATTTGCGTGCTCTATCACTTTGACAAGGACCTGGAGCTCAGGAATATCAAGGTGTACGTTCCCAAGGGCAGCAAGATATCGAGTGTGGCATCGGTATACTCCTGCGCCTTTCTCGTGGAAAATGAAATAAAAGAGCACTTCGGTGTTGAATTCGACGGCATTCCCCTGGATTTTCAGGGGATGCTGTACAGTGATGAAGAGGTACGGAAAACACCTTTCTGTAATATCGGCATCAAGAGGGCTTGAGCGCGGGATGCCGCGGCAAGATGCCGGGATATGGCAAAGAGTGAAATCCATGCGCGCTGTTCAGGAATAGGAGGCATACTACATGGCTAGGACAGTATTACCTTTCGGGCCGCAGCATCCGGTTTTGCCGGAACCGCTGCATCTGACCCTTTCGATTGAGGATGAGATTGTAAAAGAGGCGATTCCCAAGCTGGGCTATGTTCATCGCGGGCTGGAAAAACTCGCGGAGATACGGGATCACAACCAGATGATATATATTGTGGAGCGCGTGTGCGGGATCTGCAGTTGCATGCACGCCCTCTGCTACTGCCAGGGGATTGAGAAACTGATGGGTCTGGAAGTGCCTGAGAGAGCCAGGTATCTCCGCACGATCTGGGCTGAGATGCACAGGATCCACAGCCATCTTCTCTGGCTGGGCCTGTTCGCGGACGCGTTCGGCTTCGAGAGCCTTTTCATGCAGTTCTGGAGGATCCGGGAGCGGATCATGGACCTCCAGGAGGAGACCGCCGGAAACCGCGTTATCCTCTCCGTTAATCAGGTGGGAGGCGTGAGAAGGGATATTTCCGACGAGGCCGCGAAATGGATACTGGACACAATCAAGATTGTGGAAAAGGAAATCCTGCAACTCAAATCAACTATGCTCGATGATACAACGGTAAAGCTCAGGACGGTGGGCAAGGGGGTCCTGACAAGGGAAAAAGCTTACGAACTGGGCGCCGCTGGCCCGACCCTCCGCGGGAGCGGAGTCGCTCAGGATTTGAGGCAGACGGGGTATGCCGCATATTCGGAGCTGGATTTTGCGCCGGTGGTGGAAAGCGATGGCGACTGTTATGCGCGCACGGTAGTAAGGTTCAAAGAAGCGCTGCAGGCCATCGATCTTCTTCGTCAGTGTTTTGCCAAGATTCCTCGAGGTGAATTGTCGGTAAAACCGAAGGGTCTCCCTACCGGTGAGGTGGTGAGTCGCGTTGAACAGCCCCGCGGCGAATGTTTATACTATCTCCGGGGTTCGGGCAAGAAGTTTCTGGAGAGGGTCAGAATACGCACACCGACGTTCGCGAATATTCCCCCTCTCCTGGAGATGCTGCCGGGGTGCGATCTGGCCGACGTCCCGGTCCTTATTTTGACCATAGACCCATGCGTCAGTTGTACGGAACGCTAATCAACGGGAGAGTTCGCCATGTTTATGACCAAGATAGTTTTGAAAAACCTCTTCACAAAATACGCCACGCGGCTTTACCCGTTTCAGAAAAAGGAACCTTTTCAACATTCGAAGGGTGAGCTGAAGATCGTTATGGAGAAGTGCATCCTGTGCGGCGTATGCCAGATGAGATGTCCGTCCCAGTGCATAAAAGTGGACAAGCAGGCAAAGACATGGAAGGTAGACCCCTTTGCCTGCGTCTATTGTGGTGTCTGCGTGGATGCCTGTCCCGTGAAGTGTCTCTACCAGGAAAGCCAGTACAGGGCGCCGCTTCCTGAAAAGGACACCGTTCTCCATGCGCAGCAGCCCAAGGAAGCTGTTGAGCCGGTGAGTTGAGCATGCACGAATTATCAGTTACGGAAGGCCTGATCCGGATTGTCACCGACGAGGTTAAAAAAAAAACCTTCCCAGGGTCACGGCAATAACCCTGGTCGTCGGTGATCTGGCCAGCATCGTTGACGACTCGGTATCCTTTTATTTCAATATCATGACCAGGGGCACACCCCTGGAAAGCGCTGAACTGCTTTTCAAGCGGGTTGCGCCGGAGTTTCAGTGCACAGCCTGCAATCGTGTCTTTACTGGGCGCTCCATAGGCATTCTCTGCCCGGATTGCGGCGCAAGGAGCATGGTGGCCGGCAAGGGGCGGGAATTCTATATTGAAAGCATAGAGGTTGAAGATGGCGCGGATTGAGATTAAAAGAAATATCCTTGAGGCCAATGATAACCTGGCCCGACGCAACCGGGAGTTTTTTCTCTCCAACGATGTGCTGGCGGTGAATATCATGGCCGCTCCGGGCGCAGGCAAGACCAGCGCCATACTTAAGACAATTGCCATGCTCTCCGATCTTTACGCGTTTGCCGTGATCGAGGGAGATCTGGCATCCAGGATAGACGCGGATGTGATGGCCGCGAAAGGGATACCGGTGGAGCAGATCAATACCGGCAATATGTGCCACCTGGATGCAAACATGATAGGCGCCGCAGCTGAAAAGTTTTCCTACGAGCGCCCGACCGTTCTTTTCATTGAAAACGTCGGCAACCTGGTCTGCCCCTCGGAGTTCTCCCTTGGGGAGGATCTGAACATTGTCATTGCCAGCACTACGGAAGGACATGACAAGCCGTACAAGTATCCGTCCATCTATCTCAGGGCGGATGCCGTACTCATAAACAAGACGGACCTTGCGAAGGCCATGGAGTTCGACGGGAAGATGTTTCGCGAAGGGATTACCTCGGTCAGGCCTCTTCCGCCAATATTCGAGATCTCCTGCAGGACCGGAAGCGGTCTGGAAGATTGGGTTACATGGCTCTCCGGGCAATGTGGGTTGAAATTCGGCCCACGTGGAAAACAGGCTGGGAGATAAGCAAAAATATATTCAGAGAGATAATCAAAAAACTTGACACATCGGAACGCATTTTCTATCATGGATGTTCACTTTACGGGCCTATAGCTCAGCTGGCTAGAGCTACCGGCTCATAACCGGTAGGTCCCAGGTTCGAATCCTGGTGGGCCCACCAACCTGATCAACGGGACGATTGGGGATGCCTGTACGGTGCCAGGGTAATAAAAATAGCGACTCGAAAGAGGAGAAAAGAGTGCAATTCAACAAGATTGCACTCTTTTCTTTTGGCTGGGAACATGAACCCCAGAATTTCAGATATTATTGAAATAATTGATATTATCGCTCCATTTCGTCTGGCTGAGGAATGGGACAACGCGGGATTGCAGGTAGGTGATCCAGCAGCGAAGGCATCGAAGATCATGGTTTCACTGGATGCGGGTGAAGATGCCATCGATGCCGCCATAGTCAATGGTTGTCAACTTCTTCTTACTCACCATCCCCTTATCCTTCAGCCACAAAAAAGCATTGACCTCGCCAAGCCCTCCGGGCTTCTCCTCGGCAAAACAATACGAAACTCTCTCAACATTGTATCCCTGCATACCAACTTTGATATAGCCGACGGCGGAATCAATGACCTCCTCGCGGAAAGACTGGGTCTGGTTTCTTCTGCTCCCCTCACTGCCGAACACGTCGAACACTTTGTAAAACTCGCTGTTTTCGTGCCTAGAGGACATGAAGAGACGGTAATGGGGGCGCTTTTCCAGTTCAGCGGTTTCATAGGCAATTACAGCGAGTGCTCGTTTCTTACCTCCGGGACCGGGACCTTCAGACCCAATTCGGGCGCCAGGCCGTTCATGGGTTCAATGGGTATCCGTGTATACGCTGAGGAGACAAAGATAGAGGTCTTGCTCCGTGAAAAGGATGTGGACGATGCCATGGCAGCGCTCACTGCCGCGCATCCCTATGAGGAGCCGGCCGTTGATCTGTTCAGGCTGGCGAACCGGGGCCCCAGCGCTGGGCTTGGAAGGATAGGCGAAATTACTTGTCCCGTTTCCCTGAGGGATCTGGCCGCCCGCATAAAGGAGGAGTTTTCGCTGGAAGGCCTCCGTTATGTGGGCGACGGAGATAGTATGATCGGAAAAATATCGCTGTGCGGCGGCAGTGGCGCTTTTCTCGTCAATCAGGCCAGCCGCCGCGGTGCCGATGTTCTGGTGACGGGAGACGTCAAATATCATGATGCGCGTAACGCGATGGCATTAGGGCTGTGCCTGATAGACATGGGACATTTTGCTTCGGAAATGTTGATGGTGAACGGTTTGATAAAACGACTGAAAACAGAAATGCAGGCACGCGGATTCATCGCGGAACTCACCGCGTGCGAAACGGAAAGGGACCCTTATCGGTACTTGTGATTCCGGCAGGGCAATGGAAGTCAGTGCTTAGAGGAAAAAACAGGAGGTAGGTTTTGGGTAAGAACGTGAAATTGCTGGCGCAGTTGCAGGAGATTGATCTGCGGATAGACTCCGCGCGTGGTGAAAAGCAGATCATGCAGGAAAGTGTCTTCTCCCTGGAGAAAAAGTTGGAGGACATGCGGGAAGAAATAGCCGGCCATAATGCCGGGCTGGAGACCTTGGATGGAGAAAAAAGGGCTCTTGAAGAAAATCTGGCCGCGGAAACCGATGCTGTGGCTAAATCCGAGGTCAGGTTACGGGATATAAAGACCCAGAAAGAGTATCAGGCGGTATCCAAGGAGATAGCGGCCGCAAAGAAGGCAATCGGTGAAGTTGAAGAGCAGATCCTCCAGAAGATCAAGGAATGCGACGATCTGAAGACGCTCATCCTTGAAAAGGAGGGGGCGCTCAGGGAGCTTGAGGCATCGGCCGCCAGTCAAAAGGTTGAGCTGGGAGAGCGGATTTCAAAACTTGACGCCCTGATCGGCGAAAGTCTTGCCTCCTGGGAGGCATCCGCCCAGGTTATTTCTCCTTCCATGATCAAGAAGTATATGAAGCTCAGAGAGAAGCGGCACGGGGTTGCCATTGCGGAAGCAAGGAACGGCTCTTGTCTCGGCTGCAATATGAATCTTCCGCCGCAGGTTTTCAACAGCCTGTACAAGGTTGATAATCTTGTGGTTTGTCCCCATTGCCAACGAATGCTGTTTCTCAGGCCCCAGGCCGAGGAAGCCGCCAACTGATTCATAATCCTTTGCTACACGAGTGAAGAAGGAAGTACGGTTTCCTGTGCTGAATCCAGCGATATTGTTTTGATGTTCCAGGGCTTGGTCGAAGCAGCCCGGATGGTCGCTGCCCGCCGCGCTCAGGCTTGTGCGGGGAGAGGAAAGTCCGGGCTCCGAAGGGCGTGGTGCTGGATAACGTCCAGCGGGGGTGACCCCAGGGAAAGTGCCACAGAGAGCAGACCGCCTGCCATGGTTTCGGCGAAGGCAGGTAAGGGTGAAAGGGTAAGGTAAGAGCTTACCAGGTCCGGCGGTGACGCCGGGCGCTAGGTAAACCCCACCAGGAGCAAGGCCGAATAGGGAAGCGTAAAGGACTGCCCGTCCGTGCTTCCGGGTTGGCCGCTTGACGCCGCCGGTAACGACGGCGCTAGATGAATGATCATCGTCCGCGGCGGGGTGACCCGCCACGGGAACAGAACCCGGCTTATGGGCTGCTTCGACCAGGATTGTTGTTATGGCGGCATCTTGCCGCAAGGGGTTTTTTTTGACGGATCGGGAGATGTGGGACCAGGCGGTTGCCATGGTCCGTGAGGAATACGCCGCCCTCTCCGTGGAGGCGAAAAGCGAAGTCCGGTTGGTTTGCGCCGTTATAAGAAGCAAAAAAGAGGCATTATATTCCATTGCCGAAAGCAGCGGCGCCCCCGGATTATGCGCTGTATGTGGCGGGGCTTGCTGTTGGAAGGGTAAATACCATTTTACGGTTGTTGACCTTCTCTCGTATCTTTCGGAAGGTTTCACGCTTTTCTCGCCTGACTTTCATGGCAGTCAGTGTCCATATCTCCGTGAAGGAAGATGCCTCATGCCTCCGCAATTCCGGCCATTGACCTGCATAGTCTTTCACTGTGAGCCCTTGGAAAGAATGATGTCATATGATGAGATCGAGCGAATGTATTCTCTGGAGCGGGAGTTGCGTGAATGCTATGGGCGTCTGGAGGAATTTTTCGGCATTCGTCTTTCGCAGGGGCTTATCCTGAATTATGCCGCCTATTTGCGGGGGCGGAGCGCCGGAGTCCTCGCCGGTGCTGGCGGAGCTTGAAATGTCCTTGAATGGGAGGGAGCATGGCGACAACGATTTCTGATTTGATTACCGTATACATAGAGAACAGGCCATCTTTTTTTGCCAGGATTGAAGACATAGCCCCTGATGTCAAGCCGGGCTGGTGGCAGGTTTCAATGCTGGTGCTGACAAATCCTCCCAGGGTAATCACCTGGATACTGGACGAAGGCCAGATAAATGGCGAGCCGTTTACCATGGGCGGTACCCCGGTCTTTCTGGAGAAGGTCGTTTCTCCAATTGCACGGTCCGACGTCTCTGCTTCGGGGACCAAGGAAAAAGAAGGCCCCGGAAAGACTGACAAGAAGGATGGGGACAAGGTTGTATCCCTCCTTGAGCGGAAAAAGAAATCATGACCTTTTGGCTTGCCTTTGCTCCGGGTCAAGCCGGCTGATTTGAGTTCTTTGTCCTTGACTTCTCCTGCTGTGCTGACTGAAGGGCGTCTGTCCTTGAAAATCACTGCCTTGTGATAAGATTTCGCCATAATGATTTCTGTATGATACCTCCCTGCGCAAGAGAGCCTTTCCCCGCTCGGGAACATCGGATAACCCCTTAAAAAATCGCTGAAAAATACTGTTTGCTCCCCCTACTTTTACCTTGACACACCCTTCCCCCCTTTAGTATAGTTTTGCCCTAAAGTGGTAAAAAGTGGCAATATGTGGTAATCGGTGCCGGAGGGGATATGTTTCGGGGGGTAACGTCGACCACCATCGATGCGAAGGGGAGAACGAGCCTTCCTGCCAAATTCCGCGAAGTTTTGTCGGAGTGTTTTGGCGACGAGCGTTTTTTTCTCACCAATTCAAACCCCGTGCGCCTGGAAAGCGGGGTTTCCTGCTTCGGTCTTGCCATTTATCCCTACCGGGAATTTCTATCCCTTGAATCCAAGCTGGTAAACGGCGCGGGCCTCGGACTTTCTTCAGCGGAGCTGGCCGCTGTAATAAGAAGAGTAATAGCTCCGGCGGCTGAATGTCTCCCCGACAAACTCGGGAGAATACTTGTTCCTCCTCAACTTCGCAGGAATGCGGGATTGGAAAGAGAGATAGTGTTCGCGGGGATGATGAAGAAGGCGGAGATCTGGAGCCTTGAGGAATGGGCCAAGGTCGAACGGCAGGATATCCAGGTCTTCCCATGCAATTCACAGGCGCTTGCCGATTTGGGTTTATAGTGGAAGAGTTCTCGCACACAACCGTTCTGTATGAAGAAGTTCTCCGTCTTCTTGCGCCGAGGCCCGGTGGAATATACGTGGATGGCACCCTTGGTGGCGGCGGTCATGCCCTGGGCATTCTTCAGGCATCATCTCCCGATGGGGTTCTCCTGGGCTTCGACCGCGATCCCAGCGCTCTGACCGCCGCATCGTCCCGGCTTTCAAGGTTTGGCAAGAGAGTGCGCCTGTTCCATGCGAACTTCAACCGGCTTTCGGAGATATTGATCCAGGAGGGAGTTGGGGCGATCGATGGAATGGTCCTGGATCTGGGTGTCTCTTCACACCAGCTGGACACCGGGGAAAGGGGCTTCAGCTTCCAGCAGGATGCTCCCCTGGATATGCGCATGGATGCGACAGCAGGGAAGACCGCTGCTGACCTTGTGAATACCCTTCCTGAAAAGGAGTTGGAGCGAATCATCCGCGAGTTCGGGGAAGAACGGTGGGCAAGGCGTATAGCCTCGGTCATCGTCGCCGAACGAAGCGCGGCCCCGGTCCTTACGACGCTGCGCTTGGCGGGCATCGTCAAAAGGTCGATCCCGCGCGCGCGCTGGGAAGAGCGCCTGCACCCGGCTACCAGGACCTTCCAGGCCTTCCGTATTGCGGTAAACGAGGAACTTGAGAGCCTGGAAAAGGGTTTGAGAGAGGGAATCGACGTCCTGGCGCGGGGAGGCAGGCTGGCTGTCATTTCCTTCCATTCCCTGGAAGACAGGATTGTGAAGCACACCTTTAATGAGTCCGCCAAGGGGTGTGTCTGTCCCAGGAATATCCCCCGATGCGTCTGCGGTAAGATGCCCCTGGTAACAAAACTGACGGGAAAGCCGGTACTGGCGGGCGCGGAAGAGATAGAGAAGAATCCCAGGTCCCGCAGCGCGAAATTGCGGGCGGTTGAAAAGCTTTAGCCGGAAAGGAGTGGCCACCCATGTCTATCGCCAAAGTCATGTCCAGCAAGGTAGCGGCGCCGAAGAAGGCAGAGATTTCGGTTTCGCAGAGATGGGACCTTCTGCCATATCTGATTATCCTTCTGGCCCTTTTGACCCTCCTGTCGCTTTTTCACGTCTGGTCCCGGGTAAAGGTGGTAGATCTCAATCTTCAGATTACCGAAGGGAACAGACTTCTGAAGCAGTTGCAGCAGGAAAAGAACATGCTGAGGCTGGAGGTTGCGTCTCTCAAGAATCCGGCGCGCATTGAGGCCCTGGCCAAGGGTGAGCTGGGCATGGACCTGCCGACGGACCAGCAGGTGATAATCGTAAAATGAAGGACAACCGGGAAAAATGGTCGAGAATACGCATAAAAATCGTCGGTATTCTGTTTGCCGTTTTCTTTGTCATAACTTCCGTCCGGGCATTCTATCTGCAGATAATCAAGGAAGATGACTGGGTCAAGCGGGCTGAAAGGCAGCACCAGAAGATGGTTCCCCTTACACCCGCCCGCGGAACCATATATGACTGCAACGGAGCGCCTCTGGCGGTCTCCGTGGAGGTTGATTCATGTTTCGCGGAACCTGTCCTGATCGATGATGTGGAGAAGGCCGCTTCATCACTGGCGCCTTTGCTGGCAATGCCCGTTGATGCGGTCACAAAAAAACTTTCCGGGAAAAGAAGCTTTGTCTGGCTGCGGCGACAGATAACCCCGGAATTGACCAGGAAGATAAAGGCACTGAAAATCAGGGGGATAGGATTCGTCAAGGAGTCGCGGAGGTTTTACCCCAATTCCGAGGTGGCGGCTCACGTCATCGGCTTTACCGGCCTGGATCCGGAAGGTCTGGAAGGGATAGAACTGGGGTACAACAGGCAGATTCTGGGAAGCACGGGCTACATGGTTACCGAGAGGGATGCCTATGGACGTGAAATCGCCCTGGTGGGGACGGTCATAAAGAAAGCGTCAAAGGGCTATAATGTTACCCTTACCCTTGACAAGAACATTCAGTATATTGCGGAAAAGGAGCTTAACAAGGCGGTGACCGGCAGCCGGGCCGTCGGGGGAATCGCGCTGGTCATGGAGCCCCGGACAGGCAGGATTCTGGCGATGGCGTCAAGCCCGGGGTTCAACCCCAACGCCTTTCGCTCCTATCCCCATGATGCCCTGCGAAATCGCGCAATCGCCGACAGCTTCGAACCCGGCTCGACCATGAAGGTGTTCATCATAGCGGCCGCCCTTGAGGAAAAAGCGGTCAGGCTCGGCGACAGCTTTTTCTGCGAGAACGGCAATTACGCCATTGGCGGGCGGGTGATCCATGACACCCACAAGTACGGATCGCTCAAGGTGTCCGACATACTCAAGTATTCCAGCAATATCGGATCCGCGAAGATCGGCGCCAGGCTGGGTCCTCAGCGTGTTTACGACGGTTTGAAGAGATTCGGCTTCGGGGAGAATTCCGGCATTGACCTTCCGGGAGAGGTTCCCGGTTATATGCGTCCGAGGAGCGGATGGGGGAACCTTGACCTGGCTACCATATCTTTCGGGCAGGGCATCTCCGTTTCATCGCTGCAACTGGTTGCGGCTGTGTCGGCCATAGCCAACGGTGGCATGCTGATGAAACCCTATCTGGTGGACAGGATAACCGATGATTCCGGAACGATCATTCACCAGTTTTCCCCGAGCATCCGTCGCAAGGCGCTTTCAACCGATAACGCCCGGGCAATGGCGAAGATGATGACGGGTGTCACTACGGATGGCGGGACCGGTCTGAATGCCGCGGTGGACGGTTATCGCGTCGCCGGAAAAACCGGCACGGCCCAGAAGGTGGATTCCCTGACCAAGTCCTATTCCGCAAGCAAGCGGACGGCCTCATTTCTCGGGTTCGTGCCGTCCGATGATCCGCGACTTGCAATACTTGTGGTGGTGGACGAGCCGAAGACAAATGTCTATGGGGGGGTCGTGGCGGCGCCGGCTTTTCGGGAGATTGCCCTCCAGTCCCTGTGCTATCTGAAAGTGCCTCCCAATGTCCCGTTAAAGGCGAAAGCGACAAAGACGCCGGAGAACCGCGCCGAAGAAAAAACCAGGACCGAGGAAGCGGTGGCCGTGGTGGAAGGTGTAATAGACGAAGCGGCGTCAGGTGTGGTGATGCCGGATTTCCGAGGGATGAGTATTCGCCAGGTATTGAAGTATATGGAAAAGAATTCCCTGAATGTGAAGATTGTGGGGAGCGGCCGGGCCGTTGAGCAGAACCCGCTTCCCGGCCGGCGGATCGGTTCGGAAGACCAGGTGTGGGTCAGGTTCGTACCATCCGCGTGACGCGCGCGCCGCGCGCCGGAACACCGTTACTGTGAGGAAATAATGCGGTTTGCCCAATTGCTACAATCCATCAGGGAACCGGTGGCAAGCACCGGTAGTACAGACGTTGAGATCAACGGTCTATTCTACGACTCCCGGAAAGTTGAGCCGGGCGGCCTCTTTTTCGCCCTTCGCGGAGCAGCGGCTGATGGACATCAGTACCTGGGCCGGGCGGTAACGGCCGGGGCCTCTGCCCTTGTGGTCGAGGACGCGGCAAACGTCCCGGCGGGCTTTCCGTGCGCGGTCGTTTCCGACGCCCGCCTTGCCATGTCCCATATGGCGGCATCCTTCTATGGAAATCCCACGGACGGCATTCCAGTTGTGGGCATAACCGGGACCAATGGCAAAACCACCACCACCTATCTCATTGAATCCATGCTGGAAAAGTCCGGCATACCCGCCGCGGTCCTGGGGACGATTAATTATCGATTCCGGGACACCATACTTCCCGCTCCCAACACCACCCCCGAGTCCGTGGACTTGCAAAAGACGCTCCGTCAGCTTGTAGATCTCGGCGCCAGGGGCGTTGTCATGGAGGTCTCCTCCCATGCGCTGGAACAGCGGAGGGTTGACGGATGCAGGTTTGATGTGGGCATCTTCACGAATCTGACGCGGGACCATCTGGACTACCATCATGACATGGACTCCTATCGCGCCAGCAAGCAGCGGCTGTTCTCCCAGCTCCTGCTTCCGGACGGGGTGAAGCCTTCCAGGGCGGCGGTGGTGAATATCGACGATCCGGCGGGTTTTGAGTTCGTCCGGGTCTCCTCGTGTCCGGTCATCACCTATGGCCTTTCTCCCGACGCCCGGATCACGGCAAGGGATGTGGTTTTCTCGACCGGCGGCATTTCCGGTACCCTGTGCACGCCTGCCGGGGAGATCCATTTCTCCTCCCGGCTTCTCGGGCGCTTCAACCTCTACAACATTCTCTCTGCTTCATCAGCGGCCGTTGCCCTCGGAATTCCACTGCATGCGATTAGCGACGGCATTGCGGTGCACGGCAATGTTCAGGGGAGGCTGGAGAGGGTCGAGAACGAGCGGGGTGTTACCCTGCTCGTGGATTATGCCCATACCGGCGATGCCCTGGAAAACGTCTTGACGACACTCGGCGAGCTGGAACACCGTCGCATTATTACCGTTTTCGGCTGCGGAGGGGACCGGGACCGCGGCAAGCGTCCCATCATGGGGAGGATCGCCGCCCGCTGCAGCGATCTGTCCATTGTTACGTCCGACAATCCCCGCACCGAAGAACCGGCCTCCATTATCGGGGAGGTGCGAGCAGGGATTCTCCCTCTGGGCCTTCGCGAGTATAACCGGGCCGAACTTTCCGGAGGCCTGGCAGAGCGGGGATTCCTCTGCGTGGAATCGCGCCGGGAGGCGATCCGTCTCGCGGTCAGTCTCGCCGAACCGGGCGATATCGTACTCATCGCCGGTAAAGGTCACGAAGACTACCAGATAATGGGTACCGAGAAACACCACTTCGATGATCGTGAAGAGGCCGCCCGGGCCTTTCGGGAACAGGGGGCGGCGCGATGAAACCTCGATTCACGGTCATGGAGATTGCCGAAGCGGTTCGAGGAGTAGTAAACGGAAACGGGAATATGGACGTATGCGGGGTCTCCACCGACAGCCGGACCGTTGAACCGGGCGAACTGTTCATCCCGCTGCGGGGCGAGCGTTTTGACGGTCACGAGTATATCCCCGCCGCATGTCAGCGGGGAGTCCGGGTCTTTCTCGCGGAGCGGGAACGATGGGACGTCAGGGAGATGCCCACTGAGGCGACATGCATAGGTGTGACTGATACCCTTTGCGCCCTCGGTGATCTGGCTGCTTTTCACCGGAACCGTTTTTCCCCCGAGGTGACGGGAATAACCGGCAGCAACGGCAAGACGACCACCAAGGAGATGCTGGCTTCCATTCTGTCGCGCACCGGTGAGGGGTTGAAGACCTCGGGAAACCTGAATAACCTCATCGGTCTGCCGCAAATGCTGTTCCGCCTTGGAGCGGAGCATCGATGGGCCGTGCTGGAGATGGGAATGAGCGAGCCGGGAGAGATCGACCGGCTGGCCGGGATTGCCCGTCCCGCCGTCGGGGTTATTACCAATGCCTCTCCGGCCCATCTTCTCAGCATGGGGAGCGTGGCGGCCGTTGCCTCGGCCAAGGGGGAACTGCTGATGCGGCTGCCCGCCGGAGGCGCCGCGGTGATCAACGCCGACGATCCGCTGGTTTCCTGTCTGCCGTCCCCGGCCGGGGTGCGGCGAATTCTGTTCGGTTTCGGCAAGGGTGATGTCGTGGCGGAGGATATCCGGGATCTGGGAAGGGAAGGGCAGCAATTCCGCCTGTGTCTTCCTTCGGAAAAGGCGCCGGTCCGGATGAGAGTGTTTGGCCGCCACAATATCGCCAATGCCCTTGCTGCTGCTTCTGCGGCCCATGCAACCGGCGTTGCCGCCGACCATATCCGGGAGGGGCTGGAATCATTCGTCCCCTTTGAAAAGCGGTTCGCTCCCGAAGAACTTGACGGGATCCTGCTGATTGATGACAGCTACAACGCCAACCCCGCATCCATGCGGGCCGCGCTGGTGACGGTGCTGTCCCTTAAAGATAGGGGGCGCGGCATCGCGATCCTGGGAGACATGCTGGAGCTGGGCGACTCGTCGGAGGAGCTCCACGAGCAGATAGGAATGCTGGCCGCCGGGACGGTGGAGCGACTCTATCTCCTGGGAGGGATGTCCGGCGCCATTGCGCGTGGCGCCATGGCCGGCGGGCTTCCCGCCTCTTCCATACTGGTGGCGAAGAGCCACGGTGAAATTATTGACGATGCGATCCGCTTTCTCGCCAGGGGTGACTGTGTCATCGTGAAGGGGTCGCGCGGCATGCGGATGGAAACCGTCGCCGAGGGAATCCGTAAAGCCTTCCGCTCCGGCATGGTGAAAGGGGCTGTGAACTGATGTTGTATCATTTTCTCTATCCGCTGGCATCCGACTTTCATTTCCTGAATGTCTTCAAATACCTGACATTCCGGACCGTCTATGCCGTAATAACCGCCCTGGTGGTCTCCTTTCTCCTGGGGCCGTGGGTAATACGGAAACTTCAGTCCGTTCAGATGACCCAGGTGATACGAACCGATGGTCCGGAATCCCATCTTCAGAAGCAGGGCACGCCGACCATGGGCGGCGTGCTGATACTGGCCGCCATTGTCATCCCCACCCTTCTGTGGGCCGACCTGGCCAACAGGTTCGTCTGGCTGGCGCTCGCCATCATTGTCGGTTATGGGCTGATCGGTTTCGTGGACGACTACAAGAAGGTAGTGGAAAAGAATCCCAAGGGGCTCTCTCCCCGGCAGAAGACCTTCTTCCAGGTACTGCTCGGGCTCCTGGTGGGCGCGGCCCTTTATTATACGCCCGGTTTTTCCACGGAACTGACCATTCCGTTCTTCAAGAATCTGCGTCCCGACCTGGGGATATTCTATATACCCTTCGTGATGCTGGTGATCTTCGGGGCAAGCAGCGCGGTGAACCTGACCGACGGTCTGGATGGCCTTGCCATCGGTCCTGTTTCCATCAACGCGGGGACATACATGCTCTTTACCTACATTGCCGGCAACATCAAGCTTTCCGGGTATCTGCAGATCCCCTATGTGCCCGGGGCCGGTGAACTGGCAATCCTCTGCGGCGCCATGGCGGGCGCCGGCCTCGGCTTCCTCTGGTACAACTCCTATCCGGCCGAGGTGTTCATGGGCGATGTGGGCTCCCTTCCCCTGGGCGGGGGGCTGGGCGCCGTGGCAGTGATTACCAAGCAGGAGATCCTGCTGGTGATTGTCGGTGGCATCTTCGTTATCGAGGCCCTTTCCGTGATCTTCCAGGTAGGTTCCTACAGGTATCGCGGCAAACGGATCTTCCGCATGGCGCCCATCCACCATCATTTCGAACTGAAGGGCGTGGCCGAGCCGAAGATCATCGTCCGGTTCTGGGTCATCACCATCATCCTGGCGCTGATTGCCTTTTCGACGTTGAAGATACGGTAATATTTGATTTTCTCCTCCTGAGGGGGGGAAGACTTCTTGAGAGAATTAAAGCAAATGGAACTGAAAGACAGGAAGATACTGGTAGTAGGACTGGCCCGAACCGGGGCCTCGGTGGCTCGCTTTCTCTCCGCGCGCGGAGCTCGGGTCACCGTGACCGACAGACGGGAACGGGAGGCTGTCGCCTCTTTCATCGAAAGTATGCAAGGACGCGATGTGTCCTTTGAACTGGGTCGGCACGGGGATGAGACGTTTCTGTCCGCAGACCTGATCGTGGTGAGTCCCGGCGTGCCCATGGACATCGCTCCCCTCAAGCTTGCCGTGTCCCGGGGGATCCCGGTAATCAGCGAGATTGAACTGGCGTACCGCTTCATCGACGCGCCCCTTGCCGCCATCACCGGCACCAACGGCAAGACTACCACCACCACGCTTACCGGCGAGATCTTTACGGCGTGTGGTTTCAAGACCTTTGTGGGAGGCAATATCGGCAGGCCACTCATCGATCTGGTCACCTCCGGAGAGAGCGTCGATCGGGTGATCGCCGAGATCAGTTCCTTCCAACTGGAAGGGATCGAGAGGTTCCGTCCCCGGGTTGCGGTGCTCCTCAATATCACCGAAGACCACCTGGACCGATACGCGAGCTATCAGGAGTACATCGACGCCAAGGCCCGGGTCTTCGCCAACCAGACCTCCGACGATTTCGCCGTCCTGAATGTGGACGACCCTCTGGTCGCCGGTTACGCGAAGAAGATTCCGTCCCGTGTGGCGCCCATGAGCAGGCATGACGTGCTGGAACAGGGGATATTCTACCGTGACGGTATCATCACCTTCAAATGGGAGGGACGGGTCGAGCGTTTCCCCACCTCCGGATTCAAGCTGCGGGGGGTGCATAACCTGGACAACTGCATGGCCGCCCTGGCGACCGCGCTGCTCATGGGGTGCGATGCCGCGCCCGCCCTGGCCGCCGTGGAAGCCTTCCCCGGCCTTCCCCACCGCATGGAACTGGTGGCGACGGTTAACGGAGTCGCCTACTACAACGACAGCAAGGGGACCAACGTGGGAAGCGTGGTGAAGTCCCTGGAGAGTTTCCCCGGAAACATCACCCTGATCGCCGGGGGCAGGGACAAGGGCGGAGAGTACGCCCCCCTTGCCGGACTGGTGAGGGAACGGGTCAGGCGCCTGATCCTTCTCGGAGAAGCGAAGGAAAGGATCAAGGACGCCCTCGGGCGCCTGACGGACACGATCCTGGTGGAAAGCCTGGAAGAGGCGGTTCAGGAGGCCCATCGCCGGGCGCTGCCGGGAGAGATCGTCCTCTTTTCCCCGGCATGCTCCAGTTTCGACATGTTCCGCAACTACGAAGAGAGGGGAGAGCGTTTCGCCGCCCTGGCCCGCTCTCTTCCCCAAGGAAACGGCTAGATGAACAAGGCTGAGGGACACGATCTCATCATACTGCTCATGGCGGTGACGCTCACCTGCTTCGGGATCGTCATGGTATACTCTTCCTCTTCCATAATGGCGGTGAAGAAATATCACGATGAGTTCCATTTTTTGAAGCGCCAGGGCATTTTCGCCTGCCTCGGCATGGGCGCCATGATCTGGGCCATGAGGGTCGACTACCACGTGTGGAAGAGGCTGGCCGTCCCGATCCTTATCGGCTGTCTTGCCCTTCTGGGACTGGTGCTTGTCCCGGGCATCGGAGGGAGCGCGGGCGGATCCTCCCGATGGATATCGCTGCCCGGGTTTTCACTTCAGCCATCAGAGCTGGCCAAGATCGCCTTTATCATGTACATGGCCTATTCCCTGGACAAGAAGCAGGAAAAGGTGAAGTCTTTTCTGACCGGCTTTCTCCCCTACATGGTGGTTCTCGCCGTCATGCTCCTCCTTCTTCTGAAACAGCCGGACCTTGGCTCCTCGCTCACTCTGGGCTTTGTAGCCATGATAATGCTCTTTGCCGCCGGAACCAGGCTGTCCTATATACTGTCCATGGTTTTTCTGTCGCTCCCTTTTCTCTACTATGCCATCATGAACGTGGACTACCGGCGCCGGCGCATCATGGCGTTCCTCAACCCGTGGGAGGACCCTACCAATACCGGCTTCCAGATAATACAGTCGTGGATCGCGGTGGGTACGGGAGGGATCTTCGGCCAGGGGCTGGGCGAGGGTAAGCAGAAGCTTTTCTATCTTCCGGAAGCCCACACCGATTTTATCTTTTCCGTCGTGGGAGAAGAACTGGGCTTCGTCGGTTTCATCATTATCTCCTCCATGTTCCTTCTGCTGCTCATGAGGGGGATACGCGTAGCTCTTTACGCGGAGGACAACTTCGGCCGCTCCCTGGCATTCGGCATTACCTGCCTGCTGGGTCTGGAGGCCTTCGTGAACATTGCGGTCGTTACCGGCATATTCCCCACCAAGGGGCTGGCCCTTCCCTTTATCAGCTACGGGGGAAGTTCCCTGATCATGAGCCTTTTCGCGGTGGGCATTCTGCTTAATGTTTCTTCCCGGGTGAGGGTGACGCCGTGAGATTGATCATCGCGGGCGGCGGCACCGGCGGCCACCTCTTTCCGGGGATTGCGGTGGCCGAGGAGTTTCTCGGCCGTGACGGAAAGAACGAAGTGCTTTTCGTGGGCACGGCGCGGGGAATTGAGGCAAGGGTCCTTCCCAGGCTTGGATACAGGCTGGAATGCATCTCCACCACCGGGCTGAGGGGGATGGGCCTTGTAGCAAAGGTAAAGGGGGCATGGTTCCTGCTGACGGGATACCTGCAGTCGCGGCAAATAGTCAGGGAATTCCGTCCTGATATGGTTCTGGGGGTCGGAGGCTATGCCTCCGGGCCGCTCGTCCTCGCAGCGGAACGTAACGGTTTCCCCTGCTTCATCCATGAGCAGAACGCCCTTCCGGGACTCACCAACCGCCTGCTGGCGAAGCGCGCGAAACAGGTATTCATCTCCCTTGAGGAGTCGCGGAAATTCGTGCCGGAAGGAAAGGCGGTTCTCACCGGCAATCCTCTGCGGCGGCGGATTCTGGAAAGTGTTCAGGGGAAACGGGCGGAGACCGGAACCGGAGGCAAGTTTCATCTGCTTATTTTCGGAGGCAGCGCGGGCGCTCACCGGATCAACATGGCCATGGTATCCGCACTGCCTCGCCTGGCGGATATCAGGGAGCGGCTATCCATAACCCACCAGACCGGCGAGAAGGACCTGGCCGCGGTGAGAAAGGCCTATGAAAAGGAAGGATTTCAGGCGGAGGTCATACCCTTCATTGACGATATGGCGGCGGCCTACGGGCTGGCGGATCTGATTGTCTGCCGGGCGGGCGCGACCACCATCGCCGAGGTAACCGCGTGCGGCAAGGCCTGCGTCTTCGTTCCCTTTCCCTATGCGACGGACGACCATCAGCGGAAAAACGCCGAGGCGCTCGTGGGGAAGGACGCCGGCTTCATGATCCCTGACCGGGAACTTTCCGGAGAGACACTGTCGGCGCTGATCTCGGACCTGTCCCGTAAGCCGGAAAAGCTGAAGGCCGTCGGTGAAAACGCGGCCGGACTGGCGCGTCCGGATGCGGCAAGAGTAATCGTTGATGCGCTGCTGGCGGGTATATAGTCCAATATTATTAATTCAGAGAGCTCACGGGTTGAGCAATAAGAGGTTTCATGTACGGAAGAATTTCCAGGATACATTTCGTGGGCATAGGCGGCATTGGGATGAGCGGCATCGCCGAGGTGCTGCTGAATCTGGGTTACAAGGTTTCCGGCTCGGACCTGCGCCGTTCCGAGATCACGGACCGCCTTGCCGGGCTGGGGGGAGAGATATTCTACGGTCATGCCAGGGAGAATATAGCGGGCGCGGATGTGGTGGTAATCTCCAGCGCGGTCAAGGAAGATAACCCCGAGGTTCTGGAGGCCAAGGAATACCTCATCCCGGTAATCCCCCGGGCGGAGATGCTCGCCGAGTTGATGAGAATGAAGTACGGGATCGCCATTGCCGGGACCCACGGCAAGACCACCACCACCTCCATGGTCGCCACTCTTCTCGGCCACGGCGGCGTTGATCCTACCATCGTCATAGGCGGTAAGCTCAATTCCCTCGGCACCAATGCCCGGCTGGGCCAGGGCAAGTTTCTCGTGGCCGAGGCTGACGAATCGGACGGTTCTTTCCTGAAGCTTTCTCCGACCATTGCCGTGGTGACGAACATCGATGCTGATCACCTGGATTTCTACAGCGGCATCGATGAGATCAGGGATACCTTCGTGGAGTTCATCAACAAGGTGCCCTTCTTCGGACTTGCGGTCCTGTGTCTCGACAACGGCAATGTGGCGGACATCATCCCGAGGGTGAAGAAACGCTTTATAACCTACGGGTTGAGCGCCCAGGCGGATTTCCGCGCTATTGACGTCAGGCTTGAGGGCTTTGCCACCTCCTTTGCCGTGCAGTACCGGGGCGAACGTCTCGGGGAGATTTCCTTTCGCCTCCCCGGCGCCCATAACGTGCTTAACGCCCTGGCCTCGGTGGCGGTGGCCATGGAGCTGAATATCCCTTTCTCCGTGATCCAGGAGGGGTTCCAGGCCTTTGGCGGGGTGGGCCGCCGTTTCCAGGTTAAAGGAGAGGTGGACGGCATCATGGTGGTGGATGACTATGGACATCATCCCACCGAGATAAGGGCGACCCTCGCGGCTGCCAAGGGCGGCTGGGAGAGACGGCTCGTGGTGGTGTTCCAGCCGCACCGATACACCCGGACAAAGGAACTGTTCGATGAGTTTGTCAAGGCGTTTTATGACGCCGATGTGCTTGTTTTGACCGATATCTATCCGGCGGGCGAGCAACCCATAGAGGGAGTTACCTCGGAGGCCCTCGCGAAGAGTCTTCGCATGCACGGCCAGAAGGATGTCACCTGCATCTCGTCCAGGGAGGAGATTGTGGACCACCTCCTTCGGATCCTGAAGCCGGATGACATCCTCCTGACCCTGGGAGCGGGCAATATCTGGCAGACGGGCGAGGCCCTGCTCAAGAGTCTGGGGAAGGATCTTTGAAAAAAGGTTTTGAAGAGCTGCTCCGGGAAACGGTGCGCGGTTCAATCCTGCGCGACGAGCCTCTCTCCCGCCACACCTCGTTGCGGGTTGGCGGCCCGGCCGACTGGTTCATTTCTCCCGCGGATCCCGAAGACCTGAAGGGGTTGCTGGGTTTTTTGTCCATTCATGGGACGCCGCGCCTGATCATCGGCGGGGGATTTAACCTGCTTGTCCGGGACCGGGGTTTTCGCGGCGCCGTGATCTCCCTGGACAGATTTGACTGCCTGGAGATCGTTGATAACCATCTGCTTCGCGCCGAGGCCGGCGCGAACAACCTTGCCCTGGTGAATTTCGCCCTTGAAAGAGGCCTCTCCGGTCTGGAGTTTCTGGTGGGGATCCCCGGGAGAATCGGCGGGGCTCTGGCCATGAACGCGGGGGTCGGGACGGAGACGATTACAGGCCCCCTGGAAACTCTCGTCACCCTGAGAGACGGCAGCGTCGTTACTACTGAAAAGGGGAAGCTGGAGTATGGATATCGTTACCTGCGCCTTGCCCCCGGCGAGGTGATTATCGAGGCATCATTCAGGCTGGAACAGGGGCCCCGGGAGGAGATCGGCAAGCGGATGGATGATTTTCTGGCTCACCGGCGCGCCGCGCAGCAGGTCGGATATCCCAGCGCGGGATCGTTTTTCAGGAACCCTCCGGAGGGTCCGGCCTGGCGTTTCATCCAATCGGCCGGGTTGAAGGGCTTCGGCATGGGCGGGGCGCAGGTTTCGGAAGTGCACGCCAATTTCCTGATAAACCGGGGCGGCGCGACTGCCGCTGATTTCCTCGCCCTGTCGGCCCTCATCAAGGACCGGGTCAGGGAAGCAAGCGGTGTCCAGCTGGTGGAAGAGGTCAGGATCGTGGGTGAAGGATAGCTTACAGTGGTGCCGGGAGAAGTGAAAGAAACGGACGGGAACGGATGACGACTAAACAGGAATTGAAATCGAAAAAGATAGGGGTGCTGTGCGGAGGTCTTTCGGCGGAGCGGGAGGTCTCCCTCAAGAGCGGGACAGCGGTTTATGAGACCCTCCTTTCCATGGGCTATGACGTCCTGCTGATGGACGTGGACAGGAACCTGCCCGCCTCTCTTGCCACCCACGGCGTTGAAGTGGCCTTCATCGCCCTTCATGGACGCTACGGCGAGGACGGCGCCGTGCAGGGTCTCCTGGAGCTTATGGGGATACCCTACACCGGCTCGGGCGTTATGGCCAGCGCCCTTGCAATGAACAAGATCTTCGCCAAGGCGGCTTTCCAGTCCGCGGGTCTCAGAATCGCCCCTTATATCGTCCTGACGGAGGGCGAGAACCTGGACGCGTCTGCCCTCGGTTTTCCCTTTCCGGTGGTGGTGAAGCCATCCCAGGAAGGTTCATCGGTGGGCGTCAGCATCGTGCGGAATCCCGAAGGCTGCCCGCCAGCCCTGGATCTGGCCTTCCGTTACGACAGGGAGGCGCTGGTTGAGCAGTTCATAGCTGCCCGCGAGATACAGGTGGGAATTCTCGACGATGCTGCCATCGGCGCCATCGAGATAGTCCCTCGCAACCAGTTCTATGATTTCGAGGCAAAGTACACGCCGGGCATGGCGGATCATATCTTCCCCGCACCCCTGGAAGAAGCTCAGTACCGCAAGGCCCTGGAAACCGGCGCACGGGCCCACAAGGCCCTGGGATGCAGTTGCTACAGCAGGGTCGATCTGCTCGTAACGCCCGAGGGGGAGTGCTATGTCCTGGAGGTGAACACACTGCCGGGCATGACCGCCCTCAGCCTCTTCCCCGAGATCGCCGCCGGTGTCGGCATCCCCTTCGGCGAGCTGCTGGAACGTATTCTTATATCGGCATCCCTCAAGATTCAGGGATAGGGCGGCGCCCTTTCGAAACCATGGTGCGTGATGCGCGATCTGCACAACAAAAAAAATCGCCCCCAGAGGAGCAGGAACCGGCAGAAGCGGGAAAGTAAACCGCGCAAGCCCATACAGTTTCGCCGCTATCTCCGCAAGGCGGCCCGCGTCTGCGCCGGGTTCCTTCTGATAACGATTCTGTGGGTTGTCTGCCTTGAGGCCTATGAGCTTGTGACCACGGCCACGCCGTTCAGGCTGGAGAGGATGGAGATTTCGCGGACGAAACGGCTTACCAGGGACGAGATCACGGCCCTGGCGGGTCTCAAGCCTGGCGATCCCTTGCTCAGGCTCGATCTCAGGCATATGGCGGATCGGCTGGAAAAGAATCCCTGGATCGAAACCCTGAAGATCCGGCGCCGGCTTCCTTCCACAATCTCCATCGAGATTACGGAGCGTGAACCGGTGGCGGTGGTAAACATGGGATATCTCTACTACCTGGACAAGAAAGGGGACATCTTCAAGCCCCTTACAGAGGGAGACCGGCTGGATTTTCCCGTGGTCACGGGCATAACCGCCGAGGATCTGGAAAAGGACCCGGCCGGCGCGAAGGAGATGCTTCTGTCCGCCCTGGGAGTCATGGATAAGCTCAGGGCGGGAAAGGTGTTCGGACTTGAAGATGTCTCCGAGATCCATGTGAGCAAGGGATACGGGATCACGCTTTTTACCGCCAGGGGCGGGATACCGGTGAAGCTGGGGAGTGGTGATTATGCCGCCAAGCTGGAGCGCTTGTCCAGGATTTACAAGGAGCTGACGGATCAGATGGCGGCGCTGGAATATATTGATCTAAACTATTCAGATAAAATCGTGCTAAAAAAGGCAGGTTAGAGGAGGGGGCATGGCCAACAGAAGGGAAAATCTGATCGTGGGGCTTGATATCGGCACCACGAAAATATGCGCCATCGTCGGCAATGTGACCGAGGATGGAGTTGACATCGTCGGCATCGGTTCGAGCCCGTCCCGAGGTCTGCGCAAAGGCGTGGTTATCAACATTGAAACCACGGTAGCCTCCATCAAAAAGGCCATCGAGGAGGCGGAACTCATGGCCGGTTGCGAGATCAAGTCCGTGTATGCCGGGATAGCGGGCGGCCACATCAGGGGATACAACTCCCAGGGAGTGATCGCCATAAAGAACCGTGAAGTCTCCACCGACGACGTGCGCCGGGTGATCGACGCGGCAAAGGCCATCGCCATACCCATGGACCGGGAGGTCATCCATATTCTCCCCCAGGAGTTTATCATCGACGAGCAGGACGGCATTCGTGAACCGTTGGGCATGAGCGGCGTACGTCTGGAAGCAAGGGTGCATATCGTAACAGGCGCGGTGGCAAGCGCCCAGAATATCATCAAGTCATGCAACCGGGCCGGGCTTGACGTGGCCGACATCGTCCTCGAACAACTTGCCTCGTCCGAAGCGGTTATCTCGCCTGAGGAAAAGGAGATAGGCGTCGCCCTGGTGGACATCGGCGGCGGAACTACCGATATCGCCATCTTCGTGGACGGAGCCATAAAGCATACCTCGGTCCTGTCCCTTGGGGGGAGCCATCTCACCAATGATATTGCCGTCGGCTTGCGGACCCCCATGGCGGAGGCCGAAAAGATCAAGCAGAAATACGGCTGCTGTTATTCACCCATGGTGGGGAAGGATGAAACCATAGAGGTCCCCAGTGTCGGGGGGAGGCAGCCGCGGATCCTTTCCCGCCAGTTGCTGTCGGAGATCCTCGAACCGCGAATGGAAGAGATCTATACCCTGGTTAACCGGGAGATAATCAAGTCCGGTTTCGAGGACCAGATAGCATCCGGGGTCGTAATAACCGGTGGAACGTCCATTCTGGAGGGAATGCCGGAACTGGCCGAGCAGGTGTTCAATCTTCCGGTGCGTCGCGGCCTGCCGCAGAATATCGGAGGCCTGGTGGATGTGGTCAATTCCCCGGTCTATGCCACCGGTGTGGGATTGGTGGTCTACGGAAGCAAGAATCAGGGCATCCGCGAATTTCCGACGGTGCAGAACGATGATAACGCCTTTCGCCGGGTGACACGTCGTATGAAGGAATGGTTTGGTGAGTTCTTCTGATTTTACGGTCCTGTAACTATGCGTAGTGTCTATAAAAGGGGGTAGGGTATGTTCGAGTTTGACGCAAGTATAGACCAGAGTGCGAAGATTAAGGTGATAGGGGTCGGGGGCGGTGGCGGCAATGCCGTGAACACCATGATTGACTGCGAACTGAACGGTATCGACTTCATTGTCGCCAATACCGATGCCCAGGCCCTGCGCATGTCCAAGGCCCCCGTCAAGATCCAGCTGGGGGGGCAGCTTACCAAGGGTCTCGGCGCGGGCGCGGACCCGTCCAAAGGAAAGGATGCGGCGGAAGAGAACAGGGAGCAGCTGTCCGAAGTCCTCAGCGGCGCGGACATGGTCTTCATAGCCGCCGGACTGGGCGGAGGAACGGGAACCGGGGCGGCGCCGGTCATCGCGGAAGTGGCCAAAGAGGTCGGCGCCCTCACCGTTGGCGTGGTTACCAAGCCCTTTACCCGTGAAGGGAAGCTCCGCCTGACCAAGGCGGAGAACGGTGTGCGCGAGTTGAAGAAGCATGTGGACTCCCTGGTGATAATCCCCAATGACCGGCTCCTGGGCCTGGCCGGAAAATCCATGTCGATCCTGGACGCCTTTAAGCCCTCCGACGACGTGCTGCGCCAGGCGGTACAGGGTATCTCGGACCTCATCACCACCTCGGGCCTCATCAACGTGGACTTCGCCGACGTGAAGGCCATCATGAGCGAGAGAGGTATGGCGATGATGGGCATCGGCCTCGCCACTGGCGAAAACCGCGCGGTGGAAGCCGCCACCAAGGCCATATCCAGCCCCCTTCTGGAAGACATCGACATCTCCGGCGCCAAAGGCGTTCTGGTCAACATCACCGGATCCTCCTCCATGACCATGGACGAGTTCGATGCCGCCAGCAAGGTTATACACGAAAAGGTTCATGAAGACGCCAACATCATCGTCGGCCTTGTGATAGATGAAAGCCTGGGCGACCAGGTAAAGATAACCGCCATCGCCACCGGTTTCGGTGATCGTTTCGACCTGGAGAAATCCAAGCCGGAGTTGAAGAGCGTCGCGGCCCAGCAGCTGAATGAAGATATCAACCGGGAAATTCCCACCTTCAGGCGCATTGAGAGGCAGACAAGAGATGTGCCCAAACAGCGGGCGTTTTTATCCGATGATGAAGACCAGTACGATATACCTACTTTCCTTCGCAAGACCATTGACTGACAACTATAAGGACCCTGGCGAATTTCCTGGTAACAGGTCCGGATTCAGAGATAGTTTTATTTCCCCGGTCTTCCTTCTTCCCCCCTCCGTGGAAGGCCGGGGCTTTTTAGCCTGCCTGCTCCCTTTGCGCGCTTCGGGGTCCGGGGCTGTCTCGTCCTCACATCCCTTGGCGCCGTTTTTCCGCCATATCCCGGTGCGACATTGCTTGCATGACACATTAGGATTCCTTGCGCTCAGTGAATAGTCTGCTATAAATTGGTAATATTTCGGCTTCAGTTGTTCCGGAGCAGAGAACCGCATGTTGAATGCCACATGTGAAAAGGAGAAAACCGCCATGAAAAAACTTGTGATTTTGACGGCCCTTCTGGCCCTGACAGTATCGGGATGCGCCACCAGGGCCCAGACGGGCGCCCTGGTGGGCACCGGCGTCGGCGCCGGTGTCGGCGCGGGTCTCGGACAGGCCATCGGCCGCAGCACTTCTGCGACCCTCATAGGCGCGGCCGCCGGAGCGGTTGCCGGAGGGCTGGTGGGAACGGCTATCGGAAACTACATGGACAAGCAGGAAGCCGCAATGAGACAGGCTCTGGCCAATTCGGAGGCGGCCAGCATCCAGAGGGAACAACAGGTTCTGGCAGAGGCGAAGCAGGACAGCTCCAGGAAAGACATGGATATCCTGACGGTAACCTTCAAGTCCGACTATCTTTTCGCCGTAAATTCGTCAACTCTTCTGCCCGGGGCCTATGATGAGGTGAGGCGCGTGGCCGGTGTGCTCAACCAGTATCCTCAGACCACCATCGTCATTTCCGGTCACACCGACAGCACCGGCTCGGAGCAGTACAATCAGGCCCTTTCGGAACGTCGCGCCAATGCGGTGAAGAGCGCGCTCCTGGGAATGGGCGTAAGCCCGGCCAGGATGACCACGGTGGGCTATGGCGAGAGCAGGCCGATTGCCAGCAATGCCTCTGAATCCGGACGTCAGTTGAACAGGCGCGTAGAGATCCGCATAATTCCACAGCAGCAACAGCAATACTGACCCCAGGATTGCGGCTGGAGTCGTCCGGATTGAACAAAGGATGGCTCCAGCCCCCGAACCCATGCACTCCACGTTTTTCCTTCCCTCCCGTCCCGGACGGATATCCTCCCCTTCGAAGTACGCGGAAAAAATAGCTTTTCAGAGAAAACCTCTCTTTTCCTGACCGGGCTTCAACGGGTATACTGAAAAACATGTCATCCTGAAAACGGCGCTTGTAGTAGTCCGGAGTGAGAGAAGGATGATTTCAACCGCCGAATTCGGGTCAGATACTTTTCTTTGCCGTGAGGGGCTATGGTAATGATCTCAACTCCATGGAAGTGGCATCCCGGTCCGTTGTCTGTTTTTGTTTCAGGGCGGTTGGTCCTGGATTTGGGGGTTGAACTCATCCTCCGTTTTCTCCGGCCGCTTCCAGCCGCCATATTCATGTTGCTCATCTGCTCGGCCTTCTTTCTTTCCGCGGCGCCGTTATCCGCGGGGGAAAGTGTTCCCGTCCAGCAATCCGGCGGTTCTCTATTCGGCGCTTTTTACCAAGGCGACAGGTTGCTCATCTGGCCGTTGGCCGTGGTTATCCTGGGATTGGCGCTCTTTGTGGCCCTCCTTATCGCGGCGCTTCTCCGGCAGCGGAGGGCGGAGGAGCAACTGCGACTGGCCAATCTGGTGGTGGAGAACAGCCCGGCGGTGCTGTTCCGCTGGAAGGCCGCGGAAGGCTGGCCGGTGGAATTGGTGTCGGCCAACATTAGCCAGTACGGCTATACACGGGATGAGCTGCTGTCAGGGGCGGTCCTCTTTTCCTCCATGATCCACCCCGATGACCTGGAAAGAGTTGTGTCAGAGGTGGAGGGTTTCGCCGTCAGCGGAGCCGACCGCTTTCAGCAGGAATACCGCATTGTAGCGAAAGATGGCGGTATCCACTGGATCGACGACCGAACGGTCATCGAGCGGGACCGCAAAGGCAATATTACCCATTTTCAGGGAATCGTGCTGGACATTACCGAGGCCAGGCTTGCCCAGGAGAAACTGCGACAGTCCGAAGCGAAATTTTCCTCAGCTTTCCACGCATCCCTCGACGCCGTGAACATCAACCGCCTGGAAGACGGGATGTATCTGGATGTAAACGAAGGTTTCAGCCGCCTGACCGGGTTTGAGCGGGACGAAGTAATAGGCAGGACCTCCCTGGAGCTCAATCTCTGGGTGCGGCCAGGGGAGAGGGAATACCTGGTGCGGGAGGTCAGGAGGCAAGGCTTCGTAACCAACCTGGAGGCGGAATTCAGGAAGAAGGACGGCTCCCTTCTCACGGGTCAGATGTCAGCGCGCCTTGTGGAGGTTGAAAATGTAGCCTGCATCGTCAACATCGTCAGGGATATTACCGAAAGAAAGAGGGCCGAGGAGCGTCTAAGCGCGTCCCTCGCGGAGAAGATCGTTCTCCTTAAAGAGGTTCATCACAGGGTGAAGAACAATCTGCAGATAATATCTTCACTGCTGGAGCTTCAGTCGGACTATATGGAGGATGAAGAATCGCTTCGCTTTGTCAGGGAAAGCCAGAACCGGATCAATTCCATGGCGCTTGTCCACGAAAAGCTCTATCAGTCCCAGAATTTTACCTCGGTAAATCTGGGGGATTATATCGAGAGCCTCACCCGCTTTCTCTGTTCTACGTTTTTGAAGGACACAGGGTTGATCTCTCTTGCCCTTGACGTCGGAGATGTCACCCTGGGAATCGATGAGGCGATACCCTGCGGGCTCATCATCAACGAGCTTGTATCCAATTCCCTGAAGCATGCCTTCCCGGATGGCGGGAGCGGGGAGATAGCGGTTAGCTGCCATGAGAGCCATGACGGACGGATTGTGCTGACGGTGGCGGACAGCGGCATCGGATTGTCGCCGGGCCTGGATATCCATTCAACCGGGACCCTGGGATTGCAACTGGTGAGCATGCTGGTGAAGCAGCTGCGGGGCGAGGTGGAGGTCAGCGGAGGCGAAGGGACCATATTTACCATTACATTTCCGTGGAGCAATCCGGAATGACAAGAGTAAGCGATAATGGCAAAAGGTATTTGGGCAGCCCCGGGATGCGCCTCATGGCGATTGTCTTGCCGGTAGTCTTTTCCGCGGCCGACTGTCCGGCGGGAGAGGCGGCCCTGGGAATTGAAGGCTTTTTCAGCCGCACGGGAACTTCCGTCATGCTTCTGTTCCTGTCCCTGTTTCTCATCGGCGTGTGCTGCAACAATCGCAAGAAGAGAGGGGAGCGCGAAATGGCCGATGAAGAACATCGGGAGAACCTGCTCCGTCTCCGGACAATGGTGAGGAATGCGCCGGTAGCACTTTTCGCCATAGACCGCCATGGGGTGTTCACCTTGTCGGAGGGAAAGGGACTCGCGGCCATGGGCTTCAGTCCGGGAGAGATTGTGGGAAGGTCCGCGTTCGAAGTATATAAGCATGAGCCGGATTGCCTGGAAAATTTCCGCCGGGCCCTGGCCGGGGAATGTTTTACCGTTCCTTATCGCGTTGGCGGCCATGTCTTCGACATCTATCACGAACCCGTGTTCGGAGAAGACGGGGCATATGCCGGCACCATGGGGGTGATCGTGGACGTTACCGAACGCGCCCGGGCGGAAGAGTCCTTGCGGCAGGCCAACCTGGTGGTGGAGAACGGTCCCGCCGTCCTTTTCCGCTGGAGCGCTTCCGAGGGGTGGCCGGTTGAAATGGTTTCAAATAACGTAACCCGGTTCGGCTTCTCTCCTGATGAACTCCTTTCCGGCAGGGCGCCGTTCTCGTCGATGGTCCATCCTGATGATGTGGCGCATGTGGCCGCTGAAGTGGCGGAACATACCCGTAGCGGGGAAGATCGTTTTCGCCAGGAATACCGGATTGTCACGAGAGAGGGAGATGTCCGCTGGATTGACGATTATACGGTGGTGGAGCGCGATGCCGGGGGGGCAGTCACCAGTTACCAAGGGATTCTGGTGGATATTACGGAGCGTAAGAGGACGGAAAATGTCATGTCCGCGCGCATGCGCCTGCTTCAGTTTGCCCAGACCCATACACTGCAGGAGCTTCTTCAGGCCACGCTGGATGAGGCGGAAAGCCTGACCGGAAGCTCCATCGGTTTCTACCATTACCTGGAAGCCGACCAGAAGACCCTCTCCCTCCAGAACTGGTCGACCCGCACCAAGCGCGAGTTCTGCAAGGCGGAAGGGGAGGGCCTTCACTATGATGTATCAAAGGCGGGGGTCTGGGTGGACTGTATCCGCCTGCGCCGGCCGGTCATACACAATGACTACGCCTCTCTGTCCCACCGCAAGGGGCTGCCTCCCGGCCACGCCCCGGTTATCCGGGAGCTTGTTATTCCCGTCTTCCACGGCGACACCATCGTAGCCGTGTTCGGCGTCGGCAACAAGGCCGGTGATTATACCTCCCAGGACGTGGAAACACTCTCCCTGCTGACCGATCTTGCCTGGGGGATCGCCGACAGGATGCGGGCCGAGAGGGCTCTGCGGGAGAGTGAGGAGAAATTCAGGGTACTGGCGGAGACATCCTCCGCGGCAATCGCCCTGTACCAGGGGGAAGAGGTGATTTATGCCAATCCGACCGCCTCCAGATTGATAGGCTATCCGGTTGAAGAGTTGTCCAGTACCAGTTTCTGGAATTACGCCCATGAGGATTTCAGGGAGATGTTGCGGGAGAGGGGTCTCGCCCGCATGCAGGGAGAACCGACGCCGAGCCAGTATGAATGCAAGTTCGTAACCAAAGACGGCAGGGAGCTGTGGTCGATCGTCTCCGTGGGACGCATAGAATACAAGGGGAAGCCGGCGGGAATCGTGACTCTCATCGACACTACCGAGTCCAAACTCGCGGAAGAGCAGGTGCGTTCGTCCCTGGCGGAAAAGGAGGTCTTGCTCAAGGAGATTCACCATCGCGTAAAGAACAATCTGCAGATAGTCTCTTCCCTTCTGGATCTGCAATCGGACTTCATGATCGACAACGCATCCAGGCTCTTCCTGCGGGATACCCAGGACCGGATAAAATCCATGGCGCTCATCCATCAGAAGCTGTATCAGTCCGACAGCCTCGCCTTCATCGATCTGCGTGAATACGTCCAGGAACTTGCTGATTCCCTCTACTCTTCAAGCGTTAACGATCCGGACCTGATAAGTCTGGAAGTGGACTCGGAGGAGATAGTTCTCGGCATGGACGAAGCTGTTCCATGCGGGCTTATTGTTAACGAACTGATCTCCAACTCTCTGAAGCATGCCTTCCCCGAAGGGATGGCTGGTGATGTTTCCATTCGCTGCCGTATTGACGGCGGGCGGGTTGTCATCACGGTTTCCGATAATGGTGTCGGTCTTCCTCCGGGCCTGGATGTCACCAATGCGGAAACCCTGGGCCTGCAACTGGTCTGCATGCTGACTGAACAATTGCGGGGGACTCTCTCCATGGATGGTGAACAGGGCGGTGCCTCCGTAAAGATTTCTTTTCCGGGCGCCCTCATTTCCTGACGGCCCGGCCCGGTTTTTCATTTCAGGATTTATCTTTCTTGGTATTTTGCCGAATAAATATCTGTCAGGGTGATCCCGCTGTTTCACGGGGATATACATCCAGCGGGTCGGGGTCAGGGAACGGCGCTTTTGCGGGAGGCGCTTGTCCTGTTCAGCGGCCTGGCGGAGAGGGGTATTCATGGGTAGTGAAAAAGTCGCGGAACGGCAGGCAAGGATACTTATCGCGGACGACAGTCCGGCCAACCTGCAACTGTTGTCCAAGATACTTATCGAGAACGGTTATAGCGTCCGGGAGGCGCCGGATGGCGCCGCCGCATTGCGTCTGGCGCGCTCCGAGTCGCCGGATCTGATCATGCTGGACGTAATGATGCCTCTTCTGGACGGATTCGAGACATGCCGTTTTCTGAAATCCGGCGCGGATACCCGCGACATTCCCGTTGTCTTCATGACTTCCCTTGCCGAGACCAGCGACAAGATCAAGGGCTTCCGAATGGGAGCGGCCGATTATATTACCAAGCCGTTCCAGGTGGAGGAGATCCTTGCCAGGGTAAAGACTCTCCTTGCCTTGCACGCCATGCGCAGGCGGCTAGAGGCGAGAAACACCCAGCTTGAAAGGGCCAATGAAGAACTGGCCAGTGTCAATTCGGCGCTGTCCAGGGAGATCGCCGAGCGCAAGCTGGCGGAAGAGGCGTTGATTCAATACCGGGAAAGACTGGAAGTGCTGGTAAGGGAACGGACCCAGGAGCTGGGCAGGGCAAACGCCAGCCTGAAGGCCGAAATCATCGAGCGAGAGCATGCGGAGGAGCGGGTTCGCGCCTCGCTCAGGGAGAAGGAGATCCTTCTCAAGGAGATTCACCACCGGGTCAAGAATAATCTGCAGATCATCTCCACGCTCCTGGACCTCCAGAGCGAGCACATTGAAGACGAACGTTCCCTGCGCTATTTCAGGGACAGCCAGGATCGGATCAAATCCATGGCCCTTGTTCATGAAAAGCTCTATCAGACCAGGGATTTCATATCCATAAATTTCGGGGAGTATCTGGCGAATCTGGCCAGATACCTGTTCAACTCCTATATCACGGACCCGGATAGAATCTCCCTGAAACTTGATGTGGCGCCAGCGACCCTGGAGATTGATCAGGCAATACCATGCGGCCTGATTGTCAGCGAACTGGTTTCCAATTCCATGAAATACGCTTTTCCCGACGGCCGCGGGGGAGAGATAGCGGTCCGGCTCAGGGTTGAAGGGGATTCCGGTATCGAACTCATGGTGAGAGATGACGGTGTCGGCTTGCCGCCGGGGCTCGATTTCAGGAATACCGATTCCCTGGGGCTGCAGCTGGTTACCATGCTGGTGAGTCAGATACGGGGAGAGATCGAACCAGGAAATGAAGGGGGTACCTCTTTTATCATCAGATGCCGCGGTTGCGGCCGGGGATGAATCCGTTGAAAGGCGGCCGCAAACAGAGAACGTCGGGGAGAGGGTTTACATAATGAACTTCGATGTAATAATTAATACAATCACTTAACACCCGTTCCTCACGGGGACGAAAGCCGCTTGATTTTTTTCACAGCCGATGAAGCCGTAACTCGGGGGTACGGTATGGATAACAATACTTCCTCTGATTCCGCCGCCAGAATTCTGGTTGTCGAGGATGAGCTGATAATCGCGAAGGGGATTCAGAAGCGCTTGCAGGCTTTGGGCTATTGCGTGGCGGGCTCGGCTTCGTCCGGCGAGGAGGCGGTGGAAAAGGCCCTGCGACTCCTGCCGGATCTGGTGCTGATGGACATAAATCTTCAGGGCGCCATGGACGGGGTAACCGCGGCCGAGCTGATACGGACGAAGGCCGATATGCCGGTCATCTTTCTTACGGCATACGCGGATGCCGACACTCTGGAAAGGGCCAAGGTGACAGAGCCGTTCGGCTACATCGTAAAGCCTTTTCAGGACATAACGCTGCAATCCTCCATCGAGATGGCCCTGTACAAGCACCGGATGGAGACCAGGCTGCGAAGCAGCCAACAATGGCTTTCCACAATCCTGAGGAGCATCGCCGACGGGGTTATCGCCACCGACGGCGAGGGTGTTGTCACGTTTATGAACCCCGTAGCCGAGGAGATGACGGGCTGGGACCTGGCGTCGGCCCTGTCCCGCCCCCTGGATGAGGTGTTCCGGGTAAGGTGCGAGGGTTGCGAAGAGACGCTGGCGGATCTGGCCGGGGGGGGCAGGGGCAAAGTCGGTCTGTTCACGTTTTCAGGCGACCTGGTCCTTCTTTCCCGGGGCGGCGGGGAGATTCCCATAGAGGCCACGGGAACCGCGCTCTCGGCGATCCAGGGCGCAAGCGCCGGGGTGGCGCTGGTGCTTCGCGACATCACCGAACGGGTCAGGTTTGAAGAGGCCCTGCTTCGTTCGGAAAAGAGTCTTGCCGTAAAGAACCAGATAGCGAATATCTTTCTGACCATTTCCGATGAGGACATGTACGGCGAGGTTCTGAACCTTATTCTGAAAACCATGAAGAGCAGGTACGGGTTCTTCGGATATCTGGATGAAAACCGCTCGTTCGTGGTGCCTTCCCTTACAATGGATGTCTGGGATGAATGCCGGGTCGAGGGAAAGACCCTGGTCTTTCCCGAGGCGGAATGGACGGGGCTGTGGGGAAGGGCGCTGAGAGAGCGCGTCCCATTCTCTTCCAACGGGCCTTTCACCGTTCCGCAAGGGCATGTGAAACTGACGTCATTGTTGACAGTGCCCATTGTCTACAGGCAGGAGAGCATAGGGCTCCTCGCCGTGGCAAACAAGGAGGGCGGTTTCTCCGAGGAGGATATGGAGTTTCTGGAGTCCCTCTCTTTACGCATCGCCCCTATTCTCCAGGCCCGTCTGCAAAGGGATCGGGAGGAAAAAGAGCGCAACAGGGCAGAGGATGAACTCAGGAAATCGGCGCAATTCCTGAGGGCGGTGTTTGATGCCATACCAGACCTGTTTTCCATTATCGATCGGGATCACCGCATTCTCCTTTCCAATTATCACGGCGGTTTCGACTATGTGCCGGAGGATATGCGGGACTGTTTTCCCTTCTGTTACAAGGCCTATTACGGACGGGATGAGATGTGCGAGCCTTGTCACGCGCTTGAAGTCTTCAATACCGGGAAAATGGTGCAAAGGGAAAAATATAATCCGCGCATCGGGTATATGGAGATCCGCTCTTTCCCCATCTTTGACGATGATGGAGAGGTGATTCTGGTGGCGGAGCATGTGCATGATATCACTCAGCGCAGAATGGCTCAGGAGGCCCTCGCGGCTGAAAAGGAAAGGTTGGCGGTTACGCTCCGCTCCATCGGGGATGGTGTCATAACCACCGACATATCGGGCAGGGTCGTCCTCCTCAACAAGGTCGCCGAAGAACTGACCGGCTGGCGTCAGGATGAGGCGCGTGGGCGGGCGCTGCCGGAAGTATTCCGCATCATCAATGAAAAAACCCGCCTTCCCTGTCCTGACCCCGTGGGGCGGGTGCTGGCCAGTGGACTCATCGTCGAGCTTTGCAACCATACGATTCTCGTGTCCAGGGAAGGGAAGGAACGTATCGTCGCGGACAGCGCCGCTCCCATCAAGGATCGGGAGAGCCGGATCGTGGGCGCGGTTCTGGTATTTCGCGACACCACGGAAAAACGGAAGATGGAAGAGGAACTTCTGAAATCCCAGAAGCTGGAGTCCATAGGCGTTCTGGCCGGCGGGATTGCCCATGATTTCAATAATCTGCTTACGGCGATCCTGGGAAATATCTCTTTGTCGAAGATGTATGTGCCCCCTGGTGAAAAGGTTTACCAGAAACTTGAAGAGGCGGAAAAGGCGTCCCTTCGCGCGAGGGACCTGACGCAGCAGCTCCTTACCTTTTCCAGGGGCGGCGCGCCGGTCAGGAAAACGGCTGCGGTAACGGATATAATACGTGATTCGGTTGCTTTTACCCTGAGCGGTTCAAGGGCCACCTACCGGTTTTCCATCGCTGACGATATCTGGCCGGTAGAGGTGGACGAGGGTCAGATGAGCCAGGTGATCAACAACCTGATTCTCAATGCGGACCAGGCAATGCCTTCCGGCGGGATCATCGAGGTAGGATGCTCTAACCTGAGCATAGACGCCGACACCATCCTTCCCCTTAAAGAGGGCCGCTATGTGGTGATCGCCATCAAAGACCAGGGGACCGGGATCTCGAGGGAGGCGCTGCCGCGCATATTCGATCCTTACTTCAGCACCAAGAAGGATGGCAAGGGGCTGGGCCTCGCCACGGTCTACTCCATAGTAAGGAACCATGACGGCCATATTACCGTCAATTCCGCGCCGGGAGAGGGCACGACCTTCACCATATATCTCCCGGCCTCTCTCGAAAGCGCCGTTGATTCCCGCGCCGAGGAGGCGGAAGATCATACCGGCAGGGGAACCGTCCTGGTAATGGACGACGAGGAAAATATCCGCGACGTGGCCGGCGAGATGCTGAAGTTCATTGGCTATGACGTGAAGTTCGCCGCCGACGGCGCGGAGGCGGTGGACCTGTACCGGAGCTCCAGGGAGGCCGGGGAGCCCTTTGCCGCGGTCATCATGGACCTGACCATACCGGGAGGCATGGGAGGGAAAGAGGCGGTCATGGCGCTGCGCGATATCGACCCTGATGTCCGGGCGATCGTTTCCAGCGGATACTCAAACGACCCCATTATGGCCGATTACCGGAAATACGGTTTCCGGGGGATTATCACCAAACCGTACAAACTGGGGGATCTGAAAAAGATGCTGGCGCAGGTGACCGTCTGAGCCGGCAGCTCCGGCGCCGGTTTTCCCCTTTCAAACCCCTTGCAACCGTGTTATTTTTCCCCCATGTCATGGAAAATCGAGGAGAAATACCGGCGTATTCTGGAAGGGGAAGAGGGTGCGGTCATAAAGAACCGGGGCGGCAGGCTTTCCGTCTGCCTCGTCTATGCCAATCGCTATGCGACCGCCATGAGCAACCTGGGATTCCAGGTGGTTTACTCCCTTTTCAACGGGTTTGCGGACGTGGTATGCGAGCGGGCGTTCCTGCCCGACGCAGCCGAGATGAAAGAGTATGAAAAAACCGGCCTTCCCCTCCTTTCCCTGGAATCAAGAATCCCCGTCTCCGATTTCGACGTTGTCGCCTTTTCCGTTTCCTTCGAAAATGATTATCTGAATCTTCCCGCCATCTTCGCCTTGTCCCGCATTCCACCATTCGCGCGTGACAGGGGTGCGTCCTCCCCCCTCGTAATCGCCGGAGGCGCGGCCCTTTTCCTGAATCCCGAGCCCATCGCCGACCTGGTGGATATCGTCTGTGTCGGAGAAGCGGAGGCCATTCTGCCCGCATTTGTGGCATTGCTCCGCGGTGATCAGGACAATGACCGGGGCGAATTGCTGTCCCGCGCTTCCCGTGTGCCCGGGCTCTACGTGCCCTCCCTGTATACGGTTTCCCATGACGGGCGGCGCGTAACGGCCATATCAGCGAGCCGCGGCGCCCCGGACAGGGTTGCCAGGACATGGGACGGGGACCCGGACGGCCCCGTTGCCTCCTCCAGGCTTTTCACCACGGATACGGAATTCGCCGACATGTACCTCATGGAGGTCTCCCGCGGTTGTCCCCGGGGATGCCGCTTCTGCGCCGCCGCTTTCATCTATCAGCCCTACCGGCCCAGGCCCATCGAGATGCTCAGGGAAGAGGCGGAAAGGGGGCTCGCCCTGAAGGAGAAGCTGGGCCTGGTGGGCGCGGCGGTTTCCGACCATCGAAACCTGGGGGAGCTGTGCCGGTTCATCGCGGCCCGGGGGGGGAAGGTTTCCGTGTCGTCTTTACGCATTGACGCTTTGGACAGAGACCTGCTGGATATACTCAATGCCGGGGGGCACAAGACCGTGGCCCTTGCCCCGGAGGGAGGTTCCCAGCGGCTCAGGGACCTGATCAGGAAAGGAATAAACGAGGATCAGATCCTGCGGGCCTGCGACATCCTCATCGGCGGGGGCATTCTTAATCTGAAGCTGTACTTCATCATCGGTCTTCCCACGGAAACCATGGCCGACCTGGAGGAGATGCTGGCTCTGGTGGTGAAGATCCGGGACAGGGTTATCGCCGCGGCCAGAAAAAACCGGCGCCTCGGCGCCATATTCCTTTCGGTGAATCCGTTCATCCCCAAGCCGTTTACTCCGTTCCAGTGGTGCGGGATGGAGCCGGCTTCATCCCTGGAAAAGAAATATGCGTACCTGCGGCGCGCCTTTGGGAAGATGCCTAACGTGCGGATTCATCTGGAGAGCATCCGGGAATCGTACCTTCAGGCGCTCCTTTCCCGCGGAGACCGGAGTCTTGCCGCTCTTTTGGTGAAGGCCGCCGCGTCAGGAGGCCTCAGGCGGGCCGCGAGGGAGTTGTCAATGGATACCGATTTCCTGGTATATCGAGACATACCCCTCCATGAGGTCCTTCCGTGGGATATCATCGACAGCGGTGACAGGGAGCGTCTGGTCATGGAATATCAGAAGGCTTTCGGGCCCTGGCCGGACTGATTCCCCGAACTGGCGGCCATGCGCCGGGCTTTGCTGAAAACCGTTGAATTAATGAGGAAAAGGCTGTCTCCCGCCGATAATTGTCGCCCGCATCTTTGCCTTTACAAAAAAAGCCGCCCTTTGCTACTATTACCGCTCCCATGATTATCAGCCGTCTTGAAATCCACGGTTTCAAATCCTTTGCCGATAAGGTATCTCTTGATTTCCGCAAGGGAATTACCGGTGTTGTGGGACCCAACGGTTGCGGGAAGTCGAACATCGTAGATGCGATCCGGTGGGTAATGGGGGAGCAGTCCGCCAAGACCCTGCGGGGCAAGAGCATGGAAGACACGATTTTTGGTGGAAGCGAGACCCGGAAACCGCTGGGAATGACGGAGGTATCCCTGGCTTTTTCCACCGAAGACGGTCGCATTCCGGCGAAATATCTGAACTTCAGCGAGATTCAGGTCACCCGGAGACTCTATCGGGACGGAGAGAGTGAGTATCTCCTGAACGGGACCCAATGCCGTCTGATGGACATCGCTGAATTGTTCATGGACACCGGAGCGGGCGCCAAGGCCTACTCGATTATCGAGCAGGGAAAGATCGGGATGATCCTCAGTTCCCGCCCCGAGGAGCGCCGACTGATCATCGAGGAAGCCGCGGGGGTCACCAAGTTCAAGGCGCGCAAGCATGCGGCCCTGAAGAAGATCGAGGCCACCAGGCAGAATCTCCTGAGGATCGGAGACATTATCGCGGAGCTGCGCCGGCAGTTGAACTCTCTCCAGCGCCAGGCGAAGAAAGCGGAAAAGTTCCGGGAATACCGGGAGGAACTGAAGGGGATAGAGCAGTTGTTCCTGGTGCGTGGCCATCTCTCACTAGACCGGGAGCGGGTGTTGATGGCGGGTGAACTGGACGGGCTGCGTAACCGTTGCCTGGATATGACCCTTCAGGTTGAGCGGAATGCCCTGGAACTGGAAGAAAGAAAGGCCGGACTCCTGGAGGAAGAGAAGCGGCTGAACGGGATACAGGAGGAAAGTTTCCGAATACGCGGGGAGATTTCATCCCTGGAAAACAGGGTCTCCTTTGAACGGAAGGAACTGGCTGCGCTGGGAGAGCGGATAGAGCGGTTTTCGCGGGAGTATGACCTGTCGGAAGTCAGGATGTCCGAGGCAGAGGACGAATTGGGGAGGATGGAGCGGCAGGCCGAGGACTTTGTGCGGGAACTGGATGGAGAGGAGGAGGGTCTCGGCAGGGCGCAGGAATATCTGGATAGACTGCTGGAAGAGGAGAAGATTCTCACCCGGCGACTGGACGAGGCCCGGAGGGAGCTTTTCGGTGTAATGTCGGAGGTTTCCCGCTATTCCAACCAGCACGCGGCCGCTGCCAAGAGGCTCACGTACCTTGCGGAGCAGTCGGAGCGGAACCGGCGTGAAGCTGTCGGTCTCCATGAGAAGAAGAGCGAGGCGGCAGCGGGGGTAAACTCCCTGGAGGCGGCCCAGGCCGAACTGACAGGGCGCAAGGGTGAGGCCGAAAAGGAACTGGCCGATCTGAGGGAGCGGGACATGCGCCTGCGCAAGTCCCTTGAAGATGCGGAGGGTGTCTATCACCTGGAACGGGATCGCCTGGGAAAGGCGTCGTCTCTTCTCCACTCATTGCGGGAACTGGAGGCGCAGTTCGAGGGCTATGGCAGCGGTGTCCGCTCCCTTTTTCTCGACCCCGGTTTTCAGGGGCGGTTGAAAGGGGTTGTCGCTGACATCCTGGATGTGGAGGAGGAGTACGAGGTTGCTCTGGAAGCCGCTCTTTCTGAAAGGCTTCAGTATGTGATATGCGACAGTCTGACCGATGCCCGGGACGCAGTCTCTTTTCTTCGCCGGAATTCGGGTGGACGATGCAGCCTCATGGCACGGGAACTTTGTCCGTCCCCCGTTTTCCGGGAGACTCCGGAAGCGGCGGTCCGCTTTCTCGACAGGATAAAGATTTCAGAGGAGGATCGTCCTCTGGCGGAAAGCCTTCTGGGAAGCGTATTTCTCGCTGATACCCTGGACCTGGCCCTGGAGTTGGGCGAACGCTATCCACACATGTCCTTTGTCACCAGGGATGGTGAAATGGTGAGCTCCGGGGGAATCCTGCATGGCGGTTCCATTGAGGCGGCCCGGCAGGGTCTGGTTCACAAGAAACGCAGGATAAAGGAGTTGTCTTCAGAAGTGGCGGAGCTGACGGTGCGGGTAAAGCACGCGGAGGCCGAACGGGAGCGCCTTCGTATGGAGGCTGCGGACGTCGAGGAATTTCTGAAAAACTCGCGCCAGGAGCTCCATGGTCTCGAGATCCGGATGGTGAATGTGGGCAAGGACCTGCAGCGGGCGCGTGAGGAGCTTCGGAGAATCGATGAACGTCTTGCCGTCAGGGAACTGGAGGACGAACAGCTTTCAGAAGAACGGGATTCTCTGGAGATGGAGATGGAAACCGCTGCCCGGGAAAGAAGCGACCGGGAGTCCGGAAGGGAAAGAGTTGAGGCCGAACTGGCGGAGTTGCAGCATTCGCTGGATTTGGGAAAGCAGAATATCGCCGAAGCGCGAGAGGGCGTGACCGTCCGAAAGGTGAGATCCGCGTCACTACGGGAAAAACGGGAGGCTTCTTTGCTGACAGCGAAGAGGGTTGCGGAGGGTATTCGTGAGCTGCATGGGAGGCGCGCCCATCTGGAGTCGGAACTGGAAATAGCGACAAGGGAGCGCGACAGGCTCGGCGCATCAATCGCCGCTGGTGAAAAAGAACTGAAGGAGCTTCTGAACGGGCAATTGCTGGTGGAAGAGCGATGCGCCGCCGCCCGGGGTCGTTATGAAGAGGAAGAGGTTCTTGTCAACGAGGGTGAATCCCGCTTGAAGGCGCTGCGTTCCGACGGAGATGGCCTGTCGCGTAAAGTCGGCGAGCTGAATCTGAAGCTTGCCGAGATAACCATGAAGCTGCAAAACCTCGAGGAAACGGTGCTGGAAAGGTATCGTGTCCCCATGGCCGATCTGATTCCAGTATATGCCGGGCGTGATGATGAGGAGGACGTCAGCCGCCAGCGTCAGGCGGAGCTTGTTAACCTGATTGACGGAATCGGCGAGGTCAACCTCACTGCAATCGAGGAATACCGGGAACTTGAGGAGCGTTTCCAGTTTCTTTCCGCGCAGAAGGCGGACCTGGAGGAGTCTCTCCATGGCCTGCGCCAGGCAATCCAGCGGATAAACCGTACGACCAGAAAGCGGTTTCTCGATACCTTTCTCCAGGTTAACGAAAAGTTCCGGGAGGTATTTCCCCGTCTTTTCTGCGGCGGGCGGGCCGAACTGAAGCTGACAAATGAAGAAGACCTTCTGGAAACCGGCATCGACATCATCATCCAGCCTCCCGGAAAAAGGCTGCAGAACGTCAACCTCCTTTCCGGAGGAGAAAAGGCATTGACGGCCGTTGCCCTCATGTTTGCCATTTTTTTAATAAAACCGGCGCCTTTCTGTCTTCTGGATGAGGTTGATGCGCCTCTGGACGAGGCGAATATCGGCAGATTCAACGAAATGGTGCGGGATATGAGCGCGTTTTCGCAATTTATCATCATAACCCACAACAAGGCCACCATGACCAACTCGGATGTCCTTTACGGAGTCACCATGGAAGAGCCTGGTGTATCGAAGCTTGTTTCCGTCAGGCTTTCGTAAGGAGATAAAGTGCCGTTTAAAACGATATTGCAGGAGCTTGTCCATTCCACCCCGGGCGCTGTGGGCGCGATTCTGACTGACTGGGAAGGAGAGGCCGTAGAGCAGTATTCCCTGAGCGGTGATGAATTCGCCATAAAGATCATCGGCGCCCACCAGAATATTATTTTGAGCCGCATACGTGATATCCGGCATAAAATGCCTTCGCAGTCGGTTCAGGATGTGATAATAACAACAGACCGGCAGCATGTAATCCTGGGGGCTATCGGTGATGAGTATGCCCTTGTGATGGTTCTTGAGCGGATCGCCCTTGCGGGCAGGGCGCGTGTCGGTGTCCAGTCGGCTGTCAGGTTGCTGGAAAAGGAGATTTACTGAATGCCGGAAGAGAAGAAGGGTTTTTTCAGGAGCCTGGTCGGCAAGATCACCGGCGCCGACTCCGACTTGCCCAAGGATACGCCACCGGAGCTTGAATTAAAAGATACTGGCCCCGGTTTTTTCGAGAGGCTGAAGAAAGGGCTGCTGAAGACCCATGAAGGCATTGTGGGACGTATCGATGCCCTTCTGCTGGGCAAGAAGAAGATAGATGCGGATACCCTGGAGGACCTGGAGGAGATTCTGGTATCCGCGGATGTAGGCATGGCTACCACCGTCGAACTGGTCCAGTCACTTGAGCAGCGGCTGAAGAGAAACGAGCTTCAGGACGGAGACGCCCTGAAAAATGCCTTGAGAGAAGAGCTCCTGGTCCGGTTGAAGAAGAATTTCGCAACTCTGGACATTGGCGCCGCGACCCCGTTTGTAATCATGGTCATCGGCGTGAACGGCGTGGGAAAGACCACCACCATCGGCAAGCTGGCCTGCAAATTCACCTCTGAGGGCAAAAAGGTGCTGCTGGTGGCGGGCGACACGTTTCGGGCGGCCGCCGTGGAACAATTGGAGATATGGGCTGAGCGGGTCGGGGTTGAAGTGGTGCGTCACAAGCAAGGCGCGGATCCCGCCGCCGTGGTTTTTGACGGATGTCGCGCCGCCGTTGCCAGGGGTGTGGACGTGTTGATCGTCGATACCGCGGGAAGGCTCCATACCCAGGTCAACCTGATGGAAGAGCTTAAAAAGATGAGGCGCGTCATGGGACGGGAGATGCCGGGCGCACCCCATGAGACCCTCCTTGTCCTTGATGCCGCTACAGGACAGAACGCCGTCTCCCAGGCGAAGATTTTCAAGGAAGCGGTGGATGTGACCGGAATTGCCCTCACCAAGCTGGACGGGACCGCCAAAGGCGGTATCGTCGCCGCCATCAGCAGCGAGTTCAAGATTCCGGTTCGATATATTGGCGTTGGAGAAGGCGTGGATGACCTGCGGGAATTTGA
The DNA here is from genome assembly GCA_964536305.1 of uncultured Geobacter sp. GTDB lineage: Bacteria > Desulfobacterota > Desulfuromonadia > Geobacterales > Geobacteraceae > RPRC01. The sequence goes on along the minus strand of CAZHVY010000027.1, from coordinate 5,344 downwards.
ACCCGAGCAGTTCGTCCAGGCTCTTTTCTAATATAATCTTGACTTTTGACGGGCGATACTCTACTATTTTCGCCACATTAAGGATGGTTTATGGATATGGAACTTTTTGACATACTGGAAAATAGGATAGAAGGCCTGCTGCGGGATTTTGATGCTCTGAAGCAGGAAAACATGCAGCTCAGGGATGAAAATCAGTCTCTGTTGCGGGAGAGGGAAGGTTTCAAATCCCGTGTCGACTCCATCCTGAAGAAGCTGGAAGGAATCTGAGCCTTTGAATTCTTTGCACCGTGTGAAGGTGTTGGGAAGAGAAGTACAGGTCAGAAGCACGGCGGCGCCTGAACAGGTTCGCGAAGTTGAAGCGCTGGTAAACGATTCCATTGACGAGTTACGGGATTCAATGAATACACAGGATTCCCAGCTCGTTGCCATTCTCGCTTTGCTGAATCTGGGGGAGAGCGTTATACTTCAGGCCAGGGAGACCGCAAGGAGGGAGCTTCTTGTCCGGGAGAGGGTTTCCTGTCTGATTAACCGAATAGAAGAAGCTGTAAGGCGTTGAAAGCAGTATAATGTCAGAATAATGTCCCTTTATCGGGATTTTTGTGGATATATTTGAATTTATAGGTTTTTTCCGGTCACGGGTTGGAAGATGGTACCTCACGGCGGATGTCCATTGATATTGGGCCTAAACCGTTTTGCTGATAAGATTTCCTCTCATCATGTCCTGTTGAAAGGTAAAGATTCGCCCCAATTTAAATCATTATATAAGAATCTGTCGGCCGGTAGGCCGGGACTCGTCAGCAATCCGCGCTTCATCCATCCCTTGCCTTTTTTTACCTGAGAACTTATTCACCTGTTTTCTTTAGTTCAGCCAGATCACCTGTGCGGCCCTTTTCACCGGAGAGCATGTTAGATGCCGAAAAGCAGCATCAGACGTAATATGCTCGCGCATCGACGATCTCTTTCCGAGGATGAGTTGCGTTGCGCGAGCCTTTCTGTTCAGCGGTTGTTTCTGGAAACACCGGAGTATCTCAATGCCCGGGGAATAGTTGTATATTCTTCAATCCACAATGAAGTAGATACGGAAATGATTATACAGCAGGCCCTGGCATGCGGCAAAATAGTCGCTTTGCCGGCCGTTGTTCATCATGGACTCGTCTTCCGGGAGGTTTCGGAGCTGTCTTCTCTGAAAAGAGGGGCATTCGGCATCATGGAGCCCGGTCAGAGCAGCAGGCCGTTCCAATTGGCGGAAGCGGATATCTTTGTCCTGCCCGGTATTGCTTTTGATCTCACGGGACACCGTGTGGGGTATGGGAAGGGTTATTACGACAAGACTCTCCACCGCATTGAAGGTCAAGGCAGGCTCATAGGGCTTTGCTATGATTTCCAGCTGGTGGACAGGATCGCTGGAGAGCCCCATGATGTTAAAATGGATTTGATTATTTCAGAAAAGAGGATCATTAGAACGGGGCACAGTTAAATTCATGTCCGGCTGACCCAGACTTGACCGATTCGCGTAATGTTTGGCTGAATGTCCTGGTTGAAGGTCGCGCGGGCATGGATTGTTTATAGAAAAGGAGGAAAGACCACGTGAGAATTGAATACGCGTTACTACTCATGCTCGCTGCATCGGGCATCGGCTTTTTCATCGGAAATCTTCTAAGGAAAAAGCTCTCGGAATCTATGGTTTCCAAGGCGGAGGATGCGGCTGCAAGGATTCTGGAGGATGCGAAACGCCAGGCTGAAACCTTATTGAAGGAAGCATCATTGCAGGCGAAGGATGCCGTGTATCAGGCAAAAGCGGAATTCGAACGGGAGTCGAAGGACAAGCGTCGTGACCTGCAGGCCCTTGAGAAGAGGATCCAGCAGAAAGAGGAAAACCTTGACAAAAAGGTTCTCATCTTTGATCAGCGGGATGCTGACCTTTTCAAGAAAGAACAGAACCTGAATTCCAGGGAACAGGCCATCAACCAGAAAGATGAAAAGCTGAATCATCTTATTGAGGAACAGAGGAGGATCCTGGAGAAGATTTCCGGACTCACATCCGAAGAGGCGAAGAGAGTACTGATGGAGAATCTGGAGAACGAAGCCAAGCTGGATGCCGCAAAGCGTATAAAAGCAATAGAAGAGGAAGCCAGGGAGACCGCTGACAAAAAATCCAAGGAAATACTGTCTCTTGCCATACAGAGGTATGCTGGCGAATATGTGGCGGAGAAGACGGTATCAGTGGTTGCCCTTCCGTCAGATGAGATGAAGGGGCGTATTATCGGGCGAGAAGGTCGTAATATCAGGGCGCTGGAAGCGGCGACCGGCATAGATCTTATCATTGATGACACCCCGGAGGCGGTCATCCTTTCCGGATTCAATCCCATAAGGCGTGAAATCGCCAAATTATCGCTGGAAAAGCTGATTGTGGACGGACGCATACATCCTGGAAGAATCGAGGAAGTGGTTGCCAAGTCAACGGAAGAGGTTGAGCAGGCAACCAAGGAGGCTGGTGAGCAGGCAGCGTTTGATCTGGGGGTTTACGGCATCCACCCTGAAATCCTAAAACTGCTGGGACGTCTCCGCTATCGGACTTCCTACAGTCAGAACGTATACCAGCATTCTCTTGAAGTTGCCTTCCTTTGCGGGATCATGGCCGAAGAACTGGGCATAAACGTGAAACAGGCCAAGCGTGCGGGGCTTCTCCATGATCTTGGCAAGGCGGTTGACCACGAGGTTGAAGGATCGCACGCCGTAATAGGCGCGGACCTGGCCCGGAAGTATGGTGAATCTCCCAAGATAGTGCATGCTATCATGGCGCATCACGAAGATGAAAAGCCGGCCACCGTGCTTGCTGTGCTGGTACAGGCCGCGGATGCCTTATCCGGCGCTCGGCCCGGAGCTCGCCGAGAGATGATGGAGACATACGTAAAGCGCCTTGAAGACCTTGAAAAGATAGCCACATCCTTCCGAGGAGTTACGAATTCCTTTGCTATCCAGGCCGGCCGGGAAATAAGGGTCATGGTATCCAGTGAAGAAGTAAACGACGAGAGAGCCGTGGTCCTTGCCAAAGATATCGCCAAAAAGATTGAAGCGGAAATGACCTATCCTGGACAGATTAAGGTCCATGTCATCAGGGAAACCAGAGCGGTAGAGTATGCCCGTTAAGATCCTTTTTATTTCCGATGTTGTTGGAAAACCCGGCCGACAGGCGATCTCCCGTGAACTGCATAGACTGGTGGACCGTCATGTCGTGGATATTGTCATTGCCAATGGAGAAAACGCCGCGGGCGGGTTCGGTTTGACGGAGGAAGTTGCCAGAGAGCTCTATGGGCTGGGGGTTCATCTCCTGACCAGCGGGAATCATATCTGGGATAAAAAGGATTCTCTTGATTTTATCCATCGGGAGGAAAAACTTTTGCGTCCCGCCAATTATCCGGCGGGAGCCGCTGGGAGGGGGAGCGCCGTAATTCAATCCGCTTCAGGTACCCGGGTGGCGGTGCTGAACCTGGAAGGCAGAGTTTTCATGAACTCCCTTGACTGCCCGTTCCGCACTGCTGATATGGAGATTTCTGCCTTGAAGGAAATAACTCCAGTTATAATTGTGGACTTTCATGCAGAGGCTTCTTCGGAAAAGGTGGCCTTGGGTTGGTACCTGGACGGTCGAGTGAGCGCCGTTCTGGGAACCCATACCCATGTCCAGACCGCTGATGAGAGGGTGTTGCCGGGTGGAACGGCTTATATCACCGATGTGGGAATGACGGGAAGCTTTGACTCCGTAATTGGGATCCGCAAGGAACTAGCCGTTGAAAAATTTTTGACGCAATTGCCCGTCAGATTCGAGGTTGCAAAAAAGGATGTTCGCCTGAACTGCGTGGTATTGGAAATAGATGAAATTACCGGAAAGGCCTTGGGTATAGAGCGGATTTCAATCGCTTGTAACTGAGGAGCGTGTTTGGTATGTCGGTTGCTGAACAATTGGAAATAATTCGCCGTGGGGCGGTAGAAATCCTTCTGGAGAAAGAGCTGGTCGAAAAACTTGAAAAATCCGAAAAGACTGGCGTTCCTTTGAGGGTCAAGGCCGGTTTTGACCCCACTGCTCCGGATTTGCATTTGGGGCACACGGTCTTGTTACAAAAGCTCAGAAACTTTCAGCAGTTGGGGCATGAAGTGTTTTTTTTGATCGGTGATTTTACCGGCATGATCGGCGACCCTACTGGTAAGAGTGAGACCAGAAAGGCGTTGACCCGAGAGGATGTCCTGAAAAACGCTGAAACATATAAAGAACAGGTATTTAAGGTTCTGGATCCGGAAAAAACCAGGGTGGCCTTCAATTCGGAATGGCTGTCTCCTCTAAAGGCAACGGACCTAATAGGTTTGGCGGCGAAATATACTGTGGCGCGGATGCTTGAAAGGGAGGATTTTCATAACAGATTTTCCAATCAGATGCCCATAAGTATACATGAATTTCTTTATCCATTAATCCAGGGATACGATTCGGTTGCCCTTAAAGCGGATATTGAACTTGGAGGAACTGACCAGAAGTTTAATCTTCTTGTGGGGCGTGAGCTACAGCGTGAGTGGGGGCAGACTCCGCAGACCGTGATTACCATGCCGCTTCTGGAAGGCCTGGATGGTGTCAATAAAATGTCCAAGTCCTTGGGTAACTATATCGGTATTAACGATTCCCCGGACGAAATATTCGGAAAAATAATGTCCATCTCGGACACTCTCATGATCAGGTACTATGAGTTGCTCAGTGATTTACCCCTTTCCCGCCTGAGAAAGATCAGTGAAGAAATGAAGAGAGGCGAACTTCATCCTATGGAAGTAAAAAAAGACCTAGCTCGAGAGATCGTCGCCCGGTACCATGGGGGCGCTGCCGCGAACAGGGCGGAAGGGGATTTCGTCAGGCGTTTCCGTGACAACCAGATTCCAGACAATATGGATACAAGAGAGATTCATACAGAGGATGACAATATTCTCGTATGTAAAGCCCTTGCCGAAGCAGGACTTGTGAAGTCTAACAGCGAAGGGCGTCGAGCAATTCAGCAGGGAGGTGTTAAGGTTAATGGTGAACGAGTGTCTGACGATGCACGGGAACTTGATTGTCCGGGTGAATATATTTTGCAGGTGGGGAAGCGACGTTTTGCGTGTGTGAAACTGGGTAAAATTTAATGTAAAACCCGTTGACCGACAGCGCCGAATTTGTTATAAACATCTCTTTCGAGGCGGCCTGAAGCGAATTCTTAATTACTGGCCGAGCAACCCGAAAAAAACTAAAAAAAGTACTTGACGGAGCAGGCGAGTTTGAGTATTATGCAAAGTCTGTCGCGGGAACGAAGAAGGTTGGCGCGGCAGG